>CAZUSO010000017.1:0-51600 GCA_964622775.1 uncultured Taibaiella sp. | reverse complement strand
GCACCCTGAGGACACGGATTCACGCTGAGTGATCGTGGGTGAGGACATCTGCCACACACGGCATGAACAAAAGAATTCGTGTATTGAGTAGGCACCCATGGCAGAGGAGTATGCTAAAACAATAAAGCAGTATGTTAAAGCAATAAGGGAGTATGTTAAAGCAATAAGACCGTATGTTAAGACGATAAGGAAGTATGTTAAAGCAATAAAGCCGTATGTGAAGACGATAAGGGAGTATGTTAAAGCAATGAAGTAATATGTTAAAGCAATAAGGCCGTATGTTAAGACGATAAAGCAGTATGTTAAAACATTAAAGGAGTTTGCGATGACGATAATGCAGTCAGGCCATACGATAAAGGAATTTACTGAGCATATTAAACAATATGCTGAAATAATAAAGCTGTTTGATTAAACAATAAGCGATTAAGTTAAGTGCTATGCTAACTTAACAATACCCGATTTCCTGATCCCACCAGGAATTATCCAAACCCTGGTTTCAGCTCCGGCGGGCAATTATGCCGGTGGGGGATCATTGGTAATATGCCTTCTGATAATGGTTCGGGACCAACAATAACGGGCGCAACAATAGATCCGGATATGCCCGGTCAGACTGATGTCCATGGCTTTTATTGGGATCGACTTACATCGGCGAATATTTACTTTCAAAGCAACCCATAGACAACTTTACTAAATAGTATGATTATGCGGCGGTATTTTCCTGGGGTGGGGATGCTACGAAAAACACAGGGGAGGGGAGGAAGCGGTCTATATGGAATATTCCAGAGACGGAATTGTGAAAAATTGCTTAGGCGGTAATCACCCGGCCTGCACCGGCAGGTTTTCTTTCATTACTCCTATTTTATAGAACAAAAAAGGCTTCCGGGTTTTCACTCTGCGGAAAACAGGGGATACTTAATTATATGTTCATGAATGACGTATTTGTGATAAAGATTCCGGTCAATAACCGTCTGCCTGGTGGCGAACTTTGTTTAGGTGCCATGCCGAAGGCTACCGTAAGCTACGATTACCTGAGAATATATTACCCGGATGAAGTAAAATGAATAGCTTGACTGTACTGATGTTTTTTCGTTGCTGTACTTCAGGCCTAATAAGCAGGGAAATCGCTTTTTGATTCCTGTCCTATTTTGTCATGGTTTCCGCTGTTGAGGGTATTTTCACCAACAATAAATCGGTAAGTTCATACTTCGTGCAGGGTATATCAAATTTCACTCCGGTCATAAGCCTTATTTTTGCATCATGCAACCAGTTCCACCACATCCGGAGCATATCCGTATCGCTGATTATACCTATGATTTACCGGAGGGAAGAATTGCCCGGTACCCCCTTCGGGAGCGGGATCAATCTAAGCTTCTGGCGCTGCAATCCGACCAGATCGTCACGGACATTTATCAGCATATCTCCAGGTATATTCCGGAAGGCTCCCTGGTAGTTTTCAACCAGACCAAAGTAGTGAATGCCCGGCTGATCTTCCATAAACCGACCGGAGGGAAGGTGGAAATATTCTGCCTGGAGCCGGACACACGCTATCCGGACGTGCAAACGGCCATGCAGCAAAAAGGCATAGTATATTGGCAATGTCTCGTTGGCGGCGCCGGCAAATGGAAGCCAGGGCAAATCTTAAAGTTACACAGTGCATCGGGATTGCAGTTATTTGCAGAAAAAATAGCGCAAGACGGGAATACGTTTCTCATTAAAATTTCCTGGAGCATCGCTTCATCGCCGCAAATCACCTTTGCCGAAGCCCTTCATGACGCAGGAATCATTCCGCTGCCGCCATACCTGAACCGGGATGCAGAACCGCAGGATGCACAAACCTATCAGACCATATTTGCAAGGGAAGAAGGCAGCGTGGCAGCGCCAACCGCAGCCCTCCATTTCACGGACCGGGTGATGCAGTCCCTGCACCAAAAAAACTGCCGGGAACAATTTGTAACCCTCCATGTGGGCGCCGGAACTTTTATTCCTGTAAAAAGCGACACCATCGCAGCGCATCAGATGCATGCGGAATGGCTGGAAGTAAGCGCAGAACTGATACGCAGCCTGCTGGAATTTATTAAACATATTCCGCAAAACGGCGCAAACGACAAGCCGGCATTGTTGGCCGTAGGCACCACATCGGTCAGAACCCTGGAAAGCCTTTACTGGATTGGTGTTCAGTTGATCCGGAAGGAGCCGCTACACCTTAATGGAATTGCCGTTTCACAATGGTATCCTTACGAAAAGGAAACGGATATTGACCCTGAAAATGCACTTCAGGCATTATTGGATTACCTGGAAGCACAAGGCTTGCAGCAGCTTGTTACGCGTACCCAAATCATTATTGCGCCTGGCTACTGCTTCCGCATTGCGGATGGGCTGATTACTAATTTCCATCAACCGCAATCTACCTTGCTGCTGTTAGTTGCAGCCCTTATCGGCGATACCTGGCGGCAGGTGTATGACTATGCATTAGCACACGATTTCCGGTTTTTGAGCTATGGAGACGGATGCCTGTTGTGGAATCGGCACCTCAAAGGATGCATCCCAAATTGTCGCCCCGGAGCAATCTCCCGGATGTAAAAGGTATCGTCATTCCGGGTGAAGCGTATAAGCGGCCGTCATTCCGACCGGAGTGAAATTTACGGAACGCAGCGCAGTAAATATTACGGAGCGGAGGAATCTCCCGGGCGTTTTCCCATCCTCCCGATTGGGAGATTCCTCCATGCGAAAATCCTAACCGGATTACGCAGTAATCCGGGATTTTCTTTTCGGAATGACGGCACGTTTTTTCGGAATGGCAAAAAACCTTACGCCACATGCACCATTTGGGATACATCCCACCTCAACCTCAAAGGGGATGGCATCATTTAGAAAATATCGGCTACTTTTGCACGGCAAATTTTTTAACGCTGTCAAAATCATACCAGAAAATAATTGCTTCATACATTTCCCATTCAGCATCATAAAACCGGCAGACACAAGATAGACATTGCTTTTGCAGAGGAAGGCTCCGGCGATAAGACGCTTTTGTTTATTCACGGACTGGGGCATGCTCATGCCGCCTGGATACATAACGTGGATTATCTCCGCAAAAATTATCATTGCATCGCGTTGGATCTGCCGGGGAATGGCCGGTCTGATACGGGAAATTACCCCTATAGCCTGCATTTTTTTGCCGACTGTATTCATGATTTTATCCGGGAGAAGCAATTGGAGAATGTTTACCTGGCGGGTCATTCTATGGGCGGACAAATAGCTATGACGCTGGCCCTGGCATATCCTGAAGCGATCCGGGCGCTGGTGCTTTGTGCGCCTGCCGGCTTTGAACAATTTGACGACTGGGAAAAAAATCTGTACCGGAGCACTATGTATTTTGTGGATTTGGTCAGCAATGAAGAAAACAGCCTGCGCAAAGCCGTGCAAAACAGCTTTTATATTTTACCGGATAATGTGCAGGCATTTATCCGGCAACTCATCAGCGGCATACATGCACAGGATCGGAAACAATACCGGGACATGACGGAGGCCTGTATCAGCGGAATGCTGGATGAGCCGGTTTACAGTCGCTTGCCGGAAATAACTCATCCAACCTTAGTTATTTTCGGAGAAAAAGATACCATGATCCCTAACCGTTTCATTCATCCTGTTACCACCCGGCAGTTAGCCGAAGCTGCCATAAAGCGTTTCCCTGATGCTTCGCTGGAAATGATTCCATTATGCGGGCATTTTGTTCAATGGGAAAAAGCGGGGCAGGTAAACGGCCTGATCCGCCATTTTGTGGATAATCATTAATGTGTTTTTACCGGCTAACCCTTATATTTACGCCGGGCAATCATGATCAAAATTGAATAATTTGAAAGACGCCATTTATATTGACCGGCTTTATAAATGTTATCCGATGGCAACAAGCAATGCGCTTGACGGGCTCTCGCTTCGCTTCAAACCGGGTATTATCGCCGGCATTCTGGGGCCGAATGGCGCCGGTAAGACCACGGCAATCGGCGTGCTGTGCGGCATCATTCCGGCAAATTCCGGAATAGCACAGGTTCAGGGCTTTGATGTTGTTCGGGATAAGACGGCAATTCAGAAAAAGATCGGCGTAGTGCCGCAATTGACGGCGCTGTTTCCGCAACTCACCGGCTATGAAAACCTGGAATATATCGGTCGGTTGTACCGCATTCCCGGGCCGGAGCTGAGAAGCAGGATCGTAAAAATGATGGACCGCCTGGGCCTCGCGGCACATCAGCATAAAAGAACCCAGCATTACAGCGGCGGTATGAAACGCCGTACCAATATCATTGCCGGACTGCTGCACGAACCGGAAATCCTGATTCTGGACGAGCCTACTGCCGGTGTGGATGTGCAATCCCGTGCGTTGATCCTGGATTTCCTGAAGGAATATAATGCATCGGGTAAAACGATACTTTATACTTCGCATTTGCTGGAAGAGGCACAACGGATTTGCGATGACGTGGCCATTATTGATCAGGGGAAATTAATTGTTCAGGGCAGCCCGGATGCGCTTATCCGGCAAACCCAAAACAGCAAAAACTTAGAGGATGTTTTCCTGCATCATACCGGTCGGCTTTTGCGGGAATAATGGTCATGCGATACAATACTTTATTTAATAGACAGCAATGCATAATCAAAAAGGAAACCGTGTTATAGAGCGGGCATCGGGACGCATAAAGACGTTTACGCCGCCCGGGTTTTCCGGGTTTTCCGTGCATCAGATTTCCGGCTTTATTATCCGGCATTTCAGGGATCTTCGCTTTTTTGAACGGGCGGCAGCCATTGCATTCAATTTCTTATTAGCCATTCCACCATCCTTAATCTTCCTGTTATCTTTAGTGCCTTTTTTGCAATTGGACAATGTACAAACCGTTATTTTGCAGTCTGTTCAACTGATTTCTCCTAATGAAAAACTGTACCAGACGGCGCACAGCATCATCGTGGATTTCATGAATACCAAACGGCGTGAGCTGCTGTCTTTTGGTTTTTTACTGACCCTGTTTTATTCTTCCAACGGGATGCAGGGTGTTATCCGTTCTTTTGATATGGTGCACACCATTTACGTGCACCGCACCGGCTGGAAACGCCGGGGGCGTGCCATAACCCTCACGCTGCTTCTGATGGTCTTTATTATTATCGGCATTGTGCTGGTTTTTATACAAACCAATGTGATGGATCGTTTGCTTATCCACTTTGTTGATAATGTGCGCATCGTAAAATATGCCAGCTTCCTGCTGGTGCTTTGCCTGGTGTATTTCAGCTTTTGCATCATCTATACTTATGCGCCTTCCTTGCAGAAACGGATGCGCTTTTTTTCCGTGGGGGCCTTTCTGGCTACAATCTCCTTCATCGGCGTATCCTATGGATTCTTTTTCATCGTCACCCGGTTTGTAAATTACAACCTGGTATATGGCCCTTTGGGAACAATGCTGATGTTTATGATCTGGATCTATATTTCCGCCTGTACTATTCTGGCGGGGTATGAAATTAATGCCGCCATTATGCTGCATACTATGGTGCGCAATAAGGAGCTGGATCCTGCTGCAATAGCGTGATAATGTTGACGGGCTTGTCACAAATTCTTCCCGCGCTCAGGTGCAGGAAGGTTAGCATTGTCTTTGAATGAATAACCATACTTCGGTAAAAAATTGAGTGTACGGCCTTCCGAAATTTTCCAACAAATCATATTGAGCAGACGTATTCGTACGCCACCGGGCGCTACTCAAATTGCTACACAGAGGAGACATTATTTCAAATGCAGGGAGATTTCTTCATGCGAAAATTCTAATAAATTCCTGCGTAATTTGGAGTTTTCTTAGTCGAAATGACACCGCCTGAGGGAAGTGATGACAAAAAATTGACATTACAACGGGCTGTTCGGGGGTGTACTTCGCTGACATCCCGAATATGAGGGTGAACTTCCTCTTTTATTCAGGATGAAGGAAGCAAAGGGCTTTAACGCTTTAGTTAGTGTTTTACAAAAGATGCGCGCATCTTTGTGCCGTCCCGGTTCAGCACGGCAACAATATACATGCCGGGTGCCAAAGTCTTAACCGTAATGGTATGTTGATTTGTCTGGAGGAGGAAACGACCTTCCATGTCAAACAACATTACTTCGCTAATCTCCTTACCCGATTGTATTGTGATTATATCCGTAGCCGGATTGGGATATAATAAGAGCCCGGAAGCGTAGGTCAAATTGTTAATTCCGCTTGGGTTACAATTGGGGTCGTGCGGAAGCCCGGGAGTGCCGCCCATACATCCTGCAATCCAGGAGGTTGGCGTATTGGGATCATTATCCGGGCTGACACGTTGCAGGGTTTTGCCGCCTCCGTCTGTCTCCGCTTGCCAGTTGTCGGAGAAAGTAAAAGAGGAAATGAGCTTTCGCTCACTATCGCGCACAACTATTTTTTGTCCGGCATTACTGATCTTGAAGCACAGCATCTTTTTGTTGGAGACTCCGGGGAATTGTGCAACGAATTTCAGGCTGTCCTGGTACAGCACAATCCGGGCGTTCGGCTGTAGAACCGTAGCCTGTGGAATGACACAGTATTTTTCATACGTGTCGCCGTCCAACACTTCATAATTGGAAATGTCCAGCGCAGTATTGCCATAATTCCACAATTCCAGCCAGTCCCCTGCATCCATGGCGTCATTACTGTGATAGTTGACTTCGTCAACGGTAAGGGCGACATTATTAACCGAGTTGCAATTTGCCAGATTGCCATACATATTGTCATCTAACCATTCCAGCCGGGATTGCAGCCATTGCTTCATATTGTCAATCTCTCCCTGCCAGGTATTGGCAATCCAGGCATTGGGCCAGATATAATTGCCGATGGTATTCCATTTGGCAGAATCCCGCCCTGAGGCTTCTCTTAAATAATCGGCATAAGTATCTATTTGCGCCATCAAAACCGGTGTGCTTAATGTCGTGTTTCGCAGCTCCACCCAACGGCATTTGGTGAGATTTGCAAAATATGGATCCTGCAGCATTTTAGTAATCCACCAACTGCTCTGGCTGCCGCAGCCCTGGGAATATTGCCATTTATTCACCTGTACGCCTTCGCAATAATCGGCATTACCAAAGCTCAGGTTATAATCCCATAAAGGCCCCATGGTAAAGCGCCCGCAGCGGCTGTCGCGGTCTTTGTGTATGAAGGTGCTTAAACGGTATCCGTCAATATTATTGGAAAGCTCATTCAGCAGGAAAAAATCCACGAAGGAATACACATTGGCATATTTCCGGTAACCGGTATTGGGATCGGTAAAATTACTACTGAATAAGGCGCCTTCAAATGCATTGCAATAATTCTGCAAATAGCTTTTCTGTATGTTCGTAATATCGTCCCAACCGGGCTTCTGGTATTGAATTTCCACATCCATCAAATCCGTATTAAAACCTGGCCCGCTGTTGCCGGTAGTCTTGTCAATCTTATAAATATACCCGCCGGTCAGCTCATCGCCGCTGTTCATTTCCGGTGTCAGCTTTTTGATATCCACGCGGTTGTCGTCTCGTTTAATTTTTTCCAGTAAAGCATAAACACCCATGTATGTTCCATTCACAAAAAGCTCAACAAACTGTGTTCTGCTGGCATACCAGTTCAGCGCTCTTGCAAAATCGTAAACCAGCACATCGCGCATAAAGGTTTTGTCCGTATAAGGCGCTAGGAAAATCCAGTCATGCTCTTCGGGAAAGCCCAGCAGGGATACATTGGAGTCCACACCGTTCTGATCAATTGTGCTGAAGCCATAAGGTTTTTTAGGAAAGCCCTGCGAGGTGGAGCCGCGATATTCGATGGAGATGCCGCCGTCATATTCATTCGGTACATCATTAACGCAATTCCAGTTGCCGGCGCCGTTGTTAATAATGCTCATCCGGCAATTGATCCGGGGATCGTCCACAATCTGCTGCCCCTGCGTATTGATCTTTACGATGGGCAATTGCGTCTGAAAGAAAACGGGCGGCTGAAACCAGGATGCGGACGTACTGTAATTATAACCTGAATTGGTAATACCAAAATGCAGAAAGGGTCGCGAGGTAAGATCCGAGGAGCCGGCATTGGCATTATGCACCTCCACCGCCAGCGTATTGTTGCCATTTACAATTAAGGTATCCAATGCGGCTTTGGGCAGCACTAAGGAGAAAGCGGGCTGCTGACCCTGATACAACTGCGCCTCCGATATTGCAGATGCATAACTGTTGTAGTTCGGTGTGCCCTGAATATTGGCACGCGCTATTTCCGTTCCGTTCAGATAGGCCACAAATCCGTCATCATAATCCATATTGAAAACGGCGGTGGCAATGGCTGCCGTATCGGTGATGAAAAAAGTTCTGCGCATATACACCGAAACAGAAGAACCCGGTATGACCGTATTATCATCATTATCGCCGAAGCCGATTCCACCCTGACCATTGGTCCAGCCGGCATCATTAAATGAGGGACTTGTCCACAAAGAAATATTGGATGTCGGAACAATGTATTTCCATATCATGTTATCCTTCACTGCCGCCTCCCAGTGATTAATATTTGCGTCACATTGCGCATGGACAGCAGCAGCAGACAGGGAAGCAAGCATACAACATAGTATTTTCTTCATGAGCATATTTTTAGCAAGTTTTATTTGTCGTAAAATAAGATTTGTTAAAAATAAGACGAATAGTTATATATTCATCATATTCATCCCACATATTGATGTAAATTTTTTTATTCCATTTCACTCAGCTCTAACCAGCGCATTTCTTTTTCCTCCAGCAGGCTGATGATTGCTGCGATGCGTGTCCCGCTTTTTTGCAGCTGCTCAAAGTCGGAGGCATGTGTGACCATGTCTGTTTCAAGCTGTAGCTTTTCTGCTTCTAATTGAGGAATTTCATCCTGAAGCTGTTCCAGTTCCCGCTTTTCTTTGAATGACATTTTCCGTCGTGGTGCGGAACCGGGAATGGTGGCCGATTCCTTTTCTTTCATTTTTGCGGCAGTTGATTCCTGGCGGTATTTTTCCTCCTCCCGCAGCATCTCCCGGTATTGGGAATAGTTTCCGGGGAAATCCCTGATGACTCCCTTACCTTCAAATGCAAAAAGGTGATCCACTAATTTATCCATAAAATACCGGTCGTGCGACACGATAATGATACAGCCCTGGTATGCTGCTAAAAATTCTTCCAGGATATCCAGCGTAGGTAAATCCAGGTCATTGGTCGGCTCGTCCAGCACCAGGAAATTCGGGTTGCGGAATAAAATGGTTAACAGTTGCAGCCGTTTCTTTTCGCCACCGCTCAGCTTGCTGAGAAATGTAAACTGCTTTTCGGGCGGAAATAAAAACTTTTGCAGGAACTGCGCAGCGCTTAGTTTAGTACCATCGGCCAGCGGGAAAAATTCCGCAAATGATTTTACATATTCGATCACGCGAACGTCTTCTTTAAACTGTAGTCCTTCCTGCGAAAAATCGCCAAACACAATAGTATCGCCTACATTGATCTTACCGCTGTCAACAGATTCTTTGCCCAAAAGCATATTGATGAACGTAGATTTGCCCACACCGTTTTTCCCGACTACGCCCACTCTTTCGCCGCGCTTGAAGGTATAATCGAAGCCTTGCAGAATGACCTTCTCTCCATAAGATTTATACACTTTTTTCAGTTCCAGCACCTTGCCGCCGAGGCGGGTCATTTTCACCTGCAGTTCCAGCTCCGCCTGTTGCAGTTTTTTAGCAGCCCGTTCTTTCCAGTCGTAAAAGGCATCCTGCCGGGATTTGGATTTTGTGGTTCTTGCTTTCGGCTGCTTGCGCATCCACTCCAGCTCTTTGCGGTAGCGGTTGCGCGCCTTGTCCACATTAGCCTGTTCTATTTCCATGCGCAGCGCTTTCTGTTCTATGTATTTTTCATAATTACCTTTGGTGATATGCACCGAACCCTGATCAAGCTCTATAATTTCGTTACAAACATGATCCAAAAAATAGCGGTCGTGCGTTACTAAGAGCAGGGTAACATGTTCGCGGCTCAGGTAATATTCCAGCCATTCGATCATATCCACATCTAAGTGATTCGTTGGCTCGTCCATGATCAGCAGGGTATGGCGATGCTCAAAATCCATATCGATCAGCACTTTGGCTAATGCGATGCGCTTTTTTTGTCCGCCGGACAAGGTAGCTACGGGCTGGTCTAAATGATGAATATTGAGCTTACCCAGAATCTGCTTTACCTGAGCATCAAAATGCCAGGCGTTGCGTTCGTCCATCTCTTTCATGGCATCAGCCAGCGCCTGTGGATCCGGTTCCCTGTCTGATCCGGTAAGCTGTTCATAGCGCCTGATGGCATGCAGCACCGGGTGGTCGTGGTTGAAGATGTTTTCTAATACGGTTTGTTGTTCTTCTATATGAGGCTGCTGCGCTAACAGCACCACTTTTACTTCCTTATGAATCCATACGGTTCCTTCGTCCGGAATTTCCGCACCGGAAATGATCTTCAGCAAGGTAGATTTTCCGGCGCCGTTCAGGGCAATGAGCGCTACTTTATCGCCTTCATTGATATGAAAGGCAATATTTTCAAACAAAGGTTTGTCCGTGTAGGATTTGGTAAGATTTTCTATGGAAAGATAATGCATGACGGCAAAGTTAACGGATGCATCCTGCTTCCGGGAATAATAGTAACATCATCGCATCAAAAAAGCTGCAATTATTCCTTGCAGCTTTTTTGATTAAACAATTAATATATTATTGCCTGGTAAATTTCGAATAAAAATCAGTCCGTTCTCCTTTTACATGAAGGAAATACAGGCCGGGAGATAAATGACTTATGGAAATAGCGCGCGGCGTATTCAGGGCATTAGCGGGGAATTGCGCTGATGAAACTTGCCTGCCGAAAGCATCGATAATGGATACCGACCATGCCGTGGGCTGTTTTTGGGCGACAAGATTTAATACTTCTTTGGCAGGATTGGGATACATCATAAAGCCTATGGAAGGGTCAACCCCATGAATACCTGTATTCTGATTGGAAATAGTAATCAGCACGGAATCGCTTGCATCAGGGTTCGCTACCGAAGTTCCCTTTGCCCATACGGTGCCATCTGCAGAAGCCGTAACAAGGCCTGTGCTGCTGATGGTGGCTCCGCCTGTTACCGGGATAATGCTCCAGTTTACATCCTGACTTACCGTAGCCGGCATAACCGTAGCCGCCATTTGTAAAGTGCCGGCAGGCTCTGTGATCTCAGCAGGAACATTCCCGGAGGTGGTAACATCTATGGTAACGGAAGACTGACCAAAAGGCGCCATTACAAAATGGCCGAAACTGCTTTGAGTCGGGCTGGAGACGGTTATATAATTTGTGCTCAGGTTTGCCTGGATTGCTCCCGGAATTTCCGCATAGCACCCGTTTGCGGTTACGCTGAACATATTGATATTATAATTGTCGGGATTAAAACCGTTCAGTACATCCAGACCGGTATTAGCCTGGTTAAAGGTGAGTGAAACATTTGCAGGAGAAGGAATGGTGCTTAAGAATACAAGTTCGCCACTGGCATCAAACTGCCCCGGGCTTACCAGGTAATTATATTGTACGGCATCATTATTATTCACCGGATTACCGGGGCAGCTTGTTGGCAGAGTAGGTATCACGGAAATTCCCCAGATATAGCCGCCGTTATTCGTTACCGATACGGGCGTGTAAGACCCGGCTGAGGGACCGACAGGAAACACACCGGTACCAGTAAGCCCGGTTGGGGGATCATTCATATTGTTCAGTGCATACAGACCTCCCATACTGATATTCAAATCCGGATTAGTGGAAGTAGTGACGATATGCGGGGGAATCTGATTATCGGTATAGGCCGGTACCGAGATGTTTCCTGTAGGTGGTACCGTCATAAGACTGCTATTATTGATAACGATATTACCGGTTGCCGGTGAACCTATGTTGACCGGGGGCTTTTTAAATTTCAGGGAACCCAACACATATATAGCGCTACCCGTCAGGTTGATATCATCGCTATATACCTCGATATTGCCGGCGAGGATGAGTGTATTATCCACTATTTTACTACCGTTCAGGAATTTGATACGAGGTGTATTGGAAAGCTCTCCCGTTTCCATATTTATGCTGTAGATATAACCGAGATAACCGCTGCTGCTGTAGGATTCGATAGAAGACCCGTAAATATTCAGCAATGCATTGCCTGTCATAAAAATACAAACCCCATCACCCCAATAGTCATTGAAGGCGATATTACGGCAACTGACAGAATCACCGTTTACCAGCACGGGGTATCCGCTCCAGATATAATCGTAATCAATAAGAATGTCATCATTAGAGCCGGGAACACCGTAATTGCCGTTGTCCCAGGTCCAGTTGTCGGGGTCATTCCAGGAGGAACTATTATAGCCTGTCCATATAGCAACCTGTGCATGTGCTGCTGAAAGGAGCATTGTTGAAGCAATGATGCTTAAACAAAGTTTTGAAATTTTTTTCATAAAAATTTATGTTTATAGTATTTTAATATAAAGACGAGGAGCGCATGCAAAGATATAGGGCAGTATATATATTATTTATTTGCTAACATGATTTAAGCTGCTGTTGGGAAAAATTATTGTATTAATGATATTGAGATGAAAAAAACAATATATGATTTTTAACTGAATGTCGGGATATTTTTCAATTTAGCCGGCATTTAAATCAGGAGCAATGAAGAAGAAGGCCGCAGCAAACACCTTTCCTGAAGTTCGCATCCGGCCTCTCCGCAATTTAATTTACATTTGTTACGTTTTTACGAGAAATAAGCACTACATATTCTATATGCACAAGGCCTGTTGTTTTATCAAAAAGCTACCCCTGCTGCTGGCAGGTATTTTTTCCGTTAGCGTTTTACAGGCGCAGGAAATGGTTGTTCCGCTGAATGAGAATGTTATCCTGCAACAGGCTTCACAAAGCCATGCCGGCAACAATACCCGTCAAAGACCGGCCGCACTCTCATTGCCCTTTTTTGAAGACTTTACCATAGACAGTCCTTACCCGGATCCTGCTAAGTGGGCCGATCAATCCGTCTGGGTGAACAACAATATGGCCGTAAGCCCGATGAGTCGCGGTGTGGCTACCTTTGACGCGCTTGATTTTCGCGGGGTTCCTTACGACACTGTGCAACCTTACAATACGATATATGCCGACAGCCTCACATCGCTGCCCATTGATATGAGCGCTCACCAGCCGGCGGATTCCGTATATCTGAGCTTCTTTTATCAGCCTCAGGGCCATGGATTTGCGCCCAAGCCCGGAGATTCTCTGATGCTGTACCTGCATCAGAACAATGGCGTATGGCAAAAGGTATGGTCTGTGGAAGGGCGCCTCTTAGATTCTTTCAGGCAGGTAATGATTCCCATAACCATACCGCAGTGTTTTTATGAAAATTTTGAATTCCGATTCGTCAATAAAGCTACCATCGGCATCAGTAATTCCCAGTGGAATGTGGATTATATCCGGCTGGACGCCAACCGAAACATCCATGATACAGTGCTGAATGATATAGCTTTTACTCAACAGCCCACGACCCTGCTGAACGACTTTACGCAAATGCCTTACCGGCATTTTGCCACGGATCCGGCAGCCTTTTTAAAGACGGAACTGGAATGTACTTTCAAAAATAACGGAGATAATTTAGGACTGGTTGATTATGGCTATATTGCCAAAACCCTTGCCGGGAGCATACTAAGCAGCGGAACGGGAAATATTGGCGGTATCATAGAAGGAGGTAGTGTTGCTCCTGTCTTCCCGATGTACAATATCAATTCTTCTGCAGGGCAATTTACGATAGAGCATACTTTTTACCTGACCGATATTTACCCGGATGCACCCCTGGATAATGATACAATTCGGCAACGTCAGGTATTCGGGAATGCCTTTGCGTATGATGATGGTACCGCGGAAAAGGCTTATTTTCTGAATCTTTCCCAAAATGCACCGGGCAAGATAGCTTTGGAATATGCGATGTATGTGCCGGATACGCTGCGGGGCGTTGCTATCCGTTTTGCACGGCAGGTGCCTTCCGGGGCCTGGAAAGATTTTTCGTTAGCCGTGTATGGGGATATCGCGGTAAACGGCGGTAGCGATGAACTCATTTATCAGCAGGATTTCAATTTTCCGCAATACAAGGATACCGTAAATCAATTGGCCGTTTACCGGTTTGATCAGCCGGTTGTATTAGGTGAGGGTCCTTTTTATATTGGTATCATTTTGCCGGCGGGCGGGTTAAGCGATTCGCTGATGATTGCCCTTGATATGAACCGGGTAGGCGGAACGCATCGTTATTTTAATGTGTTGAACCAATGGGCGCCTTCTGTGTTTTCGGGCGCCCTGATGGTTCGCCCTTTGGTGGGTGCTCCGCTGCCGGTTGCTCTGGACACTGTAAACACGCCCGTGACGGACTGGAATATTTACCCTAACCCGGCGGAGAATGCTTTAACTGTTACAATATCGCAGGCAGGAAATTATCATTATAGTATTGCCGATCTTACCGGAAAAGTCATTAAAGAGGGAAGCATAACGGGCAATTCCCGAACTATCCGTACAGGCGAATTACCACCCGGTATTTATCTGATCCGTCTTACCGATGCTACAGGGCGTTCTTCTGCACGAAAATTTATAAAGCAGTAGTTTTTTGGAACAGGCTTAAATTATATCCCGCTACGGCTCGCCGACGCCGGTATTTCCATGGAAATACCGGACCGAATCTATCCGGAATATTTGTTTTGTAGCATCTCTTTCCTTATTTTTACAGAAACATGACAATCTGCAAATCATAAAAATAACTTCATGAAAAAAGTACTTTCTGTGCTCGCAATTGGCGGCGCTATGCTGATTATGGCTAACTGTACGCCAAAAGTGGCTTCTACTGTGGCGGATAAAGAGCCGGTACCTACTAAGGCGCAGATATTAGCTTCATTTTCGGAGGATCAGCTGGCACAGGGCAAGGCGTTGTATATCGATCATTGTGCAAAATGCCATAAGCTGCATGCCGGGGACAGCCGTACGCCGGTACAATGGAACAGCATTCTTAAGAAAATGATCCCGAAGGCCAAATTGAACTATGAGGACGGAAAGCTGGTAAGAGCTTATCTGGTAGCTAATTCCAAAGCAGAATAATATCATCAATACAATTATAAAACCTGTCTATAACAGCCGGGTTTTTTTATTAACTATCTTCGCGGCAAAAAGAACCATGAAGATTGGAATTGTATGTTATCCTACTTTCGGCGGCAGTGGCGTAATGGCAACGGAACTTGGCCTGGCTTTGGCCGATAAAGGCCATGAGATTCATTTTATCTCCTATCAGCAGCCCGTGCGCCTGGCATTCCGGCCTAATATTTATTATCATGAAGTAAGCGTACCCAAATATCCTTTATTCGATTTCCCGCCGTACGAAACTGCTTTGGCAAGCGCTTTGGTCAATGTAATCCTCAATAACGATCTGGATTTATTGCATGTGCATTATGCCATTCCCCATGCCTCCTCGGCATATTTTGCCCGGCAGATGATGCGCAAGCTGGGTCGCGATATTCCGTTTATTACCACGCTGCACGGCACTGATATTACTTTAGTGGGAAAAGAAAGCACCTATGCCTGTGTGGTTACATTTTCTATCAATGAATCGAATGCCATTACGGCGGTATCGGAAAATTTAAGACAGGAAACGTATAATTCTTTCCGGATTGAAAAGGAGATTCACGTGATTCCCAACTTTGTGGATGCTTCCCGCTTTTATCAGAGCAATAAAGAACATTTTAAGAAGATGCTGGCCCCAAACGGAGAAAAAATACTGTCGCATGTTTCTAATTTCCGGAAGGTGAAACGTGTTGAGGATGTCCTGAAAACCTTTCGGATTGTAAGGTCTCAAATGCCTTCTAAGCTGCTGCTGATTGGTGACGGTCCGGAGCGCCTTCATATGGAAGAGGTTGCCCGTAAATTTGATATTGCCGGTGATGTACGCTTTCTGGGCAAACAGGAACAAATGGAGGAAATACTGAACATTGCCGATCTGTTCCTGCTTCCTTCCGAATATGAAAGCTTCGGCCTGGCTGCGCTGGAGGCGATGGCCTGCGGTGTGCCGGTAGTGTCGTCCAACAGCGGAGGGCTGCCGGAAATCAATATCCAGGGGGAAACGGGTTTCCTGAGTGATGTGGGCGATGTGGAAAATATGGCACGCCACGCACTTTTCATTCTACAGGACGATGCCCGGCTGGCAGTATTCAAAGGAAATGCACTGGAGCAGGCGAAGGCCTTTTCCATTGATAAAATATTACCACAATACGAGGCGTTATATGAGGAAGTGTTGGAAGCAGCCCGTACATAAAATTATTGCGACAGCAAAATCTCATTAATTTTCCTTGGTTTCAGATTCAGCAGGAAAGCTGCCGGTGGACGAATCCTCCGGCAGCTCTCTGTATAATTCTATTCCCCGTTTGCCGCTTCCGGAAAGCATTTCGGCAGATAGCAAAACAGGATATCTATTTTTCCAGCTCTTAGCGGCAAGGGTAGGGCGGCTTCACTATACTTCACATCCCTGTTAACCGGCTATGTAGTTCCGGTAGAGGGAGCAGCGGTGAAGGCCAGCTATGTCCGGTGAGCTTTTTAACCGGAACAACCGGCACCTTATTTTGTTTCAATGCACAAGATCAGGCCATTATTGTATCGAAAGTTTCAGCTCCTGTTTTTGTTTCTCCGTAAAATTTAATCAAATGATTAAAAATATTGTTTAAATCGGAAAAACAATATTTATCTTTGCCCTTGAAAAATATTTCAGCGAAAAATGGCAAAAGGTAAAGCAGTAAAAACAGCAGATACTTCAACGGAAGAAAAAATAAAGGAAGCAGCCCGCAGGGTATTTCATAAAAAGGGCTATGCAGCTACACGTACAAGAGACATTGCCGAGGAGGCGGAGATCAATCTTGCATTACTTAATTATTATTTCCGCAGTAAAGAAAAATTGTTTGATATCATCATGCTTGAAACTGTTTTTGGATTTATGCAAAATATGGCAATGGTAATGAATGACGAAAAAACTACTTTAGAAAAGAAAGTAGAGCTCATTGCTTCCAATTACACTGACTTTATTATCAAAGAGCCTAATGTTCCGATTTTTATGTTAAGTGAAATTCGTAACAATGCAGAAGGACTATTAGAAAAATTGCCAATCAAACAATTAGTAATGAACTCTGCATTTTTCAAGCAACATCAGGAAGCTGTTGCAAAGGGAAAAATTACCGAGCCTAATCCATTGCATTTCTTGATGAATTTATTGAGCATAGTGGTTTTCCCGTTTATCGCAAAACCGATGCTGCAAGGAATTGGCGGATTGGATGACACACAGTTTAATAAGCTGATGCAGGACAGGAAAAAGCTCATTCCTGTTTGGATAAAAGCCATCATGAAAGCAAAGTAAATTGAAAATGGGAGCATTGAAAATTAATGGAGAGTTGGGCATGGAGCATGTGAAATCATTTTCAACTTTCAATTAAACTAAATAGTATGACTAAAAAAATGATTTTAGCAATCAGCTTTTGGCTAATGACTATTAGCTGTATAAATGCACAATCCATAACGTTGGAGGAATGTCATCAATTGGCAAGAGCAAATTATCCGGCTATTAAAAAAATGGAATTGATATCCAAAACCAGTAAATATGATATTCAGAACGCAAATAAGAGATATTTTCCCCAACTTAACTTCTCGGGGCAGGCTACCTATCAGTCGCAAACAACGAGCTTTGGAGATGCTTTAGGTTCAGCGCTTCCGGCAGGCATATCTCTTCCCGTCATCGACAAAGACCAGTACAGAATACAAGGCGAAGTCAGCCAGCTTTTGTATGACGGTGGTAGTACGAAAAACCAAAAAGACCTTATTAAAGCCAATAAGGAATTACAGGAGCAGAACATTGAAACCAATCTGTATGCGCTCAACAGCAGGATTAACAATATATTCTTCTCCATACTGCTGCTGGATGCCCAATTAAAACAAAATGAGATGAACAGGGCAAACCTGCAAACGCAGATACAAAAAACCGAAGCGGCGCTTGAGAATGGCGTAGCATTCCGCAGTAGCCTCAATGAACTGAAAGCCGAAATCCTGAATATTGAGATGGCAGGCACGGAATATAAAGCCAGTCGAACGGCTTATTTAAAGATGCTTTCAATGTTTATCGGTCAAGAATTATCTGATGCTACACAATTGTCAATTCCCGAAACGGAAGTTTTACAAACCACTATCAACCGCCCGGAACTAAAAGTGTTCGACTTCCAAAAATCTGTTTATGACGTACAACGAAAAGATTTAAAATCGGGTTATCTGACAACTGTAAGCGCTTTCATTCAAGGTGCTTACGGCAGACCCACCTTGAATATTGTAGAAAACAAATTTGGGCCGTGGTATGTAGCAGGTGTTCGGTTTACCTGGTCATTGGGCAGTCTTTATACCTTATCAAACAAGAAAAACATCCTGTTGCTTAACCAGCAATCGGTAGAAGCAGACAGAGAGACCTTTTTGTTCAATACAAGACTTGACTTAACTCAACAGGACGAAAACGTAAAAAAATATACGGAGTTAATCCGTCAGGATGAAGAGGCTATTGCATTGCGTACATCCGTTACAAAATCTGCCGAAGCTCAACTGGAAAACGGTGTAATTACCACACACGAGTATATCCAAAAAGTAAACGCCGAGCATCTTGCAAAGCAAACCAAAATACTGCATGAAATACAGTTATTGCAAGCTAAATACAATCAAAAATTTATTACCGGTAATTAATTTTTAAACAAAGAAAAAATGCAACAGATTATAGTACTTTTTACAGCGATGTTATTGCTGAACTCCTGCACGGAAAAAGTGGATTACGATGCTTCTGGAAATTTTGAAGCCGATGAAGTCATCGTGTCCGCGCTGCAAAATGGAGTGTTGCTCTCCTATGCCGTCAAAGAGGGCGACCAGTTAAAAGCAGGCGATAACGTTGGGCAGATTGACGTAAAGATAGTGGAGCTGCAAAAAGAGCAGACTGAAGCCAGCATTGCCGCATTAAGCCAAAAAACGGCAGCGCCCAACGACCAGACCGAATTGGTACGCCGACAGCTCGAAGTCCAAAAATTGCAATTGGCACAACAGCTTAGGGAAAAAACACGTACGGAAAACCTTGTGAAAGCAGATGCTGCCACGCAAAAGCAACTGGATGACATCAATGCTTCCATAGGCCAGTTGAGCAAACAGATTTTGGTAACGGAACAGCAGATAAAACTGAATACCTACAATACCAACACCCAAAATCGTGGTATATTAAGCGAAAAAGCACCGATGGAAAAGGCTGCTGCACAGCTTCAGGAGCAAATCAACAGAGGACAGATTATAAATCCGGTTAGTGGAAATGTGTTGGTCAGTTATGCTTTGCAGGGAGAAATGCAAACCATCGGTAAACCACTTTATAGAATAGCGAATACCGATACGCTGGATTTGCGGGCATACATTACCGGAACACAACTGCTACAAGTAAAAATCGGTCAACAGGTGACCGTAAGAGCAGATAACGGCAAGGATGATTATAAAGAATATCCCGGAACGATTACGTGGATTTCGAGCAAATCTGAATTTTCGCCTAAAACCATTCAAACCAAAGACGAAAGAGCCAGTCTTGTTTATGCCATTAAAGTAAAGGTAGCGAACGATGGCTATTTGAAAATAGGTATGTATGGCGAAGTTGTTTTTTAACGGAGCATTGAAAAGGGATAATAGAGCATGAACAATCATTTTCAATTTTCAACGCTCAACTAAACACAAATGGATAGTAGAAAATCATTTTCAATGCTCAACACTCAAATAAGATGGTTGTACTAAACAACATTGTAAAGACCTATAATAAGGGCCAGGTAAAAGCGGTAAACGATGTTTCTTTTGAAGTAAACAAAGGTGAATTATTTGGCTTGATTGGAGCAGACGGAGCGGGAAAAACAAGCATTTTTCGCATACTTGCTACATTGCTTTTGCCCGATAGCGGTACAGCTTCCGTAAATGGTTTTGACGTAGTGAAAGACTATAAAACCATTCGCAAAAATGTGGGTTATATGCCGGGCAGATTTTCCTTGTATCAGGACTTATCCGTTGAAGAAAACCTCCGTTTTTTTGCAACGGTATTCAATACAACCATAGAAGAAAATTATGATTTGGTAAAGGATATTTATATACAGTTAGAGCCGTTTAAAAACCGCAGGGCAGGAAAATTATCGGGAGGTATGAAACAGAAACTGGCTTTGTGTTGTGCTTTAATTCATAAACCCGATGTGTTGTTTTTAGATGAACCTACAACAGGTGTGGATGTGGTTTCACGAAAAGAATTTTGGGAAATGCTGAAAGGGCTAAAACAACAGGGCATTACGATTCTGGTTTCAACGCCTTATATGGACGAAGCACAATTGTGCGACCGTATAGCTCTTATTCAGAACGGAAAAATTATGTCGGTAAACAAACCCGGAGCCATTGTGCAAAATTTTCCGAAACCGCTTTTTGCCGTAAAGTCAAATAACATTTACAAACTATTGGAAGATTTTCGTTCAGATAATATCATTGAAAGTTGCTATGCGTTTGGCGAATACCTGCATATAACACTTGCAGAAAACAGCAACAGGCGAACAATAGAAATGTTAGCAAAGAAATACAATGCCGATGATTTTGAAATGAAGAAAATCATACCAGGTATTGAGGATTGTTTTATAAGGTTAATGAATGAGCCGTTAGCTATTAGCTGATAGCTTTTAGCCGACAGCTAATAGCAAAAAAATAAAAAATGGGAAGTAATTATCAGGCTAATAGCCAACAGCCAATGGTTAACAGCTATCACAATAAAGTGATAATCTGTAAAAACCTCACCAAACAGTTTGGCGATTTCAAAGCGGTGGACAGTATTTCGTTTGAAGTCAATCAAGGTGAAATTTTTGGTTTTCTTGGAGCGAACGGTGCAGGCAAAACAACGGCAATGCGTATTCTTTGCGGATTGTCTTATCCGACATCGGGAACGGCTATCGTTGCAGGTTTTGATGTGTACAAACAGCAGGAGCAGATTAAAAAAAACATTGGTTATATGAGCCAAAAGTTTTCGTTGTATGATAATCTTTCGTTATTGGAAAATATTGAATTCTACGGCGGCGTATATGGCGTGTCCCGCGCAGCAATAAAACAGCGGAGCCGTGAATTGGTTTCCACATTGGGCTTGGAAAAAGAAGCCAAAAAATTAGTCGGTTCGTTGCCATTGGGTTGGAAACAAAAATTAGCTTTTTCGGTTGCTATTTTCCACCGTCCTAAAATTGTTTTTCTCGATGAACCCACAGGTGGCGTTGACCCTATTACCCGAAGACAATTTTGGGATATGATTTATGAAGCCGCAGCCAACGGAATTACAGTGTTTGTAACCACGCACTATATGGACGAAGCGGAATATTGTAACCGCATTACCATTATGGTGGACGGACGTGTGGAAGCAATAGACACACCGACGAATTTGAAAAAGAAATTTAACACAAACTCAATGGACGATGTATTTTATCAATTAGCAAGAGGAGCAAAAAGAGGGGAATAGCCATTAGCTGATAGCCGATAGCCCTTAGCCAACAGCGAATAAAAACAGGGGTAAATTATCTGTAAATAATAAAAAAATAACGGCCGGAATTTCAAAAAACACTAAAATCATTCACGGATTTTTAAGAGCTGTTAGCCAATAGCTATCAGCAAAAAACAAAAATGAAATATGGAAAGTGATTTTCAGGCAAATAGCCAAAAGCCGGTACCTCAGAAAGATGAGTTAAAAGCGGACGGTCAAAAGCTAATGATCCAATTACTATCTTTCATAAAAAAAGAATTTTACCACGTCTTCCGTGACAGGAGAACCCTGCTGATCCTCTTCGGAATGCCGGTCGTGCAAATTTTGTTATTCGGCTTTGCATTGAGCAGTGAAGTAAAAAATATTGGCATTACCATTTTAGATAATGCCAAAGATGTGCAGTCGGAACAAATCACAGCGAAAATACAATCAAGTTCGTATTTCAAAGTGAAAGAACCTGTGTTGAATTATCCTGAAATTGAAAGCCGGTTTAAAGACGGAAGTATAAAATGTGCGGTGTTGTTTCCTGCCAATTTTGGTTCGGATTTATACAAAACGGGCGGTGCAAAAATTCAAATCATTGCCGATGCTTCCGATCCGAACACGGCTACAATCGTAACGAATTATTTGACCGCCATTATCAACAATTATCAGCAGGGGCTCAATCCGAATTTAAAATTACCTTATCAGATTACTCCCGAAGTGCGGCAGTTGTACAACGAAGAACAAAACGGTTCACTCATTTTTATTCCGGGTGTGATTGCGTTGATTTTTATGATTGTCAGCACCACACTCACATCAGTTGCGGTAGTTCGTGAAAAAGAATTGGGTACGATGGAAATTTTATTGGTGTCGCCATTCAAACCCATAATGGTATTGATTGCAAAAGCAATTCCGTATCTGATACTTTCGCTCATCAATTTTACCATTATTCTTTTATTGTCGGTCTATTTACTTAATGTGGAAACAAAGGGCAGTTTGGTTTTGCTTTTTGCGGAAAGCATTTTATTCATCATCACCTGTCTTTCGCTGGGCTTGTTAATTTCCAATATTACTAATTCGCAACAAACCGCCATGCTGATGTCCATGATGGGAATGATGCTGCCCACGATGCTGCTTACAGGCTTTATGTTCCCGATAGAAAATATGCCCAAAGCATTTCAGATAGCCTCTTATATCATTCCGTCCAGATATTATTACAGCATTGTCAAAGCTGTAATGCTGAAAGGACTTGGATTTAGTTATGTATGGAAAGAAACGCTGGTACTTGCGGGGATGTCTGTTGTGCTGCTCACGGTTGCGTTGAGGAAATTTAAAACCAGGCTTGATTAAAAGCTGTTAGCTATTAGCGAACGTGATTCTTGTAAACTTGTAACAAAACAGAAATATTAACTTTTAAATAAAAAAAATGACAGAAATAAAAATTCCGACAATAGAAGTACAAACACTAATCAGGAAACCTGTTTCACAAATTTTCCAGGCATTTATTAACCCTGCAATTACAACTAATTTTTGGCTTATAAAATCAAGCGGACAGTAAGAAGCAGGAAAAACCGTAAAATGGGAATGGGAAATGCATGGTGGTTCAAAAAATGTACTGACAAAGGAAATTATACCAAATAAATTGATTCCAACTGAATGGAGCAACCCGGTAATGACCGTTGATTACGAGTTTGCTGCATTGACAGATAATACAACTTATGTTATAATCAATAATTACGGCTTCAAAGAAACAGCGGACAATTTAATCCGGGAAATTCAGGACAACACAGGCGGTTTACAATAGTTTTAGACGGAATGAAAGCATATTTAGAACACAATCTAAAACTGAATTTAACTGGCGATAAGTTTCCAAAAGAAGTAAGCAATCAGGGATAATAAACTGACAAACTTAATGACATTAAAACAACGAACCCCCTAATGAACATCTTTGCAAAATGACAGAGCAAAAGAAATTAGCTAACAGCCAACAGCTAATAACCAACGGCCAATAACCAATAGCTAAAAACAAGAAAATGAAAGTACTAAGCTTCATCTTACAAAAAGAGTTTCGCCAGATATTCCGGGATAGGACTATCCTGGCCATGATGTTTGCGATGCCTGTCATTCAGCTTATCATTTTGCCTTTGGCGGCTAATCTGGAAGTGAAGAACATCAACCTGGCTTACGTGGACAATGACCATAGCAGTTATTCGCAAAAACTGATTAATAAAATCGCAGCATCAGGCTATTTCAAGATTACCGGCAACCCGAAGGCCTACAAAGACGGGCTGAAAATGATTGAAGATGGTAATGCCGATTTAGTGCTGGAAATTCCACCACATTTTGAACGCAATTTAGTTCGTAATGGCAGTCAGCAACTCAATATTTCGGTAGATGCCATTAACGGCACAAAGTCGGCATTAGGAGGCGCATACATGGTTTCCGTTATAGCCGATTTTAACCGCAACCTGGACGTAAATATCAAATCTCCGACCGGTACAGTTTCCAATTCAGGAGCATCCATCAGCATTGCAGGTTCCAACTGGTACAATCCACGGGCCGAGTACAAATACTATATGGTTCCCGGTATATTGGTATTGTTGCTCACCCTGATTGGCGGCTTTATTACAGCACTCAATATCGTGAGAGAAAAAGAAATCGGCACTATTGAACAAATCAATGTAACGCCCATCAAAAAATGGCAATTCATTCTGGGCAAGCTCATTCCGTTTTGGATTGTGGGGATGACCGTGTTTACTGTAGGTTTGATTGTGATGTACGTTGTTTACGGCATTTTTCCTGAGGGAAGCCTGGCAACACTTTACTTGTTTGCCGCTGTTTATCTCATAGCGTTGTTGGGATTAGGGTTATTGATTTCCACCTTTGCTAATACGCAGCTACAGGCCATGTTTATCGCCTTTTTCTTTATGATGATATTTATGCTGATGAGCGGTTTTTTTACCAGCACAGACAGTATGCCAGGTTGGGCGAAAACCATATCCAGCCTTACACCGGTAACACATTTCATCAGCGTAGTTAGGCTGATTGTCCTCAAAGGAAGCGGTTTTCAGGAAGTGAAAATAGAATTGCTCTGTCTCATTGGTTTTGCCATAGCATTGAACGGCTTTGCAATATGGAATTACAGGAAGACAGCCTGATGATTGTACACAAGCCGATCCCAAAACCATTGTGTACAGGGAGGTTTATCGCTTTCCTGCCGATAGAAAAAATTTCTTCTTTCTTTTTTATTTTTCTTCTTACGGATGGCTGTAAGGACCAGATACATTATGGACAACGCTAAAGAAACCGATTATAATAAAAAAAGGAGCCTGTGCGAAAAAACTTAGCAACAATCGTCTATCTTTGCGGCAGGCAACAGGGAAATGGTGTCTTCCTAATTGAACCGTCTTAAAAGCTGATGACGCCTGATTAAGTTATATAACATTAATCAGGTAGTTTATGCGAACGAAACATAAAAGGTCATTCGGCAAAAAAATCAATTTACAACTTCAGGTATGGTTCCGGCATTATCCTGCTATACCATATGTGTTGAAATGGACGTTAATCTGTTTGTTCATCGGGTTTTGTATCGGTAGTTCTTCGGCGGGCTTTTTACAGTCTTTAGACTGGGCAACAGATTTTCGGGAAGATAATTTATGGCTGATAGCATTATTGCCTCTTGGCGGCTTTTTTATAGGATTACTTTATTATTATTTGGGCAAGGACATTGAAGCGGGCAATAACCTGCTGATTGATACCATTCACGACCCTAAAAAAATCATTCCTTTCCGGATGGCTCCGTTTGTATATATCGGAACTATTGCAACGCATCTTTTTGGCGGATCGGCAGGACGTGAAGGTACTGCTTTGCAAATGGCCGGAGCTATTGCCGACCAATTCAGCAAACCTTTTCGTCTTACAGAAAGTGAACGAAAAATCTTAATCATCGCTGCTATCTCTGCAGGGTTCGGGTCTGTTTTTGGAACACCATTGGCAGGCGCCATCTTTGGCCTGGAAGTTTTTTTAATCGGGCAATTAAAATACGATGCTATTTTTCCGGCATTTGCAGCTTCTGTAATTGCTGATTTAGTTACTAAGCTTTGGCAGACACATCATACGCAATACCATATCAGTTTTATCCCCGACATTTCATTTTTGAATATCGTTTATGCAATCATTGCGGGAATTGTTTTCGGATTGTGTGCTGCAACATTCAGCAAAATCACACATAAGGCAAGTGCTGTTTTCAAATCAAAAATTGCTTATCCGCCATTCCGATCCCTAATCGGGGGCATTATCGTAGCATCCGCTGTATACGCAATGGGCACTACAAAATATATTGGCTTAGGTATCCCTACGATTGTAAATGCTTTCGACCAGCAGTTACCGGCTTACGATTTTGCCATAAAAATAATTTTTACTGTAATCACGTTATCGGCAGGTTTTAAAGGAGGAGAAGTTACTCCGCTGTTCTTCATCGGAGCAACATTGGGGAATGCGCTAAGTTATTTTGTTCCCCTGCCTACGGGACTTCTGGCCGGTATGGGGTTTGTTGCTGTTTTTGCAGGGGCTACCAACACACCAATAGCATGCAGCATTATGGCTATCGAACTGTTTGGCAGTGCCTGCGGCATTTATGTGGCTATTGCATGTGTTGTTGCTTATTTACTTTCAGGGCATAACAGCATTTACGGACGGCAGGCAATCGGAGCGCCAAAACATCAGCGATTTTCAAATTATCAGGGGAAACGATTAAATGAACTTTAAAATTCAGAACAATGGATATTCAAAATATTTTTATAGTAAAAATCTATTTTGGTTACGGACAAAAAGCATAAGGACAAAGCCTTTGGCAACGACTGTGGAATAACAATCGAAAAAGGCAAAAGAAATCCTTTTTACCTGCCCTTCGGAAGGGCAGATTCCGAAGGGAGAATAATTTCTATTTAAAAACCGTTTCAAAATAATTAAGCAGGCTGTCGTTGTTATCAAGGTTAATATGAGTGATGACAGGCTTGTCATTTATTATCTGTAAAAAGCCGTCTGGCATAAAGTCCACATGGTGAGTAGCTAAATAATTAGTGGAGTCAATAAAAATATTTTTATCTCTGAACCCCTCCAAAAATTGCAGATTACTTTTTGACACTATAATTGCGTTATGCTGATACCACTTGTCTTCCAGGATGGTGTATAGAAATTTGCTCCTGCAACCCGTACACCCGTTGGTGAAGAAAAATACATACCTGTATTTGCTGTAATCCTCTAATCCAACTTTTTGAAATGCTGTTGCATATTCATTTCCTGCTTTATCTGAGTTGTTGCATTTACCAAAAAAACTAATTGAGAGTAAAAGCATCAAGAATAATTTTGTCTTCATTTTTTTCATTTCGTTTGATGAATATGTAATCCTGGGTAAAATACATAATTGCTTTATATTGGTTAGCCGGTAAATCATATTTCTTCAACAGTCTGCCTTGTGTGTCAAAAACAAGCCAGTAAAAACCTGCTGAAAACGAATTATTTACTTCTCCCTTTTTATTGGTAAGCGGTTGTCCTTTCTTAATCAATACGTGAAGCAGATGCCTGTATTTATCATATCTCAGGCAACTTATTTGTGGCTTTGTGGTAAAAAAGCTCATTAAGTATTGATAATCGTGTGTGCTGTCGTCGTTTACAGGATTGTCGTTATAACCTGATATATAATCAGGAATATTTATTGTGAATAATGATTTTGAATTAATGTCGCAGGCATAAATCTTATCATAATAGCCAATACAATAATAAAAAGTGTCGTTATTGACATCAAAATATGTTCCATTGTTATAATAATTTTTCTTTTTGTAATCATCAAAAACAGGACAAACATATTTGACAAAATTCAGGCTGCTGTCATTAACACTAAATGCGGATAAGAAATATTGCTGTCTTTTTTTGTCTTCCTTATTTCTCATAAAATTAAACAGATATACTACGGAGTCGTTTAGATTGTTATGGGAATTGTAACGAAAATCATAGTTATAAAATGAATCGGGCTTATTTTCAACGGCAAGATATTTATTCGTTTTACCATCCCGCGAAATTTCATTGATGCGTCCGGAATAAGAAATATAAATCTTGTTTTTATATATTTTGAAATTGTAAGGGTCTCTTGCAATATGCGTATAATGGAAAGAATCTGCCAACCCCAAGGTATCGTTATAGGTATATACATTTAAACTTTCGGGAAAGACAACCTGGAATAACACAAAACGCGCGCTATCATCCTGAATAAGCTGTAAGCGCACTTTTTCATCGTGCGAAACATTTGCTGCAGGCGCATTAATGATTACCTGCTTCAGGGCTTTTATTTTATCAGAACGAGCATCACATCCCGGTATCACCAGCAAGCATAAAAAAAGAAAAAAGGTGAAATATTTCATAAGACAAAATAAAACAATTAAGGAGAAAAATGAACTATCGTTCTCCTTAACTGTAAGTTGTTAGCAATGGAATTATGGTTTTGATCTTACAGATAAAGACACCAGATAAGTAGAATCAGTAACAGACCCGCTACCAATCAAAAATAATGAACTGCCTGGGCAAGTCGAATAAAGCATAATGCTATTGGCGCCACTTTTTATACTGCTTATCATTTGTGACATCAATGAGTTAGCAGATATAAGTTGCTGCTCAACGTCCGCGTTATTTTGTAGAAACTGTACAAAATTGTTCGATCGTACTGCCAAATTCAAAGCGCTAAGTTTACCAGGCGTTATTACTACAGGTGGACAGGCGCAGTCTCCATCATCTTCTGGACAACAAATTTCTCCATCCTCATCAATTTGTACACGATACCGTGTTTCAATCGCGTATGGGGAGTGAATTTGAAAGACAGACATTAAAGTATGCATATTGTCTGTGTCTGTTGATTGTGTTGTGGTTTCTTTTTGGCAGGAAACAAGTGCAAGCACACTACTACCAGCAATTACTGCCATCAAAATTAGCTTTTTCATCATCATTTCGGCTTAAATACCGGTAAGCCTTACCGTTTAGTAAAAATAAATAAAAGAAAAATAATATACAAATGGAGTAAAGAAAACCGGCAATTTCAAACCGCTTTTTGCATTTTTATCCCTAATATTGCAACACAAATATTTTACCTATGACAGTACATACGCGTATTAAAAAGTTGCGCACGCTTAAGGATATTTCGCAAAAGGAAATGGCGGAAAGACTTCATAAGAGCGCTTCCGCATATAACCGTATGGAAAACGGGGAGATCAAAATACCTTTGGATGAATTGCCGGAAATAGCCCGGATCTTAGACTGTACCGTGGATGACCTGCTGCAGGAAGAGATCACGATCAATATCCAGCAATATGAAAATAATGACCAGGTATTTGGATATGTGCAGCACCAGAACAATGTTCCGGAAGAATTAACCGCCCGGTTTCAGTCTATGCTGCAACAGGTTTTAGCCTACCAGGAAAAATCGGAAGAGCGGATGCGGGCGTTTATGCGCGAGTTACTGGAGAAGCTGGGTCGTCAGCAGTAACAATTTCCAGGCCCGGTTAAGCGTAGTTCTCAAAACTAAGTCCGGTGTTGCCCCTGCCCCGTCAAAGAGGCAAACGATCTCCGACCGCAAATAATCCGACTGGAAATTCATCCTGAATAAGCATTTCCGCTATCGGGTGTAGCAGCGCTAATGCTACCCTTTCATCAAGAGCATGAAATGCGCTACAGTGTATCAGGAGAAATACCGAACGGGAAATTTTTCGAAACTTGGTGTAATAGACTTTTGCGGTGATTTTTCGAGACATTTAGTTCAAAAGGACATTTGTGGTGGTGTTTTTCTTCTAATAATTTGGCTGTCATTTTTTTTGTTTCAGCTTTACATTATCTGCATAAACAGAAGCAAGCGCTGCCGGGGAACAACTTGTCAGGGATAATACAGATGCTTGACGAAAATGTGATTCAAAGACCCGTCAATTGATTGGCAGGTCTTTGATATTTTCAGAAAGCCCTACGCCTTTAAAAACCCGTCAATAAATTTCATTTTACACTTCTTTGATAAGCCTTTGTGGTTTCTGAGCTTGTTTTTTAAATCCGCAAAGTGACCGTCAATAGTATTGGTGGTATTTGGGATATTCAGTTCAATATAATCATACTGGTAAATAACCATTCCTTATTGTTATTGAGGCTTCTGTATGCACTCCTTAACCTTTTGTGCATATAGAATGATTCAAGAATGCTTAACTTTGGTGATATGAAGTGCTTGGTTTCCCTCAGTATTATTTTTATCCAGGTTACGACCGGTTGGACACAGGGGCAGAATGACAACTGGATTATCGATTATCAAACCGTTATGAACCTGGATGTCAACCCGCCTTCTTTTCTTAATTGTGCAAGCAATATGCCGGGCAGCGCCGTCTCTGATCCGGATGGAGCAATTTTGTTTTACTCGGATGGATATCATGTTTACAACCGGAACCACACCCTGATGCAGAATGGTCATTTAAATGATGTGCCTCCTTTAGATATAGTGGGTACGGATCATACAGGTTACGCTGCATCTTTTGTAAAATCACCCTCGAATCCTAATCAGTTTTACCTGATTCGAAATGCCGACTCCGTACATTACGATGGCTCAGGAATACCGGAGCTCCATGCTCATATTGATTATTCCATAATTGACATGAGTTTAAATGGCGGGCTGGGAGGCATTACCACCGTGAAGAAGGAATTGCTTATGGATAACCATCGGTTGATAGGAATTGCCTTGGGAAGGCGTTGCGGAGAATATTGGATTATTGTTATTTCTGAATTGAATGGAATCGGCACAATTAAGCTGGACTCGAATGGCTTTGGCGCCGTCAACTATTCCCCTTTAGCATCCGACTTTATTTATCATGGGCCGAAACTTCATGGTAAAAATATACTTTACGGAGGTTTTATGAATAAGGTCGGATTTGCGATTTTAGATCCTGTTACGGGAACTATTTCGGATTTCAATCATATCATACTCCCGGATGTTTTTATGGGCGACACCCTGAAATATTTATCCCCCTTCTTATCGCCGGACGGCAATAAACTGTATGTTAATTATTCTGCGGGTGAATATCGTGAACGGCTTTGTCAATTGGATCTTCATGATTTTTTTGATAGTGGGGAGGCCGATACCGCCGCCATGCTCAATGTTTCCACTACGCCGTCCATCTATATGAGCACTATCGATTTATTGAGAAATGAATTGTATCTGCTGACCAGAACCAGAGGAGGTGCCGATGGACATGAAGTATTTCTGAAAAAGATTGCGAATCCGGATCAAAATGCCATGCAGATTCAGTTGGAAACTATAGCAACATTATACTATTCCCGGGATAAATATGACCCGGCATTTGGCAACCAGATTCCCATCCCGGCCTATGCCCATCAAAGAACGAACCGGATGATCAACCTGGAACTTTGTGAAGGGAGCTCCCTGCATCTGCAACCTTCCATTACAGCCGACAATTACTACTGGAGCAATTATGAGGAGACAAAAAATATCAGTGTAAGGGATTCAGGTATCTATACCGTTAAATCATTTTCGGAGTGTGAGATCGTGGTTGATTCCTATCATGTAACTATTCTTCCCGCTATGGTGAATATCACTACCCCGGATACCCTGATCTGCACGGCAAATGAAAAGTCATTTGACCTTTCAGCAGAAGGCAATACAAAAAATATCGTATGGAATACCGGTGAAACAACTGATTATATTACGATAACGGAAAGCGGCCTGTATTCCGTAACCGTTCAAAATGAATGTGGCGTTTTTTCAGATTCTGTCCGGATCATGTTCGACCCCGACTGTAGTTGCATGCCTTTGATTCCCAGTGCATTTTCACCCAACGGCGATGGGTTGAATGATAAGCTGGAAATCAAAACCAGATGCCTTGAACAGAATATGGCCATGCATATATTTAACCGCTACGGCCAAAAAATATTCCATATCTTCAGCAGTAATCAAAGCTGGGACGGAACCATAAACGGCCGCCCGGCCCCGGCAGATGTATATTATTATATGCTCAGCTTTGAAACCCGTGATGGCCGGAAAATGCACAAGCGGGGTGACATCACATTAATCCGGTAAATTAAAAAGCAAAATCCGGGAACACGCTTATATCCCGGATATCCTGTACATAATCCCATTGGGCTATACATAGTTCTTCACTTTATCTTATCAGGATCTAAAGAAAACTGTGGCTTACCGATGAAAGCGGGCATTTACCTAAATCAGCCTTATTTATGAAAATAGCCGATGCGACTATTGTAATTTTTCAGCCTATTTTTAAAAACACCGGTGTGCCGCTGATAGTTCTTGCAGCGCTTGCATTTATAGAATATTATTGTTTTACGACAAATACGGCATTCCGTTCTGTCTCAGGCCTGACCCGAATCATCATTAAAGGGGTTTATCTCCTCCTTTCCGTCGCTATTATCTACACAGTGTTTTCCATTCGCCACTGGGAAACCGGCACCTGGAATCCTGCCGTGCGAACTTTAGTTATTTCTTTGTTCATGGGCATTATCGTTGCCAAATTGCGGATGACTTTAGTAATGGGTGCAGATAATCTGCGCCGTTTAATCGTATGGGTCGGACAAAAGATTGCTGCTAAGCCTACACTGGTGGCAGATAATTCCAGCGGCGCTTTCCGGCTCCGCAGGGTGTCATCCGTTCGCAATTCATTGCGCGTTCGGCGCGTTCGGCGCTTGTGGCCGGAGGCCTGGTGCTCAGTGGTTTTGTCTGGGGTACCCGAAACAAGTATCGTTATCAGGTGAAAATAATAAAAGTTCCGATTGACGGCCTGCCGGAGGCTTTTAAAGGGCCTCGGATCGTGCAGATTTCCGGGAGGGTTGAAATTGTGGAAATATAATCCGATTTCTCTTTTGCGCGTAACCCCTCCTCTAAAAAAGTAATAAAATTTTCTCCCTCGCTCTTGTATTTGTAATACCCAATGATTCTGTTTTGGCAGATAAAATATTCCAGCTTAGCCTTGAAATTAGCCTTCTGCAAAGGCTTATAGTTGATGAGCTTATTATATTTCTTTGCAAGGGAATGATGTATTGCAGATTTTGGATTTTCATCATGGCGGTATCCTCTTTGCTGTAAAAACCTTTATCTGCAATATAAATCACATTTTGAATGTTCATTTCTTCTACGCAAAGAGCCATTGATTTGATGTCTGTAATATTGTCGTTTATCAAACGATAATAAACAGGTTGCTGGGTTTGTGCCGAAAAAAGATACATCAGGCGTACCTGTTGCCCAAAATCAAAATTGGGGTTGTAGCCTTTGGCATTGACCGTAAGCAGCTCCGGTTTGCTGAAAATGTACGTGGAATCCATCATTACAAACTCTCTGGAAGAAGCATTTCCCGTTTTTTCCAATAATGATTTCATCCAGGCAAGGACAGCGGTACGGTTTTCACCGACGGATTTAAGCATCTCAGAGACTATCTTCTCATTTACAGATTTTCTGCCAAAGACCTGTGAACAGAAGTCATGATTGTAATAACAGGGAGCACGTTTTACAGGAGTATTGTAAGCCCATCGGAACATGGTAAAAGCAAACAGCTGCTCACAAGTGTCTTTCGGAAAAAACTTTTCCATTTGCAACATCTCTTGCTTTACTAAGGAAGAAAAGAGCAACAACAAGCCGTAATTTTAATGTCTATATGGATAGTCTCTAATCCCTTCCGAAGCCTGTTTTATCAGAAGGAATAAATCCGTCTTTTTCAGTAATTCTTCCCAAAAGCACGCCGGTAATTTTTACCGTTCTTTTCTTTTCCGGACTGTACTTATAAGACACGGCATACTTATAGTATCCGCTTGCATAATTTGGGATAAATATAAATTTGGATTAGCGTAAATTAGGAGTGATGGTTTGATGTATTATATTCGGGTTTCCCCGGATGCTTATTTTTGATGGTAAAATTGAACAGGAATGTTTTTTTCTGCTACCTTAAAGAAACGTTCAACCTGATAGGAAACCTTATTTCCGAATGGGATTTTTTAAACACTGTAATATTCAAAACACTGTAATGCTCAGTTGGGTACATCCCAAAATGTCGCTATGCAATTACATCACAATTTTTCGTCATTATCTTCGCTGTCGATATCCGACTAAGAAAATTCCATATTACACGGTAATTGGATAAGAATTTTCGCATAGAGAGATTTGCGGTTGCGTTGGTGTCAATAACCTCAACATGCTTCTTGCCATCCCACCACCCACCCCGGGAATTTTGTTGAAATGACGTCGCAGTTTTTGCCATACTGAGAACTTAGCTGATGTGACAATCCGGAACACACCGCCTACAGCTTACGAGGCTCCGGATAGGGAACAAATTCCTTATCATCTCCCCGAATCCTTTCATAATCCTGAGCTATCCATCGCTCTTTGGCCTGGCGTATTAATGCGATATCGCTGGACACAAAATTCCAGTCAATATATCGGGGTTCGGGAAAAGGCTCCCCGCCGAAGATATAGACTGTTGTGCCGGCTTCCATAGTAAATGCGCACAGACTGCTGTCCTTTGCCACCAGCAATTGTTTCGGATGATACACATTGCCGTCATTTTCAATGCTGCCTTCGAGGATGTACATGCCCGATTCTCCGTACAACTCATGTCCGATTTCCACAGTCTGTCTCCGGTTGCTTTTAATTTCGATCATAAAGAGCCTGCTGTAAACCGGTACAGCGGATTTGCGGCCGAATGCTTCGCCTGCAATGAGCTTAAATGCTATACCATCCGTTTCCCAGGCCGGGGTTTGCGATGCCTCGATATGAAAAAATTCCGGCTCCATTTGTTCCAGATGCCTGGGAAGCGCGATCCAGATTTGGAGGCCGTGCATGAGCTTTTCGGAATGACGCAGCTCATCCGGTGTACGCTCAGAATGAACAATCCACTTTCCTGCCGTCATCCAGTTCACGGCGCCGGCCTGAATAGCGATTGATGTGCCGATGGAGTCACGGTGCATGATGCTGCCCTCGAACAAAAAGGTGAGCGTTGATAACCCGATATGCGGATGCGGCATGATGTCGAAGTTTTGCCGCTCCTGCATCTTCACCGGCCCCATGTGATCAATAAAGATAAAGGGGCCAACCATTCTTTTTTCCTTGAACGGCAGCAGCCGGCCTACCATGAAATTGCCGATGTTTGCGGCTCGTTCCGGTATGATGAGGTTGATGTTAGACATAGCTTAAGATAATTTTCCGGGTGTAAATATTCAAGATGCAACCGTTGGTATGAAGCAGGATGTTACGATTGGGTTTGCCGGAGATTTGCTGTTTCCTTACGAATAACAGGCGCTATTTTATCTCCGAACAGTTCAATGGATTTCATGGCTAAATGATGCGGCAGCGTACCTATGCTGATATGCCCCATAAACCGGGTAAATCCGAACAGTTCAAATTCATGCAAGATCTTGTCTGTTACCTCCGACGTGCTGCCGACCATCAGGGCTCCTCTTGATGAACGCGAATAGTCAAACTGTTGCCTCGACAGCGGAGACCAGCCCCGGTCGCGGCCTACACGGTTCATCATGGCTGCGTAATGAGGGAAAAACTCATCCCCGGCTTTTCCGGAATCGGTGCTGATATAAGTGTGATTATTGATCCCGAGTTGTAGCGAAGCCGGATCCTTTCCCGATTTGCGAAAGGTCTCTTTGTACAGGTTAATGAAGGGTACAAACTGTTCCGGTGTGCCGCCAATGATCGCCAGCATTAAGGGAAGCCCTAAGTTAGCCGCCCGTATTGCAGATGCCGGCGTTCCGCCTGCTGCCAGCCATATCGGAAGCTCAGGCTGAAATGGACGCGGGAATACACCCAGGTCTTTGATGGAAGCCCGGTGTTTCCCCTTCCAGCTTACCCGGATATTTTTATTGATATGCAGTAAAAGATCCAGCTTCTCCGCGTATAGCTCATCGTAATGATCCAGATCGTAACCGAAAAGAGGAAAGGATTCGAGAAACGAGCCCCGTCCCGCCATGATTTCCGCACGGCCGTCCGATAAATGATCTATGGTGGAAAACTGTTGGAATACCCGCACCGGATCGTCAGAGCTCAGTACGGTTACGGCGCTGGATAGCCTGATCCTTTTCGTGACCATAGCTGCTGCGGCAAGAACAGTGGAAGGCGAAGAAACCGAATAGTCCGGCCGGTGGTGTTCACCCAGTCCGAAAACATCGAGCCCCAGCTGATCGGCCAGCTGAATTTCTTCCATCAAATCTTTGATGCGCCGGTGTGCTGTTCTTCCGTTGCTTTGAAGCTCACCCGGCTCCATATCGGCAAATGTGATCAACCCTATTTCCATATCGAATAAATCATTAAATGACTGAATGAAAAAACCGCATGAACAACACGGTTAAAATACTTCCCCTGGAGGCATTGTTAATTTAGAATAGATATTGGCGTTTCGTCGTAAATCAAAATGCAAAATAGCAGGAATACTGATAATAAATTTTGAGCATATTGTGGAAATATGCTTAGCGTAACATCAGATAAACTTAGCAACTTTGCAAAACGGAATTGTTAAGTTTGAAATCCGGCTGTCGCACGAGCTTATAATACCTGTGCCCAATAGGAAACTTCCCCGCTCCATTAAAACCATTCTGCTGTGCTATATGATTTTAATTTCGATCCTGATGTCACCTTTTTTCGTCATTCCCTCATGCGGTGTCATTTCGACCAAAGAAATTCCAAATTGCAAAGCAATTTGAATAGAATTTCCGCATGAAGGAACTTTTCCTATTGTGAAGCAAAATCTCCGGTTGCGATTGGAATAGCAACCCAGCTGACGCGCGAATTCACATGCCCGATGCAAGCTATCCCGATTGATCTTCTTCCAGGTCTTCGTGATTATCGCCGCCTAAACTGTAATAATTATTTTCTTCGTCTTCGGAACCGATAGCTTCATCCGCATCATCTAATTCCGCTCCCGGTATGTCCAGGCCGTCATCAGGAGATGGGGGCTTTGTTTTCGCATCTTCTTCTCCTTCCCTAAGAGGCTTCTTTTCATTTTGACGATATATGTCTTCATCTTCCGGGTAGGGGGGATAACCCGGGAGATTTTCCATGTCGTTGGAATTGCCTGCCATCTGCTGTTGTTTTATTGGGTTATTTAATATAGGAACGAATGAACCAGGCCATTTTCTCATGCTCGCGCAACAGGCCGGTTACGAAATCGGCAGAACCTTCGTCCTTATGTTTTTCAGAGAATAAATCAATCAGCGAACGCAAATGACGAACAAGGGTTTCATGATCATCCAGCAGGTTTTTCAATTGTTGTTGCTGGTCATTTGTATATTCCGGCTCTTCTAAATGAGTCAGCTTGATATAATCTTTGAGACGGGCTTCTGTATAATGACCGATGGTGCGAATACGTTCTGCAACATCATCTATGATCTGGTCAAATTGCCCGAACTGACTTTCGTAGAATTTGTGCAGCTCCATGAAATTACTGCCCTCGATATTCCAGTGATAATTGCGTGTTTTAGTGTAAAGCACATACTCGTCTGCTAGTATTTTATTCAGCTCTAATGCTACAGCTTTAAGATGGTTGGCGGCAATGCCAATGTTTGGTTTCATAAAATTTGATTTTGTTTAGTTAATAGAAAGATGATTAAGCTTTATGGTAAAGATTTTTTAAAAATGCTAAGGGCTTTGACCCGTATTATGCTTCATCCATGAAAGATGGATAGCATCATTGATGATTACGAATGTCGTAAATTCTTCCTTAAAATCTTTTTAATTTTTCCGTAATACCCTATAAGCATTATCAATATGGATATTGTGCTATGTAGGGTATTTTCGTCTCGTTTTAAAAGAGAGAGGCAAACAAAATAAAACCATTGCTTAATAATAAAATGTATCTGAAATTATGGAAAAGAAACCAAACACTGCAAAGCTGACTTCTGCCAATGGCAGGCCAATTGGAGATAACACTAATATGCTGACTGCCGGAGCCCGCGGCCCGGCATTGTTACAGGATGTCTGGTTCCTGGAAAAGCTGGCTCATTTTGACCGCGAGGTGATACCCGAGCGCAGAATGCATGCCAAAGGTTCCGGCGCTTATGGCACGTTTACAGTTACGCATGATATTACGCAATACAGCAAAGCGGGTATTTTTTCTGAAATCGGAAAACAAACCGATATGTTTGTGCGTTTTTCAACGGTGGCAGGTGAACGTGGTGCAGCAGATGCAGAACGGGATATACGGGGTTTTGCCATGAAGTTTTACACAGATGAAGGGAATTGGGATTTGGTTGGAAATAATACGCCGGTTTTCTTCTTTAAAGATCCATTGCGCTTTCCCGACCTGAACCATGCGGTTAAACGTGATCCTAAAACGAATCTGCGCAGCGCAAATAATAACTGGGATTTTTGGAGTTCTATTCCCGAAGCGCTCCATCAGGTAACCATTGTGATGAGCGATCGAGGTATCCCCAAAAACCTGCGACACATGCATGGTTTCGGTAGTCATACCTACAGCCTGATTAATGCCAATAATGAAAGGGTTTGGGTCAAGTTTCATCTGGTGTGCAGACAGGGTATTCAAAACCTGACCGATGCCGAAGCGGCAAAGCTCATCGGTGAAGACCGGGAAAGTTCGCAGCGCGATTTGTTCCGCAGTATTGAGCGCAGAGAATTTCCACGTTGGGATATGAAGATTCAGGTGATGACGACTGCACAGGCCGATGCGCATTATCATACCCCTTTTGACCTGACAAAGGTTTGGCATCATGCCGAGTTTCCACTGATTGATGTAGGCTATTTTGAATTGGACCGCAATCCTGAAAATTATTTTGCAGAAGTAGAGCAGGCGGCATTTAACCCCGCCAATATTGTAGAGGGTATCGGTTTTTCTCCGGATAAAATGTTGCAGGGTCGTTTGTTTTCTTATGGCGATGCCCAACGCTATCGCTTAGGAGTTAATCATGCACAGATTCCCGTCAACCAGTCGAAATGCCCGGTGTCATCTTTTCACAGAGATGGTGCAATGCGTGTTGACGGTAATTACGGAGCAACGATACATTATACGCCTAACAGCTATGGTGCCTGGAATGATAAGCCCGAAGCTAAAGAACCGCCCCTGCCGATTCACGGTGATGCAGCCCACTGGAATCATTACGAAGATGATAATGACCATTACACCCAGCCAGGAAACCTGTTCCGGCTGATGTCGCCCGACCAGCAACAGGCACTGTTTGACAATACGGCTCGCTCTATTAATAATGCGGAAGAATTTATCAAGATTCGTCATGCACAAAACTGTTATATCGCCGACCCGGCTTATGGGGAAGGCCTGGTAAAAGCCATGGGAGTTGATATAGATAAAGTAGTGACTAATGCGTTGTGCGACTGGTTCCGTGCTAATCCGAAGTTTATGGTAAAAAAGCCGGAATAAATCCATTCTCCGGTAAGGCCTTCCTGTTGCCCACGAAGGATTTTTAAGTTTGGCAACTTTTTAAAAGTTGCCAAACTTTCCCTTGTTTGGCATGCGAATATATGTGCCATGAGTTCAATTGAAGGTGTTTTTCGTAATTTAATGCCCTACTGTCAAGCATATTAGCGCGTTACCCCGGGTACACGGATTTATGCGCCAATGGCATACTTTGTTGAAACCGCTAATGATGAGCATTCAACCCCCGTTTCAGTCGCCATCGTGGGCGTTCTCATCTATCACAAGATTAGAGTAATCTCGTAATTTCAGGTACTGACAATTGACGGGCCGCTGTGACGGCGGGCTTTATTGTTGATGAAAACATCAACAAGGGCGAAAAATATACAAGGACATCATGGTGCAACCCTGATTCATTTGCAGGAATTATCGCTCCAGTTCAAATACTATCGCGGCCCCCTGACCCACGCCAATACACATTGTTGCCAGTCCATAGGCTGCATCGCGGCGCTTCATCTCATGCAATAATGTAGTGGCAATGCGTGCGCCGCTACAGCCTAATGGATGACCAAGGGCAATTGCGCCGCCGTTTACATTGACGATATCAGCGTTCAGGTTAAGCTCCTGCATACAAACGATAGACTGGGAAGCAAAAGCCTCGTTCAGCTCGATCAGTCCCAAATCGCTTGTGTGAAGTCCTGCGCGTGATAAAGCCTTTTCCGAAGCAGGTATAGGTCCGATGCCCATAACGGAGGGATCCACGCCGGCAATGGCGCGGCTTTTAACGGAGGCCAAAGGCTTCAGTTGGTATTTGTTTACGGCATCTTCTGAAGCCAGCAACAGCGCAGCAGCCCCGTCATTAATACCGCTGGAATTTCCTGCAGTAACGGTTCCGTCTTTAATGAACGCGGGCTTTAGCGATGCCAATTTTTCTAATGTGGACAGCCGCGGATGTTCGTCTTTGCTGACCTCCCGGGTTTTGCCTTTTCCTAAATCCACAATCACCGGTATAATCTCATCCTGAAATTTTCCGGCTTCAAAAGCTTTTTGATATTTCTCCTGACTTCCCCATGCAAAATGATCCTGTGCCTCGCGGGAAACCTGCCATTGCCTGGCTACATTTTCGGCGGTTTCTCCCATGGAATAATGATGGTACAGCGCAGAAAGGCGGGGATTGATAAAACGCCAGCCCATCGTAGTGTCGTACATTTCCTGTTTCCGGGAAAAAGCGCTCTCTGATTTACTCATCACAAAAGGAGCGCGGCTCATGCTTTCTACGCCACCGGCAATATAAAAATCGCCGTCTCCGCATAGGATAGCGCGGCTGGCATCCATGATGGATTGCAAACCGGATGCGCAAAGACGGTTAACGGTATTGCCTCCTGTAGTGATGGGAAGGCCGGCCATTAAAGCGGCCATGCGGGCCACATTACGGTTGTCCTCACCGGCCTGGTTAGCGGCTCCGGCTATAACATCTTCAATGGCATTCGGGTCAACGGAAGGATTGCGGCTCATCAGTGCTTTGATGACCAAAGCCAGCATATCATCCGGACGGACCATGCTCAGGGCCCCCCCGTATTTGCCAATGGGCGTGCGAACGGCGTCAATTACATATACTTTTTGCGACATAAGTTTTATATTTTTTGATTGCAGTTTTTTTGATAAAAATTTTGGGTGTTGTTAAACTGGTATAGGTTTAGATTTAATCGCAATAAATTATTGTATATTCTTCATTGCTTTTCAAATTTGACAACCCTGCACATGCAGAGTTGTCAAATTTATCCAATATCTGTTCTAAATTAACAATGCCGAATTTTGCTGAGGTTTACCAGTCATCCTTCTTTGTGTTTCCTCCTTTAACGGCCTGAGCAAGCTGATCCGCTATGGAAGCCAGTTTTACATTTACCTCACGACGGATATGCTTTGCCGGCGCATTGTTTTTCTGCACCTGATCATAATTCAGGGTCTCCACAATTCCGTCGGCATAGGCTGCCTGTACAATAATGTTGTCCAACAGGATCCGGTAGCGACCATCCTTAAATTGTATATTCAGTTTAAAATTGCAGAGGCAATGAGTAATAGACCAGTTGAAGCCGGATCCTGTTTTCAGGACGATGGTACCGGTGGTTGCGATGCTCATACCCCCGGCATCATATTTGATGTTGTTGTCCTCCGTTTTGAAATTGGAGATGATCCAATCCTTTGCCCGCTGAAACATTAGCTCTTTACTAAGGCCATCGGCAGTAATCACGGAATCAAAAGCATAATTTCCTCCCATATCTTTTACAACTACCCGGTAATCGCTTTCTTTATCTTTTGAAATAGCCGGAATTGCAGTCAGGCAAATGCAGGTAAATAGTAACCAAATTTTTGTCATCAGATTTTTTTTGCAAATGTAAACAGATATTACCGCGATTGGTAAAAATTTCAGCCTTATCCGCAGTAAACGCCGGGGCTGATTTCACTTTTTTTGTGAACCTGTTTATATTTGGGGCTTTTTAAAATGATAAAACAGTTATGAGATATTGGGTTACGGTTATACTGTGTGGCATTTTAATTCCGCTGAATGCAGAGCCCGGTTACTGGCAGCAACGTGTGGAATACCGGATGGATGTGGATATGGACGTTGTGCGCAATGTATTAACCGGCCGGCAAACGATCCGGTATTACAATAATTCTCCGGATACGCTGGATAAAGTTTATTTTCATCTTTACTGGAATGCATTTCGTCCGGGGAGCCTTATGGATGTACGCAGCCGGTTGCTGGGTGAAAAGATGATCGTTGGCCGTCGTGACTGGGATCCCCGGATTGCAGACCGGATACAAAATCTGAAAAATGATGAAAGGGGCGATGTATTTATCCGAAGTATTCAGATTCAAAACCAGGATCTGCATATTGATCTCAAATTCGACGGCACAATTATGGAAGTAAGCTTGCCCGAACCTTTGCTGCCGGGACAGTCCACGGTTTTTGAAACGGTTTTTGAATCGCAGGTGCCTGTTCAGATTCGTCGTTCGGGGCGTGATAATCCTAATACCGGTGTTCGTTACAGCATGAGCCAGTGGTACCCCAAAATCTGCGCTTATGACAAAGAAGGATGGCATCCTACGCCTTATGTGGCACGGGAATTTTACGGTGTCTGGGGTGATTATGACGTGACCATTCATATTGACAAAGATTACCTTCTTGGCGCTACCGGCGTATTACAACATGCAGATGAAATCGGCTGGGGTTATGACCGGCCCGGAACAGATTTAAAACCGGTTGCTACAGCTGAACGTACCTGGCGCTTTGTGGCAAAAGATGTTCACGATTTTGTCTGGGCTGCTGACACAGCATACCGGCACCTGGTGCGGGAAACAGCCGATGGCGTAGTGTTGCACACGGTTTATAAAAATAAGCCCGGTGATGCGGCTAATGATTCGGCCTGGGAACATGTAGCGGATGCAACCGTACAAATGTTGCCCTTTATGGAGTCCCGTTTTGGAAAATATTTATACCCGCAATATTCCTTCATTCAGGGCGGGGACGGCGGTATGGAATATCCTATGGCCACTTTAATTGCCGGACCCGGTATCGGAACGGTATTTCATGAATGGATGCATAGCTGGTACCAGTTGATGCTGGCCACTAATGAAAGTCTGTATCCCTGGATGGACGAGGGTTTTACCGATTATGCCACGGATGTGGTCATGGCGGAATACCACCAAAATATTTACCGGGAACAAATCAGTAACAATAAGAAGGCGCTGCGCTGGCTCGACTCGGCTACTGCAGAATTGCCTTTAATGCATTCGGATAATTACCGGTCTTATTTTAATATGGTTCAAAAGGGCTTTGAGGAACCGTTGACCACGCATGCCGATCATTACGAAACCAATGCCGCTTACGGAGCCTCCGTCTATGGCAAAGGTGCCGTATTTCTCGCACAACTCGGTTATATTGTGGGAGAATCCATGCGGGATAAAATCCTGCTGGAATATTATAACCAATGGAAGTTGCGGAATCCCGATGCCGATGATTTTATGCGTGTGGCCGAGCGATGTAGCGGCATGAAGTTAGACTGGTACAAGGAATACTGGATCAACACGACTAAACATATTGACTATGGTATTGACAGCGTATGGCAGGAGACGGATCATGTCAATGTCCGGATCAGGCGTATTGGTGAAATGCCTATGCCGGTGGACGTGGTCATTACGAAGCTTGATGGCAGCATTATTGTGTATAATATCTCGCTGGATCTGATGCTGAAAGCGAAAACCGACTATACGCCTTATGGAGGAAAATGGGTGCTTTCGGATTCGCAGCAATTAAGCTGGCCCTGGGCCAACCGGGATTTTACGCTGGTAATTCGTGGAGAAAACCTAACCGGGCTTCGGCAGATTGAGCTTGATCCCACGCAACGCATGGCGGATACGGACAGAAGCAATAACGTCTATGAGGTAAAGCATTAGCCGATCAAACAGTTAGAGTTTGACCCGATTTTTTTCGCTGTCCACATCACCGCTCCTGCGCTCTTTCACTACTTTTCCCCGGTTGAAACGATAGCTGAATGCGAGCGATATGTAGCGGCTGTCCACCTCGTTGCGCCATTGCGCAGAAGAATTGACTAATCCCGTGATCTTTCCTCCGGGTTTATTGCTGAAAAATATATCCTGCACACCAATTTTAATAGAGGCTTTATCTTTCCATATTTTCCTGGAGCATGCCACATTCACCGCCCCGGTGGGAATCATAATGAATTGTGCATAGTAATCCGTGGTCTGATAAAACCCCGATAATTCCGCACTCCACCGGTCATTGATCATAAACTGGTTAAAAATACGGATCGACCAGTTAAGCCCTTTGTTGTCCAATGGATGGCCGTATATATCTGCAAGAAAACGGTTGCTGACCAGGCTGGAATAACCGTTGACAATCCAACTTTTTGAGGGATTGAAAGTAGCGTTTGCCATTATCCCGTAAGCATATTGTGTGCCGATATTCCCGGGGCGGCTATAGAAAATTCCGTTTTGCTGTTCTATGGTTTCGGATATCACATCTTTTACAAAACTGTAAAACAGTGTTGCCGTAAATGCGCTTTTGAAAGAATAGGACAATTCCAGGTTGTTGGAAAATGAAGGGAGCAAATAAGGGTTTCCGCCATAAAGCGTGTAGCGGTCGAGAGGATAGGTGAAAGGATTCAAATCCTGGTAATTGGGCCGGTCTATCCTTCTGCCATAAGAACAATTCAGGAGATGCACATTAGCCGTGTCTAATTTATAACTGAGATACACTGTCGGAAAAAAGCTATTGAATACCCGGTTGAAAACAGAATCCGGTCTGTTGATATCGCCGACCTGGTGACCATTGATAAAATTATTTTCGTATCGTAATCCTGCCTGAACAGCCAGGCGCTTTTTTTCAATATTAAAATTGATATAGGCAGCATTGATATTTTCGCGGTAGTTGAAGTGATTGGTAAAAATGATATTGGGTTCCAGAACCCCTCCTTTTTCATCAAAGAAATCGGCGATATTTTTCGTCTCAATATAACTAATCTTATAGCCGGCCTCTATTTTAGCCATCCTGCTTACCGGGCTGGTATAATCGCCGCTGGTGCTTAGAATGTCAATGGAAGAGGGAAGCTTCCCTACCAGATTGCTTGTAGATTGCAAGGTTCCATCGGGCAGGAAAACCTCGTTGAGCAAGCTGTTTTGCAATGTGCCGTTAAAGTGCAGGTAGTCCGCATTGAAGGCCAGCTCCCGTCCATTGCTGTCGGGTTTGTAGCTGTAATTAAGATTCGTGGTGAAATTATAGAAAGGGCGCTTTGCTGTTGCATCGGCGTATACGGTATTAACAGGTTGCCCGTCGGCGCCGGTAAGGGTAGCCTCATTAAGGGACCCTTGATTGCTGGCCCAGCGAAACCCTGAGGCGGAAATGCCGAAAGTGGATTTTGCATTGGGATAATAATCAAGTCCCAGCCGGAGCTTAGGCCCCGATGCATGATCCTTGATAAATGTATTTTGATAAAAGGCGCTGGTTTCCGTTCCGTCTTCATGAAAATAATGCCGTTCCAGATCCAGATGCTGACTGCTGACGATATTGTTATAGGTCAGGGTGGAAAAAAGATTGACCTTCCCGATATTATAGTTCAGGTTAAGGCTGTTGTTGAAACGGGCGTAATGCCCCTGGTTGTATCCCAGATTGACATTGCCGTTGAATCCCTTTTGAGTGGACTTTTTCAGGCGGATATTAACGACGCCCGCATTACCTGCCGCATCATATTTAGCCGGCGGATTGGTCATGATTTCTATCTGGTTTAATGCACTTGCAGGCAGTGCTTGCAGATAGGCCGCCAGTTCCGGTGGCGATAAATAAGTTGGTTTATCATCAATAAAAATCAGTACACCGCTTTTGCCTCTTAAGGATATATTGCCGTTTTCATCCACCGTCAGGCCCGGCGATTTTTTGAGCACCTCCAGCGCGTTGCTGCCTGCATTACTGAGGAGCGCATCCACATTCAGGATCACCCGGTCTGCTTTTTGCTCTATGAGTCGCTTTTGCCCGGTAATGGTAATTTCCGATAATTCATTGTTCTGAGGATGCAGGATAATAGCGGCAAGCCGTAATGTGTCCGGCTTCACCGGGAGCCGGAAAGATGCGCCGGTATAATCCCCGTATCCAAAATAATTGACGATCAGAAAATAATTCGTAGCCGGCAATTGCCCGAATTCGAATTGACCTGAAGTGTCGGAAAGCGTGGCGCTTACCAGGCTGGAATCCCCCGAATGCATTAAGGAAACAGCCGCACCGTCAATGCCCTGTCCTTCGTCATCAGCAATAGTTCCCTGTATGGAACAATGACCTGATTGCCCATAAATGGGGGAAAGAGGCAGCAAAATGCTAAGCAGCCATATCCCCCTTAATATTTTGAATTTCAATCCGGTTTTTTTTTGATTAATGTTGATAAACGGGGATTTTCCGGATTTATTTCAAAACGCCAAGTTCCTTACCTACTTTGGTAAAGGCATCAATAGCTTTATCCAGATGACGCTGATCATGAGCGGCTGATATCTGTACACGTATTCTGGCCTGACCTTTAGGTACAACGGGGAAGAAAAACCCGGTAACGTAAATACCTTCTTCCAGCATACGCGAAGCCATTTCCTGGGCTACAACGGCATCATACAGCATGATGGGCGTAATGGGATGGCGGCCAGGCTTGATATCAAACCCTGCTTCGGTCATCTTTTTGCGGAAATAAAGGGTATTGCTTTCCAGCTTGTCTCTTAGTTGAGTAGTTTCGCTCAGCATATCCAGCACGGCGATGGAAGCGCCCACTACGGACGGCGCCAGCGTATTGCTGAATAAATAAGGGCGGCTGCGCTGACGCAGCATTTCAATGACAGCTTTCTTACCGCTGGTAAATCCTCCCGAAGCGCCGCCCAGGGCCTTGCCTAAGGTGCCGGTGATGATATCCACGCGATCCATTACGTCGCAAAGCTCATGTACGCCGCGACCGGTTTTTCCCATAAAGCCGGAAGAGTGGCTTTCGTCAATCATCACGATGGCGTCATATTGATCGGCGAGATCGCAGATCTTATCGAGCTGCGCGATGGTGCCATCCATAGAAAAAACGGAATCGGTAACGATAAAACGGGTTCGGGCATCCTTATGCGCCTGTAGTTGTAATTCAAGATCGTTTAGGTTATCGTGTTTGTAACGGGCTCTTTTCGCTTTGCACAGGCGGACGCCGTCAATGATGGAGGCATGATTCAGCTCATCGGAAATGATGACATCTTCTTCTCCTAATAAAGGTTCAAAGACACCGCCGTTGGCATCAAAACAGGCCACATATAAAATAGTGTCTTCCATACCGAGAAACCGGGACAGTTTTTCTTCCAGCTCTTTATGAATGTCCTGTGTGCCGCAGATAAAGCGTACCGAGCTCATGCCGTATCCGCGATGGTCGATGGTGTTTTTCGCCGCCTCCAGCACTTTCGGATGCGAGGATAAGCCTAAGTAATTATTGGCGCAAAAGTTCAGCACCTTTTTGCCGTTGACCGTAATCTCTGCGCTTTGCGGAGATTCGATAATACGTTCGTTTTTGAACAGTCCGGAATCCCGGATTCCGTCAATTTCGTTTTGAAGCCTTGTGTAAAAGTTTTTTGAGGACATATACGATGCTGTATGGATTTTTTGGAAAGCAAATCTAATATAAATATACCTTTTGTTTCCCAAATATGATCTTTGTTTCCTCGCCTGATGTTATTTGTTGCTAACAACATGTAAATTCTTTAGATTCGGAATGAATGACTTTCGTCTTTTCGCCACTGTTGGCCTTTTCTCCGACAACAAAAAGAGAACGGGCTGTTCTGGAATGACGGCCTCAGGTAATATCTTATGAATTCAGGAAAAATAATTTTGAATATTTGGGACAAGAGGGCAGGCAGGTTACGGAGAAAGCTGTGCCAGATACGGATTTCAGGGGAGAAACATTTTCAATCCGGTATGGAGGATTATTTTTTTAAGTTATAACTATTTTTTTCTTTTAGATTTTAAATAACTTTATGGCTTTATTGCACATTAACTTTTCAAAAATCCATACACCTTAAATATATCTTCTGTGGCGGGGTATGTGTGACGTTAGATTTTGAATGTATTCATTTTGGTGACATGGCAGTGAAAAGCAACGGAATGAATAAATGACGTTTTGCAGCCTGAATCTGTCATGTTCCCAAAAGAATCGATCAGTGAGCAATAAATTATCGTAGTCCGGTCGGAGGGTTAATCAGTTTTCAAAATAATATGATATGAAGCCAAAAAAGGTAGTTATTCTTGGCGGAGGCGTTGCCGGAATGAGCGCAGCGCAGGAGCTGATCGAAAGAGGTTATGAGGTAGAAATATATGAAGTCAATACCCAATATGTTGGGGGCAAGGCGCGTAGCGTAGATGTGCCGGGCACTAACCTGCAGGAGCCTGACGGATTTCTTCCGGGAGAACATGGTTTCCGGTTTTTTCCCGGTTTTTACCGGCATGTCATTGACACCATGAGTCGTATTCCTTTTAAAGACAAAAGTGGAAAAATACAGCCAGGCGGCGTATCTGCAAATCTTACGCCTACTAAAACCATTATGCTTGCCCGCTATGGTAAAGAAAGCATTTTGGTAAATGCCAGGTTTCCCCGCACCCGTGCAGGTTGGAAACTTCTGTTGAATAACCTCTTTCGCGGCGTGGATACCGGGCTTACTGATGAAGAAAAAACCTTTTTTGCAGACCGGATGATGCAACTGGCTACGAGTTGCAGAAGACGCAGAGATAATGATTATGAAAAAATCGGGTGGTGGGAATATATGCAGGCCGATAATTTTTCGGAAACCTACAGGAACCTCTTAGTTATCGGCTTTACCAGAACGCTTGTTGCCGCAAATGCCAAAACCGCTTCTACAAAAACCGGCGGCGATATTGTTTTACAACTTATTTATTGCGGCATCCAACCCTGGGTAAATCCGGACAGGGTATTAAATGCACCTACGAATGATGCATGGCTTAATCCCTGGAAAGTCTATTTGCTCGCAAAAGGCGTAAAATACATACATGATGCAAAAGTGGTGCGCATTGAAATGCAGGACAGAAAGGTGAGCAGCGTTGTCATAAGCATGCACGATTCGGATGCGGCACAGCGAAAAGAAATCGCCGTGCAGGGCGATCATTATTTGTTTGCCTGCCCGATTGAGCGTATGACGGAATTAATTACAGATCAGATGATTGATGTTGATCCCTGTTTTTCTTATCTGAAGACACTTGCTCCAAGCGTAAGCTGGATGAACGGTATTCAATATTACCTGAATGAGAACGTAAGCATTAATAAAGGGCATATTATTTTCAGCGATACGGAATGGGCGCTCACCGCAATTTCGCAAATACAGTTTTGGGATGATTATGACCTGAGTAAAAGATATAACGGCAAGGTGAAGGGAATACTGAGCGTAGATATTTCAGACTGGTTACACACAAAGTACAGAACGGTGTTGGCGGAGGATTGTGATGCTGCAACAATTGAAAAGTATGTGTGGGAGCAGATTGAAAAAAGCCTCAATGTAAATGGTAAAAAAATAATCGACCGCAGCATGGTTGAATTTTATTATCTCGACCGGGATATTCACTGGGAGAAAAAGAAAAGGCAAAATGTAGATAAAGAACCCCTGCTGGTAAATAATGTCAATACCTGGGCATTAAGGCCTGCTGCGGCAACTGATATTGAGAATATCTTCCTCGCCGCTGATTACGTACGCACGAATACCGATCTCGCCACTATGGAAGGTGCAAATGAAGCAGCCCGGCGTGCCGTCAATTGCATCATTGATGCGGATGGGAATAAAAAGCACTACGCGCAGATATTTCAATTTAAGGAACCCTGGTTCTTTGACCTGATGAAATGTTGGGACCGGCATCGTTATAATAAAGGGCTCCCTTACAGCGATAATTTCCCCTGGTATATCCGGACACTCACTTTTCTCATGGGTATATTGTTTGTTGTGGAAGGCTTTTTGAAATTTATGTTTAGCAAGCTCAGCCTGACTAATGAAGCCGGCTTTATCATCACCACAATGTTAGGCACGCTGTCTGTTGCAGCGCTTTCCGCCTGGTTCGACTGGGGCCCTGTGAGCGCATTTATACTTGCATGGGGTATGTATTCCATTATTTTATGGTATGCATACCGCAGGCAGGATGCATTTCTGAAAAAGCTGCTGCTTTTCGGTATCGCTGCGGGCTTTGTGGAACTGATTGCCGATAACTGGCTTGTAAATGGGATCCAATCGCTGCAATATCCTGCGCATGAACCCATGCTTTGGGCATCGCCTGCCTATATGCCTTTTGCCTGGGCTGTGATTTTGATACAGGTGGGCTATATCGGCTATTTAATTTCAAAAAAGCATCGCCTGGCAACTGCTGCTCTGCTTACGTTTATTATCGGGATACTCTTTATCCCGGCTTTTGAATGTTTTGCAAAATACGCTTCATGGTGGCAGTACATTCCTACAGAGAAAATGCTATTCCATACGCCGTATTACATTATTATGGGAGAAGGCTTAATTTGTTTTGTGCTCCCCCTGATTTACACCAGGGCAGGGCAAATGAGATGGCTGACCACATTAGTCTCTGGTATTATTATGGGGCTTTGGATTTTTGCAGCGTATTTTATTGCCTATAAAATAACAACATAATGAAAAAAGTAATTCAGTACTTTATCCCTTCCACCATTCCTCCTGATGCCGAAAGTCAGCGCAAAGCCAGGCTTACCGTTACCACCTGGTTGATAATAGCTTATTTCAATCTCAATTATGCGCTCATTTCTTACTTTATTCATTATGACGGAGGCCTGTGGTCTCAGTTGCCGCTTATGCTGATTAGCATTGCCTGCCTTTTCGGCTACAGGTATAAGTCGAAGCTGTCCTTCATCTACCCGTTTTATTTTATTTCGTGTTCCTTTTCTATTGCCATAACTGTTTACTTTACGGGAGGATTCTTATCCGTGCTCTTTTCCTGGCTGGCGACCACACCCATAGTTGCCCTCTTATTATGGAATAAAAAGGGGGCTATTCTCTCCATTATAGTAGTTATTCTAATTGATGTACTTTTCTTTATCCTTTATTTCTATGACTATTCTTTCCCCGATCAAATAAAACCGGAATTTCAGAGGGTTTTTTATCTGACCACCAATATTGGCCTGGCGCTGATATTATTCTGGATTGCCATTGTTTTTGAAAATGCCAAAGACGGCGCGCTCAATAAGCTCAATTCCGCATTAAAAGAATTGCAGGCAGAGAAATTGCGCAGCGATGAGCTGCTGCTCAATATCCTTCCGGAAGAGGTTGCGGAAGAATTGAAGGAAAAAGGAAAGGCGGAAGCGCATTATTTTGATCATGTAACCGTCTTATTCACCGACTTTGCCAACTTTACCCAAGCCTCGGAGCAACTGCAACCCCGGCAATTGGTACAGGAATTGCACGAATGCTTTACCGCCTTCGACAATATTATCGAACGCAACGGTCTGGAAAAAATCAAGACTGTCGGTGATGCCTACTTAGCGGTTTGCGGTTTGCCCGCCGCCGATCCGCAACATGCGCAAAAAACTGTTCAGGCTGCTATAGAGATACGCGACTTTATAGAAAAAAGGCGCAGGAACGAAAATGTATTTGAAATTCGTATCGGCATCCATAGTGGTAGCGTGGTAGCCGGTATCGTAGGCATAAAAAAATTCGCTTACGATATCTGGGGCGATACGGTAAACACTGCAGCCCGTATGGAGCAAAACAGCGAAGCGGGAAAGGTGAATATATCCGAAATAACGTATGAATTGGTAAAGCATGATTTTGAATGTGCATACCGCGGCGAAGTCGAAGCGAAAGGAAAAGGGAAGATGGATATGTACTTTGTTAATTGAAAATTGAAAACTGAAAATGAAAAACCCAAAACCCATAATTCGTAATTCGTAATTCGTAATTCAATATTTTAAAAACAAATATCATGACCATCTTCGAATATTTAAAATCGTCTCATCCCTGGTTTGATACGG
>CAZUSO010000016.1:0-52376 GCA_964622775.1 uncultured Taibaiella sp. | reverse complement strand
AAAATCCTAACCGGATTAAGCGTAATCCGGGATTTCCTTTTCGGACTGACGGCACGTTTTTGCGGAATGACAAAAAAACCTTACACCACATGCAACATTTGGAATACAGCCATTTTTAAAGGGCGGCTAAGTAACATAACGCAAATTATTATAGGGCAAAACGGTTTTTGCCCAATTTGCCAACGCTCGGAGGTTTTTCCCTATATTGTAATTATGTCTCCGCTCCACTGCGGGCTGTGCCTGCTTTGAAATCCACTTAAAAATTCTTACTATTGACGATCAAAAGCATAATAACATGTCCTATTCCTTTCAAATCACATCATACGAACAATACAAATCAGCTTATCAAAAAAGCATCGAAAGCCCGGAAGAATTTTGGGCGGATATTGCCGGAACTTTTTTATGGCGAAAAAAATGGGATCGGGTCTGTGACTGGGATTTCCATAATTATCATGCCAACTGGTTTATAAACGGCAAATTCAATATCACGGAAAATTGCTTAGACCGGCATCTTGAAACGCGGGGCGATCAGCCCGCCATCATCTGGGAGCCGAATGATCCGGAGGAGCATCACCGTATCCTGACCTACCGGGAACTGCATAAGAAAGTGGTTCAGTTTGCCAATGTACTGAAGAATAACGGGGTGAAGAAAGGAGACAGGGTCTGTATTTACATGGGCATGATTCCTGAGCTGGCTATTGCCATTCTGGCCTGTGCCCGTATTGGCGCCATCCATTGCGTGATCTTTGCGGGCTTTAGCGCTCAAAGTATTGCCGACCGTTTGCATGATGCGCAGGCGGAATTTATCATTACCTGCGACGGTAATTTCCGCGGCAATAAGGACATTCCGCTAAAATCCATAGTAGATGATGCCCTGATTGGTATCCGCTTTGTAAAACGAGTCATCGTCTGCACGCGCACCCGTACTCCGGTTAGCATGATCAAAGGACGGGATGTATGGTGGGAAGATGAAATCAAGATCGTAGAAACCCAGGGTGATCCGGATTGCCCGGCAGAAGAAATGGATGCGGGCGACCCCTTGTTCATTCTTTATACCTCCGGTTCTACCGGAAAGCCTAAGGGTGTGGTGCATGCCTGCGGCGGCTATATGGTTTATACCACTTACACTTTTGTAAACCAGTTTCAATATCAGCCGGGGGATGTACATTTCTGTACCGCAGACATCGGATGGATAACCGGCCATAGCTATATCGTGTATGGCCCTTTATGTGCCGGCGCTACTTCCCTGATTTATGAAGGCGTCCCCACCTGGCCGGATGCCGGCAGGCTCTGGGAAATTATAGATAAATATGAGGTCAGCATACTCTATACTGCGCCAACTGCCTTACGGGCTTTGATGGGATTTGGAACGGAGCCTGTGCTGAAGCATCGTTTAACGTCACTGAAAGTGTTGGGATCCGTAGGTGAACCTATCAATGAAGAAGCCTGGCGATGGTATAATGAAAATATTGGTAAAGGAAGATGCCCGATAGTGGATACCTGGTGGCAAACTGAAACCAGCGGAACATTGATCAGTACGCTTGCCGGCGTTACACCTGCTAAACCCGTTTTTGCCACCCTGCCGATGCCGGGCATACAACCTGTGCTGGTTGATGACCATGGCAATATTATTGAGGGTAATAATGTCAGCGGAAATCTATGCATACGTTTTCCCTGGCCCGGAATCATCAGCACAACGTATCAAAACCATGAGCGTTGCCAGCAGACTTATTTTTCCGTTTATCCCGGATTGTATTTTACGGGAGACGGCGCCCTCCGCGATGAAAACGGCTTTTATAAGATAACCGGACGCGTAGATGATGTGTTGAATGTGAGCGGCCACCGGATCGGGACGGCCGAAGTGGAAAATGCGCTGAATATGCATACGGGCGTAATTGAAAGTGCCGTAGTCGGGTTTCCGCATGACCTGAAAGGGCAAGGGATTTATGCATTTGTCATTTACAACAATCTCCATAAGGATGAAGAACTTTCCCGGCAGGATATCCTGCAAACCGTAAGCCGCCTTATCGGTCCGATAGCGAAACCGGACAAGATCCAGTTTGTTCAGAACCTGCCCAAAACGCGAAGCGGTAAGATCATGCGCAGGATATTAAGAAAGATTGCAGCCGGTGAGCCGGATAATGTCGGCGATACCACCACGCTTTTAGATCCGGAGGTGGTGGACGACATTATTAAAGGACGAATAGAAATGGGGAACAATAAGTAAAAAGTCAAAATGCAAAGCAATAAAAGCAGTTATTTCATCGAAGATGAAATTCTATGTTTTTAAGTACTAAAGCATAAAAAACGCTTATCTTATTTCTCCGGCTGGCGCACTTTTACGTGTGGTGTGCCATAAAAGTTACCGGTCAATATCTTCTGCTTCCTGAGCATCTTCATTCCAGGCAATGATAAAGTTATTGCGTCCGGTGCCGGTAAGGATGTGCAGATATTGCTGTTGTATCAGCTCCAGCATGGCCAGGAAAGTAAAGATAGCATGAAGCCGGTTTTCGCAGACCATAAACACTGTTTCGAAAGCAGCCTTACTTTCCATGTTGATCTTGCGGATTAAAAAATCCCGCTGCCCTTCCATCGAGTAATTGTATTTCACTACGACGTGCTGAGTGTCATTATTTCTTATTTCAAAACGACGCATTACCTTATCGAAGGTCTGCATCAGCTTATAAACCGTGATGCTTTGTACTTCGGTACCTTCCGCATAGGTTTGACCGAGGCTTTCCAGTTCCTTCTTAATGTTGCCGCGCTTTTGATGCAGCAGCCGTTCGGCCTCCATCACGGTCATCGTTTCCGCAGCTTCTTTAAACCGCTTATACTCCATAATCTTATCCACTAATTCCTGACGGGGATCGATCTCCTGACCCAATGCATCCACTTCCCGTCGCGGTAGCAGCATCTTCGCCTTAATACGCATCAGGGTGGAAACAAACAGTATAAATTCACTGGCCAGCTCAATATCCAGCGCTTCTAATTGATGGATATACGCTAAAAAATCCGAAGTTATTTTATGTATAGGGATATTGTAAATGTCCACCTCATCCCTTTCGATAAAAAACAATAGTAAATCGAATGGACCTTCGAACTGTGGAAGCTTTATCTGGTAGTTTGTGGAGGACATATATTTTTCAGAAAATAAAAAAACCTCTTTTTCAAGAGGCTTCAAATTTAGAATTTATAATTGAATCCGATGGTAAACATTTGTTTCACCTGCCACCAGCCAAGTCCGGTGGTCGGATCGTCCTTCCCATGCACCACGCCTAAGTCATCGGTATAGGTATCTTTGTAGGGCAAATCATTGTCGTAAATTGCTGTAAAGCCAAAGGTGAGTGAAAAATATTTATACACCTTAATACCGATTAAATTATCCCACATCAAATCAATATTCCCAGGATTGTCCTTCCGGACTAACAGACCTGAAGTGTCATAACTGTCTTTGGCAAAATAATTGCTATAGAGATCTAAGCGGGTTTTATAGGAAATATTGGGACTGAAATCTTTCTGAAACCGGGTAGAGAAATAAGCACCCAGCTCGCAGCGGAAAATTTTATCATACCCCACCCCATAGGCGCCGGCCGGATCCTGTTGCGTATAATATTTATCTACAAAAGTTGCGCGTGTAGCCAATGGCGAAAAGAACAAGCTCAACATCTCCCCCTTCCGGTATTCCATACCCGGAGCCAGCGTGATATACAGCGGAGACAAAAACCGTGAAGTGGAAAAGGTGTCCCATCCCGGAACATCGTAATTATATCCTTTACTGAATTGCGTGCGTGCATTGGCTAAGAGCACAAAATAAAAATCTTTAGTATTATGCATCCGGTAGCCGTATTTGGAGGTAAAATCAATCCGGTCGTCTGTTTTACGGGGGATAAATTGATTGGAATAGGCATAAAACAATCCGTATGCGGCATCAAGAGTGTTCGACCAAACAGAACGGCGATGATAGTACGTGAGATTTCCCGTGAAAACGCTGTTCAGGGTGAGCGAAGCCAGCTCGCCGCCCGCCGACCAGTTGTGCAGAATGCCTTCATTGATACCGAATACGAGATTGCCGCTGTGTACCCAGGCGACCGTATCCAGGTTTTTAGTGGCGCCTTTTTTGGCTTCCACTTCATTATAGGTGGTCAATTCCTGTGCAAACAAAGTGGAAGTAATGATGAGGGTTAGTAAAGAAAGTAAGATTTTTCTCACGATTAATGCTTTTTGTTTTAAAAAATATCAGAATCCTTATCCTGTTTTGAATGTATCCGGCTGCCTTTTGTTGTGAGACCGCTCCTGACAAGACCCTGTCTTAGAAACAACAAAGGAGATAATTTATTTTGACAAAAATTCCTTATCGTTCCGGCGGCGCAAAATTATAGCTTGCTTTTTAAAGCAGCGCCATCGCGGAATACATTTTCAAAGCCTTTAACGAATTAAGCAACTAAAAGGAGTAACATAAGATTAACCGGCCCAGCTTTCCCGGTCAAGGCTGCGGTACTGAATTGCTTCGGCTATATGCTCGGCTTTGATGGATGCACTGGCAGCCAGATCCGCAATGGTTCTGGAAACCTTCAGAATCCGGTCGTAGGCGCGCGCAGAAAGATTCAGCCGTTCCATTGCGGTCTTCAGAAGGTTAACCGAGACTTTATCCAGAATACAAATCTCCTTCAACTGACGACTGCTCATCAGGGCATTACAATACACTCCGGGGGTCTCCTTGTAACGTTCCACCTGAATATTCCGGGCGGTAATCACACGTTCCCGGATATCAGCGCTGGATTCTGATTGTTGAGAAGAAGAAAGTTCTGCAAAGGCAACCGGCACTACCTCCACATGCAGGTCTATGCGATCGAGCAGCGGCCCGGATATCTTATTCAGATAACGCTGCACGGTTTGCGGGGAACAGGAACATTCTTTTTCCGGATGATTGTAGTAGCCGCAGGGACAGGGATTCATGGAAGCAATCAGCATAAAATTAGCCGGAAAATCAATGGATACTTTAGCGCGGGAAATGGTCACCCGCCTTTCCTCCATCGGCTGACGCATCACTTCCAGCACGGTACGTTTAAATTCTGGCAATTCATCCAAAAACAACACGCCGTTATGCGCCAGAGAGATCTCACCCGGCTGTGGAAACCCTCCACCGCCTACCAGAGCTACGTCACTTATAGTATGATGCGGAGAACGGAAGGGGCGTTGTGCTACAAGAGAAGCATGCTCCGGCAGTTTCCCTGCCACCGAATGAATCTTGGTGGTTTCTAATGCTTCATGCAGGGAAAGCGGAGGTAAAATAGTAGGCAGCCGTTTGGCAAGCATGGTTTTTCCTGCGCCAGGCGGGCCAATCAGAATGGCATTATGTCCGCCGGCTGCGGCAATTTCCAATGCCCGTTTAATATTTTCCTGTCCCCGCACTTCATTGAAATCAATCTCATAATGTGTCTGGGCATCGAAAAATTCCGCACGGGTATCCACCTTCACCGCATCCAGCATAGTGTTGCCGTTCAGGATATCAATGACTTCCTGGATATTATCCACGCCATAGACCTGTATATTGCTGACTAAAGCCGCTTCGCGAGCATTTTGCTTTGGCAGTATCATCCCCAGGTAACCTTCTTTTTTGGCTTGGATGGCCATTGGTAATGCCCCTTTGATGGGTTGTAGAGCGCCGTCAAGAGACAGTTCTCCCATGATAATATAACTGCTCAGCAAATGGGTATTCACTTGTTCTGTAGCAGCAAGAATGCCAATAGCAATCGGCAAATCATAGGCAGACCCCGCTTTTTTCATGTCGGCAGGCGCCATATTGATCACGACCTTGTAACGCGATCGTTCGTAATTGTTGTTCTTAATCGCCGATAAAATCCGCTCTACACTTTCCTTTACAGCATTATCAGGCAAGCCAACAATTACATAGCCGCTGCCCTGGCTGACATCTGCTTCGATGGTTATGGTAACAGCTTCCACGCCGTAAACAGCGCTTCCAAATACTTTAACTAACATGGTGATATATGTTCAGACTTCGTAAAGGTAGGATTTCCTTTGAAAATGGAAATAGAATGAATTGAAATTCGAGGGATTAAAGGGTTTGAGGAATTGATGACATTCGACACGCATTGCTGTTAGTGCGGCACATTATCAAGGATTGATTAAAACAGGATTTGCAATCCTTTTTGCCGCAGGCATGCGAATATAAAATACACGTACCAAATAGGATCTCCAACTATGTTTGCATACAAACTACCGTATATTTCCGTTTTTATTGCTAATTTCAAATCGGATATTTTTGGCTTTCCATACGGAACTTCGTCTTATTCAATCATTCCATAATAACAGTATCATGCATTTTTTCTCTAAAATCATTTGCAGTTTCCGGTATGCTTTACAGGGACTTGCTGCCGTCGTCCGTTCAGAAAACAATATGCGTATTCATCTGACGGCAGCAACGGTTGTTATTATTGCGGGTTTTTTGAAGGGTCTGAGTAAAGTTGAATGGTTGTTTATTGCAATAGCCGTAGCGTTAGTATTTCTAAGCGAGGCATTTAATACAGCCATTGAAAACCTGTGCGATCTTTATTCGCAGGAGCAAAATAAGCAGATTAAAAAAATCAAGGATATCAGCGCCGGCGCGGTTTTAATAGCTGTATTGGCGGCATTGACTACCGGCATCATCATCTTTTTAGAATAAAATTGCCGGATTATTTTTAACTTGAGTGCGTTTTCAGTTTCGCTAAAATTATTCCTGCTATGACAAACAGTCGTTTACATGAAGATCTGATCAAAGATTTCCAGGATCAGAAAAGATCCATAAAAGCGCAAATAGATCTGATCGATCCGCTGGCTTCTACCCTGCACAAACCAGCTTACAGGCGGTTTCTGAACAGCGGCCTTTCAGTTTTTTTAGAAATATTATTGTGGATAGCTGCTGCGGGACTGATACTGTACGCCATATTTTATGCCAGGTTACCGCCTTTTTATATGTTGAAAAGGCTCATCACTTTAGGCATGAATCAAAGCGACTTTACCGATCTTGAGCTCAATTCCTTAGCCTGGTCAGTGCAGGGACTGATCATCCTGATTGCCGTTTTATTGGTGATCATTTCCAGAATGTTGGCGCGTATCCGTGCAAAAAATGCCATGCTACATTTATCGGCAAAAAACATGAAGCAATTGGTAGAGGCTCAGCTCAAACGCAAATCCGCCATTGAATCCATCGAACAACGCTATATTGCCGAGCTGCCTACCGACCAGGAGTCTGTGGAATTGCCACCTGCAAAACCCGCTACGGACATTTCATTCGATGAATTGTCTCAATGAATTTATCCGCCATCGCCTGGAATATGGTCTAACCTAATTAACAACATGAATCTATTCGACCGGATACAGGAAACAGCATTTTTTATCAAAAGGAAAACAAAGGTGAAGCCCGCTGTGGGCATTATCCTGGGCAGCGGCCTGGGCGACCTTGCATCCCATATTACTGTTGAAGATGCATTGCCCTATAATGCTATTCCCCATTTCCCGGTTACGACGGTTAAAGGTCATGCCGGAAAATTACTGTTCGGAAGATTGGGCGGTAAAGATGTAGTGATGATGGCCGGAAGGTTTCATTATTACGAAGGCTATAATATGGAGACCATAACCTTTCCGGTACGGGTGATGCGGGCTTTAGGCGCAGAAACCTTAATCGTTTCCAATGCGGCGGGCGGTATGAATCCGGAGTTTAAGGTAGGTGATATTATGTTGATTACCGATCATATCAACCTCTTTCCCGAACACCCGCTGCGCGGTCCGAACGATGAACGGCTGGGGATGCGTTTCCCGGATATGAGCGAGCCTTATGCAAGGGAATTATTGCAGCAGGCAAAAGCGATGGCCCGCCGCAATGATATACCTGTAAAGGAGGGTGTGTATGTCGGTTTACAGGGTCCTACATTTGAAACACGTGCTGAATACCACTGGCTGCATGTTATCGGCGGGGATGCGGTGGGCATGAGCACTGTTCCCGAAGTGATTGTGGCCATCCACGGAGGTATGCGGGTTTTTGCCACCAGCATTATTACCGATATTGGTATCCGCGAATCGCTGAATACCATCACACATGAAGAAGTGCTGGAGGCGGCCAATGCGGCTGCTCCGCTCTTAGCTAAATTGGTTACGGAATTAGTGGCTGCCTTATAAAGGTATTGCTATCAGGGTTGACTTTCCCCGCCGGCTGCTTCTACTGAAAACTTTTCTGATATTCCGTCGTTTCCCCGTAATTAGTATTCTATTGCGAAACAGCATTGCATTTTTCCCACAAAGAAACTACGAATACTAAGAGAACAAAGTAGCTGGCTGATATTTCAAGAATTGCTTTGCAGTCGGAGGCTGCTTACCACTGCAACGTATCTCTGCCTACACCGAACGAGGTGTTCCGCCCCTCCATACGCTATCTGACATCCATTGTTCAAAATCACATATTACATAACCCGAAATTTTCAGCGCCGGATTTCGGATAATCCCAAAATATGACCAATCTTTGCAGCAAGAGCTTTTGTAATGAAATCAACCGTTTATTCGCTAAACAAATCAGGCATCGAAGAAGATTTTTTCGAGCGTAGCCGGATGATTGCCCTTCAAAGCTCATACCCGGGATATACAGTTTGCGCCCACCTGAATACCCGATTAGGCTTATGTTTTGAGCGGGAACCGGAACTGGATATTCTTATCGAATTTTCAAACCGTAAAAATAAACCCCGATCTTTAAGCCTTTTTGAAGAGGCAACCGGAGAACCGCTGCCTAAGGTCTGCTTCCCTGTTTTCCGGCATCTGTACCCGGTTTATGAAGATACCCGGATACTGCTTTATACCAATCGTGCAGATGGTATGACCCTGCTGGCGGATTTGAAATGGGCGGATTACATTCTCCTGCTCCAGGGCGAAACCTATGACGATATCTCAAGGGGTATCCCGGAATTGTTTTCCCGCACGGAAAAGATAGCCTTATACAAGGAGCTGGATATCAGCTCAGTGAAACAGAAAGGAAACCTGATTATATAAAACTACCGGATAGAAAAATAATGGAATTTGAATTACAGGCAACAGATCCCGAAACAGGAGCACGCGCAGGACTGATCCACACTGCACATGGAACAATAGAAACGCCTATCTTTATGCCGGTGGGCACGGTGGGTACGGTAAAAGCCGTCCTGCAGCACCAGCTGGAGCAGGACATTCAGGCTCAGATCATCTTAGGCAATACGTATCACCTGTATCTCCGTCCGGGCACAGGCGTGCTGCAACATGCCGGCGGACTGCACCGCTTCAACGGCTGGTCGCATCCTATACTAACCGACAGCGGCGGATACCAGGTGTTTTCCCTCTCCGCAAACCGGAAAATATCGGAGGAGGGCGTCATCTTCCAGTCTCATATTGACGGCTCAAGGCATTTGTTCTCTCCGGAAAACGTGGTGGACATCCAAAGGAAGATAGGCGCAGATATCATTATGGCATTTGATGAATGTACCCCCTACCCCTGCGAATATCAATATGCGCATAAATCTATGTTGCTGACCCACCAATGGTTACAACGCTGCCTGCAACGCATGCAGGAAACGGAACCCGAATACGGTTACCCGCAGGCGCTTTTCCCCATAGTTCAGGGAAGCGTTTATAAGGATTTGCGGAAGATTTCGGCGGAATTTGTCGCATCGCAGGATGCAGAGGGGAATGCTATCGGAGGCTTATCCGTGGGCGAACCGGAGGAGGATATGTATGAGATGTGCGGGTTGGTTTGCGATATCCTGCCCAAAGCAAAGCCGCGCTACCTGATGGGTGTGGGTACACCCTGGAATATTCTGGAAGGCATTGCCCTGGGCGTGGATATGTTTGACTGCGTGATGCCCACCCGCAATGGAAGAAACGGTATGTTGTTTACAACACAAGGAGTAGTCAATATAAAAAACAAACGCTGGGCGGAAGATTTTTTCCCGATCGACGAAGGGCTGGATTGTTCCGTAAGCAATTTTTATACCAGGGCTTACCTGCGGCATTTATTTGTTGCTCATGAAATCCTGGGCCTGCAGATTGCCAGCGTGCAGAATTTAGCCTTCTACCTGCATTTGGTGAAGGAATCACGGAAACATATTATAGCCGGCGATTTCGGTACATGGAAACGGAAAATGCTAACCATCGTGAAGCAACGCTTATAATGCTTCGGGTTTATGCAAATATTCCTCTAAGAAAGGTATAGCCTCCCCGACAATATAAAAGCTGCCGGTAATCAGGATGACATCTTCCGTATCAGCCTGTTGTACGGCAGCCCGAACGGCATCGGATACATGGGAAAAACAGGCGCCATTCAGGCCGTTGTGCACGGCCAGCTCCAGCAACGATGCGGCTTCTAAGGCACGGGGCATATCGGCTTGGGTAAAATAATAACGGGCATTAGTTGGCATTTGCTTTAAAGTGGCCGATACATCTTTATCTTTTACAAATCCGCATACGATATGGCGGACAAAGGTCGTTTTATGCTCTCCTAAAGCCTGTAGGTTTTCCATGGTCAAAGCCATGCCTGCAGGGTTATGCGCCACATCCAGGATGATATCCGGTTCGCTGCTTATCCGGTCCCAGCGTCCCCGCAGGCCGGTTGTGCTTTTTACCGACTGCAATGCCCTGACGCAGGTGTCAATACTTACTTCCCAACCCAACTGCTGCAAAACCTCCACGGCAGCAAGGGACGTAATGATATTTGCAGACTGGTAATTTCCCAGAAGGTCCGTCGTGATAAGGTAAATATGCTTTGTGGGGCGATGTATAGCCTTGAATTGCTGGGTATCCGTATTTCTTCCCGATTTAACGAGATCCCAAACCGAATCGGCAAAGTAAACCGGCGAATGATGTTTCAGCGCTTCCCTGAAAAAAACACCTTCTGTTTCCGAATGTGTTTCTCCGATTACCACAGGTACATCGTCCTTAATAATACCAGCCTTTTCTCCGGCAATTTCCGCCAGGGTATTTCCTAATATATTCACATGGTCGTAACTGATATTAGTAATGACTGATAAGGCCGGCCGAATGATATTAGTGCTGTCCATACGACCGCCCAATCCGGTTTCTATGACGGCCACATCCACATTTTCATCAGCAAAAGCACAATAGGCCATCGCTACATTCAGCTCGAAATAAGAAGGCTTGATAGTTTCCACCAATGGCTTCACCTTTTCAATAAACCGAACCACATATTCTTTACTTACGGGCAGGCCGTTAATGCGCACCCGCTCCCTTAAATCCACTAAGTGAGGCGATGTGTAGAGCCCCGTTTTATAGCCTGCCTGCTGCAGGGTAGCGGCCAGGATATGGCTGGTGCTGCCCTTACCGTTTGTGCCGGCAATATGGATAAATTTTTTGTTCTCCTGGGGATTGCCCAGCGCTTCACATAAAGCGATTATATTTCGGAGACCATACTTGACGGCAGAATTGCCAACGCGTGCAAACATAGGCAGGCGCTGCATCAGATAGTCAATAGCTTCTTGATAGGACAATGAAATCGGTTTGTATTATACAAGTGTATAAAAACGAGGCAAGTTAACCGCAATTTTGATAGCGCAATATTATTTTTTCATAAAAAAAACGGTGTCATTTGAAATTAGGAACTACGGGTATCCCCATGGCCGGCTGTATGCATCTTACCTCACACAAACAGCTCATCCGCCATAATCATGGCTTCCATAAATGCCTTACGGTCAATCTGAAGCTCAATATGATTCCGGTCTGCAAACTGGAGGATATTTTCCGTGGCAATATTACCCACCAGGTCGTCTTCGGCCATCGGGCATCCTCCGATTCCCTTTATGGAACTGTCGAATCGCCGGCAACCTTCATCATAGGCACTTTTAATCTTTTCCTCCCAATGTTGTGGCGTGGAATGAAAGTGTGCGCCAATCTCCACATCCGGAAATTCCGGAATCAGCCTGGAATAGATATAGCGTATTGTTTGAGGGTCGGCCAGCCCCACCGTATCCGCCATAGCAATTATCCTGATGCCCATATCGCGAAGTTTTTCAAACCAGCGGATGGCGGTTTCAGCATTGTATTCATCGCCGTAAGGATTGCCAAAACCCATGGAAATATAGAGGACAGCCTTCTTTTTATGCTGAACACAAAGGTTTTGTATGGCTTCCACCTGTAGCAATGATTCGGCAATGGTCTTATTGGTGTTGCGTAACTGGAAGGTTTCCGAAATAGAGAATGGAAAACCCAGGCAGGCGATTTCGTCATACTGTATAGCTTCCTCCGCTCCCCGCACATTGGCAATGATGGCCAGCAATTCGGTGTTAGTTCCGGACAAATCTAACTGAGGAATCACCTCCCGCGTATCAGCCAGCTGAGGTATGGCTTTGGGCGAAACGAAAGATCCGAAATCCAATATATCAAAGCCTACTTTTAATAATTGATTCAGGTATTTTACCTTTTTTTCAGTGGAAATAAAATGCGCCCAACCCTGCATGGCATCCCGCGGACATTCAACAAGTTTCATATAAAAGAAGTTGTATTGTTAATTTTTAATTATTCATTCCGGCATTGGCGAGAGTCATTTTGACTTAAAACTGCTTATTACAAATCATCAGAAGCAGTAAAATCAGTCCGATCAAAAAACCCGAAAACACCCCTGCAAGTTCGATATATTGTATCGGTTTTTGTAATGATTTTTTCAATAAAGCTATATCCGTTGCTCTGATTTTATCCCGCACTGCTTCCTCTATCCTGACATGAATCTTTACATTATCACCTAACTGAATAATCAGCTTAGGCAATGCAAGGGCTAACTCTTCCATGATGGCTGTTTTGATTTTATTGATGGTTTTATCACCCATCAAAGCAGCCAGCACCGGAATTTTTTCCTTAATTTTTTCCCGAAGCAACACCTCTACATGTGCTTCAATAGCCGGCAGTAACGGGCTTATGTTTTTGGTATCGGCAATGATCACTGCAATTTTATGCAAATCAATTTCCTTTAAAGCATATTGTGCCGCAGCATCGGCAATCGGTTCGCGAAGTCGTGGTAATTTATGATTAAGGAAAAAGAAAACCAGTATTTTATTCAGCAGCCAGCCGGCCAGCGCAGCAATCAGCGGGAAAAAATAAATCATCCGGGCAATTTTAGGCAAATATAAAATCATTCCCCTTTATTCCATTTTTAAATTAGCACCGCGCGAACGATTTTGTTAATTTCGCAGGAGAAAAATGATTGCAGCCGAATCCATACAACAAGTCATCAGCCGCGCCGATATCGTGGAAGTGATCGGCCAGTTTATCAAACTGCGCAGAAGAGGGGTCAATTACATTTCCAATTGTCCGTTTCACAATGAAAAAACGCCCTCCTTTAATGTAAATCCCGTCAAAGGGATATATAAATGCTTCGGTTGCGGAAAAGGCGGCGATGTCGTTTCTTTCATTGAAGAATACGAAAAATTTTCCTTCGTGGAAGCTATCCGCTGGCTGGCGAAATATTACCAGATAGACCTTCAGGAAACAGAAAGCAGCGAAGAATATAAGCAACAGCAACAGATTGAAGAAAGTCTGCGGATTGTCAATGAATTTGCTGCAAGCTATTTTGAAGACATATTGCACCAGGACGAGGATGGTAAGATTATTGGCGGCGGCTATTTCCGGGAACGGGGATTCCGGGAAGAAATAATCCGGCAGTTTCGCTTAGGCTATTGTTTAGATCAATGGGATGCATTTACAAAAGCAGCCCTGGCAAAAGGATACCAGGCGGATATATTAGAACGCGCCGGCCTTATCAGGATCCGCGACGGCAGGTCTTATGATAATTACCGCGGACGGGTGATGTTTCCAATATTCAGCGCTACGGGAAGAATCGTCGGTTTTGGCGCACGTATCCTGAAAAAATCGGAGCATGCGCCTAAATATATCAACACGCCGGAAAACGAGCTTTATGTAAAAAACAAGATACTGTACGGGCTGTATCAGTCCAGGCAAAGTATCCATAAGCAGAATGAATGCCTGTTGGTCGAGGGTTATACGGATGTCATTTCGCTGCATCAGGCCGGTGTTACCAATGTGGTGGCTTCCAGCGGCACTTCCCTTACGGAAGGGCAGCTCAAGCTCATTAGCAATCTGACCAAAAATCTGACCATTTTATATGACGGAGATGCTGCGGGCATTAAAGCCGCGCTTCGCGGATTGGACATGGCGTTGTCGGATAGCTTTAATGTGCAATTGGTCTTGTTGCCGGAAGGGGAAGACCCGGACAGCTTTCTGCAAAAAAAAGGCGTCACGGTTTTTGAAGATTTTATTAAAAATAACAAGCGGGATGTCATCGGATTCCGGTTAGAAGTAGGGCTTCAGGAAATTGGCAACGACCCGGTAAAAAAATCCAAATTAGTCAATGAAATTGCCGAAACGATTTCGAAGATTAATAAAGTAGAAGATTTCTCGCTTCAGCAGCATTATATCCGGGAAAGCGCCCGTCAGTTGGATATTGAGGAAGAGGGTCTGATTAATCTGGTCAATAAATATATCCGCGACCAGGTTACGCAGTTGCAGCGTAACAGGGAACGGGAGCCGGTTGCCCGGCAGGATACGCCGGAAACGGCAGAACAACCGGGGCAGGAAGATCCCGGGCTTGCAACAGATGCACTCCGGGGCAGGCATCAGGAAGAATGGCAATTACTGAGGCTGTTGTTAGAATACGGCGGAAAGCCCTTCGGAGCGGCAGGTACCGTAGCTGAAGCTATTTTCGACCGGATAGACATTGACATCCTGGAGCAGGAAACAGCTAAACAAATGACCCGGGAATATTTTGATTACTGGAAAAAGCACCATGAGATTCCAGATCACAAATATTTCAGCGCCCATACGGATAAAACAATCCGGGAGCAGTCTGCCGGTTTACTTATCGACACAGCAGAACCCAGCCATAACTGGATGGATATGTTTAAGATCGAGGTTGCATTTGGCGAAAAAAATTACTTAGCCGAAGTAGAGAGTTCCTTAGCCTATTTTGAGCTCAAGGTTATCCGGAAGCTCCTGCAGCGAAATCTTCTGCAAATCGAAAAGGAAAGGGATATTTCGCAAATAGCAATCCTGATGAAAGTGCACAAAACGCTTAAAGAGCGTGAAAAGGATTTACTTCAGATCGTTATCATCAAATAAGCCGGTAAATCATTCAGGCGGAATGACGGTTCTTTTTATCGTTGGAGTGCGTCAAAAGTCATGACACCCGCAAAATGTTGTTGCAAAGCAGCATAATGTTTAAGCGCCTGTCACCCTGAACCCGCAGAAGGGCACTCGCTTTAACATCAGCATGATACCCAAACGCTTGTAGTCATTGACATGCGGATTCGTGCACCACCGGCAAAAAGGATTGTAAATCCTGTTTTATCAATACTTTTCGGGGTTAATCCCGAACAGCGATTCGGGATGTGCCGGGCTAATAATATCCCGGACAACAAATAAACAAACCCGCCTCGTTGGTGAAACGAGGCGGGTTTAATATTACTTGCCGGCAGTAATTCCGGCGGATAATTATGCTTTTATTTGTTCATAACATTTTTTGCTTCAATGCTCAGTGTGGCATGTGGTACGGCACGCAGGCGAGCCTTGTCTATCAGCTTTCCGGTAACCCGGCAGATGCCGTAGGTTTTGTTTTCGATACGAACCAATGCCTTTTCCAGGTGGTTGATAAACTGGATCTGGCGGGCGGCAAGCTGTGATAATTGTTCCCGCTCCATAGCGCCGCTGCCGTCCTCCATGTGATTAAAGCGGTTATCAGTATCTTCAGTTCCGGCTTCACCTTTACGGGTAATCAGCGCCTGGTAATAAGCCAGGTTTTCGCGTGCACTTTCTAATCTTTTTAAGATAAGCTCTTTGAATTCGTTCAGTTCTTCATCGCTATAGCGATACACCGGTCCTACCTGATGCTCCAGGCCGTCTAATAAGGACCGGGTTGATGGGTTGTATTCTTTCATTGTATGCTTTTGTTCCTCTGTTGTTGATTTTTTCTTCTTTTCTAATACGCGATGTGCAATGATTGGTGCAGGTTTGGAGCTGTCGATGCGGGGTTTGGTCCTGACCGCATCGCGGATTTCCGCACGTACCGAATCCTGCGGAGGCGTTTTAATTATCTTCTTTACCGGCAAAGATTTTTTTACAACCTTTTTTACCGGCGCTGGTTTGGGTGCTGATTTCTTAGCAGAGGCGGCCGTTTTTTTTGTAGCAGACACCACTTTTTTTGTTGTTCCCTTCACAGCCCCTTTTATGGCTGTTTTTTTAGCTGGTTCCGGTTTTTTGGCAATTTCTTTTTTTGCAGGTACAGACTTTTTAGCCACTACTTTTTTGACCGGAGCCACTATTTTTTTGACCGGAGCTGCTGCTTTTTTAGCGGGAGCCGCTTTTTTAGCCGGTTCAGGCTTTTTCGCTGTTTTTTTAGCAACGACCTTTTTAGCAGTTACAGTTTTTTTGGCAGGAGCAGCCACCTTTTTAACAGGCGCCGCCTTTTTTGCAGCCACAGTCTTCTTAGCGGGTGCAGATTTTTTAGCAACCGTTTTTTTGGCCGGCGCTACTTGCTTTACGGTTTTCGAAGCTGTTTTCTTTTTTGTGGCCATGGCACTTAATTTTTAGTAATTAACACTTTAATAATTGCATTGTTCACTTCTACCTCAACGCCGTTTTCAGGATGATCTGTCCATATTATTGCGTCTGCTAATATTTCTGAACGAATATAGCTATTGTACTTGATTATTGCCGGTTTTAAGGGGTCATATTCTTCAATACTTACAGAAATGCGGTCTGTAAGCGCTAATCCGCTGTCCTTTCTGATTTTTTGAATCCGGTTGATCAGTTCGCGGGCACTGCCCTCATCAATCAATTCCGGCGTAAGCGCAATATCTAATGCAACCGTCAGGTTGTCTTTAGCGGCTACGGACCATCCGGGTATATCTTCCGCCAAAATTTCCACATCGTCCGGGGTGATGTTTACCACGCCGTTCTCAACCGCCAATTCATAGGTTTTATTCTTTTCCAAGGCGGAAATAGCCGCCTGATCCATCCGGGCTAATGCCTGAGCAACAGTTTTCATCTGACTGCCCACTTTTTTGCCCAATACTTTAAAATCCGGTTTGATTTTTTTTCGGATAAAACTTTCTGAATCGGATAAAAAGGCAACCTTTTTTACATTTACTTCAGATGAGATAATGTCGGCTACCTGTTCGATTTGCTGTTTAACCTGTTCGTTCAATACCGGGATCAGTATTTTCTCTAAAGGCTGACGTACCTTTATATTAGCCTTTTTGCGAAGCGATAAAACCAATGAGGAAATATCCTGGGCTAACTGCATCCGTTCTTCCAAGGCTTTATCAATATATTGCTCTTTGCCTTTCGGATAATCGGTCAAATGCACTGAAGGCGCTTCCATACGTCCGGAGACTGTATTCAGGTTATTGTACAGCCAGTCGGCAAAGAAAGGCGCAATGGGCGCAATAAGCAATGACAGCGTTTCCAGACATTCATACAGGGTTTGATAAGCACAGATTTTATCATACTCATATTCCCCTTTCCAAAACCTGCGACGACACAGGCGCACATACCAGTTGCTGAGGTGGTCATCCAAAAATTGCTCTATGGCGCGGCCGGCCTGTGTCGGTTCATAGTCATTCATGGAATCGGTTACCTCCTGCACTAATGTTTGCAGGGAAGAAAGGATCCAACGATCCATTTCCGGCCTTTGCTCCAACGGGATATAAGATTCCTTAAAGGCAAATCCGTCCACATTGGCATACAAAGCATAAAACTGGTAGGTATTATATAAAGTTCCGAAAAACTTACGCTGTACTTCTTTGATTCCTTCGATATCAAAACGGAGGCTGTCCCAGGGAGAAGCATTAGTAATGAGATACCAGCGGGTGGCATCGGCGCTGTACTTTTCAATGGTTTCAAAAGGATCCACCACATTGCCGAGACGCTTACTCATTTTATTGCCGGCCTTGTCCAACACCAGACCATTTGATACAACAGCCTTGTAAGCGCGACCGTCGTATTTTTCATCATCAGCTTTCATACCTGCACGGTTCAATTCTTTTTGCACGCTTTCTTTCAGTAAGGACCCTAAAGCATGTAAGGTATAAAACCAGCCGCGGGTCTGATCCACGCCTTCTGCGATAAAATCAGCAGGATAATTCTGCGCGAATATCTCTTTGTTTTCAAAAGGGAAATGCCATTGTGCATAAGGCATGGCGCCGCTGTCGAACCATACGTCAACCAGGTCGGGCTCACGATACATCGTTTTTCCCTGTTCAGATACCAAAATAATACGATCCACAAAAGGCTTATGCAGATCGGCCGTTAAAAAGGCTATATCGCTGTCCGCCGGCATTACACCGGCAGCTATTGCCTGTTTAATTGCTTCCTGCAATTCGGCTATGGAACCAATACATTTTTGTTCCGTTCCGTCTTCGGTAATCCAGATCGGCAAAGGTGTTCCCCAAAAGCGGCTGCGGCTCAGGTTCCAGTCCACCATGTTTTCCAGCCAGTTGCCAAAACGACCTTCTCCCGTTGCTTTGGGCTTCCAGTTAATGGTTTTGTTCAGCTCCACCATCCGTTCCTTTAAGGCCGTAGTCTTGATAAACCAGGCATCCAGAGGATAATAAATTACCGGTTTGTCGGTGCGCCAGCAATGCGGGTAACTATGTTCGTATTTTTCTATCTTAAAAGCACGACCAGATGATTTCAGCTTTACTGCAATATCCACGTCCACATCTTTATAATCCGGGTCGTCCTTATAATTCTTTACATATCGTCCTGAAAATTCTCCGGAACCTTCAATAAACCGACCTTGCTTATCCACCAGGGTGAACATGCCAATATTATTGGCTTTGCCCACTTTAAAGTCATCTGCACCAAAAGCCGGTGCGGTATGCACAATGCCCGTACCATCTTCAGTGGTAACGAAATCGCCGAGAATAACCCGGAAAGGGTCGCCGCCGCTTAATTCCTGTTTATTGTTTTCAAAAGAGAGCAACTGTTCATAACGGATACCTTCCAGATCTTTGCCTTTGAGCTCCTGAACGATTTTATAAGGAAGCTGCTTTTTCTTTAGCAAATGGTCAAATGCGGCTTTCAACACTGCATTATTTTCCAGCAGATTTTCATCATTATCCCGGTCTAACCAATTTGTGATGGCATCAAACAAGTCATTATTTTCCGCCTCTTTCCATTCGTCAATGTGTTCCGGAAAGAATTTATGCAACAGGGTTTTCGCCAGGATTACCAAGCAGGGTGCGCCGGTATATGGATTGAAAGTCTTTACCAGAACGTAGTCAATACTGGCGCCTACGGTTAGTCCGCAGTTGGAGGGTAAAGTCCAGGGCGTGGTTGTCCAGGCCAGGAAAAAAACGTCTGATGTTGAGTTTTCTGTTTTAAATTTCGAATTGTCCAAAGATCTGAACATCACTACCGCTGTAGTGTCTTTTACATTCTTATAGGTGCCCGGTTGATTCAGCTCATGCGAGCTGAGGCCGGTACCGGCCGCCGGGGAATAAGGCTGGATGCTGACGCTTTTGTAGAGCAGATCCTTTTTGTATAATTCGGAAAGTGCCCACCAAAGCGATTCTATATAATCATTTTCAAAGGTGATATACGGATGATGTAAATCCACCCAATAGCCCATCTTTTGAGTCAAATCATCCCATTTATCTTTGAAGCGCATGACCACTTCACGGCATTTCTTATTGTATTCTTCTACGGAAATTTTGGCACCAATATCCTCCTTAGTAATGCCCAGTTCTTTTTCCACTCCAAGTTCTACAGGTAATCCGTGTGTATCCCATCCGGCCTTACGTTTTACCTGGAAGCCCTGCATTGTTTTATATCTGCAGACCAGATCCTTCAGGGTACGGCTGATGACATGATGGATACCGGGCATACCATTGGCACTGGGCGGACCTTCATAAAAAACAAAAGGCACCGCACCATTGCGATTTGTAATGCTTTTTTCAAAATAATTGCCCTGCTGCCATTTTTCAAGCCATTCCTGCTCAATAGACGGCATATTCAAGTGCTTGTATTCTAAATACTTTCCTGCCATATATAGATATCCCGGTCTAAAAATAAGGCGCAAAGGTACGTGTTTTTTCTAATATTAATTAGGATAATGATAGAATGTAGTCGTATATTTCAAACTTTCGTTAACAAAGTCCTGCTTGTCCCGGCCTTTCCTCCGTTGTGGTGTTTTCACCTCACTTACAAGGGCATGCTGTTGGGAATGTGAGCACAGCGCATTACGAACCATTGATAAACCAGGATTCATAACCCGTTTCGGTGAAACAGTTAATTTAGATGTGGCCTCTTTGTTATCAGTAAAACACTAACAACGGCATACTGTCCGGAATATTATTCCGAAACCATTGATAAAGCAGGATATGTAATCCGTTTTGGTAAAACATGTGTGTGATGCTCTTTTACTATTGGGATAATATCCCAACGGCATGATGGATACTGTACGATACTGTACGATACTGTACGACAGGGTCAGATTGATTCAACTTGTGATGGATGAAGACACCCACGGCGAGGGAATAAAAGATTGACACGAGATGGAGAAAGGCCAATCAGCGGTTGAAATAACAGCATTTAAAACCTTATTGAAAAGAAAAAATCCGCAACGGGAGCTGCGGATTTTTTCTATATTCAAAGATGAAATGAATTATTCATCTTCATCAAATTCCAACACATCACGGTTGGCCAGTAGTAATTCATATTCTTCTTTGGAGCCTACAATCATATCTGCATAATCACGCATACCGGTACCGGCGGGAATCAATCCACCCGTGATTACATTCTCTTTCAGTCCCAGCATCTCATCACTCTTTCCGGTGATGGCCGCTGTGGATAGTACCTTGGTAGTTTCCTGGAAGGATGCGGCTGAAATCCAGCTATGCGTACCCAGGGAAGCCTTGGTAATTCCTAACAGCAAAGGAGCGGAAGTAGCCGAACTTGCATCGCGGTATTCGACTAATTTTTTATCCGAACGGCGCAGCCCGCTGTTTTCTTCGCGGATTTCGCGCAGCGTAGTGATTTGACCCGGATGTAAGTCGGTAGAATCACCGGCATCCATCACCACCTTTTTATCGAAGATCCAGTCATTTTCAGTCATGAAATCCTGCTTGTCTACGGTATCTTCTTCTAAGAATTTCGTATCGCCAGGATCCATAATAGTCACTTTACGCATCATCTGACGAACAATCACCTCAATGTGCTTATCGTTGATCTTTACACCCTGAAGCCGATATACCTCCTGAATTTCATTCACCAAATATTCCTGTACAGCCTGAGGACCTTTTATGGACAGAATGTCAGAAGGCGTAGTGGAGCCATCGGACAAAGAATTTCCTGCTTTAATAAAGTCACCGTCCTGAACAGTGATCTGACGAGACAGCGGCACTAAGTATTTCTTTACCATACCTTCTTTGGATTCTACCATAATTTCACGGTTACCGCGTTTGATATTACCAAAGGTTACCACACCATCTATTTCCGCTACCACTGCAGGATTGGAAGGATTACGCGCTTCAAACAATTCAGTTACGCGCGGCAGACCTCCCGTAATATCCCGGCTACGACCCATAAGGCGCGGGATTTTCACCAGTACCTGACCACTTTTAACCTTATCGCCGATGGCTACGGAGATATGGGAACCTACCGGCAGATTATAGGTTTTATTTTCTTTACCTTCCACGATAATGGATGGAATCTTGGTTTTGTCTTTTGTTTCGATAACCACTTTTTCGCGGTGGCCGGTTTGTTCATCAGCTTCTTCCCGGTAGGTGATACCTTCCAGAACGCTTTCAAAGTTCACTACCCCATCTATTTCCGATATAATAACGGCATTAAACGGATCCCAGGTGCAGATCTGATCACCTTTTTTCACTTTCTGACCATTCTTAACCTTCAGAATGGAACCATAAGGGATATTATTGGTAATCAACAAACGATCATTTTCCAGATCCATAATACGCATTTCCCCGGTTCGTCCGATTACCACGCTAACTTCATCGCCTTCGTCATTAGTAGATTTCACGGAGCGTAATCCGTCAAACTGCACGGTTCCGTCAAATTTGGCGAGCATTTGAGATTCAATAGCGGAAGAGTTCGCGGTACCACCCACGTGGAAGGTGCGCAGGGTAAGCTGTGTACCCGGTTCACCAATAGATTGTGCAGCGATGATACCCACGGCATCACCTTTCTGAGCCATATAGCCCGTAGCCAGATTTTTACCATAACATTTGGCACAGCAGCCTCGTTTGGCTTCACAAGTCAGTACCGACCGGATTTCCACGGTTTCTATGCCGGCTTCTTCAATAGCCTGGGCGATATCTTCAGTAATTTCTTCACCGGCTCTTGCAATAATTTGGTCATCATGATGCGGATGATAAATATCGTACAAGGAAACACGACCCAAAATACGATCCAGCAAAGGTTCAACGATTTCTTCGTTATCTTTCAAAGCCGAAATGGCTAATCCGCGCAATGTTTCACAATCTTCTTCATTAATAACCACGTCCTGTGCCACGTCCACAAGACGACGGGTCAGATAACCCGCATCCGCGGTTTTAAGCGCTGTATCGGCAAGACCTTTACGCGCACCGTGGGTAGAGATAAAATATTCCAGTACGTTCAGGCCATCCTTAAAGTTGGACAGGATAGGATTTTCAATAATCTCAGAGCCGGAAGAGCCCGAACGGCGTGGTTTTGCCATCAGTCCTCTTAACCCGGCAAGCTGTTTTACCTGTTGTTTGCTACCCCGTGCACCCGAATCCAGCATCATATACACGGAGTTGAATCCCTGTTTATCGCTTGCCATTTCACTAATCAGGGTTTCCGTTACCCGGGTATCTACGCGGGACCAAATATCAATGATCTGGTTATAACGTTCATTATTGGTGATCAGACCCATATTATAGTTTTCCCATACTTCATCCACTTCTTCCTGTGCCGTGGCAATCAGTTTTTCTTTTACTTCCGGTATGGTAAGGTCATTTACGTTAAAGGACAATCCGCCACGGAAGGCCGTACGGAATCCCAATGTCTTGATATCATCAAGGAACTTAACTGTTTGCGGGATATTGGTATTTTTAAGGATTTGACCAATGATTTCCCGCAGGGATTTTTTGGTCAGCAAGGCGTTTACGAAGCCATTGTCTTTTGGCACAAGCTGGTTGAATAAAACCCGCCCTGCCGTAGTCTCGATCATCGTGCGTTCCATTTGACCATCCTTATTACGGATGTCCACTTTGATGCGTATGGAGGCATGCAGATCCAGGCGGCCTTCATTATGTGCAATGATTACTTCTTCCGCGCTGTAAAATGCTTTACCTTCTCCCTTGATAATTTCCTCCTCGGTGGATTTCTTATTCTTGGTCAGGTAATACAGGCCTAATACCATGTCTTGTGAAGGCAGGGTAATTGGGGTACCGTTTTGCGGGTTAAGGATATTGTGAGAAGCCAGCATCAGCAGTTGCGCTTCTATAATGGCTGCATTGCTTAAAGGAACGTGAACCGCCATCTGGTCACCGTCAAAGTCGGCGTTGAACGCGGAGCAAACCAGGGGGTGCAGCTGAATGGCTTTACCTTCAATCATCTTAGGCTGGAATGCCTGAATGGAAAGCCGGTGAAGCGTTGGAGCCCGGTTCAGCATGATCGGGTGACCTTTCAAAACGTTTTCTAAGATATCCCAAACTACGGGTTCCTTACGTTCTACTAATTTTTTCGCACTTTTTACGGTTTTTACGATACCTCTTTCAATAAGCTTACGAATGATAAACGGCTTAAACAGTTCGGCAGCCATGTCTTTGGGGATACCACATTCATGCAATTGCAATTCAGGGCCAACCACAATCACGGAACGTCCGGAATAATCCACACGTTTACCCAACAGGTTCTGACGGAAACGTCCCTGCTTTCCTTTCAGCACATCCGAAAGCGATTTCAATGCCCGTCCGCCTTCTGCCTTTACGGCATTGGATTTCCGTGAGTTATCAAACAGGGAATCCACTGCTTCCTGCAACATCCGCTTTTCGTTACGCAGGATCACTTCGGGCGCTTTAATTTCCAGCAGTCTTTTCAAACGGTTATTACGGATGATGACCCGGCGGTACAAATCGTTCAGATCGGAAGATGCGAACCGGCCGCCATCCAGCGGAACTAAAGGACGCAGTTCGGGCGGAATAACCGGGATATATTGCATAACCATCCATTGCGGACGGTTTTCAATTCGGGTGTTGGCATCGCGGAATGCTTCTACCACACTCAACCGTTTTAATGCTTCCTGTTTGCGTTGTTGTGAAGTTTCATTAGCTGCGGCATTGCGCAGGTCGTAAGACAACTGGTCCAGATTTAATCGTCCCAGCAAATCATGGACGGCATCAGCCCCCATTTTAGCTACAAACTTATTAGGATCATCGTCCGGCAAAAACTGGTTTTCTTTAGGCAATGCTTCTAAGATATCTAAGTATTCATCCTCAGAAATCAGCGCCATATAAGTGTCTTCGCTATCTTTTAGATTGAGTTTCTGGCGGATGATGCTTTCAGCTTCACCGGCCTGAACCACCACATAACGTTCGTAATAAACGATGCTTTCCAGCTTCTTGGAACTGGTTCCCAATAAGTATCCGATTTTATTCGGCAGGCTTTTGAAATACCAGATATGCACCACAGGCACCACGAGCTTGAGGTGTCCCATGCGCTCCCGGCGTACCTTTTTCTCCGTTACTTCCACACCGCAGCGATCGCAGACAATACCCTTATAGCGAATGCGTTTATACTTTCCGCAATAACATTCGTAGTCCTTCACAGGGCCGAATATTTTTTCGCAAAAAAGCCCGTCCCGCTCTGGTTTGTAGGTACGGTAATTGATCGTTTCCGGTTTTAACACCTCACCATACGAACGGTCAAGAATGCTGTCCGGAGAAGCAAGACTAATGGTGATTTTGTCAAATCCGGATTTAGGACGATTTTCTTTTTTAGTAGCCATAATATCAAATAAGAACGTTAAGAGTTGATATAATCATCACCCGCGTTAATCATTGTTAGTATTGAAACAAAAAAGCCATGTTCCCAAAAAGTGTCTTTTTCGGAACAGGCAATTCGTTAATATTCAATAATTTAAACCAAAGGAATTTTGCACGTACGATTTTAATCCCTATTAAAGGGATGCAAAGATAAAGGTTTTGATTGATTTGTCAAAAAGATTTTGCATTACTCTATACTGAAATGATATACTAATTGCGGTCATCATTTTTTATCGTCGGTATGGGGCCGGTAAGGAATATTTACAGCCAGGCTGATATACATCAGGTTGACTTTGTAACCGGCATAAGGCTTCGCAGTAACACCACCTGCTACGGTTTCAAAATCAGGATTCATAAAATTAGTGGGGTAATATTGCAGTTTCAGGCTTACCCCGGGATTCAGACGGCAACCGACAAAAACATAGGGCATTACTGCCGGCGTACGCTGGCTGAACCATTCATTAAATTTGGTTTTATCGTTCCGCTTTACAAAGCCCTTTTCTTTATAGTTGAGCGGGAAATCCACGCCGCCGCCTATTATGGCATAGCTGCCTTTCGTCATATTGCCAAACTTCAGGCCTAATGGAATGCCTAATGCATAAACCCGGCGGATAACCGTGGAATCCGATATGTCGAATTTTTCAATAAAACCGATATTTTTCAGGCCCAGTCCTACAAAGAAACCTGCAGATTTGGAAAAATTGTAATGCAAATTGGTGCCGAAATTGAAGAAAAAGGTAAATCGCGGGGTTGTAAGTGCGGCAGGTTTCCACGGACTTTCCACCATTGCTGTGGACAGAATGCTGGATTCGAAACCGGTGCTGAGAAATGCTCGCTTTACAGGAGGAATAACGGGGTCATGCGCCATCCCTAATACCCGGACTTTTGTTTTATGGGTACGATGTGGTTTGGATTGGTCATTGTCCTGGGCATGAACCCTTGTATTAAAAGCGATGAGGGCTGTTGTGAGTAACAGGGTCATCGTGAAGCCGGTGAATGCTTTTTTCATTTTGAATAAAAGTTTGCAGATTAGAAAATAGAAGTGAAAATTAAGGAATAGCGCTATTTTTACTGCAAAAATATGTTTGTTTGATAATTTCTGCAATAATTACCGAAAAAAACTTTTGGCATATTTATTGCAACTTGTATATCCATTAGTTAATACGCCGATTATTATAGTTAGTGTCAAAATGTCTTAGATTATAATGAATTTTAAAGAACTTTTATTCAGCAATACAGAAAGCAATGATTTAGAATTTATGCCCATAGTACCCTTGGGCGAAATGAATTTAGAAGATGATGAGAAAGCCGGTCTGCCTAAGGATTTACCGATAATTGCCCTGCGCAATACCGTCCTGTTTCCCTATGTGGTGCTGCCGATCACCGTGTCCCGCGACATTTCCGTTAAGGCCATTGAATATGCGCTTAAAAACAACGGACTTATTGGCGTTTTGGCACAAAAAGATGCCAATAATGACAATCCCACTACAGAAAGTATCTATACGGTAGGGACAGTTGCCAAGATCGTCAAGCAAATCAAAATGCCGGATGGCAATACGGCTGTTTTTATCATGGGCCGGATGCGGTTCAGCATAGAGCAATATATCCAGGAAGAGCCATTCCTGAAAGCCACCGTTGAATACCTTGAGGATACATTTCCCAAAGGGGATCAGGAATTTGACGCCATGCTCAGTTCGGTACGGGATGTTACGGAACGCATTATTTCGCTGTCGCCGAATATGCCTATCGAAACGGGTATGATGTTGCGCAATATTGACAATAATAATTTCCTGCTGCATTATGTAGCATCCAATATCAATGCCGCTATTTCCGATAAGCAGCATCTGCTGGAGGAAAGCAATATCAAGACCCGTACGGAATTTTTATTAAAACATCTGCAGACAGACCTTCAGATGGCGGAGCTGAAAAGCGAGATCACCAATAAGGCCCGCGGAGAGATTGATAAGCAACAACGGGAATACTTTCTGCAACAACAGCTGAAAAGCATCAAGGATGAACTGGGCGGCGATACCAATGAGCGGGAGATTGCTGATCTGAAAAAGCGTGCAACCCATAAAAAATGGGGTAAAAATGCGGCGGAAGTTTTTGAAAAAGGCTTGGATCGTCTGGAACGGATGCACCCATCCACACCGGATTATTCCGTTGTGTACAACCATTTAGATCTCATGCTGGATCTGCCCTGGAATGAATATACCACAGATAAATACAATCTCAGGAAAGCGCTGAAAGTGCTGAATGACGATCATTACGGCATGGAGAAGATCAAAGACCGTATATTAGAATATATTGCCGTGCTGAAATTGAAGGGCGATTTAAAATCACCGATCCTGTGCTTTGTGGGACCTCCGGGTATTGGTAAAACCTCTTTAGGGCAAAGTATCGCCAATGCCATCAACAGGAAATATGTGCGCCTCAGCCTCGGCGGTTTGCATGATGAGAGTGAGCTTCGCGGTCACCGTAAAACCTATATCGGTGCTATGCCGGGACGCATTATTCAATCATTGAAAAAGGTGAAAACCTCCAATCCCGTTTTCATCCTGGATGAAATTGACAAGATCGGGAAAGACTTCCGCGGCGACCCGAGCTCAGCTTTGCTGGAGATCTTAGACCCGGAACAAAATCATACCTTTTACGATAATTACCTGGAGCTGGAATATGATTTGTCCAAGGTATTGTTCATTGCAACAGCCAATAGCCTCTCCGATATTCAACCTGCTCTTCGCGACCGTTTAGAGATCATTCATTTGAGCGGCTACAGTGTGGAAGAAAAGGTGGAAATTGCCAAAAAGCACTTAATTCCCAAGCAAATAAAGGCGCATGGTCTGGATAAGATAAAGATCAGGTTTACCAATGACACGCTCAAAAACATCATTCAAAATTACACCCGCGAGTCAGGTGTCCGGGAGCTGGACCGACAATTAGCCGGCATTATGCGTTCCGTTGCCAAACGAGTGGCAATGGAGGAGCCGGTGGACGAAGTAATTCATGAGGATTTTGTCATTACAGCTTTAGGACAGCCAAAATACATTAACGATCTCTATCAGATCGCTCATACGCCGGGGGTGGCTGTGGGTCTTGCATGGACTTATGTGGGCGGCGATATCTTATTTATTGAAGTGAGCCTGAGCAAGGGCAAAGGGCAGCTCACCCTTACCGGGAATTTAGGAAACGTGATGAAGGAATCGGCCTCCACTGCCCTATCCTACCTGAAAGCCCATGCAGCAGATTACAAGCTGGATCCTTCGGTGTTTGAAGAAAAAAATATTCATATTCACGTTCCCGAAGGGGCGGTCCCAAAGGACGGACCCAGTGCCGGAATCACCATGCTGTCGGCATTAGCTTCGGCATTTACAGGCAGAAAAATAAAATCATACCTGGCCATGACCGGTGAGATTACTTTGAGAGGACAGGTGCTTCCTGTTGGCGGCATTAAAGAAAAAGTACTGGCCGCCAAACGCGCGGGCATTAAAGAAATCATCCTCTGCCAGCAAAATCAAAAGGATGTGGATGAGATCAACAAGGAATTTATCCGGGGCGTAAAATTCAGCTATGTAACTACCATGAATGAAGTGCTGGACAAGGCTTTACTCAGGCATTGATTCTTTCAGAAATCTCCTATTTCAACCATACAAAAAAGCGTTGAATCCGTATATCAGGATCAACGCTTTTTTGTATGGTTTCTATGGTTGTATTTCACCTGCAGGCAACTGAGGGATATTATAGTGTAAGCGGATGTTCTGTTCTGTCCGGAACATTGGCGTAGCGTATCCCGAAAATTGATACAACAGGATTTACAGTCTGTATTTATTTTCATTCTGTCCCTCTTCCCCGGGGAAATCGCATGCAGACTTTCGCCTGTGTTTGCCACGGATTTTGTTTTGCTTCGCCATAAAAATTCACGCCAAAACAAGAGTAATGCCCATTTTACAGCCCGTGACTATCATACTTATTAAAAGCGTTTTCCCTAATCTCTTCCCTTTTAATCTCACAGAATGAACAGGCTGAAAATAATATGATTTTTTCCTTTGGAATATGCTGAAAATTGCTTGTTAGCAGCATGTCTGATAATTACCCATTTTACGGATAAACTAAACGTAAATCGGGTATTTTATCAATTAATAGTATGCGGAAAGTGCGTTATTGAACAGACTTTTGCACCCATACTTTATATGTATGATACATGACAGGTGCCGATGGTCGGGAGTAAAATTTATTAAAAAATAAATATCATTAGTACGATGCATGCATTAGAAAATAAAAAAAATGCTTCTGTTTTCCGAATAGTCTCCTCCATATCTACTACAGCTTCGGATAATAATACATTTAGATACGGATCATTGAGCAAGCCGTCTGCCGCATATCTGAAACGCAGCTCTGTATCTTACATCCAACCTGTGAATCCGGTGAACGAAGATGACACCAATTATCTCCAAAAGAACAGCAATCTGCTTTTTGGATCTCCTGTTTCTTATCGTTCAATTTTGTTTTGTCATGATAAAGGTCAGATATCTACAATCCGCGTAAATGATATCAAATTATTTTTCTCCAAAGGCGGTTCTACTTTTGCATTTGCTAATGGTTCTTTCCACAAGATAAATGACTCTTTAAATATGCTCATGGCGCAACCACAATTAAATCCGGCTATATTTTACCGGATCAATAAGGAATGCATCATCCATAGTAATGTCGTAAATAATACGAAGCGATTACCTTCAGGAGAGTTGGCGGTTAACTTGTCCGTTCCGAATTTTGCCACCATTGTTATCAGTAAGGTGCAATCCGGGGCATTTCAGCAATGGCTTGATCGTACCACGAATAATGCCGTTTATGCATAAGGATTTGCTTTGCAGTTAATCCTTTACGGTCAAGAGCGTAAAGTTTTATCTGGAGTAACGGACATTTTCTATTCGTAATCTTTGATTGCCATCAAAGCTAATAAGGGCAAATGTTTCATGGTTTTTAGCCTAAAATGTCCATTAAGCCGCATATTTCAAAGGAAATGACGACCTGATTATCAACATGCATGTTAATAATCAGATCATTAGGAGGAACGAAGCAATTTCATAAGTATTGACAGAAAGGCTACATCAAGCATCGACCTGGCTATTATGATCACCATTCATCAGACTTGTCGCTACCTTTCAAAAACTTTTTCTCACTATTGCCGGTGAATTTTCGGAATTTGTATGTAAAGGTCAGCATAAAATAACGTTGCAGATTGTTGCTTTGTACATCCTGAAAATAACTTTCGGTAACGGATCGGGAAATATTACTGTTCTGATTGAGCAGATCAAACACGGAAATCCGGATTTCCCCCTGTTGGTTTTTAAATAATTTTTTTGCCACTGCGATATTCCACAACAGGAAATTTTGGTTATAGCCCTGCGACATACCATTATATAGCTGATGGTTCAGTTCGGTATTAAACACAAGACCTTTCCAGAAAATATAGTTGAACTGAAAGCGGGAACTTTGATTAAAATAATTGTTGTTTGAAGCAGTATTAAGGGTATTACTTACAAAATTCAGGCTAGAGTTGGACGATAGCGTAAAGTCAATGTTTTCATTAATATTACTGCTCAATGTCAATCCTAATGAAAAATTCTTATTATTGGAAAAATTGCGTTCCAGGTTAATCATGCCCGGAGTTCGCACATAACCCAGGCCTGCGTTAATATTCAGGTTGGTTTTAATCGGTTTGATCATTTGCCCGAAAGTAATAAAACTACTTAAATCCCAGTATCCGCTCATATTAGTTGGGCTCATAAACTGGCCGCCTTTAGCCAGCAAAAATTCATGATTCAGCAACGTATCATTTTGAGCAATTATAGTACTGTTAGTGATATAATTATTGGTGTTACCGGCCCGGAGCATGGCAAAAAAGCTGCGTCCTTTTGATGGCGCAGAAGCATTGTAACGTACTGTCAGCCGGGTTTCATAAGACTGAACCAAAAACGGATTTCCGGAGGAAAGCTGTAGCGGATTGGTATTGTCTATTACGTCCTGAAGCTGATTTACAGCAGGCTCTTCCGTATCGGTACGGAAAAATACCCTCAGATTTTTCGTTTTAGAAATATTATACCGGAAAAACAGATAGGGCAATACACTTTGAAAGTCACGATTTACCGATGCACCGTAAGGCAGTTCGCGACGGCTGTCCATCGTAGCAAACTGGTAGTTTATTCCAAACCCCAGGTTATATAACGAATCCTTCAGCCGATACGATAATCCGGGACTATGGCTACTGTAATGACTGCCGAATTTATTGCTCAGTAAGGTGTCGAAACCCGTATATCCACCGGTGATATTGTCGTAGTTATAAGTTTGCTTATCCGCATCACTTTGGGAATAGTAAAGCCGGTACTGTACCTGCAACTGGCTCTTTTTACCCAGCGGCTCGGTATAATTCAAACGTGTGTTTATACTGCTGTTATAACGGTTGTTGGTATATTGCTGATCCAGGGTATCATTCAGCGAAGGTGTGGAAAGATAAGTATTATCGGCAGTGTATGTTCCGGCACTGTTGGTACTGTTATACGACGGATTCAGGCTGAGAGACAATGTTCTGCCCTCTTTCTGAAAACGGTGCCGGTACAGCATGAAGGCGTTGGCATTCCAACCCTGACGTTTACTGATAGCGTCCGTGATGGTACTGTTGAGCGCATCGCCATCCTGGTTGGTTTGACCCTGAAGCATATTACTGCTGTTATTATTTTGGAAGGATACGGTCGGTATAATCAGTACAGAGTTGAAGGAATCGATCGTATAATCCATCCGTATATTAAACCGGTGGTTATAATTTTCGGTTTGGGACTGGCTGCTTTCCGTATAGCTTTGCCCCGAATTAGTGGATAAGATATATTGCCGGTTCAAATCCTGAATCTCATTGATATTGGAATTATTGAAAAAATAGCTTGCGGAGAATTTCAGTTTATCGAAAAATGTATTGGAGTAATTAATTCCCGCTGCGTTTGTTTTTGAAATGCCATCCTGCTGGCCAACCGTAAAATTATTACTGCCTCCTCTGCCCCGTCTGCCACCCGAAACGCCTACCAAATCCTGGGCATCAAAATTTTGAATATTGATGTTGTTGGTCTGACCGATCAGGGTAAGGCGGCGCTCGTCTTTAAACAGGTTGATGCTGCCGCCGGCATTATATTTATCATCATATCCATATCCGGCATACGCCTTGCCAAACCGGCCTTTTTGAACGTTACCTTTCGTAACGATATTAATGGTCTTCGTTGTTTGCCCGTCGTCAAAGCCGGTAAATTTTGCTTCCTCACTTTTTTCGTCATATACCTGGATTTTATCCACAATTTCCGCCGGCAGGTTACGCAATGTAGTGGTAGGGTCATCTCCAAAAAACGGCTTGCCATCTACCAAAACTTTGGACACGGTTTCTCCCTGGGTCTTTGCCGTACCGCCGCTCAGATCCATACCGGGCATCTTACGAATAAGGTCTTCAGCAGTGGCATCGGGATTGGTTTTAAATGAGGAAGCATTATACTGTGTTGTATCATCTCTTTGCACTACGGGTGCCACCGTGCCGACAATCTCCACGCTTTCCAGCACATTAGCACCTTCCAGCATGATAATGTCGCCAAAATTTTTCGTAGTGTTTTCCAGACTAAACGACCGGGAGATATTGGTCAGTCCGATATAGGCTACCATTAATTTGTAATGGCCATTTCCAATATTTTTAAATAAAAATGTACCGTCTTCATCCGTTATCGTAGCGGCAATCGCAGAATCTGCTTCAGTTTTTAATTCCACCGTTGCACCCGGTAATGGTGCATGAATGCTGTCCACAATACGTCCGGAAACATTAAGCTGTGCAAATGCCGGATATCCAATAATAATAAATAATATAGTCTGGAAGAGAAGAAAGCGAAATCGCATTGATGTTTTTTGAATGGATTTTATAGTTTTATGAGATAGGTTAACAAGGTTAAGAGGGAATCCTGTCACTATAAATAGTTTAACTGTTGTAAAATAATTAACGAACCCCGCGTTCATTTAATGCCTTTGCATAAGCCCGGGCATTTTCAAGGTGTGTGTTGTAGTTTGAAGAAAAAGTATGGTAGCCGCTAAAGTCGGATTTGGCGCAAAAATACAAATAGTTGGTGCGCCTTGCATTCAATACCGCATCTATGGTTATTTGGGATGGGGTACAAATCGGACCGGGCGGCAATCCCCTGTTCAGATAAGTATTATACGGCGATTCCACCTTCAGATGATTGCTCATGACCCGCTTAATTGTAAAGTCACCCAAAGCAAATTTCACCGTAGGATCGGCTTGTAAAGGCATTCCGGCATTCAATCGGTTGATATATACACTGGCGATATCGGGCTTCTCATCATTTTTATTGCTTTCCTCTTCCACAATGGAGGCTAATATATATACGCTGTCCGGGCTTAGCTTCAAAGCCTCTGCTTTAGCAATCCGCTCCGGAATCCAGAATTTTTGCCGATAATCAAACAGCCTGCTAAGCGCTTTTCGGGCAGACGTGTTCCACCAGAATTCATAAGTATCGGGGATAATTCCACAGAGGGCTTTATTACTGTCTAAGCCAAAACGACTTAAAAAGGTATCGCTTTGCAGCAATTGCCTCAGCTCAACGGTATCGGCCTCTAAGTTCCCGGCAAGAAACTGAACAAAATCCTCCTTCGTCCGTAATTTATTAATCACCAGCCGAACCGGATCCTGGTTGCCGTTACGCAACATTTTTACCATTGCGTAATTGCTCATAAGCGGTGTAATCCGGTACCTGCCCGGCTTTACCATTCCGGGATAGCCGGCACTCTTAGCCAACAGATCAAAGCTGAGCCTGCTGAAGATAAATCCACCTGATTTGAGCTTGTCTAATACCATTTCATAGCTGTCTCCGCCACGGATAAACAGGTGGTGCTCGGGCAATTTACCCGTATTCGGCCCCAGTACCATATAGGTGCCAAGGGAGGCTCCCAACAGAATTATTCCAAAAACAACTCCTAATATTTTTCCTTTTTTTGATCTATATGTGCTGATTTTGCCGGAAGATCTTTTTTTTATCATAAAATTAGGCATATGCTTCAGCCTCACAAAAGGATGTTCATAATTTTGCAGGCTTTGCCGGCCGTTGAATTGAAAAAAGCAGCGTCTTTCTGAATTCCGGAAAGACGCTTTCCCTCAATTTCGTGTTTGTTAATCCTGTCCGTCAGTTACGACGGTTGAATGTTTGTCTTTATTTTTCCTGTTCATCCTTTAAAAAGGTAGTGTACCATGGCGATTAAGCCTGCCAGTGAGACTTTGTCTGAACTCCTTTTTGTGTCTGTCTGCTCTTCAAGGTTCAATCCTCTTACCGCTGCTGAAGCTTCGTCCTGATTTTCGGAAAATAAGGCTATGTCGATAAGCTCGCCTGTTGCAGGCTGCCGTGATAAAAGCATTAAATTATCAAAAAAACCGCGGTCATCAACCACATACTTTAACCAATGTTTACCCGTTTCTTCGTCAATATATCCTGATGAGCAAACACCGTCAGGTGTGCTAACCTTTGTCAGCCTTGCGGTAAAGTCTTCTATCAAACCATTTCTCCCAAAGAGTTTTCCTTTTGTCACTGTTTTAATTATTGAGCACTGTAAATTCGTATTGCCTGCAACAGTTCGCAACTTGTCATTCGGGGATACCCCTGAACCTAAGTACGAAACCGACACTTCAAAGTTATAACCTTAATTGAAGATATTACCCCGCCTGACACCAAAATCCTGTTCAAGCATACATCTATTGGTGAAGGACTGACTTCAGCGATTGAATATTAGCTTTACAATTCGTCAAAAATACAATTAAAATGCAAAAATTGATTTGGGAAAAATTCTCCTGGGATTAAGTTTAATCAACGGGATTAGTTAAAAGCGAACCAATCCGGCCATCATAAGGAACAAATATCCGGCAAATAATTGAAACCAATAAATTTCTGAAACCATGAAATGAAACAAAACAAATTAGCTGCACTATCTGTATTGTTTTGATACTTCATTTCGTATTTGCGTTTAGCAAAAAATACAAAAACGAATGGTATAAATTCAAAACGGAAGATTAACGCTCCGCAGACAGGTTATGTCGTTTTACGGGATTGGCCGTGTAATGCTCGTAATCCTTCCTTTTCCGGTATATCTCTAATGCTTCAAAAAGCGCTTCCCGCATGGAATCGGGGTTAGCTATATTTTTCCCGGCTATATCAAAGGCGGTACCATGGTCGGGTGATGTGCGCACTACAGGCAGTCCGCAGGTATAATTAACGCCTCCGTCTGATGCGATGTATTTAAAAGGAATCAAACCCTGATCGTGGTACATAGCCAGCACTGCATCAAAATGGGCATGATGATTCCGGGCAAAGAATGCATCTGCACTGTAAGGGCCAAATACCAGATCGCCCTGATCCTGCATCGTCTTGACAGCCGGAAGAATAATCTCCCGGTCTTCCAGGCCGATCAGACCGTCATCACCGGCATGCGGGTTCAATCCGAGTATAGCGATCTTCGGTTTATCAATACCGAAATCCTTCACCAGGCTGCCCCGCAGGATATGCGTTTTGGTAATTATTCTTTCGATTGTGATATGATTCGCTATATCCTTTAAAGGCAAATGTTCTGTGACCAGACCAACGCGCAGCCGCTCACAGAATAAGAGCATCACGATATCGCGGGCGCCGAATTTCTCTTTGAAAAAGGGGGTGTGTCCGGTATAGTTGAAATCATTGCTTTGCGTATTCCGTTTATGAATAGGCGCCGTAATAATGGCCTGAATATCGCCGTCTTTAAGACATTGCGCACCCACCAACAAAGAGCGGATGGCATATTTTCCGCCAATATCATTCAATACGCCCGGCTGAATACTGACTTCCTCATCCCAGCAATTAAACACATTCACCTGTTTGGGGTTGATCTGGTCAAAACTCTTGATGCTGACAAAATTCAAAGTATAATCCGTAACTATTCTGCGGTAATAATTGACGGCTTTATTGGAAGCAAAGATCACCGGAGTACAGCGATCCAGGATGCGGCTATCAGACAATACTTTTATAATAACTTCCAGACCAATACCATTGATATCGCCGGTAGTGAATCCTATAATTGGTTTATTCATAATTAAAAATTATATGCTAAATGAATAATTTAGTGTAGTGATTGCAATTAAGATGCAAAATGTGGTGCAAGTTATGAAAATCATCCGGCAGTATGACGCAGAGGGGAATTGAAAATTGAAAATGGCTAATGGCAATAAGCGAAATACTTCGCATTCCATCTTATTCAATCTCGAAAGGCGCATCCTGTCTCCAAGGGTGTATCCCAAATGTTGCATGTGGTGTAAGGTTTTTTGTCATTCCGCAAAAATGTGCCGTCAGTCCGAAAAGGAAATCCCGGATTACGCTTAATCCGGTTAGGATTTTCGCATGGAGGAATCTCCCAATCGGGAGGATGGGCAAACGCCCGGGAGATTCCTCCGCTCCATAAAATTTACTGCAGGCGTTCCGTAAATTTTACTCCGGTCGGAATGACGACCGCTCATACGCTTCACCAGGAATGACGATACCTTTTATATTCGGGACATTGCTCCGGTGCGACAATTTGGGATGCACCCGTCTCCAACTAAAAAAAGCAGTCCGTATTTTCTTTCGTACTTTTGTGCGTTTTTTTACCTATTCAAAAAAGAATTTTAGTTCCCTGATGCAACAACACAGAATTTACTTTGACAATGCCGCTACTACTGCTTTAGACCCTCGTGTACTGGAAGCGATGATGCCTTATTTAACCGAAAAATTTGGCAACCCCTCTTCCCTATATTCCTACGGGCGGGAGACGAAGATGGGCATTGAAGCGGCAAGAAAATCCGTGGCAAAACATCTGGGTGCCAATCCGGGCGAAATTTTCTTCACTTCCGGCGGTACGGAAAGCAGCAATACCGCTATTACCCGCTCCATAACGGATTTGGGCTGTAGGCATATCATTACTTCTCCCATTGAACATCATGCCACATTACATACTGCAGAATGCCTGAGCAAAAGGGAAAATATTCCGCTCAGCTTTGTATCGCTTGATGAAAAAGGTCACGTGATAGAAGACAGCCTGAAGCAATTACTTTCCGAATCCAAAGAGCGCTGCCTCGTTAGCCTGATGCATGCCAATAACGAGATCGGTAATTTGCTGAAAATAAAAAATATCGGTAATCTCTGCCGGGAGTACGATGCCATCTTTCATTGTGATACCGTTCAGACAGTAGGACACTATCCTGTCAGCCTGCATGAAACCCCGGTGGACTTCATTACAGGCGCCGGTCATAAATTTCATGGCCCTAAAGGTGTAGGTATATTATATGTGAATGAAAATATCCGCATTCATCCGCTCATCAGCGGTGGCGGACAAGAAAGGAATATGCGCGCAGGAACTGAAAATATTTACGGCATAACCGGATTTGCAAAGGCGCTGGAACTGGCAATGGAAAACCACAACGAAGACATGGCTCATATATTATCACTCAAAAATTATATGATTGAGCAGATTAAAAGTCATATCCCCGAAGCCGGATTTAACGGTGATTATTCGGGAAGCTCCTTATATACGGTACTGAACATTGCATTTCCCCTAAACCCGAAAACAGAAGTCATTCTTTTTAATCTGGATATGGCCGGCATCTGTGCCTCCGGCGGAAGCGCCTGTAGCAGCGGCGCCGATACGGGCAGTCATGTGATACGTGCTATATACCCTGATATGGATCAGGCTCCGGTTCGTTTTTCATTCTGCAAATACAATACAAAAGAAGAGGTGGATATTGTGATAAACAAACTCAAAGCCTTAATTTAGCTTGTTTAAGCATTATATGAACAATCTCCGCAGCTTTTTCAGGATCATTCTTACCAGCTTGAAGATGGCATGGCAGGAGCTTCGGGCAAATAAGTTGCGTACTTTTCTCTCGTTGCTGGGCGTAACTATCGGCATCTTCTGTATTGTTGCCGTATTCACCATGCTGGACAGCCTGGAGAAAAATATCCGGAACAATGTGGCGACGCTGGGTGATGATGTGTTGTACATCAACAAATGGCCCTGGATGGACGAAAACGGGGAATATCGCTGGTGGGATTTTCTGAATCGCCCGGTAATGACTCAGGAAGAGCTGAGCGCTGTGGAACAACGGGCACAAAGTGTACGATACGCAACCCTCTGTTATACCGAAGGCAATGTAACCGCCAAACAAGGGCAAAATGAAGTCAGCGGAATTGTGGCTTACTGCGTTACTGGTTTCTTTGAGAAAATGCAGAATTTCGAGATATCCGAAGGCCGGTATTTCAGCGCTGCAGAACTTGCAGGAGGCAATCATTTTGTAGTGGTGGGCAGCGAGGTTTATGATGAATTGTTTCCCGGAGGAGGCACGTTACCTGGCAAAACCATTACTTTTATGGGACAGCGGTTTCAGGTCATCGGCCTGCTGAAAAAAACGGGAGATAATATGGCCGGCTTTAATTTTGACCGTTGTGTAATCATTCCCTATAATGCGGCAGCGGCTCTGGTAAATGTTAGCGATAAAAACGGTTCCGACCCGGTACTGATGGTAAAGGCAAAATCAGGGGTTGCCACCGATGATATGATGTATGAAGTGGAAGGTATTTTACGGGGGCAGCACAGGCTGGCGCCCGGCGTTAAAAATGATTTTGCCATCAACCGGCTTAGTCAAATTACCGAACGGCTTAATTTGATGTTTGCCACCATTGATATTGTCGGTATCATTATCGCAGCCTTTTCCCTGTTAGTCGGCGGCTTCGGCATTGCCAATATCATGTTTGTATCGGTGAAGGAACGCACTAAGATTATTGGTCTGAAAAAGGCAATCGGTGCAAAACGCATTGCTATCCTGTCTGAGTTCCTGATTGAAGCCGTTACACTATGTATCATCGGGGGTATTATTGGCATTATAATGGTATTGATCCTGGGTTGGATACTTTCCGGTATGCTGGGCTTTACCGTAACTTTATCCATTAAAAATTTCCTGCTGGGGATTGGTATTTCCACCTTCGTAGGTGTACTTTCGGGCTTTATTCCTGCCCGTAGCGCCTCCCGGATGGATCCCGTAACAGCTATAAGAAGCAATTAATCTTTTAATTTTATGCCCAACGAGGATGTGATATCAATAGTCTTAAAAATGTAATAACATGAGTACGGTTCAAATATTAGATGAATTACAAATTGCCCACAAGATTAAAAGGATGGCCTATGAAATCTGGGAAAAAAATTCCACGGAAAAGGAAATTTATTTCTTTGGATTAGAGGAAGGCGGCGCCGTAGTAGCCCGAAGCCTTTCCCGTCACCTGAAAGTAATCAGCTCTTTAATAATTCATGACTATTCCCTGAAGTTCGACAAAAAAAAACTGACCCTTCGGGAAAATAATATTTCGTCGGACATCAACAACAAAGTCGTAATAGTAGTTGACGATGTGGCTAATTCCGGTAAAACACTACTGTATGCCTTAAAGCCTTTTCTGGAATTTTCCCCGCGTAAAATTGAGCTTGTCGTGCTCGTCGATCGAAACCATAAACATTACCCGATAAAAGCGGATATTGTGGGACATACCGTATCCACTACCCTGCAGGATAATATTCAGGTTACCTTCAAAGATGGAAAATTAACAGGTGCTTTTTTGGAATAGTGCATTTTTTACCAATTAAACTTTTACATTTACCAATCGTCTTAAACAACATTAACCAAAAAAAACAGTAAAAATGAAGAAAGTAATCTTAATGACTGCCGTTGCAGTATTATCAACAGGCTTTGTTGTGCTAGCACAAGATGCCAAGCCAGTACCTCAAAAACGTGAAATAAGACAAGCTGATCCGGCTAAGATAGCGGAAATGCGTGTAAAGCGTTTACAAAGCGATGTGGGTTCCGAATTATCTGATGCCCAACAAAAACAAGCCTATGAAATTTTCCTGAAGACAGAACAAAAGCGCCCCGAATACCGTACGGAAGCACGGGAGAAAATGGAACAGGTTCGCGCTGAAGAAGATGCTGCTATTGCTAAAATTCTGAATCCGGAACAAAGCAAGAAATTTACGGAAATGCAACAACAAAGAGAGGAACATCAAAAGCAGGCTATAAAACAAAGAATGGAACGCAGAGAGCAGTTAAAAGCTGCACCGGGAGCAAAACCCACTCCTGCTCAAAAATAAGCCGTAATCAGTAATATCACATTATGCCACAGGTGTCTGGAATTGTTCAGACGCCTGTTTGCTTTTCTTCCCTTTGAATTGTTTATTTTTGCAGCATTACACTATTTAAGAAAACCGATAGTATATATTATATGCACACCAAATCCCTCGTTATCAAAGCACCCACCGGCACACAATTACACTGTAAAAACTGGGTCAGTGAAGCTGCTTTCCGAATGATTCAAAACAACTTAGATCCTGAAGTAGCAGAGCGGCCCGAAGACCTCGTAGTATATGGCGGTAACGGTAAGGCTGCCCGTGACTGGGACTGTTTTGATAAGATTCTGGAATGCCTCAAAACTCTAGAAGAAGATGAAACACTGATGGTGCAAAGCGGAAAGCCGGTTGGCATCCTGCGCTCCCATAAAAACGCGCCGCGTGTGCTGATTGCCAACTCCAACCTGGTGGGTAAATGGGCTACCTGGGAACACTTCCGGGAGCTGGAAGCCAAAGGCCTGATAATGTACGGGCAAATGACCGCCGGCAGTTGGATTTATATCGGCTCACAGGGCATTGTTCAGGGCACTTATGAAACGTATTTATCACTTGCCAATAAGCATTTTCAGGGCAGCCTGAAAGGCACCCTGAACGTAACAGCTGGCTTGGGAGGGATGGGCGGCGCTCAGCCTTTGGCCATAACGCTTAACGAAGGCGTTGCCTTAGTGGCGGAAATGGAGGCCTGGCGTGTTCAAAAACGTTTAGATACGCGCTATATTGACAAAATGTGCCTTGATATTGATGAAGCCATTAACCTTGCTTTAGATGCTAAAGCAAAAAGTGAGGCCATAAGTATCGGCGTGGTATGTAATGCCGTGGATTTGCTGCAACGGCTTATTGACCGCAATATCGTTCCGGATACGCTGACCGATCAGACTTCTGCCCATGATGAGCTGATTGGGTATTTCCCGGAAGGTATGGATGTGGATGCCGCAAATGCCTTGCGTGAGCATGATCCGGAAACTTACAAAAACCGTTCTTTAGATACTATGGCACATCACGTTCGCCTGATGCTGCAACTGCAAAAGATGGGTGCCGTTACATTCGATTATGGCAATAATATCCGAGGACAGGCAAAGGATAAACGTGGCGTGGAAAATGCTTTTGATTTTCCGGGCTTTGTTCCGGCCTATATCCGCCCGTTGTTTTGCGAAGGGAAAGGGCCCTTCCGCTGGGTAGCGCTCAGCGGTGATCCGGAAGATATATATACTACGGATCGCGAGTTAGCCAAACTGTTCCCCGAAAATAAAGGCTTACAACGCTGGCTGCAATTGGCTAAAGACAAGGTCGCCTTCCAGGGATTGCCGGCGCGGATTTGCTGGCTGGGTATGGGGGAACGGGAAAAGGCAGGCTTATTATTCAACGAACTGGTACGAACCGGCAAAGTAAAAGCGCCGATCGTTATCGGCCGCGACCATTTAGACTGCGGCTCGGTAGCATCTCCCAACCGCGAAACGGAAGCCATGAAAGACGGAAGCGATGCCATAGCAGACTGGCCTATATTAAATGCTTTAATCAATACGGCCGGCGGAGCCAGTTGGGTCAGCTTTCATCACGGCGGCGGCGTGGGTATGGGTTATTCCCTGCATGCGGGAATGGTCATTGTTGCAGATGGCTCTCAGGACGCCGACGAACGGTTGAAACGTGTTTTACATAACGATCCGGCTATGGGCGTATTGCGTCATGCGGATGCCGGATATGAAGACGCTCAGAAAAATGCAGAACAATTCGGACTGAATATATGGTAATGAATACTACTCATGATGCATTTTGAGTAGTAGGGACGACGAAAAATTTGACATCATGACCGAAATTAAAATCATGTAGCACAGCAGAGTGATTTTAATCGAGTGGCTGACGCCATCTCTACTAAGAAAATTCCAAATTACTGTGTGATTTGATTAGAATTTTCGCATGGAGCGATCTCCGATTGCGCTTGTAATGGCATCAATATGCTTTCCGCCATTTCACAACGTTTAGGAGATTTGAATCGTCTATTTCCATTTCTCTCTTATAGGGCTGGAGAAAAATGATGATTTATCGCAATGTGGAAATTTGGGATGTACTCATTCGTTTTTGAAAATTGCGCTTTACATAAAACAGTTCTGTTCCCCAATATCATTTGTTTTATCAATTATTAAAATATGCAATCTTATGTTATTATCCACCACAACCATAATTGAAAATAAGCCTGTTAAAGAGTACAAGGGTATTGTTTTTGGAGAAACCATAATCGGCGCCAATATCATAAAGGATTTCTTTGCTTCGGTTCGCGATATTGTCGGGGGACGTTCCGGCTCTTATGAACGTGTACTGGCCGAAGCAAGGGAAACTTCATTAAGAGAGATGAGCGCGCGCGCTCAGACTATGGGCGCCAATGCGGTGATTGGCATTGATGTGGACTACGAAGTAATGGGTTCCCAGGGCGGCATGCTGATGGTAAGCGTTTCAGGCACAGCAGTGGTAATTTAATTCTCCGGCACCTCTACCACCAAACCGGATTACGGCGGCGTTTCCATACATAGCGTTTGATGTTCATAATAAACGCCAGAATCATATAGATGACAATCGGTGAGCCGAGGGTTAAAAATGAGACATAAATAAACCAAAGGCGAATGAATGAGGTGGCAATACCTAACCGTTCGCCGAGAGCGCTGCATACTCCGTATGCATTCCACTCAACAAAATCCTTAATGCGATATAATGGATTCACGACAGCTTTATTTGTTTCTCCTGCAAATTTAAAAAGTCTGCGCTAAATAGTAGCCTCCTTTTCCTAATTAACAATCTGATATTAAGTCAAAAGTGAGAATAGAAAACAGAAAATATAAAAAAACACTGACAATCAACTTGGTAAATTTTTTCGAGGATAAAGGCAAACTATGCCTGACTGAACAACCATGTCCACATAGCGGGTCTTTTCCCATGATGATTCGGGGATTTAAGCAACCACCGCTTCAATATCATAGTCATAAGCCCGTGTAATCTCAGCTTGTACGAAATTGCCGATCTCCAGTTCATCCGGGCTGTTGATAATAACTTCATTGTCAACTTCAACGCTGTCAAATTCCGTACGCCCGATATAGCGGCCGGCTTCTTTTTTGTCAATCAAAACCTTTAAGGTGCGGCCTACTAATTCCTGGTTTTTCTCAAAGGAAATTTCCTGTTGCACTTCCATGATTTCCTGAGCACGTCTTTCCTTTTCGGCAGAAGACAAGATGTCCGTAATTTCAAAAGCAGCGGTATTTTCTTCATGAGAGTAAGTAAAGATCCCTACCCTTTCAAACCGCATTTGTTGCAAAAAATCTTTCAGTTCTGCAACATCATCGACACTTTCTCCGGGAAAGCCGGCGATCATTGTCGTTCGGATAGCAATTCCGGGTACCCTTTGCCGGGCTTCTCCAATCAGATCCACCATTTCCGCCCTGGTGATCTGACGCTTCATGGCTTTCAGCATCGCATCACTGGCATGTTGTAAAGGCATGTCAAGGTAGTTGCATATATTTTCACGTTCCTGCATGACATTTAACAGCTCCAAAGGAAATTTTGAGGGATAAGCATAATGCAGGCGGATCCAATGTAAACCTTCGATATCGGAAAGATGCCGCAGCAAATCCGGCAGCATCCTTTTCTTATAAATATCCAGTCCATAATAAGTGAGCTCCTGGGCAATCAGCATAATCTCTTTAACGCCGCTTTTGACTAAGCTTATTGCTTCCTGAACAATATCTTCAATTGTCTTTGAAACGTGGCCGTGGCGCATCAGCGGGATCGCGCAAAAGGAGCAGGTGCGATTACAGCCTTCGGAAATCTTCAGATAGGCATAATGTCTTGGCGTGCTCAGCATCCTTTCGCCCAGCAATTCCTTTTTGAAATCGGCATTCAGTTCTTTCAGGATAAAAGGCAGCTCCAGGGTACCAAACCAGGCATCCACTTCCGGGATTTCCTGTGCAAGATCCTGGCGATAGCGTTCGCTGAGGCAACCGGTAACATAAACTTTATCAAGGCGTCCCTGCTCTTTAAGCGCCACCTGTTCCAGAATAGTATTTACCGATTCTTCCTTTGCCTTATCAATGAATCCGCAGGTATTGACCACAACGATATTATGATCGAGCCGTTCATTTTCATGAATAACATCTATCTCGTTAGCCCGTAACTGCCCGCTAAGGACTTCACTGTCCACTAAGTTTTTCGAGCAACCCAACGTGATGATGTTTATTTTGTTCTGTTTAAAAGTTCTGCTTCTCATTAAGATTAATTCGACTGCAAAATTACAATAATACCCAATGAGGATGAGGACTTTGGCAAAAATTATAAAATCACGTTGAAGCCATTTCACCCTTCCGGTTGAATAAGGCTCCGCACAAGCCTGTATCACTAAGACTTTGTGATTTGAAAGATGAAGATTTAAGCACAAAGGACGCTTTTTTGAACCGTAAAGAGCGCAAAAAACTTCCGTTATTGTAGTATTTTCACCAACAACAAACATACAAAATCCCACCTGTAAATTCATTATGTAGTGGGTGAGGACGCCCACCACGGCGGAATTAAATGCCATGACGGCTTTACCTGTAGTCAGAGGTCATTACCGCTGCGACTTAGTCTGGGGAAAACGCCGAACACACTATTGGAACACTACGGTGAACAGAGGATTATATTTGTCGGATGAAACAATATAATTCCTATCACACTATGGTAAAAAACAGCTTTGCACTTGGAATTGAAAACGAAGTTTTACCAAAAACTTTTATCAGGTCCATCCCCCGCTCTACTTCGCAAGGCTGGAAAAATACAGACCCGCAGCATTTTGCAGGCAACGAATTTGCAAGTAGCATTGAAGCTAATCTCGACCAGGTGAAGGTGATGCTTGACGAGCGTTTGGGAAAGATGAGACGGGCTTTCTGTTCATTCTGCAGGTTATACCTTTCTGTGCTGAGCTTTATTGAAAAAGATAAATTCAGCAAAATTATTCTTCAAAACAAAACTGCCGTTATCAGCCTCTTGGATAACCTGCCTCCTGATTGGGATACGAAAATTATCTGCCGTTTGCTTCGCATTTCTGAGCATCAGTTGCGGATATGGAGAGCCAGCCGCTCTTTCAGGTGTGTCAATGCTGTTACTGGCTTTTGCCGAAAACGTTTCCCTAACCAGATTTCCCAAAAAGAGTTGAACACGTTGAAAAGCCTGATGTCCAGAAAAAGATTCGGGTTCTGGAGCATCGCTTCTATATGGGGGTTTGCTGTTAAGAAAGGCATCATCTATATGTCACGGACTTCGTGGTATCGTTATTGTATTCGTTTAGGGATTTCCGATAAACGAAAAACATACAAAAAGCCTCGAAAGCGCATTTCCATAAACGCTTCTAAGCCTAATCAGATATGGCACATGGACGTCAGCCAATTCATAACTGCCGATAATGTCAAGTTTTATATTTATACGGTATTGGATAATTTTTCCAGAAAAATTTTAGCCTGGAATGTGTCTCGTGAGCTTTCCGCCAAAACAAGATTGTGGAGTCTGAAAGAAGCTGTCGCCACGCAATTTTCAACTGACCTTACTCATCCGGACGTGGAATTGATAGTTGACGGTGGCGCTGAAAACAACAATTTCCGAATCAGCAATTTCATTCGCCATTGTGCGGTTGCTGTCAGCAAAAAGATTGCGCTCAAAGAAGTAAGATTTTCTAATGCTATGATTGAGGGTAGTTTTAAAATCCTCAAAAAATTTCTCAGAAGCAGGGATGAAATTTATTCCCCTGCTCTGAATAAAGAACTTGAATTCTTTTTCAAAGACTACAATCAGATACGTCCACATTATCAACATTGGATTTACACACCGGATGAGATTCATAATAATCCCGAGCTCAAAAATGTAAAGCCTCAGCTCCAACATATAAAAGAAAAAAGACTGCAAGCCAATCGTATGTCTTGCTGCATGGATTTCTGAAGGGAAAATGCTGTTTCCGGCATACAGTCTTTGTTGTTTTATTCCATCCTAATGTGTCAAAGCGCTTTCTGATTTACCATTCAACAAATATGGCTTCTTCATCTTCGTATATCCTGATAAATATAGCTTCTTCACCTTCGTATATGCCGACACCAGAATACTATCCTGATGACGAAAATTCGAACACACTGATGGTAAATTACTTCTGTTCTCTTTACCTTGTTGGTAAAGGCTTTTCACTAAGCACATGCCTTTTCCTCATGTTGCTTTTTATTTTTGTAAGTCATGGGATGGAGAGTCCCTGCATACTTACTCTCCAACGGGTCGCTCGCAGTCCATCTCCCCAGCCACGGTATGTAATATCGCGCACCATGATAGTATAATCCGCTTTCCTCGTCTCGTTCCTTGCCAGTGTAACGGTACCGCTTCGCCACCGCATTTATAGAAGCGTTCATCGCCTGGTAACTGGTCGTACCATACGGGTGGTATTCTTCATAAGAGATAATAGCGGCGTCTTCATTTAATTCCAAACTGGCGCTTTGTAGATGGTTGCTATAGATATACCTCACTAATTCCTCGGCAGTATCATTATCATCTTCCGCATCACCAAAGGTTCGCGTTTCCAGCATGGCTATGCGCCGGGTGTCATCGCTTACATGCACCGTGCTGCGCTCTATTATAAGCGTGTCGGTGTTGTCATACTTTCTATAAATTTCATAGTTGCCTAAGTATATTCGTTCTTCTTTTTCACTACCATTATCCGTATATTTTCTTATCCGCTGCCCACCGCTGTACTGGTAATCCGTTACGCTGGTGCCCCGTTCTATATGGTGCAGCTCATTCTGAGCATTCCAAAGCATTGCATCTAAGTGAGGTATTTCAACCAGGTTACCCTGGCTATCGTAGTCATACATGTATGTATTGGCGCCTACGGTGATGCTTAATAACCAATTGTTATCCGTATTAATTTCATAAGGCCGGGTATAGCTTGCCGTGCCGGCTATATGCTGTAGCTCCAATATATTACCTATCTCATCGTAGGTATATTTTTGCGTATAGTTTTGTACTGCATTGCCATTGCCTTTGTGTGTGGTTTTCCAGTGATGAGGGAGGTTTTTTCCGGAAATTATTTCAAAGAACTTTTATGCCTACAAATCTAAGCCTTTTTTAAAGCATAAAGCACAGCCCCACCGCATATTTTTACTCCACCCACACATCTGATACATGAGACTACCATCTGTTGCACATCAGGCTGATTTTTGATATAAAAAACAACGGCATAGAATAACATACTCCAACCGTTTTAAAAAGTAAAATTAAAAATTTATTGTTAATCAGTATGTTATAGTGGTGAAAAAGGGCTACCCACACATCTGGTACATTACCCTACCGTATTAAAAAGCAAAATTAAAAATTGATTGAGAAACAGTACATTGCAATACTGAAAATATCCCACCCACACATCTGGAACATTACCCATGCTAGAAATAAAAAATAAATTTGCTATGATAGTAAAATACATTATCCACCCATCTGATATATAGCCTACTATTGATTATATAAATACTCTATAAAATCCGAAAAAGAATTCCCACAGAATTCTATTGGATCTGTTTTAAAATTAGACATCAACCCAAAAGAATGAACAGTTTGTTTAATCTTGTGAAATGCATATCCCGTATCTGCAGCATCCTTTCCAAACAAAAAATAATCTGGAATTTGCTGCATCACCAACCGATAGTCCTTATTTGCTACTATTAAATCTTCTATTGGGAAGAGGCAAAGCCAGCTATTTTGTCCTACTTCACCTTCTCCGCCATCAAATTCTTTCATTAAATCAATATAATCCGATGGTAATTCAAATCCAGTTTGTGCCTGAAGCTTCCTAATGGAATCCTCTGATGCCCCTATGTCATTTTTCATAACACTCTCTAAATAAAAGCTAATTCTTGTATTCATAAATATTGTTTTATTTTATATCATTCATTATTTTATTCCAAATTTGTTGGGCTTCCTCCAAATTTGACAGGAGTTATTTCATGAATATCCACAAACTTACGTCGCAAGCCTAATTCTTTGCTTAAAGCTTTATTCGCATCATTCGCTGCTGCTCTTGCTGCAGTATATTCTTCACCTTGCAACAATCTAAATGGCCCATTAGGTCTTGGTATTCCTTTGGGATAACCTTGCCAGCCAAATTCCGTAATTGAAAATGAGCCATCTAACGCTGATGCCCCTCCCTTAGCAGCTCTCTACCCATCCAATCACTTTTAGTACTTTTCCATTTCCAATTTCCACTGGACCTTCATAAAATTTAAATTCAGTTCCAATCTGAATTGCTCCTAAAAGTTCATTTGAAATAAAACTTACTTCAACAATTCCTTTTTCTCCTGGCTTTAAATCTTCTCTGTTAATTAGATATATTGAACCAGAGGTTTGCATTTTATCTAAAAAGTTAAAGCCCGGCCTATATCCTGTTTTTATAGGCCATGTTCTACCACCTCCTTTCTTATTTATCTCTATTTCTGCTTCTATTTTAAATAATCTATTCATTTTATTTTTATCTTATCAATGGGTGATTTGGCAATGGAGTTTTATTAAAAATGCCTGGTTTAGACAACTGATTAAATAAGTTTTTAGGAACAGAAACACTCTGCATTAAATCCATTTCACCTCTATAAAGCATAGATGAGTACTTATTAGGAATTGATGTCTTGATAATTGTAAACGGTTGCTTATCTAATCCGTAATTTAATCTTCCAAAATTTGCGGCATCCTGAGCTGAAGTTGCAAATAATTTTCCAGTTTCATATCCAGGAGCATTCCTTATGCCGTGTATTGCAATATCATCGAGCTCTGCTTGTGAAACTGCTCGATATAAAATAGTTTTCCCCTCTTCACCAGCAATACTTAGTTCCTTCGAAACTTTGCCAAATGCTCCTCCTCCATATCCCTCAACAGCAAGTAATGTCAATCCTGCATAAGCAGTTCCTGCAAAATAATGACCCTGCCTGAAGTTGTCATAAGAATTATAACCGCTCCCTATGGTACCTACTATATCACTGGCAGCAAAACTAAATGCGCCAATCAAGGGGTTCCCTTGTGAGGCCTGTAGCATTTTTACCTGAAACTCTGCTGACCTTCTTGCCTGTTGCTCATAAGCATTTTCCTGTTTCCGTGCTGTTATAATAGCTTGCGGCTGAGAAGCAGCAGCTATCATTTTTTGTTTCTTTAGACCTTCTACAGTGCCCGTAACTTTTTGATGAGATACCTTAAGGTTATCTGTAGTGTCTGGTGTGAATATGGTCACCTTTTTGGCCTCTGGCTCTGAATATAGTTGCAGATTTTCAAACTTGTAAGATTCTTCAGGCGGCGTAAATATACCGGTATGGTCCACACTACTATATTGGGTTGGCGGCGGCGGCTCACCAGTTGAATCATCATATATTACCGGATTATCATAACAATACTCATAAGGACTTGCGGTAAGCTCCAAAAAATCTCGTTCTTTGTTTTTCTCTATTCCATAACCCTTATTCAAATTATAGTTTTCGTTATTAATCGGATCTGTGCTGACCCACCTCGCCAGCCACGGCACATAATACCTCGCTCCATGATAATACAACCCTGTTTCTTCATCCCGCTCCTTGCCGGTGTACCGGTATCGTTTTAACGACACCTCTGCGCCGCTTCTGCCACATTGAAATGAAGTACTGCCATAAGGATAATATTCCTCATAGCTAATGATTGCTGCCGCATCATCCAACTCTAATGTAGCGGTACTCAAATGGTTGCTGTACTGGTAACGCAATAATTGTGCAGGTTCGGTGCCGCTGCCTGTGGTTCGGGTATCTATCAAGGCTATCCTGCCGGTATCATCACTAATGTGTAAGGTTTCCCTTTCTAATGTCAGCGTGCTGCTTACTGTTTTGCTATACACTTCCCATTCGCCTGCATATTTTCTGATTTCCGTAGTAGCGCCGCATCTTGGAGATATTGTTTCGGGAAAATTATTTCAAAGAACTCTTACGCTTGTAAATCTAAGCTTTTTTAAAAGTATAAAGTATAGTTTAAGCGTAAATTTTCACTCCACCCACACATCTGGTACATGAGACTACCATCTGTTGCATATCAGGCTGATTTTTGATTTAAAAAATAGCGGGACAGGGTATCATAGCTCTACCGTATTAAAAAGCAAAATTAAAAATTGATTGAGAAACAGTACATTGCAATACTGAAAATATCCCACCCACACATCTGGAACATTACCGGAATGGTTCACCCACACATCTGATACATTACCTCTACGTTATCGCTCATCGTTTCGTGTGCTATCTCTCAACCTTAATTTGAAGGAAGCATAAGCTATCTAATTTTATATACCTGTAATTGTCTTCAAAGAAAGAAACATCAGTGGTATCTGCTAACATAATATACTCATAAGTAGTAAAATATTTATCTATTTCACTCCTGCCTAAACATAGGTTAATTCCATTGCCAATAGAAGCTTTACTTATTAAATAACAATTTATGCTATTCAAACACTTCTTTACTAATTTTATATCCAACTCTTTGGGTATTTTTTTTTCTAACTCTACAAATTTTGTATCATTTATTTTTTTAGTTATCCATTCTATTTCCATTTTACCCCAACGATTTTTTCGAATAGCAATTCCCATACTATCACCTAAAACAGTATTGAAATGGTTTTGAAGAACTAAAAATTGCTCTTTGTTATCCTTGTAATTTTGCTTGGCAAAATCTATTGTATAATCCATTTTTATGTTACATGAAAAAGATGAAAAAATAAAAATGAATAAGGTTACTCTTAGTCTTTCCATGGGTCACCCCCCTTTCTATAATCTTCCCAACTTCTAATATTGTGGTAGCCATATCGCTGGAATGTATTGGATATTTTTGCTTCACCATAGTATGGAGCTAATTGGGATGCTTCTTTTTTATACTTTTCTAAATTCCAGACCAAATCAAATTTTTTGTTACCATGGAGGTTAAAAGCTCCGGCAGTTATCAAAAAGTCCAACTTATCCTGTTTAGTAATCCTTGCAATAGCTCCTGCTTCAAAATTACCTACATCGCGAGCAGACACATAAAAACCTGGCGATATTTGGGAACCCCTTCTTACATATTTTTCATATTGACTAGGTGATAGTTGCCTTTCTTTATAAGGTTGACTTTTATAGTCATATTTATCAAATTGCCCTGCATTTATTGCATAATAATAACGAATAATCTCCAATTTATCCGGATTCTTTTGTGCGAGTTCTTTAAATTCGTTCTCAAATTTATTTATTTCATCTCTGGCTGCAAATGAATCAAATTTTATAGTTCCGAGTGGTTTATATTTCCCGTTACCATATTCAAAAGTAAAAGATTCAATGCTAAGCGTTTCTCCTTTTTTAGCACCTCCTGTCAATCTCTTTTTATCATCAGCAATGTCATTAGAAGTTGTAGCATAGTTTTCAGGTAACTTATTATGGCTATATACGCCAAAGTCATTGTCTTTATATACAGCAATTACATTACCTTTATTGTCGGTGTGCGTACTTTCTCCTGTTAAATCATATTTAATAATTGGGCAATCTTCTGCATAACAATACGAGCTATCAAATAATATTTTTTTATCTATCTTAGTCTGAGGTTTATGTTTTTTTAATGATATATATGTGTTATTAAGCAGAGGCTCACTTGCACTCCACCTCGCCAACCACGGCACATAATACCTCGCTCCATGATAATACAACCCTGTTTCTTCATCCCGCTCCTTGCCGGTGTACCGGTATCGTTTTAACGATACCTCCGTACCGCTTCTGCCGCTTTGGAAAGAAGTACTTCCGTAAGGATAATATTCTTCATAGCTATAACAGCTCCTGCATCGTCTAACTCTAAAGTGGCGGATTGAAGATGATTACTATACTGATAGCGCAGCAATTGTGCAGGCTCTGCATCGCTTCCTGTGGTGCGTGTATCTATCAATGCTATTCTGCCTGTATCATCGCTAATGTGTAAAGTTTCCCTTTCTAAGGTCAGCGTGCTGCTTACTGTTTTACTATAGACTTCCCATTCGCCTGCATATTTTCTGATTTC
>CAZUSO010000015.1:0-54703 GCA_964622775.1 uncultured Taibaiella sp. | reverse complement strand
TTGCAGCATTCAGGATCCGGGCATTTACCAACGCCATCGGCATCAACCGGTTGACATTCTGTAGGAGTGATCAGTTGTTTGTCTTTATAATCAGGAACGCCGTCACCATCAGTATCCAACGGACAACCGTGAGAATCCACAGCTACACCGGCCGGAGTGTCAGGACATTTGTCAAATTGATCAGTAACACCGTCACCATCCGAATCAGGAAGAACAGGATCAGGCAGTCTCATGTGACGCGGAGTAGCCAGTTCGTTGTAGATATGATCCATTGGATTCACCCACCACAAAGGCTGTACGGATTTCTTAGCATTACCCAGGTTAAAGCCTAAACCTACAGAAGCGTAGTTAGTCAGGTCTTTATCCGGGGATAATCCGGCACCAACTCTGGGATCTAAAGTGATGCCATCCAAACCATCTGCAGCAGCATAAGCAACTTTTTCTTCAAATTGCAGGGATACGCGATTACCTAATTTGAATTGGATACCCACACCGCCGGTTACAACCGGGGAAACCTGATAGTCACCCATATTCATCCAGGAACCATTAGTTCCTTTCTTATAATTGCCGGAAAGCACCCATTCTGCATCCTTCAATTCTTTTTTATACCAGGTATTGAAATCCTTGCGTTCTTTCCAAAGACCTTTAGAATCCGGAGCGCCAGCGAAATCGTAAGTGTCACCATTGGTTTTAACAGCGGAAACCATAGTTTTCCACAATAAAGCACCACCACCTACGAAGCCATATAAGCTCACGGTATTTTTAGCCCTATAGAAGCTGATATTATTAGTAGCAGCTACTAATTGCAGGGTCAACTCATGTGACTTGAATTTGTAGTTAGAGTGTACGCCATCAGGATACGCAGCTTTTGTCCAGGGAGCATCAACTACTGAAGCATTTCTGGTTCTGTAATCGAAGCCGGAAGCGCTACCATAAACGTACTGTAAGCGCCAGGACATGGTATGTCCGATTGATTTACGCAGCCATGCACTGAAGCCCATTGCATCCATCGGGTTTACCGCGGAAAAAGGTGTCTTGGAAGTAACGTCACCGTTGATATTGTACAATCCGGTAGCAATCCCTAATTCCCACATATTGCGTGGCTTTGCAGGGAATGCATACTTGTAGTCCAGATAATCGCGTTGTTGCTGCATTCTTCCAGCAGGAACGAAAGCGGTATCCAACGCGTCATAGCTTTGACCACGGTAAGTCATATCCCTACCGGACCAAGAGGCCGTGTTTGATTCCTGTGCGAAAGCAGGCTGTAAAGCTAAAGCTGTACAAAAACCGGCTAACAGAATGTACTTTTTGTTGACCATAACGAGAGTTGTTTATTTAAAAAAAATGTTTAATTGTTAATAATGATTAACTGCTTATCTAAAAAATCAATTACGAGTTTACGGCAAAAGTACAAGACTATCTTGAAATAAAAAAATTTATTTGCTATTTTTTTCTCATACTTTAGAGGACACAATCCTATTGTTTTCAAAATACTACAGAGCCGCTTGCCGAACACCCACCGCCTTTCTGCTATACTTGTATTTCAAAAATTCCCCTCCCCTTACGTTTCAGTTATCTTCGCAAAGATATAATAGAACGTATCAAACGAATATCTTCCGCTATTAAATTTATGCTAATGTTACTTTTATAATGTCCGCTAAAAGTTCGGATTGCAGCAATGAGAGAAAATGAAAATTGGCGGCGGCCGGAAGAGAGAACCTTAATCCATACTTATCACTAATCCCTCTGAATTCAATCAACATAAGTCATTCAATCAACATAAGTCGTCAATTTTAAAATACAGTTTTGAATATCCTCTATTCGGGATATATTATTGTCATGCGACTTTTGTTAGTTATCTTTATCCCTTCATCTTAAAAAGCACGGGAACCTATAATGAATTCCGCCAAAAGAGTCTTAGCTCAGGAACTGGAAATATTTGAACAGAAATTCTCTGAAAATGTTCAAAGCAATAATGCTCTCCTGGATCGAATCATGAAGTTTATCATCCGGCGCAAAGGAAAACAAATGAGGCCTATGTTTGTTTTTCTGGCTGCCCGGATTGCGGGCAATGTAACGGATACTACCTACCGGGCTGCTTCGCTCATCGAATTATTGCATACCGCCACACTGGTGCATGACGATGTTGTTGATGATGCCAATACCCGCCGGGGTTTTTTTTCCATAAACGCCATCTGGAAAAACAAGGTGGCAGTATTGGTCGGCGACTACCTGCTCTCCAAAGGCTTGCTCCTGGCTTTAGACAATGATGAATTTAAACTGTTGAAGATTGTATCAACCGCCGTAAAAGAAATGAGTGAAGGTGAGCTGATGCAAATTGAAAAGACTCGGAAATTAGATATCAAAGAAGACATCTATTTCGAAATCATACGCAGCAAGACGGCCTCTCTACTGGCCTCTGCCTGTGCAGCCGGCGCCTGGTCGGCCAGTCTGGATGAACACAAAACACAATTGCTGCATACCTTCGGGGAGAAGATTGGCATTAGTTTCCAGATAAAGGATGATTTGTTCGATTACGGAAACGACAATATCGGCAAACCGACGGGCATTGATATCAAAGAAAAAAAGATGACCCTCCCGCTTATTTATACGCTACAACATACGGATGAAGCTACCCGAAGAAAGATTATTTACATTGTAAAAAATGAAAACAAAAAGAAAGAAAAGGTGAAAGAGGTTATTGATTACGTATTGCGATCAGGCGGTATCGAATATGCACGGGAAAAAATGCTGGCCTATCAAACTGAAGCCATTAATATATTGGAACAGTTTCCCGAATCCGAAGCAAGAACGGCTATGGAAGAGTTAGTAAACTATGTTACCCAGAGAAAATATTAATTTATTTGTTTTTCTGAAATTTTTATTGTTGTTTTAGTCACACAAATTTTACACTCAAATAAAAATACTTATTTTCTATGAAGGACGGAAAATATATCGCTTTGGTTACCGGGGCAACCGGCGGTTTAGGAACCCATATCTGCAAACGGCTGGCAGATGACAATTACATTGTATGTGCAAATTACCGTTCCCAGGGCAAGGCGGATGCCTGGAATGAAAAGATGAAACGTGAGGGCTATCAGTTCCATATCTATAAAGCCGATGTATCGGATTATGAGGAAGTGGAGGCTATGGTTCAGGCCGTTCAGCAAGATTTTGGCACCATTGATGTGCTGGTCAATAATGCCGGCATTACCCGTGACGGCGCTTTCAAAAAAATGAGCAGCCAGCAATGGACGGAGGTAATCGCCGCCAACCTCACCAGCGTATTCAACTGCAGCCGTCACGTTATCAATCCTATGCTGAACCAGTCTTACGGTCGCATCATCAATATTTCTTCGGTAAACGGGCAACGGGCACAGTTCGGCCAGGTAAATTATGCCGCAGCAAAAGCAGGGATGCATGGCATCACCAAAACGCTTGCTATCGAAACAGCCTCAAAAGGCATCACCGTAAATACCATCTCTCCCGGCTATGTGGGAACGGATATGGTCATGGCCGTTGCCCCGGAAATTCGTGCAAAGATCGTGGAAGGGATTCCGGTAGGGCGTTTGGGCGGAACGGAAGAGATTGCACACTTAGTCTCCTTTTTAGCCTCTCCAAAATCCGGTTTTATTACCGGCGCCAACTATGCCATTAACGGCGGACAACATGTGTATTAAACAGCTTAATGGTTTTGGGATGAAATAATAGCAATGCTGTTTTTTGCATTCCGATACTTTCACGCAAAAATGCTATCCCTCTTTTCTTTTATGAAAAAAGATTTGGCCTCAGAAAAGCCAAATCTTTTTTTACAACACAATAATTGTGATTCTTTTTTACGGCATCAATACGCAGAGGCTTTTGACGATAGCGCCCAGGCGAATGGCATCATAAATTCTGGCTTCGGCAGCGCCATGTTGTTTTACGGAAGCCTCGTGTGAAGTGACGCATCTTTCACAACCGTTTAATGCCGAAACCATCAAACTCATCAGCTCAAAAAACTCCTTCCCCATTACCGGATTCATCATAATGCTCATACGCATTCCGGCAGGAGTATTATTGTAATATTCATTGTTCGGCATATAATGACGAAAGCGGTAAAACACATTATTGGCATTCAGCAGGGAAGTACAGCCCAGCGTTTCTGCAATCTCCGCATCAGTAGCTCCTTCCCGTCGTGCCAATGTTTCAAATGCATTTTCCAGCACCTCCGAATGTTCATTTACTGCCGTGGCCAGCGCAAGCAGGAAAGCCTCTTTAGGCGACAGGTTATTACTCTTCAATACAGCATTCACATTCAGCTTCAGGTCCTTAAGATAACGGCTTTGTGCATTGCCGAGGCTTTCCAGGCCGGCGCTGGTATAATTATCCGGAATGTTCAGGTCGGTAAAGAGACTTTGAATTGTTTCGTTCATTGATTCTGCTTATTAAAATTTTTGAAAAAGTCAACGTGATGCATCTGTTTACAATAAGGCCGCAGGATTTTAAGCAGTTTCCAGCTTTTCGGTTAAGGTTTCTTCGCCTTTTTTCCAGTTGCAGGGACACAGTTCATCGGTTTGCAAAGCATCCAGCACACGCAGCACTTCCGCGACATTACGGCCCACATTCAGGTCATTTACATTAATCCAGCGAACAATTCCCTGAGGGTCCACAATATAAGTAGCACGATAAGCAATTTTTTCTTCCGCTTCCAGAATGCCTAGTTCAGCAGCCAGCGATTTGGAGGTATCGGCCAGCATAGGAAATTTTAAATCCCGCAAGTCTTTGTGATCATTTCTCCAGGCCAGATGCACAAATTCAGAATCGGTAGAAGCACCAACCAATACGGTATCGCGGTCTTCGAACTCACCGGCATTACGGTTAAATTCCGCTATTTCCGTAGGGCAAACAAAGGTAAAATCCTTAGGCCACCAAAACATTACCATCCACTTACCGGAAGCAGTATGCATGTCATTACTGATGTCCTGAAATTCTTTTCCTTTTTCGAGCGCAACAACAGCTTTCTTTTTGAATTCGGGGAACTGGCTTCCTACCGATACAACCTGATTCATCATTTTTGTTTTTATTTTAATTTTTATTTGAAATGTGATTTTTATCGGGTGCAAAGTTGATTAAAACTTTTCAGGTTTTTATTTCAATTTTATTATCACTTAATAAGGATAATCAATTATAGCTGGCAGAGTTATTCGATAAAATGGGGTAAAAAACAGGCGTACAGCGGATTTTCAACATCGCAGAGAATCATTTTTCATCTCACAAATCCTTTTATAACCGGTCATCAGCGATCACCCGCTTTTGTTATTCCCTATAGAAAGCAGTACTTTTGTCCAACAATTTTTCAAAACAAAAATCATAATATTTATGGCACACACACTTCCTGCATTGCCTTATGCAACTGACGCTCTTGAGCCGCATATTGATGCACAAACTATGGAGATACACCACGACCGGCACCACAAAGCTTATGTGGACAACCTGAACAAAGCGCTGGAAGGTACGGACGCTACCGATCTTTCTTTAGAGGATCTCATGAAAAATATTTCAAAATATCCGGCAGGCGTTCGCAATAACGGCGGCGGACATTATAACCACTCCCTCTTCTGGACAGTATTAGGACCTGGTTCCGGAAGCCCCTCCGGTAAACTGGCAGAAGCTATCAAAAGCACTTTCGGAAGCTTAGACGGTCTCAAAGAAAAAATCAACGACGCCGGTGCCAAACGTTTCGGAAGCGGATGGGCATGGCTGATGGTAAAAGACGGAAAACTTGCCGTAAGTTCCACACCTAACCAGGACAATCCGCTGATGGATGTGGCCGAAGAAAAAGGAACGCCCATTTTCGGTATTGATGTATGGGAACACGCTTATTATCTGAAATATCAAAACAAACGCCCCGACTATCTGAAGGCTGTCTGGAATGTAGTGAACTGGGAAGAAGTCGGCAAACGCTATGAAGCTGCTTTGTAAAAAAGCGGGAGTATTATTCCGACCGAAATGTATAAGACGTCACAATGAACCGGATTCATTGTGGCGTCTTGCTGAAGACACCACAGTTATTTTGCTTCAGAAATGCCAGGCCGCAAGATTACCCCTTTACGAACCGAAGAAATCTTCATTTTCTAACTTTTCCTGGCGGATATATTGCATCACTAATTCCTCAAACCGGTTCTTGTTATTCAGGAAAACAACCTGAATGGGTAAGATATAAATCGGAATATTCCAGGCAGAAAGCAGCTTCTTATTCAAGGCCAGCCGCGCAGCATCCTTTTCTGTGGTAACAATAATCTTGTTTTGACCCGACAGATTGTTAAAAGCTGTGTTGATTTCTTCCAGATTATGATCTGAAAAATAATGATGATCCGGATAACTCAACAAATGCACCGAATGACCGGATTCCTGAAGGTATTTTACAACAGGCTCCGGACGGGCGATACCGCATATCAGCAAAATATCCTGCTGAGCCGGTAAATGCACACCTGCTCCGGTAAAAAAATCAGACAGTAGTCCATATTCAATTCCCGAAAAGAAAACCTCCTGATGCGATAGCGGAGCGATGCGTTCTATTATACTTTTTTGTTCTGTTTCCGGCATAAGGAAGGGACATTTTGAAACAATAATAATATCCGCACGCCGGTAAGCGTTGCGTCCTTCCCTAAGGCTGCCGAAAGGCAGGATGAAATCCTTATAAAAGGGTCGGCTGTAGTCGGTAATCAACAGGTTTAGTCCCGGCCTGACCGAGCGGTGCTGAAAGGCGTCATCTAACAATACTATCTCAGCATCCGGCCGACGGCTCAACAATTCCGGGATTCCGGTCATTCGGTCTTCACATACACTAACGATAGTCTCCGGGAACTTTACAAAAAACTGCATCGGTTCATCACCAATTTCCCGGGCCGTAGTCTGATTTCCGGCCAGCATAAAGCCCCGCGTTTTCCTTTTATATCCCCGGCTCATCGTAGCCACCTTATATTCGTATTGTAAAAGGCGGAGCAGGTATTCGATATGCGGTGTTTTTCCCGTGCCACCCACCGATAAATTCCCGATGCTTATTACCGGCAAACTGAATTGAACACCGGACAACAAGCCAATATCGTACAGCTTATTCCGCAGCCAGACCACCAATCCATACAACAACGAAAAAGGATACAACAGCGGCTTCAATAACCCGAATACGGCAGATAATAGATTCATGCAATTATTTAATGCGTTATGCAAAGCGAAACGATATGATTGCCATTAAAAGCAGGTACAAATAAACAACATATACGGCTTGCTGCATAGCATTATGCTTTAAGATTTATTTGGGTGACGAGAGTGCCATTCCAAATCTAAAGGAGCTAAGCGATAGGATAGCATAACCATGATGCAGGGCAGGGCAATTATAGTTTACCGTCACCTGAAAAGACGTATCCATTTGAAAGGGGAATTCCGGAAGATTTTCCCTTCAATCATTATTAGCGGTTACTCTTTTCTTTTTTCGTTTGCTTCCTATCAGGTTGTTCGTTAGTCTGCTGATGGTAAGTCCCTGAACTAAGATGGAAAAAATAACCACAATATAGGTCAATGACAGAAAGACTCTTTGATGCATCTCCGAATCAATAGACAACGCCAAAGCAATGGACACACCACCCCGCAGTCCGCCCCATACCAGTATAATGATGGTAGGGTACGTTAGCTTTTGTCTAAAAATAACCAGCTTGGCAGGAATCCAGATGGAGACAAAACGGGCAAACAGCATGATCAGCACGACGAAAAATCCGATCTGCAGGTAATAGCCTATCTTAGGTATGAGCAATAATTCCATGCCCATCAGTAAGAACAATATGGCATTCAAAATCTCATCAAGCATTTCCCAAAATTTGTCTAAGTAATCCTTCGACTGTGTGGACATGGCAAAATATTTTCCATAATTACCTATGATTAATCCGCAAATAACCATTGCCAGAGGACCGGAAACGTGGAGGAGACCTGCCACCACAGAGCCGCCCATTACCGTGGCCAGCGTAATCATCACTTCCAATTTATAATTGTCAATACCCTTGATCGCATAAGAGGCGATAACACCCAATAACAAGCCTACGCCGATACCGCCCAGCGCTTCCCGAATCATCATCAGCGATATACTCCCAAAAGAAAGATTGCTCCGATCGCCGCGAGCCACCTGCATCAGCACCACAAAAAGCAATACGGCAACCGCATCATTGAACAGCGACTCTCCCGCAATCTTTGTTTCCAGCGATTTAGGCACTTTGGCTTTCTTCAGAACGGAAAGTACGGCAATCGGATCGGTAGGAGATATCAGGGCGCCAAACAAGAAACACTCGGTTATCGGAACGGGATAACGAAACAGCAGGAACAAATAATAGGTCAGCACGCCGACAATCAGGGTGGAAACTACAACGCTGATCGTTGAAAACAGCATGATGGCTCCGCGCTCTTTCCTTAAATCCGTTATACGAAAATGAATGGCCCCCGCAAAGAGCAGAAAGTTCAGCATCACATCCAGCACCAGTTCCGCCAGATCAATATGCGCAATAAAATTTGTCACTTCATCAAACAGGTGCGGGAACATTTTACCGGTTGACAGCAGGCCAATGGAACAAACCAGCGCCACCACCATAATACCGATAGTTGAAGGGAGCTTCAGCACTTTCTCATTGAGGTAGGCAAAAAGCGTAGTCACCACAATTAACAGTCCAATGGAGTAATATACGGACATGGGTTAAAGTTTTTTCAAAGTAATAAAACACCGGTTGCCTCACCTGGCCTGCAAATCAGCCATCAACTGAGGCGACATCAGGCGGAAGCCGACCCGGTAAAGTCCGGACAGGAAAAGGTTCCTCAGTTCAGGCTTCTGAAATCAACCGGCACCAATTTGCTCACGCCCGCTTCCTGCATCGTAACGCCATAAATCACATCTACGGATGCCATAGTTTGCTTATTGTGGGTAACGATAATGAACTGGGAATTGTCGCTGAATTTGCGAATCATCCGGGTAAATTTACCCACATTGGCATCGTCGAGGGGAGCATCCACCTCATCCAGGATACAGAAAGGAGCCGGCTTTATCAGATAAATGGCAAAAAGAAAAGCTGTTGAAGTCAGCGTCTTTTCCCCGCCGGAAAGCTGGGTCAGGGTGCTGGGCCGCTTTCCTTTGGGCTGTGCATAGATTTCAATACCGCTTTCTGCAATATGCTCCGGGTCGGTAAGGCGCAGGTCGGCAGCATCTTCTTCCGTAAACAGGGCCTTAAATACCTGCACAAAGTTAGTTCTTACCGCTTCAAAAGTTTCCCGGAATTTAGCGTTAGCCGTATTTTCCACTTCCTCAATGGTTGCAAGCAAGGTGTCTTTTGCATCTTCCAGATCTTTCTTTTGGGTAACGATAAAATCATGCCGAACCTTGATTTCCGTAAAGGCCTCAATGGCAGTCGGATTGATTTCGCCCATATTTTCCATCCGCTTTTTCAAACGTTCCGCTTCCACATTAAGCGTGTCCACGGTCATATCATTTTCCCTGGCCTCTTCCAGAATAGTATCCAGATCTACCTTAAATTCCACACTCAGCCGTTCCTTCATACCGGCCACCTGAAGTCTCATCTCGGTAAGCTTTTCCCGGAAGCCGTTGAGCAGCATCTCCGCCTGTTCCTTCTCCCGGCGTTGGCGGCTGATCTTGCCTTCATGCAGGGTAATAGCGTTCCGGTGCTCATGGAAAAGACGATCCCTTTCACTCAATATTTTTTCGTCGGTATCTTTCTTTTGAAGCAGCTCATATAATTCATTGTCACCAAAGTGCAGCTTACCGCTGGTCGCTCCGATTTGCGCCAGAATATCCTGCAACTGACCGGAATTGTCCTTCACCTGTCGTTCCAGATCCGTTACCTGGTTTTTGCGAAAATTCAGCTCCTGACTCAGGCTTTCCACCTTGCTTTGCTGGCGCGTGAGCTGTAAAGTCTGGGCATTATATTTCCCGGAAATTTCATGAAATGCCGTTTCTGCCTCTGTAAAATCAGCCTGGGCGGCGGTAACGGCTTCCTGCATTTTTTCAAGTTCTGAATGCATTGCCGACAATTCGGAACGGGTATTACCCACTCCCGACTGAACATCGGCAAGCTGTTGCTCCGTTTCTTCAATACGACGATCGCTACTCAGGTTAAGCTGTTCAAAATTTTCCGCTTTATTATGCAAATTAATCACGAGGTTATTGAGCCGGTTCATTTCATTTTTCGCCTGTTCAATCGCCCGGTCATTCAACTCCTGATTAAAACCGGTAATCCGGGTTTGCGTTTCACCGATCTGTTGCTTCAATTCACCGGTATGTTTATTCAGTTGCTCAATTTCCCTGGCCAGCCGCTCCAGGTTTTTGGCACGTCCTATTTTATTGCCCTCAAACAATCCTATGCTGCCCCCGCCTAAAGTAAGTTGACCACGAAGCATCTTCCCGCTTTGCTCTATAATGATATCTCCCGGCTGCAGATCAGCCTTTTGCAGCAGTGCGAAATCTTCCACGATATAAACCTGACCCAGCAGATAAGACGCCAGCGGCAAAAATGCCACGTCTACGGTCACGACATCTAATGCCCTTATTGTGCCCGGTATTCTGGTTTCGTCTCCGCTATCCGGAACGGTCTGTGCAACCCGATCCATCAGGAAAAAATTAGCCTTCCCCTTTTTGTATTGTGCTAAAAGCTGTATGGCTTGCACAGCTTCTTCCATGTCCTGCACCACATAATAATTCAGGAAGTTGTCCAACACATTTTCCAATGCGGCACGATAACCTTCCTGCACGACAAATACATCGGAAAGCAGGGGTGCATTGCTGTTCCAGTCTTTATTTTTCTTTAAAAATTTAATGCTGTCCGGGTAACCCTCCAGGCTGTCCACCAAAGATTTCAGCAGGTTATGCTCGTTGCGGCGGGCATCAAGTTTCCGGTTTTCTTCAATGGATTGAGTCCTGAGCGCTTCCAGCGCTTCCTGACTTTCTAAAATCTTATGCTTAACTATTTCCTGATGCTCCGTCAGGTTTTTCAGCCGGGTTTCCTGCTCCTGGTACTGCTGTTCCGTTGCGGATTGCTCCGTTCGGATGTCCTTAATCTGTGCAATACGCCGGGATTGCTCATCCGCCAGTTGCTGCAGCGAACGTTGCAGGTTAGCTACAGAGCTGTCGGCAACAGCAACTTTTTTCTCTGCCTCAAAGCACTGATTCCGGGATTCCTGAAGCGCCTGACGCTGGGTATCCAGCGCCTTGCGCTTTTCGTCAAAATCTTTCCGGATATTGTCCACGCTGTTTCGTAAACCATCCAGACCGGCGCTAAACGAGCTGAGCTGTTCCGATTCTGTAGTGATTTGCAGTTGTGCGTTTTGAATGGACTGCTTCAATTGTGTCAGTTGACCATCGGCATTCGACAGGAAAGCGTTCAGGTTTCTTTCCCTTTCCTGCAGATGATCCAGCTTTTGAGCAGCCAGCTTTTTATCGCTTTCCAATTGCCGGATGCGGTTCAGCAAATCATTGAATTGCCTTTGCAGTCCGCTGAGTTCCTGCTCTATTTGAGCCAGTTTCATCTTCCCTGACTCTATCTCTGCTTCATCGCCCGAAATCTCGGTTTCAATCTTCAGTTTCCGGTCTTGTTCCGTTTCGTATTGCTTTTGCAAGCCATGATATTTTTCATTAAATTCTTCCAGCGAAGCTTTGGCTAATTCTATACTGACGGCCTTATAGTCGTTCCGGATTTGAAAATATCGTTCGGCTTTGCGTGCCTGACTCTCCAGGCTGCGCAGGTTATTACTGATTTCAAAAAGGAGGTCGTCAATACGGGCAATATCCTGCTGTGTAGCCTCTAATTTCTGCTTAGCCTCTTTTTTCCTGGTTTTATAAATAGAGATTCCGGCGGCCTGCTCCAGCATCCGTCTGCGGCTTCCGTCTTTGTCTTTAATGATATCGTCCACCATCCCCAATTCGATAATAGCATAGGAATCATTGCTGACACCGGTATCAAGAAAAAGGTTATGAATATCTTTCAGGCGGCAGCTCACATCATTAAGGCGGTATTCGCTTTCGCCGCTTTTGTAAAATTTACGGGTAATGGTTACGGTATTAAACTCTGTCGGCAGGAGGTTTCGGGTATTTTCAAAAGTCAGCGAAACCTCAGCCATGCCTGCACCCGCACGACTTTTTGAACCATTGAAAATAAGATCTTCCAGGCTGTCGCTGCGCAGCGACTTTATTTTATGTTCGCCAATGACCCAACGGATGGCATCAATAATATTGGATTTTCCGCAGCCATTTGGTCCTACGATTCCCGTTACAGGATGATCCAGGAGCACCTGCGTTTTATCTGCAAAGGATTTGAAACCCTTTATCTCTAATGATTTTAGCTGCACAAATTCTGATTTAGGAAAGAGGTCAAAAGTACAAAAAGGGAATTAAAGTCGGTGCGGCATGGGGATTACATGGGGAAAAGATTTTACCGGGGAAATTCATTTCATGCAGCGCCCGTCCGCACTGAAAAAAAGCCACTGTTTAAATATTTTATCAATATCTAATGCTTTTGTTTATGCCAATATTTAGAGGGCTTATTGCCCGACTGCGGGATTAGTAGTATTTTTGCCTTTCATTTTTATCAAATAAAAAATCATAAGAAAATGGCAGCAGTTTATACCGATGCAAATTTTGATGCAGAAGTGTTACAATCCGACAAACTCACCGTAGTTGATTTCTGGGCGCCCTGGTGCGGTCCCTGTATCGCGTTAGGCCCTACTATTGACGCATTGAACAATGAATACAATGGTAAAATAAATGTAGGCAAGGTAAATGTTGATGAAAATCCTAATCTTTCCATCAATTATGGCGTGACCAGTATTCCCTGTGTGTTGTTTATTAAGAACGGTCAGGTCGTGGACAAACATGTAGGAGCCGCCCCGAAAAGCGTTTTTGACAAGAAAATACAATCTCATCTTTAATTTTTAAAGATGAAAAACAATGGAAAAGGCGGCCTTTTCCATTGTTTTGACATCATTCCGCCTCTCGTTACAGTGCATAAGAATAATTCGTAGGTCAATCAGCGTATTACTCCTCTTTTCATCCGCAATAATCAAACGCTCAGCATATTACGCATCAGCGCCCGATAATTTTCGTGAGTTTGTGATTCCAGAGCGGAGTGGAGATAAAGATTCCTAAAATAATCAGACTATAGATAAGCATTCTTAATGGAGCTTTGCAGGGTGAGTTAATTCATTTACCAGGTCTTTCCAGGATTCGAGTTCCGGCACTCCGGGCTTGCGTTTCCCAAAATACTGAACAATCATCTCTCCCTTTTCATCAAAGGATTCAATAGAGTGAATCGGGCCGTCCACCGATGGCTTGGTAACCGCATAAGTATGCACTATGGCCGTATGACGCAGGTGGAGGCTAAATTCCGGATCCAGTACATTGAACCATGGGCCCGTCTCCATCAGGTTGTTCACCCTGCCGCTGTGAATCTGAATACAGCCCCGGTTACCAACAAAAACCATGATAGGAATCTCCTTTTGTGCGGCCTGCCGGAGCAGGGCGACGGAAACATCATTTTTTAGCGGAACGGTATATCCTTCCGGAGCAAGCCGCATGGCCTGCAGGCGGCTAACTTTATACAGTTTCAGCAGCATATAAAAATCATGCGTGTCTTTAATCGCTTTCCATGCCGCCTGAAATCCTGCCACGTCCACTTGTTCATCTGCAATTTCAGGCTCCTCAGGCGGATAAGGAGTGGAGACGATCTCCGGTATCTGCTGTTCGTCTTTATATTTTTCGACTAAGGCATGGTATGCATCCAAATCGGTAGCCTCAATGCAATAAACCTTGTGAATGGCTGCTCCGCTTTTATCAAAAAACTGAAGGCTCAGGCGGTTATTTTCATTAACGGCAAAACCGTATTGCCAGTGCATCATAAACAGGCGGAGGTCAATATCCGGATTAACCACAAGCCCAACCGGTCCCTGAAAGCTCACATTATCATATACGCCATGACGTTCATGCACGGCATCATCGTTACGGGTAAGCGCCATTACGGTACCCAGAGTGGAGACCTCTTTCAGGATTTCCTGCCATCTGGGCTGTAGTCGTACAACGCTTTTACCCATATTTACCGCAATCAGGGCGGCCTCGCTCACACCAAGATGCGCCGCGGCGTCCCGGATCCTGATTTTAGGCTGCGCTGATTTCAGTTGCAGATACTGTTCTGCTAATATCATTGTTGTTTGCATGTTTCGCTGAATTTTGAATGCGCGAAGATATTGTCCTATTTATGTAAAGACTTTCGGGTTCAGGAAAAGAAGTTTTAGAATGAGGAAAAAGTGTATGGGAAATATAAAAAGTCCCGCAGACAGGCGAGGCCTAAATGATTGCAGCTCAAATTTGCTATTGGCCTTTTTAAGGTGTTTGTGAAACATTCGATAATATAAAAATGAAAAAGGCGAGTTGCCCCGCCCTGAATGTTTTCACAACGGAATAATCCTTATTGTGAATTGCTTTCAATTGCAAATATAAAAAAATTAATTATTTTTCAGCACAAAATAAGACGATGAATAAAACAATATTAGGGCTTGACCTCGGCACAAACTCTGTTGGTTAGGCGTTAGTAGAAATGGACCACGAGAACGCAATAGTAAAAATTACAGGATTAGGTTCTCGTATTTTACCAATGGATGCTGGAGAAATAAACGACTTTGAGAGTAATGGTAAAATCAAAAGTTCTGCTGCGCAAAGAACCGAAAAAAGAGGTCAGAGAAGAATGAACGAACGTTTCATTTTAAGGAGAGACAGGCTTCATTTGGTTTTGAATCTGCTTAATGCATTTCCGAAACATTACAAACTTGAAATTGATTTCACAAACGCTAAAGGCGAAAAAAGTGGGCAATTCAAATCCAACAGAGAACCGAAGTTAGCATACTTACCTAAATCAAAAGAAAGCAAAGCGGAATTTCTTTTTAAAGATTCTTATCAGGAAATGCTGAATGAGATAGGTATTGAAAACAAAAAAGGTAATCATATCCCTTATGATTGGACGTTATATTATCTGCGACAAAAAGCCTTGAAATCTGAAATAAGTTTGGAAGAATTGGCTTGGGTTTTATTGAGCTACAACCAAAAGCGTGGGTATGAGAAAATTGAAGTTGAGAATAAGTCGGAAAAAGAAAATGAGATTACAGAAGAACTTGACCTGCGAGTAAAAAACGTAACTGAATTGCCTGATAAACACGGAAGAAAATATTCTGAAGTAGAATTAGACGGCATTGATAATTTCAAATACAATGAGTATTCCGATGTTCAAATGACATTTAAAGATGATTTTAAAGGAAGTGAAAATCATCTCAAAAATTGACGAAACAGGAACGGTTAAAAGCAGAGAATACACTATTGTAGATATTTTCCCATTGGGGATTAAAGACGTGAAATATGAAAAACAAGATGGGAAACACAAATACACATTGATTTATAACAATGGATGGGAGGAGGTAAAACAGCCAAAGAACTTTACATTCCGATACGAAAAAGCAAAGAGTAAGGAATATGAATACATTGTGGAAACTGTTTATGACGAACAAGGAAATGTAAAGCCAAGTCAAGGGAAGCCAAGAAAATTACGTGAACCTGATTTTAGCGATAACTCTAATGACTGGACACTTCTTAAAAAGAAGACAGAAAAAGAAACATTAGCTTTTAATCTTGAGAACGGCTATATAAATACTCAAACCAAAGAACCTAAAAAATACATCAGCACAAAGATTTACGACATCTTGAAAAAAGATGCCAAAAGTGGGAACCGCACCAAAATTATTGGCGGTATGTTTCAGGTAGTGGACAGGGATTTTTATCGTGAAGAGTTAAACCAAATTATTGAAACACAAAAACAGTTTCACAATGAAAGCAATTCACAACCGGAATTGAAAGCGGACGTTTTGCTGCCGAATTGTCAAAGGCCAAAGTTAATCAAAAGACTACAAGCACAAAAAAAGCGGCCATAAGGCCGCCTGTTCCGATAAAGGTTTTTCATTGATTATTTCAGACCCAGCTTGGCTTTCACCAATGACAACACATTGTCACTGTCCTGAGCGTAAAGCAAACCGGCTGCATCATAAATATACTGATAACCGTTTTCCTTACCTACGGATTCAATAGCCTTTCTGGCTTTGTCCATAATGGGCTGCATCAGTTCCTTTTGCTTAGCATCCATCTTCTCGCTCATGCTGTCGTTCAGATCCTGAAGGCGGTTTTGCAGGTCGCCGATTTCTTTTTGCTTGATTTCTTTAATCACATCCGTCATCGTGGCTTCGTCCTTCTGGTAAGCTTCTACCTTAGTCTGGTATTCCTTGATCATAGCCTGACCCTGATCCTGGAACGTCTTTTGGTAAGCCTTCAGATCGTCAATGGCTTTGTTATATTCCGGCATAGCTTCCATCAAATCTGCCGTATTGATATAGCCCAGCTTCTGAGCTTGTGCAGACAGCATCATGAATAAGCCGGCTGTCAGTAATAAAAAGATTTTCTTCATTGTTGTTTGTATGGTTATTTTTAGAAAAACTGATTGTGATTAGAAAAATTGTCCGCGAAGGTAGTTAAATTATTTCTTATTGATGATTTTAAGGATTTCATCACTTTTATCCAAAGTCGGATTAGCATAAAATATTGTTATGCCGCCGGCCTTATCGTAAACCATGTCGTAACCCCGCTGGGATGCGTATTGCTGCACAGCGCCATATACCTTATCCTGAACGGGTTTTACCAAAGACTGACGCTTTTTAAATAATTCTCCTTCATAGCCGAAATATTGCTTTTGCAGATCCTTAGCTTCCTTTTCTTTTGCAATCACCTCATCTTCTCTTTTTTTACGGGCATCCTCGGAAAGTAATGCGCGCTCGGCCTGATAGCTTCTGTACATCTGATCCACTACCTGCATCTTATCGTCCACTTCCTTTTGCCAGCCGGCAGAAAAATCGTCCAATTGCTTTTGAGCGGCAGTATATTCCGGAACCTTTTCCAGTATATATTTGGAATCAATAACGCAAAATTTTTGAGCCTGTGCAGCAAGAGCAAAAAACAGCAATGCCGCTAATGAGAAAAATGCCTTTTTCATAAAAAATATATGTTGTTTTTATTGAACAGCCGCAGCCCGCCTGATAGTATCCTGAAGATTGCATACCTCCTGCCTAAGCTGACATCCTGTTTGGTTCATAAAGAATATATCCTGAAAACGGAAGACCGGAGCCTGTTCAATAATTTTATACGATCTTCCGCCTGCTGATAGTTCAGGGTTTTCAGGAAATTGTTTTCGGATGGGATAGAACGATAAAGTTACGAATAGTTTAAAAACATCCGGTTTTCCAAACGGTTTTATTTATCTTAATCCGGCTCCTGGCCAAGCATAAAGGTGAACTTAAATGCGCTGCCAAACTTCACTCCCGGACCTAAGCGATCGAAACCTAAACCATAATCCAATCCCAGCAATCCGAACATCGGCAGAAAAATACGCACCCCTAATCCGGCGGAACGATACAACTGCATGGGATTGTATTCCCTGAAATTATTCCATCCGTTACCCGCTTCCACAAAGGCCAGACCAAAAATGGTGGCGCTCGGATTCAGGGAAAAAGGATAGCGCACCTCAGCCGTATATTTATTAAAGATGGTGGCATCGGTAGCATTGGTCAGGATTTCATACCCGCGCAGGGAGATGATATCGCGACCGACAAAGTAGTTGAACCCGGACAAGCCGTCGCCACCCACCTGGAAGCGCTCAAACGGAGAGAAGCCCAGTTGCTTGTTGTAATAACCCAGGAAGCCGTATTTCATAGATAATTTCAACACCAGGTTACCGGTAATCTTCTGGTACCATTCTGCCGTAAACCGATACTTGTGGTATTCGATCCATTTGAATTTTTCCTGGGCGGTAAGGCTGGTATAATTCTTATCGCTGAACATGGAATAAGGCGGTGTCAACATAAACGTGAAGTTGATATTGGATCCGCTGCGCGGAAATATCGGCTGATCCACCGTGCTGCGTGAAAGGCTCAAACGAAGGCTCAGGTTATTGGAAAAGCCGTCTTTGAAATTGCTGAACAGCGTATAATTATTCAGGAAATAATTCTGATAGTTGACTCCATAAGAGAAAATAAAGTTGTCATCCGGCCACTTTAAACGCTTGCTGATAGATACGCCACCACCGAAGTTCCTCAGGTAAGATGAATTGGGATTCGTATCGCCAAGGTTCTGGGCATAGCGTCCGTAAACGCCGCTTATGGTAAGTGCAGTAGGCTTTTTGCCTCCCAACCAGGGTTCGGTAAAGGCAAAGTTGATGGAATTGTACCACAGGCCGCTGGACTGATAGCGGATGGAAAGCTTCTGACCATCGCCCATAGGCAACGGTTTCCATTCTTTTAATTTAAAAAGATTACGCAGCGAAAAGTTATTGAAAACAACGCCCAGGCTTCCGGTGAAACCGATACCTCCGCCATAACCGGCTGAAAGCTCTAATTGATCTGATGATTTTTCCGCCACATTGTAATCAATATCCACCGTTCCTTTGGATAAATTCGGAATGAAATTAGGGTTCACTTTTTCCGGGTCGATAAAGCCCAGATTCGAGATCTGGCGAATGGAACGGATCACATCGGAGCGACTGAATTTATTGCCCGGCAAAGTATATAATTCCCGGCGCAGCACATGATCGTTCGTACGGGTATTCCCGGATATGGTGACTTTATCCAATGTAGCCTGCGGACCTTCGGTAATGACAATCTCGTAATTAATCGTATCATGTACGATAGACTTTTCTATTGGATCTACCTTGAAAAACAAATAGCCATCATCCATATAGAGGCCGGTGATGTCGCCGCCCTCGTTTCCCGCCAGGTGGCTGGCCAGCAGTTCTCCGTCGTACACATCACCTTTCCTGATTCCTAAAATGCGGGTGAGCAGGGAATCAGAATATTTGGTATTGCCTTTCCACCGGATATCTCCAAAATAATATTTCTTGCCTTCCTGAAGTTTCAGGTCAATATTCAGGTTGCCGTTTTGTACAAAATAAGCCGTATCTTTTTCCACCTGAGCATCGCGGAAACCAATGGAATTATAATAGCCGATCAGCGAGCCTTTATCATCTTCATACTTTGCAGGGTTGAACTTAGAGCCTGCAAAGATGTTCCAGCGGAAATAAGGATCCAGAGCATCCAGCGTATTGCTGAAGGACAGGAATCCCTGGCTGCGCACATAATCCTTAAAGCTTGGATGTGTAGCTCCGTATATGTTTTCATCATCCGCCGGATACAGGGAAAGGCGGGCCATCTCCTTAGTGTTTTTCAGCGTACGTTTCAGGCGCAGATTGGTGGCATTATAGTTTCCGGAAAAATTAATCTGATTGATATGCACCTTGCTGCCTTTATTGATATCGACATTGATAAATACCGCATTAGGCGTTTCCGGATTTTTTCTTTCAATGATGTCCGTCCTGACATTCATAAAACCTTTATCGGCATAGAAGGTTTTTACTTTTTGAATGACATCCTTTTTCAGCGATTCGGTTACCATACGGTTCACAACTAAAATCTGCTTGAGCTTTTCCTTCAGCTCCGACTGTTGGCCCTTGGCCACACCGGTGATTTCAAAGCCCGAAAGACGCGGACGTTCGGCAATTCTTATCGTCAGGAAAATGCGGTTATCCGTAATTTTTGTAATGATTACCCGAATATCCGAAAACATACCCTGCTGCCATAAAGCCTTGATGCCACTTGAAATGCGCTCATCGTTAGGCAATTTTACAGATTCCCCCTCGGTCAGTCCGAATATGGTCTTAATAATTTTATCATCCAGATATTCAAAGCCGGCAATACTAATCTCAGCAACCTCATAAGTGCCTGAGGGCACATCTCCATCTGCCGTCTGCACCGTAGTGGCCGGCTGGTGCTCAATACTTAAATCCTTTCCCAGGCTATCCGCATTATTGTGTATCTGCGCATTTACGGAAAATGAAGCCGCTAACAATAACAGGGTGATACCTGAAAAAGCGAATCTTATTTGGTTGACCATTGAGGTTGTATTGTGATTGACTGGAATATTGTTGTTTATTGCTATATACAGAAATATATTTACGCTATCCGGCGCTGATTTGTTCACTTATTTTACCAAACCTCCGTTCTCTTTGCTGATAATCCAGAATGGCGTCATACAAATTCGCCGAGCGAAAATCCGGCCAGTGCACATCTGTGAAATACAACTCGGTATAAGCCATCTGATATAAGAGAAAATTGCTGATTCTGCGCTCGCCCCCGGTACGGATCATCAGTTCCGGATCGGGGTATTTCGCCGTATCCAGGTGTTGGTGAATTGTTTCCGCCGTAATTTGCTCCGGTTCTATACTACCCGATTGCACGCCGCTCACTATCTTTTTAAGGGCCTCCGTCAGTTCCCATTTGGCACTGTAACTTAACGCCAATATCAGGTGGACGCCATTACAATGAGCTGTAAGCTCCATAGCTTCTTTCATTTCCCGCTGACACAAAGGCGGCAATGCGGCCAGGTCTCCGATAACAGCCAGCCGGACATTATTTTTCTTCAAATCATCAGCCTCTTTACGGATGGTGCTTACCAGCAATTCCATTAAAGCATCTATTTCATACTTAGGCCGGTTCCAGTTTTCCGTGGAAAAGGCATATAATGTCAGGTAGGCAATGCCGATCTCGCTACAGGCCTCTACTATATTGCGCACGCTCACCACACCCTCATAATGCCCCTGTATCCGGTTCTTGCCCTTTTCCTTTGCCCAGCGGCCATTACCATCCATAATAATGGCAATATGCCGGGGCAAATGATTCTTATCAATTAATGACTTACTGTCCATTTTATAAAACAATGCAAAAAACCTATTGCCGGATGAAATCACGCAACAAAAGATATTACAAAAGCGGGCAAATGTACAAAAATTAGCGCTTTGCAGGGCGAAACATATTACTTTTGCCTATAGTTAACGTCTCTTTATCGCAATTAGTATACAGGGTTTGTAAAATTACCCGAAATCATTCCTGCAACAGCCTTACCGGGCTTATTAATAACAACCTTTATCGTTACTTTTAATCAGGCTATAAAATGAGAGACAACCATTTATGAATAAATTTTTCTTTACGGGAAATTAAACAAATTAACTCAGCAGGTAAGCTACATCCTCTTTCGTCAGTTTTTTAAGGAATGCATTTTCATCGGCAATCAGGCCTTTTACCAGATTGATTTTCCGTTCCTGCAAAATCAGTATTTTTTCTTCAATAGTATCTTTACAAATCAGGCGGTAGGCAAATATTTTTTTGGTCTGGCCGATACGGTGGGTTCGGTCAATGGCCTGCTGCTCTACGGCCGGATTCCACCAGGGATCCACGATATACACGTAATCGGCTGCCGTTAGATTCAGGCCTACTCCACCGGCTTTCAGGGAAATAAGAAAAACCCGGCAATCTTCATCTTGCTGAAACTGCTGTATGGCTTTTTCCCGTTCCACGGCCGAGCTGCTTCCGTCAAAATACACAAAAGGAATATTCATTTTTTCCAGGCCTTCCCTGATCAGGGCTAACATGCCTAAAAACTGGGAGAAGACCAGCGCTTTATGGCCGCCTGTATTTTCCGTCAGCTCGCGTAACAGCTCTTCAATCTTCACCGAATGATTCTCAAAAGCTTCCGCTTCATTCAGGATAGCCGGAGAATCACAAATCTGGCGGAGTTTCATGAGGCCGGTAAGAATGCTGAACTGTGATTTTTCAATACCCCGGTCTTCAATTTCATCCAATATTTTGGAGCGGTACCTGTTGCGGAAAGCATCATAAATCTTCCTTTGCCGGGCACCCATTTCACAAAAAAGCACCATTTCTGTTTTTTCAGGAAGATCCGGGGCCACCTGTTCTTTAGTCCGGCGGAGCAAAAAGGGATATACCAATTTTCGCAACTGGCTTTGCGCATCCTTATCCATCATTTTATCAATAGGCGTGGCAAATTCATTTCTGAAGAAATCAGGCGTGCCCAGCATGCCCGGGTTAAGAAAATTCATTTGCGAATACAAATCGAAAGTGTTGTTCTGTACCGGCGTACCACTTAAAGCGAGTCGATTGCGGGCCTGTAGCAACAAGGCAGCCTTCGCCACCTGCGACAAAGGATTTTTAATGGCCTGTGATTCATCCAGTACCACATAGTCAAATATTATCCTGGACAACATCTTAATATCGCTGCGCAGGGTACCATAAGTTGTAATGATCAGATCGGCCTGCCCGAACGCTTCATGGTCATGCCGGCGAGCCGGCCCGTGATAAATATGATAGCTGATATCCGGTGTAAATTTCCTGATTTCGTTTTCCCAGTTGTACATGAGCGTAGTAGGACATACTACCAGAAACTTAACCTTTCCTTTTTCGTTTTTACAATGCTGCAGGATGGAAAGTGTCTGCAGGGTTTTTCCCAATCCCATATCATCCGCAAGGATACCGCCCCAGGAGGTTTCGTTCAAAAAATTCATCCATTGAAATCCACCAAGCTGATACGGACGCAGCTCGGCATGTATATTTTCCGGCAGGGGCACCTGCGATTCTGACCCGAAATCATAGTCAATCAGACGCCTGCGTTTTTCCAGTAACTCCAGCAATGCCGCATTATCGTCAATCTCCTCCACCAGATGATCTAAGGCAGAGAAATGAACCTTTTTCAGTTGTAGTTTGTTTCCGCTAACCTTACCCAGTTTCACCAGCAGGCCGTATTTTTCCATCCAGTCATCCGGCAAAAGTCCAATCGTGCCATCGTGTAGCGCAACAAAGTTTTCCCGCTTTTGCAGCGCCTTTTTTACTTCTTCCACACTGGCATGCTGATCGCCAAACGCCACTTCCATCTCTGCATCAAACCAGTCAATACCGGTACTAAAATGCAAACGGGTACGAGGCCGGTTGGGATTGATACGCATCTGCCTCAGGGTATCGAATCCGAAAACCTCTACTTTTGCTTCCCGGAGCTTTTCCATAAAAGAAAAATACCAGCCGCCTTTCAGCGCTTCCGCTACCGGCAGCAGGAACGATTTCGACCTTCGGCTTTCGTAGATCAGCGGATGCAGATGCCGCAACATCGTCAGAAAAGTTTGTTCTGCCGCTTCATTACGGTGATGAATAGTAACTTTCCCGTCCTTCGGAACGATAGCCGGCGAAAAATCCAGCCACTCTTTCTCCACGCCCTCATAGCTAAATGCCGGCCGGAAGGCAAGCAGCTTGTCCGTTTCGCGCAGGTAAATCCGAAGCTCCGGCTCTGTTTCGGGGATATTTTCTATCAACGCTTCATCAAAATCAATCTGTGCATAAGGCACCCAGGGCATCAGTTCATCCGAAAGAAACCGGGGCCATTCCGCGGCGGATATTCGTAAAATCCCGTCCTTAGGGAAACAGCTCAGTATCTGAACAACGTCCATATTAGCTGCCACATGAAATTTTCCATTAACCAATACTAAGGCATCGTTTAGTTTTGTGATTTCATCAAAAGAAAAAAGATCGGTGTCAATACTGATTTTCGCCTGAACCCGGACACCTCCCGCCTCAGTATTAACCTGTAATCGTACCAGGAAGAATTGTGCTGAAAACCCCTGCTGCACCATATTTTCCGTCGTACCCAGTTTGCCTTCCGGTCTGTAAAACACAAAGGGAAAATCATGATACTGAGTCAGCAATTGTTTATAACGGGGCAGGTAAAATTCCCATACCTGTTGTCGTAGTTCGGACGAAATATTTTCTCCGCTCAGCTGATCCTGGAGGTTATCGATAATGTCTCCGAAAGGCAGGTTTTTTCTCAACCATCTAATCAGCTCCTGCTCGCTTTGTTTCCGGAGTGCGCTCAATAAAATCTTCTCCCGTGTTTCCAACCCTATCGTGGGAATCATCTCGTATAAATTCAGCAGAACAGGCGCGCGGGTAAACCTGGTTTTGGATTCATCCGGATTTCCGGTAATCAAATCAAAAGACACATGAGGAAACACCGGTACATCCTGCCGGATCAGGACACCTAACTGGTCGATATTATCGAAGTGCAGCGGTTCGGCATTAGTCTCCTGAACCCTCGTCTGGGTGTTGAGTTTTTTAATTGTCTTATCCAGCACCCGCAGGAAGGGTTTTCCTTCGTGATAGGAAAATTCAAATTTTCCTTTGATATCCTGGTCAAGCGAATACCCGTAGAGGCTAAGCAGCTTGTTCTTTTGCGCGTCCCAGTTGCGGAGCGTGCTGAAGTAATGCGGGCCGTGCCGGTAAAGCACGAACAAAAAGACAGCCACCTTATGGATACATAAAGGGTGTTTGGTTTCATCACAGGAACAGGACGTATCAAAATAGCGGTCTTCATTCTGAACGAGCTTTACGGAAAATGACTCCGAATCGCCCGGATTAACGGTAGCCGTCACCGTATCATCTTTTGCTTCCAGCAGATCAACCTGCTGGTAAGTTGCCCATTCCTCAGCCTGCTTCATAATATCTAATGAAGAAAACAACCTCAGGTAATGTTCGCTGATTTGCCGCATCCGTATGGTGGTATGCTGCTGGTTATAAGCGATATTCGTATCATTGAAAAAACCAGTATGCAGAAGGTCATTAAGCTGAAAAAGCGCTGCGGCCTCGTGGCGGCACATGCTGCCCATATTGTACGGGCATTGGCAACGCAATGAAATTTCTTTAGTATGAAGATATTGATGAACAGTTACTTTATAATGATTGTTATAATTGTCATTACGTACCCGGAAAGCAATATATTCCGTTAGCGCATCATGATCCAGGAGCTGTACTCCCGCATTATGAAATATTTTTTTTCCGCGACGGATAACTTCATCAGAAGCATGGTTATAAATATATCGTAGTGTATCAGGTAATGACATTCGTATCCGCAGGATTTGAAAAAAGCAAGCGGCAAAGGTACCGAAAAAAGCGGGAGAAACAGCAGCCTGAAGTCTGATTGCTTGCGAATTGAGAAATATTTCTAATTTCGCTGCCATGTCTGCTAATAATGTTCGCGTTCGATTTGCACCCAGCCCTACCGGTGGCCTGCATATAGGCGGTGTCCGCACCGTTTTGTTTAATTATCTTTTTGCAAAAAAACAACAGGGAACCTTTGTGTTGCGAATCGAAGACACAGATCAGTCCCGCTTTGTAGCCGATGCCGAGCAATATATTTTCGACTGCCTGGATTGGTGCGGCCTAAGCCCGGATGAAAGTCCGCGCGAAGGCGGCGCTTACGGGCCATACCGGCAAAGCGAGCGTAAAGCAGGCTACCGCCAATATGCCGAACAATTAGTACAGCAGGGTCATGCTTACTATGCCTTTGACACTCCGGAGGAGCTGGAACGGATGCGCGAACAACACAAAAGCACCACGAACCCTTCGCCTCAGTATGACAGCCATACCAGGATGCAAATGCGAAACTCGCTTTCCTTAGATGCAGCCGCTACCCGGCAATTACTGGACGCCGGAATGCCTCATGTAATCCGCATCAAAATGCCTGAAAACGAAACGGTGCATTTTACGGATATGATTCGCGGAGCCATTGCTCACGAAACCAATATAGTGGATGATAAAGTATTGCTGAAACGTGACGGAATGCCCACTTATCACCTCGCAGTAGTAGTGGATGACCACCTGATGAAAATCACGCACGCCTTCAGGGGTGAGGAATGGCTGCCCAGCGCACCGGTACATATATTGTTGTGGAAATATCTGGGATGGGAAGCGGAAATGCCGCAATGGGCTCATCTTCCGCTGATCCTGAAACCCGACGGCAACGGTAAGCTCAGCAAACGGGACGGCGATCGTTTAGGCTTCCCCGTTTTTGCTATGGACTGGGTGGATCCGAAAAACGGGGAACCGGCTACCGGATTTCGCGAACACGGATTTTTACCGGAGGCTTTCATTAACATGCTGGCTATGCTGGGCTGGAACCCGGGAACGGAACAGGAAATTTTTACTTTGGAAGAATTATGTGATCAATTTTCCATTGATCGTGTCCATAAAAACGGGGCTAAGTTTGATTATGAAAAAGCCAAATGGTTCAACCACCAGCACCTGATGCGTGCCGAGATAACGCGCCTGGCCGAATTAGCGCTGCCATTTTTCCATAAAGCACAAATCTTTCCCGAAAACGAATTATTGCTAAAGGTCATCCCATTAATCAGGGAGCGCTGCCACCTTTTGCCGGATTTCATTACACAAGGTCGCTTTTTCTTTGAAGAACCGGAACAAATTGACACAGCTGCAATTCTGCCTAAATGGACGCCCGAAGTCCGGGCATTCTATACTACATGGGTATCAGAACTTGCCGGTCTAACCTGGGATCATGATACGCTGGAACAGTCTTTCAGCAATCTGGCTTCCGGCATGAGCCTTAAGAAAGGCAGCATGATGCTTCCGCTGCGCATCATGCTGGTAGGCAGTAAATTTGGTCCCGGAGTTTTTGACATTGCGGTGCTTCTTGGTAAAGAAGCCACTCAAAACAGGATACACCGGGGACTTTCCCTCCTGTCTTCCTGAGCCCGGCAAGGGAAACAGGCTATCTTTGGATAACCAACCATCGGGGTAAAAAAACCGTCTGTTATAACAGCATAACTTTAAAACTTAACGCTAATCTCTATTGTCCATAGCATTGGCATATCATAACGTATTGAATCAAACTGATGAACTTCAGGAGCTTATAAGCGGGTGCATTGAAAACAAACGAGGCGCTCAGGCGAAGCTTTACCATCAATATTATCCAAGAATGATGTCGATGGTGCGTCGTTATTTTCCGGAAATGAGCCTGGCTGAAGAGATCCTGAACAATGGATTTTTAAGGGCGTTTCAAAAGTTGCATACCTATTCTTTCAAGGGCTCATTTGAAGGCTGGCTGCGTCGGATCGTATTTCATGCCGTAGCCGATTATGCAGCTGCCAATGTAAAGTATAAAGAACGTATTATCTTAGTAGAAAAAGATCAGCTCATTCATAAAGATCATGCATCGGGGCTTTATTATGAGGATTTAATGAAATTAGTGCAGGCATTGCCTGATGCAACAAGAACAGTATTCAATATGTTTGTTATGGAAGAATTGCCACATAAGGATATTGCGAAAAAATTAGGCATCAGTGAAGGGACAAGTAAATGGCATGTGTCGGAAGGCCGGAGAATTTTAAAAGAAAAAATTGAAAAACAACAACTACATATAAAATAGGTTCAAATCATTTAAAACCAAAAAAGATGGATAAAAATTTTGTCCATATTGATGATCTCTTTAAAAAGGGTCTGAGCGGAGTGGAAGAACCGGAGCGGGCAGGAGCCTGGCTCCGAATGCAGGATTTACTTGATAAGGAAATGCCTGCAGATACGGTTATTGCCGGTGGCAAACGACCCTATGGTCGTTATTTGACCGCATTGCTGATACTGCTTTGCGTAGGAGGCAGCGCTTATTTCATCAATAATCAAATCCAAAACACAACAACTGTTGCAGCAACCGGACAGCCTGCTGAAGCGCCATCCGGCATCATACAGCCGGCCAGCCCGACCGCATCGCTTCCCGCTACGGCAGCACAAGATCTGTCTGCAGAAGTCCGGCAGACCCTTACAGCAAGCAGCGGCAACAAGCAACCTTTACGGGAACACAGCACCTCCGGAGCAAATCATGCTCAAACCAAATCATATACCGACCAGAGCGCTGTGGCTTCCGTTAACGCTCCAATCACAACATTATCTTCGGGTATTCCGTCCGGCATAAGCACTAAGAATACAGCATCCGCAGCCATTTCCGCCGTTTCGTCTTCCAACCGGGAGTTGCGGGTATCACCACCCTCGCCGGCTACTGCTGCAATTCCTGTATATGGTTCTCTGAAAACAGCAACGCAGTCTGTAGCAGCCACGCCATTTACAAGCCGGGAATTACAGGCTGCCGAAGATGGATTATTGCAGGCATCTTCCGAAGAAAAAATATATCAGACCGGACAGGGTGATTTACTCAAGGCCAGTACGGACACCATTAACCAGATTGTACTTCGGGAAACTACCGTGATGCATACTACCACCAATCCAGAAGGACAACGGGTTACAAAGCCTACATGGAATATTGACACTATTCAACAGCAGCGGGTCGCCGTCACCACCTTAGTGGCACTTTCGCCTCTGGAACGGACAGCAGTAGCTCATTTGAAAATTGAGCCGGCGCCTGCTAACGCCGCTCCGTTGAATCCATCTGTATTGTATGCATCGGGAGAGCGCTCCGTGAAACTGGTCACCCTGTCAAAATATGCGGTAGCCAGCAGAAAATCAACACCTGAAAAGATCAATCAGATGATCAGCAATACGCAGAGCGGTGTCAGCAATATGTTTGACGGAACTAAGAAATATTATGCCGGTATTGTAGCCGGCGGAAACATGGCATTAGGTGATCCTGCCGCTTACGGACTGCAATTAGGCCTTGCAGGCTTTTATGCGCTGAGCGAAAGGCTTACGGCGGGCATGGAAATCCGGTATATCAACCGCTATTACAGCAATTATAAATTCCTGGACAACTACACACAATACAATGTATTAAGCTCTAATGCATCGGGCGGCGGCAACTGGATTTTTAATTATGAAGAAAATGTGCAATCCAGCAGCTACCGCATCCAGAATATTGCATCCGTAGAATTACCGGTTTATCTGAATTACAGCTTCGGCCGCTTATCCGTATTCGGCGGAGCAAATTTCGCTTATGCCTTTACGACACATCCGATTGTAAGCAACGAAGAGTTCACTTCTCAGAAAACGATTACAACTCCTACGCAGAATTTCCCGATTCAATCCGCGACATCCCGCGTGACTCCGGAAGACTGGAAACAGCGCTTTGGTATAGGTTATGTGGCCGGCATGGCCTACGATTTCAACAGGAGATTTTCTCTGGATCTGCGGGTTTCTCAAAACCTTTGGGACAATGCCGCAAGCGATGTTTCCAAAGAGGTATCGAAGCGTACCTTCAAAGTGCCTTCGCTGCAATTGGGGGTAACAATCAATTTTGGCAGAAGGGATAAGATAATTTACATTCTGGACAATCGTTAAGCAAACGCTCATTATTCTTCACGAACATGGATTTGCTGTGTGGCAGCCTTATTTGCAGGCTGCCATGCAGCTATCAGGCCAATGACCAATGCAGTAGCAATCACCAGCAGCACATCGCCCGGCAGCACCTTAACGGGATAGGCATCAATGATGAATGCACCATCTCCTAATGTCATCCAGCCGAAAATCTGCTGACTGAAACAGACTATCGCGCCGATAAATACGCCGGAAATACCGCCGATGAATGCCATAACCAAACCTTCATTGATGAAAATGCCCCGGATTTGTCCATTGGTTGCTCCCATAGATTTTAAAACAGCGATATCTTTCTTTTTTTCTATAACCAGCATGGACAACGCCCCGATCATATTGAAAGACGACAGGAGCAACACAAAAAGCAGGATGATATAAATAGCCCATTTTTCGCTGCGCATGATCATCCAGAGGGTACGGTTCTGCTCATACTGGTTTTCCACAAGAACCTGATCGCCGAACAATTGAATGATTTGTCGTTTTACCGCTTTTTCCGATGCTTTTTTACCTAATTGCAACTCTACGGAAGAAACCCTGTTACCCACACCCAACAAGGACTGTGCGGCCTGTAAAGGGACGAGCACATACTTGCTGTCAAAATCCGCCTGCACCTTAAATATAGCCTGCGGTTTCACCAGAACGCTGTTTAATGCTGCTCCGGGATGGTTCCATACACCGGATGCATCCGGATTAGGATAGTAAATGGAGAGTTCTGAAAAAGGATTTTGGACATTAATGCCCAGCACAGCGGCAATATTCACTCCGATAACTGCGGGTATATAACCCGTGGCTTGCTCCTGCAACGTGCTGTTTCCTTCCACAATATAGCTATCAACGCCCGACAACCGCACCCAGGATCCATCCACGCCCTTTAGCGTGCCAAAGCGCTGTTCCTCATTGGCGCTGAGCAACACATTATCTTCAATGGAATAAGCCACCATATCAATTCCGGGAATTTGTTTCAGCGCATTTTGCTGCGCTTCACTTACGCTAAGCCATTTCCCGGCCTTTGCACTGACCTTCAACGGAGGATAAAAGGCTTTATACAGGTCTTTCAGCAAACCGTCAAAGCCGTTTTCAACCGACAATAAGATCACCATAGCCGCGGTGGAAATAGTTATGGCCGCCACGCTGATCCAGGAAATAATATTGATGGCCTGTGCACTTTTTTTTCCGAAAAAATAACGGAACGCCAGCCGGAAACTTAGTCCTGAAAAGGGATTGAAAATACGCTTTGCCGACATAATTAAGTTAGGAGCTGATTGATTTCAGGATTGCCTGTTACGGCACATCGTTACAGAGTACCTGAGCAAAGATTTAGGTTAGTATTAAGCTAAGCATATTTCCTCTGTATTATCAAATCTTATCAAATTGATTATTGGTATTTTTTCATTTTGACTTTTGACTTCATGTTAGTTCCCATATGGTCAAATGGAGGATTAATAGGCATCATTGCTTATCTTCGGAATCATTGATTTGCTTGAACAATTCTTCCATCTTAAACACATAATCCAGGGTATCATCCTGAAAAAACTGCAACTCCGGAATACGGCGCAACTGATGACGCAGTTTATTCCCCAACTGACCGCGCAGCTCACCTGTTTTGTCGGTAATGATATGTAATAATGCTACCGGATCAGCAATCTTGAAAAAGCTTAAATAGATGCGTGCCTCCAGCAAATCAGGGGTTACCTGAACTTTTGAAATCGACACCATGCCTCCCTGCACCATGGTCAGACTTTCCTTTTGAAAGATCATATTCATCTCTTCCTGAATCAGCCGGGCTACCTGTTTTTGTCTTTTGCTCTCTTCCATTAAATGCCGTTTTTTATGAAACAAACGCTAAAGTTACATAAATATCGACAATCAATTTTCGGAGGCATTTCAAATTTTCAAATGGTGCATTTCTAATTGTCGTATTACAATGACAACGCACTTTTTCGTCATGCAGCCAAAGAAATTCCAAATCGCAAAGCAATTTGATAAGAATTTCTGTGTGGAGCAGTCTCAGATTGCATTTACAATGGCATCACATTCTTCACACCACCCCGGAGATTTAGCTTCGCCGATTTTCAATTTCTCACTCCATTAAAATTACTCTGCGGCGTTACATGATTTTAATTTCGGTCGTGACACCACATTTTCTGCGGCACCAATAACCATAGATGCAACAATTTGAAATACACCTGGTTCAAACCCAAAAAATTTAAAAAACTATCCCTATTAAACGGGTAAACTTTCAAAAGGGACTACCCTTCTTATTAATACACTGATTATCAGTATTAACTTTCTGATTCGTAAAAACCTACCCCCTTGTTTTCAGAACAATTCGGAAGGCTTCTTTTCCGGTTCATCTTCTTTGTAATTCAGGTGAATGTGTTCTTCCCTGAATACGCTCGGTTCTTTCCCGTTCAGTGTCTGGGAAAAAACTTCGTCCATTACTTCATACACGGCATTTTTCTTCAACCGGCATACAAATGAAATTGCGCTTTGGCTAAAGCGGGCGAATTGCAGGTAGTGATTGTACGCCCTGTCAGATGACTCAGCTTTCCTTCCAGAGACCGGATCCCGTCAGCAATTCGCCCGATGAATCGCAACGACTCTGTATGCCAAAAAGCATACTTACTATCTGTGTCCGCGATGGAAAGGTTTTATAATACCGGTCTGAACCATGTTGCTCAACAAGCCGGTCAAATTGGTTCCCGGGTATGAAATTTATCAGCTGCCTGAAAACCGGCTGACCGACTAAATGCTTATCTTTATCCTTCATAACTAATTAGTACGCTTCCTATGCCATTTGACTAATTTGTTATTCCCGGTATTTTTGCCTGCTTATTCAGACTCCGGAATATCAAAAAATGCCTGTTGAAATGACATAATGATTATCCAAAATCATTGTATTCAAAAGTTCGGAATGCATGCTGCATAAAATATTCGTTTGCTTATTCCCTTCTTGTTGTCGAGGAAATACCAACGGGGAAAAAATAAAGAGCACGAAGAATACCACGTTGTTGACATTGCATTCTTCGTGCTTTGCGTGAAATACACAAAACTGCGCGCTCAATATTAATATTTACTTCACCAGCCGGTAATGTTCCTGTAAAGATTCTTTGCTCTTTTTGCATAAAACGCTTATGATAAAGAGAGAATTGGATCTGTTGGTTTTGTCTGACATTCACCTGGGCACCTATGGGTGCCACGCCAGGGAACTACTACAGTATTTGCAAAGTATTTATCCCAAAACCGTAGTACTGAATGGCGATATTATAGACATGTGGCAATTCAGCAAACACTACTGGCCGCCTGCACATACAATGATTATCCGGCACATCATGGGATGGATAGCCGATGGCATACCGGTGTATTATATTACCGGCAACCATGATGAAATGCTGCGCCGGTTTGAAAATTTCCAATTAGGTTCCCTGATGATCTGCAACAAGCTTTCCCTCATGCTGAACGGGAGCAGGGTGTGGATCTTTCACGGCGATGTATTCGATGTGGTGATGCAGCATTCCAAATGGCTGGCTAAACTGGGCGCTACGGGTTATGATCTCCTGATCCTGATCAATCGCTTTGTAAAGTTTATTGCAACGAAAACAGGACGGGATAAGGTTTCCATTTCTAAAAAAGTAAAAAGCAAAGTAAAAAGCGCCGTTTCTTTTATCAATAAATTTGAATCTACCGTTTGTGAAATAGCCGCAGAAAATGGCTATAAATATGTGATCTGCGGCCATATTCATGAGCCGGCTGTCAGAACTATAGTAACTAAAAACGGAGCGGTAGGCTATCTCAACTGCGGAGACTGGGTGGAAAGTCTCACCGCTTTAGAGTATGTAAAAAATGAATGGACACTGTACCGTTATCAGAATGACCCTGTTGCCAAAGCTATTCCGGTTAACATCCGGGGAACTCATAAAGGGGAACAAAAGGAGTTGTTTGAAAGCTTCCTGAATGAGATGCAAATAACGTCTAAAAAACAGGAAGCATGAAAATTCTGTATGCAGTACAGGGCACCGGAAACGGTCATCTGAGCCGGGCACGGGCTATTGTTCCGGAATTGGAAAAATACGGAGACACCGATGTGCTGATCAGCGGTCATCAGGTTGATGTGGACGGTAACTTTCCGGTAAAATACCGGCTCAGAGGCATCAGTTTTATCTTTGGTAAAACCGGTGGTGTGTCTGTAGCTGCAACCATCAGGCAATTGCGCCCGCTACAATTTCTGAAAGATATCCTGACCCTTCCTGTACGGAAATACGATATCGTAATCAGTGATTTTGAACCGGTATCCGCCTGGGCCTGTAAGATCAACAGGGTAAAATGTTACGCCCTTAGTCACCAAAGCGCCGTCCTGCACCCTTTGGCTCCAAAGCCTGCGGAAACTGACCGGTTGGGCAGGATCATCCTGAAGTATTATGCCCCCGCAACAGATGCTGTTGGTTTTCATTTTGAAGCCTGTTCCGGTCAAATATTCCCTCCGGTTATCCGCGATGAGGTACAACGACTGAATCCTTCGGAATACGGTCATTACACGGTTTACCTGCCTGCCTATTCAGACCGGCATTTACTCGACTTTTTTTCTTCCTTTCAACATACCCGCTGGGAAATATTCTCCAAACACGCAAAGCAATTGCTGCAACAGGATAATATTACCCTGTATCCTATCGACAACAAGGCCTTTCTGAAAAGCCTCGAATCGTGTTCTGGCGCCCTGATGGGAGCGGGTTTCGAAGGTCCGGCAGAAGCTTTATATCTGAAAAAGAAATTACTGGTATCGCCCATGTCGGGACAATATGAGCAACACTGCAATGCGGCGGCTTTAAAAAGCCTGGGTGTTCCGGCAATAAACTGTCTGGACACATCCGGGAAAGCAGCAGTGGCCAAATGGCTGGAACAAGGGAGGATCATTCCCGTAAATTACCCGGACGATATCGCCGCCCGTGCCGTAGCTAAACTGATGGAGCGGGCATTTTCCCCACGCACCATCGCATTTACTCCAACTGTAAATTGAGGCCATCTTTAAGTGATTTTAAGGCCGGATTTAGTGCTATCATTTCCTGATAGATTTCCAATTTGCTCTTATATCTTTTCTCCGGTTCCGCGGGCTTCATCGTGTCGTCAACTGCTGCGGTAACGCGTAAATCCTTATGGCCTGTTTCTTTTACAAAGAAACGGAGCAGCGTGTCTTTCTGATGAACCGCAAAATGGTAGTTAATGGACGAAACGCAATGAAGATGAATCCGGTCGGGCGCTTCAAACATGATTTTCATTTGAGCCAGATTCGTGGCAATGGAAAGCTGTTCCTGCTTACGCAAGTCCTCGATAAATTGCTGAAAAAGCATTTCTATCGTTTCCTGGCTGACCGGCTTTTCCTCCTCCACCGCCTGATTTCTGCTGTGTGCAGCCAGCACCGTTTGGTAAAGGTCTTCCCCGATTTTTGGTTTCCGGGTGCCGGGGCTTTCCGCTTTTTCTTCAGCAAATTGTTCCGGTTCTGTTGACAATACAACAGGCTTTTTCCCGTCATTATGGGGCGAAACGGAAACGGGTGTGGCAGGTTCCGGCTGCTGTGGCTTTATTGGTTCCTGCCGGGAATCTGTTAATGTATCAGGTTTTTTTTTTGATGCTGCGGGAGCCGGCAGATTATCGGGATCAAGCACATCATTCAGATAACACAGCTTCATCAGGCATAATTCCACGTGCAACCTCTTGTTCAAAGCATTGCGGAAACTGAGTTCGGCATCATTTAAAATATTCAGCGCTGCTAAAATATAAGCGGTAGAGATGATCTGTGCTTTTTGATAATAAATGCGTTTATGCTCTTCCGGAACATCCAGCAGCTTAGCCATATTCCGATCCTTGCATAACAGCAGATCGCGGAAATGTTCGGAAAAGCCATTCAGGATCACATCGCCTTCAAACCCCTTTTGCATCACTTCATCCGCCAGTATCAGCGCAGCGGCAATGTCCTTGCTGAGGATGATATCCGTAAGCTTGAAATACACATCCGCATCTAAGATATTCAGATGCTCTACCGTTTGCGCGTAAGTAATATGGCCGCCGGTAAAGCTGGCAATACGATCCATCATGGATAAGGCATCGCGCATACAGCCTTCGCTTTTTTGTGCCATAACGTGTAGTGCGGCGGTTTCGGCATCTGTATTTTCCTTTTTACAAATACCCGAAAGATGGTTGACGATATCTCCGGTCTGGATTCGCTTAAAATCAAATATCTGGCATCGTGAAAGTATGGTCGGTAAAATTTTGTGCTTTTCCGTAGTGGCCAGGATGAAAATAGCATAGGACGGCGGCTCTTCCAGTGTCTTTAAAAAGGCATTAAAAGCACCGGAGGACAGCATGTGCACCTCATCAATAATATAGACCTTATACTTCCCGATCTGCGGTGCATAACGCACCTGCTCGGTCAGCGCACGAATATCGTCCACAGAATTATTACTGGCCGCATCCAGTTCAAATACACTGAATGAAACATTATCCTGAAAGGAAAGACAGGTAGCGCATTGACCGCAGGCCTCCATTTCCGGAGTGGGATGCTCGCAATTTATGGTGCGGGCAAGAATCCTTGCACAGGTTGTTTTCCCGACACCACGCGGGCCGCAAAACAGGTAAGCATGCGCAATATGGCCGGTACGGATTGCATTTTTTAAAGTAGTCGTAATGTGCTCCTGCCCCACAACCGTATCGAAGGTTTGAGGGCGGTATTTTCTGGCGGATACAATATATTGTTCTGACATAAACTATCGCAAGTTCCTGAAAATTTCCTGAATTCCTCATATTTGCAGCTGCAAATATTTGATAAGGTATGAAAGCAGTAATTCTTGTGGGTTTAGGCGGTTTTACAGGTAGTGTCCTGCGGTATTGGGCGGGCATGGCTGCTAAGAAATACATTACTGCTGCATTCCCTGCCGGAACTTTCCTGGTTAACGTACCGGGCTGCTTTGCCATCGGACCGGTACTGTATTTTTTCAAAAAAGAGACCCTTGCCGATATAGCCTGGAAGCTGTTTCTGGCAGTCGGATTTTGCGGAGGATTCACTACCCTTTCTTCCTTTGCCGTAGAGAACCCTGCGGCTTATCCGGCAGGGCAATATTGTACAGTTTTTATTTTATACCTTGCTCAGTGTCTTATTAGGCCTTGTTATGGCATGATTAGGCTTTAAAGCCGGCGACTTGTTGCGGACGATTTAATTCAACTTTTTTTCTGTAAAAACGGCATTTATGCAGTGGCAGCATCTTTACAGCCCGGAGCGGCTCAGCGATTTATCAAAACGGAAAGCTCCTAACCCGGATGCGGTACGAAATTCATTCCACCGCGACTATGACCGTATTATTTTTTCTTCGGCTTTCCGGAGATTGCAGGATAAAACCCAGGTGTTTCCGCTTCCGGGTGCGATATTTGTTCACAACCGGCTTACTCACAGCCTGGAGGTGGCATCGGTAGGGCGTTCGTTAGGTAAAGCGGTAGGTGAAAAGATTGCGGCGCTTCATCCGGGAGCGTCCGGCGGTTTCCGGGAGTTTTATCAATATGATTTATCCAATGTGATAGCTGCGGCCTGCCTCGCTCACGACATCGGCAATCCGCCCTTCGGACATTCGGGCGAAGATGCCATCCGGGCCTATTTTCAGGGTTGCAACCCAGAAATCCGAAAGATGCTTGAAGAAAATCTGAGCACTAATCAACGGAAGGATTTTGAATGGTTCGAAGGGAACAGCAATGCTTTCCGCACCCTGACTCATACGTTTAATGAAGTGAGCTCCGCATTTAACCTGACGATTACTACTTTGGCGGCAATTGTAAAATATCCCGCAATATCAGAGGAGGGGTTCGATAAAAAAGCGGGTTTGATCGCCACCAGGAAATCGGGGTTTTTTGATTCCGAAATTCCGAAGTTCGAACAAATCGCAAATCGTTTCGGGCTGAACCGGCATCCGGATTTTAAACAGGTATATGCCCGGCATCCCTTCGTTTTTCTCACCGAGGCTGCCGATGATATTTGCTACCGGGTTATTGATATGGAAGACGCACATCGTCTCGGCATCACGACCCTGCAACAAATGACGAATCTTTTTCTGCCGTTTTTTGAAGGACGCAAGGATTATTACCAGGCTGACAACCTGATATCCGGTCTGAACCGCATCAACAATCCCAATCAAAAGGTACAATACCTGCGTGCTGTGTGGATTGGCCTGATGACACTTATGCTGTCGGATATTTTTATAGAACATGAAACCGATCTGCTGAACGGAGCATTACAGCAACCGCTGATGGATCTGCTGCCGGAGCGGGAATGCGAACTGCTGGAGGCTATTGACCGCTATTCGGTTCGCAGCATTTATAATTACAAATCGGTAGTCGCTACTGAGATCGCCGGCTTTAACGTGATTGGAAAGTTGCTGGAAGAATTTGTGGAGGCTGTACTATCGCCGGAGCGACTAAAGTCCCGGAAGCTTTTGCAGCTCATTCCCGATCAGTTTGTCATCGGAAAGAGGATGGAAAACCTGTATGGTAATATTCAGTCGGTGGTGGATTATATCGCCGGCATGACGGATTTGTATGCGATGGATCTGTTCCGGAAAATAACGGGTATTGAAGTTGCGCATATCTGATTTTAAGGGGAGTGATAAGTAAAAAGCAGCTTTATGTGTTTCACGCAAAGAAAACGACGAAGACGAAGTAGCAAATATTTTATCCGGCCGGCGTACGAACCCGCGTGTCACATGTGCAAAGCTTACATCGCGACCTCTTAACATCGCCAGGTTTTATACGGCGTTCCTACTAAGCATTCTCTTTTATTTTTTCCTTGCGGTAGTTTTTTTAGCAGCAGCTTTTTTGACAGGCGATTTCTTAACCGCCGCCTTTTTACCGGCCTTTGATTTTTTCTCAAATGCATCCGGTATTTGCTCCACAATCATTTTTTTCACCTCTTCTAAAGAAAGCACGGATAATTCTTCCGGTGTATATTTCTCGCTCGTATCCGCATTTTTACCCAGCTTCAGCATCAGCTTTCCAAAACGGATAAACGGTCCCCAGCGGCCGTTTTCAATAGCAATTTTTTCTTCCGGCCATTGTTGGATATAACGATTCGCTTCCTTTTCTATTTTTTTGGAAACCAGCTCTTCGATATCCTTTTGCGTAAGATGATCGAAGTCATAAGCCTTAGGTACATTGACGAACAAATCTTCCCATTTGATAAAAGGGCCGAATCGTCCTTTACCCTTTGTTACCGGCTTACCCTGATATTGCCCTACCGGAGCGTCCGCTTCCTGCTTTTCTTTAATGAGCCCGATCGCTCTTTTTCTATCTACATTAAGCGGATCTTCACCACGGGGAATGGAAATAAAGGTCTCTCCCCATTTCACATAAGGGCCATAACGGCCTGCTCCCACACTCACCTCTTTCTCCTCAAATTCTCCAAGCGTAAAAGGCAACTTAAACAAATCAAGCGCCTCCTGCAAGGTGATGGTTTCTATACTTTGTGAAGGTTTCAGGGTGGCAAATTTCGGCTTCTCTTCATCTTCGGCATTGCCAATCTGGATCATAGGGCCAAAGCGGCCTAAGCGGGCAAATACCGGCCTGCCGCTTGCAGGATCATCACCCAGGGCTCTTTCGCCTTTCGCGCGCTCCGCATTTTCCATCGTATCTTCCACCTGCCTGTGGAAAGGCGTGTAGAAGGTATCGATCATTTTATTCCATAGCTTTTTGCCCTGCGCAATATCGTCAAACTCATTTTCAATCTGGGCGGTAAAGCTATAATCCATGATATCCTTAAAATGTTCGTTCAGGAAATCCGTCACCACAAGACCGAGATCGGTCGGGAACATCTTTGATTTTTCCGCACCGGTTATCTCCGAGGCCTTATGCACCGTAACCGCATTATTTTTAAGTGTCAGCACCTGGTAATGACGCAGGATACCTTCTTTATCCTTACGCTCTACATAGTTGCGCTGCTGAATCGTGCTGATGGTAGGCGCATAAGTAGATGGCCGTCCGATACCCAGCTCTTCCAGCTTTTTCACCAGGGAGGCTTCCGTATATCGCGGAGCCGGGCGCGTGAACCGCTCGGTTGCGGTCAGGGTAACTAAGGGCAGTTGCTGACCCTTTTGCAAAGGTGGCAACATACCTTCATGTTCTTTATCATCTTCATCGTCATGGCCTTCCATATACACTTTCAGAAAACCGTCGAACTTCAGTACTTCTCCTGTTGCGGTCAACTGATCCGGAGTAGTGGAAATACCGATACTCGCTACAGTCTTTTCTATTTGGGCATCCGCCATCTGAGAAGCGATCGTTCGTTTCCAGATCAGCTCGTATAGCTTTTGCCCGTCGCCGAGACTGATTTGTGTCGTGTTCAGATCCGTGGGACGAATGGCTTCGTGGGCTTCCTGAGCCGACTGGTTTTTAGTTTGATATTGCCGGCGCTGATAATAAGCGTCACCGTATTGCCGGTTAATCATCTCAGAAGCGTTTTGCAATGCCGTTTGAGACAGATTCACCGAATCGGTACGCATATAAGTAATATACCCGTTTTCATACAGCGCCTGCGCTACGCGCATGGTGCGACTGACGGAGTAACCCAGTTTACGGGAAGCTTCCTGTTGCAGGGTGGAGGTGGTAAAAGGTGCTGCCGGACTTCGTTTCCCGGGTTTCACCTGTATATCCTGCACCGTAAAGACGGCGCCAATACATTTATTTAAGAATGCAGCAGCAGCCTCCTGCGTTTTCTGACGGGCGCCTTCTGCTTTAAAGGTTACCGCCTTATGATTTATATCAACCGCTTCAAATATTGCTTCCGTCTTATAACTGCTTTCCGATACAAACTGATTGATTTCCCGTTCCCGCTCCACAATAAGTTTTACGGCTACGGACTGAACCCTGCCAGCGGAAAGACTGCGTCCGCTGAGCTTGCGCCAAAGCACCGGCGATACTTCAAAACCCACCAGACGATCCAGCACACGCCGTGCCTGCTGGGCGTTTACCAGGTTCATATCCACGAGACGCGGATGTGTCACGGCATTCCGGATGGCATTTTGGGTGATCTCGTGAAATACAATTCTTTTGGTTGTGGCTGGATCCAGATCCAGCACTTCACACAAATGCCAGCTTATAGCCTCACCCTCGCGATCCTCATCCGTAGCCAGCCATACTTCCGAGACCTTTGACGCTTTCGATTTTAATTCATTTACAATTTTCCTTTTATCTTCAGAAATAATATACCGGGGTTTAAAACCATGCTCGATATCTATACCCATACCTTCCTTTTCCAGATCCCGGATATGCCCGAAACTGGATTTTACCTCGAAGTCCTTACCGAGTATTTTCTCAATAGTCTTCGCCTTAGCGGGAGACTCTACAATTAATAAATTCTTTGCCATACCTGTAATAAATATCGGCGTGCTTACATAGTTTTCAACACGCAGGCCGCTGCAAGATTACGGCATTTTTGGAAAATGCAAATAACGGGACACTTTTTTAGGAAAATAAAACAGAGGATTTACGGTTATTGCATCTGTCATTTACCGTGTAAAAGCAATAAAAATATTGCTAAATGGGTGCCAATATATTATGGGTGCAATCAGGATTGTGGTATATTCCAAATTGTCGCGAATGATTTTCTTTCTCTGTTACAGATCAAACTTATTGCTTTTAAAAAGCCTGAATGGCTTCAATGCGCGTCTCCGCAGGGGAAACCTGCGGCTGATAAACGCCGGGCCGCTCAACCCCTTTATAATAAACATTCTTCATCAAGATCAATTCCATGCTCAATGGGCAACCGCTAGCTGTTCAAGCCTTTCAGGCTGGTATTTTTGCATGATTCTTCTTTCTACAGATTTTATCCGCGGTTATTCAAATTTAAATCCTTCGGACTAATTATATAGTGCCAATCCTGTATCTATGCTAATAACTTTATCATGCAGCCTTAATGCTTTTGCGACAATTTGGGCTGCATTCCTCGCTCACCGTCACCTTTTTTGAAGAAAAAGCATCCTATCTTTGCTGTATGAATTTAACCGCTCCTGACAAAATACTTAACTATATTAATGGTACGTTTTGCGAACCGGCTTCGGGTGATTATTTAGATAATGTCAATCCGGCTACCGGTAAGGTTTACAGCCGAATACCGGACAGCAATGCCGATGATGTGCACGCCGCAGCCCAAGCCGCAAAGCAGGCATTTAAAAGCTGGCGGATTACTCCGCCTGAAGCCCGGTTTAAAATACTAAACCGTATCGCGGAACTGATTGAAGAAAACCTTGACGCCCTGGCTCTGGCGGAAACTAATGACAACGGTAAACCGCTCTGGCTGAGTAAAAAAGTGGACATTCCCCGTGCATCAGATAATTTCCGCTTCTTCGCCACAGGGCTTATGCATTTTGCTTCGGAAAGCCATAATATGGAAGGCCGCGCCATCAACTATACCCTGCGTCAGCCGATAGGCGTAGTGGGTTGCATCTCGCCCTGGAATCTTCCGCTGTATTTATTTACCTGGAAGATTGCACCTGCCCTGGCTATGGGCAATTGCGTAGTGGCCAAGCCTTCCGAGGTTACACCGATGACCGGGTATTTACTCTGCAAGATTGCGCAGGAAGCGGGTCTTCCCAAAGGTGTGCTGAACATCATTCACGGTACAGGTCCGGGTTGCGGCGCTCCTATTGTGGCGCATCCTGAGATAAAGGCCATTTCCTTCACGGGCAGCACCCGGGCGGGCAAAGAAATTGCCGCCGTTGCTTCGCCGATGTTTAAAAAAATATCGCTGGAATTGGGCGGAAAAAACCCCAATATCATCTTTGCGGATTGCAACTGGGAAAAGATGATGCGTACCACTTTGCAGTCTTCTTTTGCCAACCAGGGACAAATATGCCTGTGCGGCAGCCGCATTCTAATTGAAGCTTCTGTCTATGAAAAATTCAAATCGGAATTTGTAGCCCGTACGCAGAAGCTGAATAACGGCGACCCTTTAGCGGAAACTTCTAAACAGGGCGCCATAGTCAGTAAAATGCATTATGAAAAAGTGCTGCACTGCATCGCTCGTGCACAGCAGGAAGGCGGACGTATTCTGACCGGTGGTCATGCGGTGCAACCGGAAGGCCGTTGCAAGGATGGTTATTTCATTGAACCTACCGTTATAGAAGGCCTGGGGCCGGACTGCCTCAGTAACAAGGAAGAGATTTTTGGGCCGGTGGTGACACTACAGCCTTTTCATACGGAAGCGGAGGCATTACAACTTGCCAACAGCAGTGATTACGGCCTGGCTGCAACAATCTGGACACAGGATATCAGCAAGGCTAACCGCGCAGCCGCACAGGTGCGCAGCGGTATTATCTGGGTGAATTGCTGGTTGCTGCGTGATTTACGGACACCCTTCGGCGGATTTAAAAATTCGGGAGTTGGCCGGGAAGGCGGCTGGGAAGCCATGCGCTTTTTTACCGAACCCAAAAATGTTTGCGTGGAATATTAAAGCTGATGATAATAAAAATTACCATTTCAACAGGTTATGTTTTTCTGAATTTATTCAGAATCAAATAGCCGGCCAAAGACAACAGGCCTAAAGCCTCCGTGATCATTCCGATGGCTAACAGCTTATTACCGCCCACCCAATGCATAATCCTGAAGAAGGCTCCCATCATTACAACGATGGTTCCGGTAGTCAGGAACAGGATTAACAGAACGAAAAACAAGTTCTTTAAAGGTGGCTTTTTATACATTATACGAAGATAATAAATCCTGAAAGACCGGCATGGGATAATTGCGGCTTCATTCCTTTTCGTTAAGTTTGCAGGTTTCAACCATGCCGTATATGAAAAGACCAGAGCTACCGGATAATCAGAAAAAGAACTATACTAAATTTCGCGGTATCATTCATTTCACTATGGGCATCCTGTATGTGCTTATGGGTATAGCCTCCGTTTATTTAGTGAAGATTGGCTTTTTCAATTTAGACCTGTCAATGGGTTATCTCATCGGTGGTCTGATGCTTGCCTATGGCATATTCCGTATTTTCCGGGGCATCCAGCGGCTGCGGGGAAAAGCCGAAGGTTGGTAATCTTTGCAACAAATACATCAGCAATCCTGACAAACAATTATGAGCGCCGACAGCTTTAACGAGGAAGCTTTATGGGAAGAAGAACTTCCTGAAGACTCTGACTCCGGAACGGAACCGGAAGTGCACCTTCAACTGAAGGTAGACAAGGGTCAGGATATAATACGCATTGACAAATTTCTGCAACACCTTATTAAAGGCGCAACGCGCAATAAAATCCAGCAGGCTATTGATAATGAATTGGTATTGGTGGATGCCAAACCGGTAAAATCGAATTTCAAGATTAAGGCCGGGCAGGAAATTATCGTGTTCGAGTACCGTCGTCCTGATACAACGGCTATCCTTCCGGAGCCGATGGATCTGAATATCGTGTATGAGGATGAAGACCTGATGGTGATTAATAAACCCGACGGCGTGGTCGTTCATCCGGGATGCGGGAATTATAGCGGCACATTAATCAACGGCATCGCTTATTACCTTAATCCTTCCGATGACAAGAGCCGTACTGTCGAGCTGCCCCGCGTAGGTCTGGTGCATCGCATTGATAAGGACACCAGCGGCCTGTTGGTTATTGGTAAAACGGGAAGCGCTATGCAAGACCTTGCCGGTCAGTTTAAAAAGCATATCGTTCATCGTCGTTATATCGGATTAGCCTGGGGGGATTTTGAAGAGGACGAGGGAACCATCACCGGTAATGTCGGCCGCAATCTCCGTTTTCGGAAAAAGATGGATGTGTTCCCGGAAGGCGATCACGGGAAACATGCCGTTACGCATTATAAAGTGCTGGAACGGTTTCGCTATACCACGCTGCTGGAATTCCGGCTGGAAACCGGACGCACACACCAGATCCGCGTACATGCGCAGCACATCGGACATCCGCTGTTTAATGATGAGACCTATGGGGGGAATACCATCGTTAAAGGTACAGTCTATGCCAAATACAAGCAGTTTGTAGAAAACAACTTCAAACTGCTCAGGCGGCACGCACTCCACGCAAAGGAGCTGGGCTTTTTACATCCACGCACGGGCTTGCCGGTGATGTTTGATTCCGAATTGCCGGATGATATGCAGCAGGTCATTGACCGCTGGAGGAAATATATACAGTAAATGTCTCAGAGAGCCGGTGATATTTTGCTAATGCTTTATTTTCCGCTTTCTGCTTTTATTGACCTTGTTGGGGGTATGGACACCATAGCCAAAAGGATGGTTGTTAGTGAAAACATCAACCTTTGGCGGGAATGATAGTATTGTATTAGATAATACGGAGCTAAAAATTCATCCGGACACTTGCCTGAGGAACAAGGGCAAGATCATTTCCCTGCTCAATAACAAGTGGCTTAAAAGCCATATAGACCCGCTGATTTGATTTTTTGAAATAAATCAAACCCGTCACCAGCACCGGCAACCCCGCAACTATCATACTACCTGAAATACGACGATCCCTGCTGCGTGTCTTAGCGGCCTTTTCCTGATCATAATTGGGGGCGGTACCGACATCCATGCCCATTATGGCGGCGCCCAAAGCATAAACGAGTCCTGCCGCAGTAACGGAACCACCACCGACCGTGCATAAGATGGCCGTGCGGCGATAGCTTCTTCTTTTGGGAACGTACATTTCCGATATTTCCTTCTTCTCGTTTTGGGCATACAATCCGGACAAAGCACGCCGATCCACCTCTTTCGACTTATTAATCCCTGAACGCAACACCAGGTATCGGGCGGCAATGCCGTATGCACTACGCAGCCTGCTGTCCACATCGTCATTATCCGCTCCGACATCTATACCTCTCCTCATAGGTATGGTGAAGGTCCACAAAGTATCCTTTGGTATGCGTTGCTCCAGGACGGCATAACCCTGCAAGCCTGCGTATTTCCGATGTCTGTTCTGGTTATACCCCGGCTCCAGAATGATTATATGCATGGATAACTGATGTTCACTTACAGGATAGTTGCCGACTTTCATCAATACGCTGTAATCATTAAAATTACGAACGAAACGCTGCTCGTATAAAGCTCTGGCAGCATCCGTAAGAACAAAATTCCTGGTCAAAGAGGGATAAGAGCTGCTGTCCACTTGCAGATTATTGTAGTAAAAAACGATATCAACCTGCTCCGGATCTGAAGGAAGCGGTTTTATTTTTCTTTGTGAAAAGGCTGCATTTGAACAGACAAACAGCAAAAACAGTGTGCCGGAAACGATTGTTTTTGACATCAAATCGAAGAAAGCCATCGGATATCGTATTTATTTCAAAGACGATGAATAAGGTACCGCACTTTGGTGCAGTGCCTGTCCGATTGATTGCTCAGGTCAGAGCAGTTGCAAAATTTGTGATGATGTTCTCACCCACAACAAGGCTAAATCAGGTGAGTTTTATAATTTCAGGTATTGACATTGACAAGTCGCAATGATGAGGGGCTTTTGGCGGAGACGACCCTTTCGTATCTTCCTGACTCAGCCGGGCTACCTGCTTTTGTCTTTTACGCTCTTCCATTGAGGCCGTTTTTTATGAAACAAACGATAAAGTAACATAAATATCAATAATCAATTTTCCGCCAGCGTTTGACAGCGTAAAATAATTGAGTTATTTTTGATAAATATTTTGAAACAGGAGATGACAAAAAATATTCTTTACATTGGCCTTGCGGCGCTGATATTCGCATCTTGCAAAGAGCAACCGATTTCCGTGAATCTGGAGCAAAGCAACTGGGATACATCTTATGTTGCAACGGTCGAGGCACCGCAGACAAAAAAATTACTGATTGAGGAATTTACCGGCGTTCGTTGCCCCAATTGCCCGGATGGTGCGGAATTGCTGCACCGGTTGAATGCGGAAGGCGCCTTTGCCAACCGACTGTGTATTGTATCCGTTCATTCGGGAATACTCACCAATCCTATCTACGATCATGAGCCGAATAGCATTCAGGATATGCGCACGACCGACGGCGACCAGATTCTCCAGGGTATTTTTGGCGGTGACCTGTTTAAACCCTGTGCAGCCGTAGATCGTCTTGAAATCGGCAATAGCGGCTCCACGTATTTCGGGCTTTCCACTACCTGGACTTCCATGATGCAGGAAGCGCTTTCCCGGCATGCGTCCAGCCCGGTAAATATTGACATAACCGGCAGTAAGGCAGGCGAAAATAAGTATATCGTAGAGGTTAAAGCCGCTTATACCGAGGCCGTAGAGGGCAGGCAGGCACTCTCTGTTATGCTCTTGGAAAACAGCATTGAGGATGCCCAGGAATTCCCGAACGATTTCGGCATGTTTACCTTCGACCATGTTTTAAGAAAAGCATTGTCTCCATATAACGGCCTGGAAATCTTACCGGGTCAAACCGTTAAAGAGGCAGGACAGGTTTATATTACGAGAATTGTTTTAAATATTGACCCGAACGATGACAAGCAAAAATTCTGGAAGCCCGAGAACATGGAAGTGGTGGCCTTTGTGCACAAAACCGGCGGTAACGATAAACAGGTGTATCAGTCGCAGACCGCTAAGCTGATCCCCTAAATCACTTTTTCGAAAAAGAATGTGAGCCCGGATTGGTTATTTTAATTGATACAACCAATTGCAAAATTCCGGAAACACAAAGCCGGCGGCTTTTCCGGGGCGACATAAGTTCCGGTTCATCCCACTTCAGGCGAAAGAGCAGGGATTACTATTCCCCTGCTGTTTCATTTTTATTCATAATCAATCTCATTAATAATGCAGCAGGCAATCGGCATTTTTGATTCGGGATACGGAGGCTTGACCGTCTTCCGATCCATTGCCGCAGCATTGCCTCAATACGACTATCTTTATTTGGGCGATAATGCCCGTGCTCCTTATGGGAACCGTTCTTTTGAAACGGTACATGAATTTACCCTGCAATGTGTGCAATGGTTATGGCAAAAAGGCTGCCCCTTAGTAATTCTGGCCTGCAATACCGCATCTGCAAAAGCGCTGCGCAGCATCCAGCAAAATGATCTGCCCCGGATAGCCCCGGATAAAAAGGTATTGGGCGTTATCCGGCCCACAGCGGAAACCATCGGTCATTATACCCAATCCCGTGAGATCGGAGTGCTCGGCACCAGCGGTACGATCAGCTCGCAATCCTATCCCATAGAGATCGCAAAGTTCTTCCCCGAAATTAAGGTTTATCAACAGGTCTGTCCGCTCTGGGTGCCTTTTGTTGAAGGCAATGAATACGATGAGGATTTCGTGAACCATACAATCGAAAACGACCTGACCGGCCTCCTGGATCAATCCGAAAAGATTGATACGGTATTGATGGCCTGCACACATTACCCGCTTTTGGCAGATAAAATCAGGATGTTCCTTCCACAGGAAATGCAGCTTATTGCACAGGGAGACATTGTGGCATCCAGCCTTGCCGGGTATCTCCACCGGCATGAGGAAACAGACCGCCGGCTTTCGAAAAACGGACAAAGAGCCTTTTATACCACCGGTGACCCGGAAGATTTTGAACGGCACGGTGCCTTATTCTTTGGCGCAGCTATTCAGGCACAGCAGGCTACTGTTAATTAAAAAGCCAAAATAGCGAAAGCGCCGGGCGTATTTCAAATTTTCGTTAATCCAACTCTGCTTGACATGGCATTTTGTATTGCTTCACAAAATCAACACAGTCCAAAACCCCAGGTGTCAGGCTGTAAGTATATATAAAATTACTTATATATTAGCAAAGATTTTACTGTTTTGACTTTTTAAACATATAAGCTATCCGGTATGGAGGAAATAATGCCGGCTTCCCTGACTTTTTCAAATAATGTGTTAACGGCTTTTTTCCCCGCAGCACCCAGTGAAGTCGTATATTGATTTACATACAACTCAATATGTTTTCGCATGACCGCTTCTTCCATTTCCTGTGCATTGTTTTTTATGAAAGGCGACAATTCCGGGTATTTGCCCCAACTATAATCAATACTTTCCCGGATCAGCTCCTGAATGAGCTGCGCCAGATCGCGATTGATATCTTTCCTCAGGCAAATTCCACCTAAAGGAATTGCCGCACCCGTGGTACGCTCCCACCATGTGCCCATATCGCGGAGCATATTCAGCCCCTTTTGACGATAGGTAAACCGACTTTCGTGAATGACCAAGCCACAATCAAACTCACCGGACAAAACCCGGTCTTCTATTGCCGAAAAAAGCACTTCTGTTTTGTTGACGGCCTCAGGGAAGGCCAAAGAAAGCAGGAGGTTTGCCGTAGTATTTACACCCGGAATGGCAATCTTTGCACTTTTAAGATAATCCCGGAGTAACTCTTCATCGTCAAAATGTCCCGAATGTTTTGTAATCAGCAGGGGACCCACGCCTCGTCCCAGGGCGCTGCCACTATCCAGAAGGCTGTAGGCATCCGTGCAATGAATAATAGTATTAAAGCTAAGCTTAGTGATATCCAGATGCCCCCGGAAAGCCCGGTCATTCAGGGCTTCCACATCTTCCATCACACAATCAAACTGTATGCCCTTCGTGTCAATCTTTCCATTAACCAAGGCATCAAAGATAAACGTATCATTCGGGCAGGGACTGAACCCTAAAGTAAAAATCATCGGTTGCAGGTATTAAGACCACAAAATTAAGACCAATATTTTCTTTAAAAGCTCCCACGCAAAATTTATATTTGCATAAAGGGAAAAGGCAAAATGAACCTGGCACGTGTGGGGATAAATAATTACTAATGAATAATGAAAAATTCTGCTCGTGCAGGAATGAAAAATAAAAAATTTGATGATTAATTTAAGTAAAATTGATATTAAAGACTAAATAAACTGACATAACAGTAGTTATATGTCAAGTCAATATTGTATCCATTTTTTGAAATTTCGTTGAATTGAATATCAGTACTTTTGCTATTTTGACTTTTGCATTTTGATTTTTTACTTAACATCAGGTACTTTCAATCAAAATTCATGAAACTGATTATTGCCATAGACGGATATTCATCCTGTGGGAAAAGCACGCTGGCTAAGCAACTGGCGGAGCAGCTCCATTATACCTATATCGACAGCGGCGCGATGTACCGGGCCATAACACTTTACTTCCTGCGTCAGGAGATTAATTTCCAGGACATGGATCAGGTGAAGGAGGCGCTCCAAAGTATTCATATTTCCTTCGAACAAAATGAAACTACTCACAAATCAGACATCCACCTGAACCGGGAAAACGTAGAACGCTATATCCGGGATTTGATCGTGGCAGACAAAGTGAGCCAGATAGCCGCCATTAAAGCGGTGCGGGAATTTGCCGTAGCCCAGCAGCAAGAACTGGGGAAAAAACGCGGCATTGTGATGGATGGCCGCGACATCGGTACGGTGGTGTTCCCCGATGCCGAACTGAAGATATTTATGATCGCAGCTCCGGAAGTAAGGGTAAAACGCCGTTTTCAGGAATTGTATGATAAAGGCGAAACGATCAATATCGAAGATGTAAAGCACAACCTGGAAATGCGCGATTATATCGACAGCAACCGGGAAGAAAGTCCGCTCCGAAAGGCAGAGGATGCCCGGATCTTAGACAACAGCGACCTTAGTCCTGAAGATCAGCTCCGGAAAGTGCTGCAATGGGTGGAAGACCTTCAGCAATCTGCGCTGGCCTGACCGCCTTATTTTCCGGCTTCAATGAATATTATTATGGAGACTGCAACGCTTTATCTGATTCCTGTGCCCATTTCCGAATCCGGGACAGACAGCATTCCGGAACAGGTAAAAAATCTTACCCTGTCCATCCGGCATTTCTTCGTGGAAAATACCCGAACGGCACGCCGTTACCTGAAAAGTTTAGACAAAGCAATTGATATTGATGCTATCGAATTTTCCGAGATCAATCAACATCAGGAACCCGATCTGGCCTTGCTCCGGCAATGGATTCAGGAAAAGCATACCATCGGGATAATGAGCGAGGCCGGATGTCCGGGCGTGGCCGATCCGGGTAGCACACTCGTAGCCGCTGCGCACCGGGCGGGCGCGCTGGTGAAGCCGCTTACCGGGCCAAGTTCGATTTTGCTGGCGCTGATGGCCTCCGGATTTAACGGTCAGAGTTTTCGTTTTTCCGGCTACCTGCCGGTGAAGGAGCCAATGCGCGGCAAGGCCCTCAAAGCATTGGAAATTTTGGTGCAGCAAAAAAACGAGACCCAGATCTTCATCGAAACGCCCTATCGTAATAATCAGTTACTCCAGGAAATCATGAAACATTGCAGCCCGAAAATACGCCTCTGTATCGCAGCGAATATTACCGAGGCAGATGAAATGATCAAAGCAAAATCCTTAGAGGAATGGAAAAAGCAATTGCCCGACCTGCATAAGCAAACGGTTATTTTTTTGATGGGCTCTTAAGACCTTAGCTTATTCAAATGACAAAGTAATATCCCCTTCCACCGGGAAGCCCGTACAGGTCAGGATCATGCCCTGCTTTAATTCGCGGTCGGTTAGTACTTCGTTATAATACATCCACACCTTACCCGCAGTGCAACGCGCAGTGCAACTGCCACATTGGCCCGATTCACAGCTATAAGGCAGCATAATGCCCTGCTTTTTGGCCTGCTGCAATATGGTGGTCGGGTATTGCACGCGCATCCGGCACATTTCATCCTGATAGAGGATCCGCACCTCATGAGCCTCCGTATCCGGGGGTAACTCTTTTATCTGTGGAACGAATGTGGCAAAATTTTCTTTGTGAATATGCTCCCGTGGAACGCCGTCCGTCAGCAGGGTAATGATTACCATGTCCATATATTCAAAGGGGCCGCAAACGTAAAACAGCGTTGCCGAAAAAGGCTTGTGTGCCAACTCCTGCATCATTTCCGTAATCATAAAATTATTCAGCCGGGCATTCAGCAGGTCTTTGGAAACACTGAACAGGAATTGTATTTTAAACCGGCCTTCATACTGCTTTTGCAATGCACACAAAGCTTCATAAAAGATGGTTTCCCCAAGGCTTCTGTTGCTGTACACCAATTGGACTTGCAAGTGCGGATGCTGTTTCAGGGCGGTTTTTATCAATGCAAAAATTGGCGTGATACCGCTGCCTGCCGCAAAGAAGAACAACTGTCGGTATGGCATTAGGTTCCGGGGCAGGGTAAACAGGCCGCTGATACCCACATAAAACAGGCGGTCGCCTTCCTGCGCATAGTCCACCAACCGGCGGGAGTAAATTCCGTTCGGCACATACTTTACGGTAATGGCCATTGATTCCCCGTTTTCAAAGGAAGACGAAAATGAGTATGAACGCCTGCACTCCTTTTCCACCTCGGGGAATACGAGGCTGATAAACTGCCCGGAACGATAGCTAAGCAGAGCAGCATCAGCCGGCTTTATTAAAAACGTTTTAGCTTCTGCCGTTTCTTCAATAATTTCTTCTATGATTAATTGCGGGTACGGATGCGGCATGTTAAAATGCGAAAAGCCAAACTTACAAATTCGTTTTTAAACCGTCGGCTTATTATTTTTACCGAGCAAATTACCGAAACAAGAAATCAGTATGGCAATTTATCGTAACCCATTCTCCGCCGGGTTTTCTTTTTTCAAAAACAATACATGCAGTTCCTGTACAATAAAAAAATGAATCATTGCTAAGATGAAAAAAACAATACTCCTCTTAGGCTTATGCCTCCCCTTCATTTCGGTAGCACAGCAAAATGACTCTGTCCTACTGCGCAGACTTTCCGATGAAATTATGTGGAACAGTCCCTGCTATGAAAAACTACGCACACTCACCAAAACCATCGGGCATCGCATCAGCGGCTCTCCGGAAGCTGCTCAGGCTGTACAATGGGGGAAGGCTGCATTAGAAGCAGCCGGAGCCGACAGCGTATGGCTTCAGCCGGTAGAGGTTCCGCTATGGGTCAGGGGGGAAGAATGGCTGAGCCTTCAATTTCCGGACAATGCATCATTCAACAAGGTGCCAATGACGTCCTTGGGCAATACGGACGGAACTTATGGCACTGTGCTGGAAGCCTCCGTCATATGCGTGGATGACCTGGACGCTTTTTCCAAATTATCCATAGAAGCCATCTCCGGGAACATCGTTTTTTTCAATTACAAATTCCGGCAGGACATCATCAATACTTTCGAAGGCTACGGCGATGCCGTCAAATATCGCTGGATGGCCGTTAATGAGGCATCGAAAAAAAATGCCGTAGCCGTCATTATCCGTTCGGTAGGCACCAATGTGGACGACACGCCGCATACCGGCTCATCCCGTTATGAAGAAGGCGTAAAGCATATTCCGGCTGTTGCAGTAGGCAGTATTACCGCAGATGCGCTTGCTGCCGCTTGCCAAAAGGGAGCAGTAAAAGCGCAGCTCTCTTCTCAGTGTATGATGAAAGGTTCCGTACTGTCTTACAATGTCATCGGCGAGCTACGGGGAAGTGAACAGCCGGAGACTTATATTCTGGCGGGCGGACACCTGGATTCCTGGGATGTGGGAGAAGGCGCGCATGATGATGGAGCCGGATGTGTTCAGTCTGTTGAAATTTTCCGCGCCTTTAAAGCGCTGGATATCCGGCCACGCCACAGCATTCGTGTTGTGCTGTTTATGAATGAAGAAAACGGGCTGAAGGGCGGTTATGCCTACGCCGATTCAGCCAGAAAAAATCAGGAGCGACATATCATGGCGCTGGAAAGTGATGCCGGCGGATTTTCTCCGCGCGGTATCGGCCTGCAAATGCCGGAAGCTGAAAAGCAAATCATAAAAGGCTGGACACCTTTGTTCCTGCCCTACGGCGTTTATGATTTTTCACAGGAAGAGGGCGGTACGGATATTATTCCTTTGCAAAAACAGGGCGTGTCTGTAGCCGGTCTCATTCCGGATTCCCAGCGGTATTTTGAACTGCACCATTCTGATAAAGATGTGTTTGAAGCCGTCAATCACCGGGAGCTGAAGCTCGGCGCCTGGACGATGGCCGCATTTATTTACTTAGTGGACCGGCATTTTTAGCAATTTTCCCATATTGGGGTCGCAGATAAGGCAGGATTTTGAATATGGGGAATATTTCACACAGAGAATGTAACGGAGATGAGGAGGGACAACGATGCTTTTTCCAATTCGTTGTTTTTTTCCATTAAATCATTCATCGCTTTTGGCGGCGAATTAATTTATTGCATCCGAGCTTAATCAGACGAAGCTGTTTTGCCACAGAAAAAAACAGGTTATCATAGAAAATAACCTGTTTTTACAATAACAATAACTGCCGGTTACAGTCGCTCCACAACTAATGCCGTAGCGCCGCCGCCGCCGTTACAGATACCGGCCACGCCGTATTTCGCATTGTTTTGCTTCAATACATTCAGGAGGGTTACTACAATGCGCGAACCGCTGTTGCCTAAAGGATGCCCCAGGGAAACCGCACCGCCATTAACATTGACCCGTTGCGGGTCCAGGCTGAGTTTCTGGTTATTGACCAGGCAAACGACACTGAAAGCTTCATTCAGTTCAAAATACTCGATATCAGATTCTTTTAACCCTGCCTTGGCAATGGCTTTAGGAATAGCTAATGACGGAGAAGTGGTAAACCATTCGGGAGCCTGCTCGGCATCTGCATAACCTTTAATCGTGGCAATCGGCTTCAGCCCTAAAGCATCGGCCTTTTCCCGGCTCATCAGCACTAATGCGGAAGCTCCGTCATTCATCGTGGAAGAATTGGCTGCGGTTACGCTGCCATCTTTTACAAATGCAGGACGCAAGGTGGGGATTTTTTCAAACTTCACATTGAAAGGTTCTTCATCTTTGGAAAAGGATACCGACTCTCCGCCTCTGGTGGGTATGGAAACCGGGACAATTTCATCGGCAAATTTTCCTTCATGAACGGCAGCCTGACTGCGCTGATAACTTTGAACGGCATAGTTATCCTGCTGTTCGCGGGTAATGTTCATTTCCGTTGCGCACAGTTCTGCAGCATTGCCCATCGGGTAGTTGTGATAGACATCAATAAGGCCGTCCTTGGCCAGACCATCCACGATGGTAACATCGCCATATTTTTTCCCCCAGCGTTGATTGGGGTTATAAAACGGCACATTGCTCATGCTTTCCATACCTCCGGCAACTACCACGTCGGCATCGCCGCAAAGAATGGCCTGAACGCCCTGGGTAATGGCTTTCATGCCGCTTGCGCACACTTTATTAATGGTGGTGCAGTTGACCTGATCCGGCAGACCGGCGAATTTTGCCGCCTGGCGTGCAGGCGCCTGGCCTAAGTTGGCCTGCATAACGCAGCCCATCAAAACATCGTTCACTTCTTTTCCATCCAGGCCAATCCGGTCTAAAGCGCCTTTAATGGCAATGGCCCCCAATTGCGTAGCAGAAAAATCTTTAAGCGAACCACCCCAGCTTCCGATGGGCGTGCGTACGGCTGATACAATACATACTTCTTTCATTTTATGAAATTTTTTTAAACGGAGCAAATTTAGGTATTTGAAAACAAATGGAGGTATGGTTGTCAATGCGGGGTATATCCCAGATGTTGCATATGGTGTAAGTTTTTTTGTCATCCTATGTTTGCACAGTGTTCTATTTTTCTAATAAGTTATAACTTTCGCTT
>CAZUSO010000014.1:0-56947 GCA_964622775.1 uncultured Taibaiella sp. | reverse complement strand
AAATGGTCAAAATTGCTTCCATAAAACTTTTACTGAATAAATTTTAAACAGGCTCGTACTTTTACTAAATTATTTTTATAATTTAAGTCCGGTTTCCGCGCTTTTAACCGGTAGTATTTTGTAGGATGTTGACAATAGAAAAGATATTATGCTTTAACGGAAGCACGTATAAGCTCGTTTAAATTTCGGTTGTTATGAAATTGTTCTTACTTGCTTCCTGCACTTTATTTATAAGTATATGCTCTTTTGCACAAGTGCAGTCTAATTGTGTGGCCTCTGAAGAATTTAAGGCGGAATATAAAAAAGACGTGGAATACTTAGCATTAGTGCGCATATATGAGGTGCAGTCGCCGGATACGAATCAGATCGTTGTGCCGCAGTCCTGGCAGGACACTATTATGAACGGATTAGCCGCTATCTACAATACGGGAACGCAGTTGGAGGCTGATTCCGTATTTACCTGGTATTGTTTTCATAATAATATGCCCGATTATTTTTTACCAAGCGGTCAATGGCCAGATAGCTCCATTGTGGAAGCTAAAATGAACGGGGATTATTATTTGGAATGGACAACAGATGCTGAGATTGTAAATTTAACAGGCCAGTATGGTTTTGAAATAGAAGAAGGTTGTTGTCCATCCTCCAGTTACGAATATAATTGGGGCTGGGCCAGGTTTGCTTCCCCGAACATTATCAATGTGAATGTTTTTAAAGACAGCCTAAGCGCTATTAATCCGGAAATTTATTATAGAAATCTTACCATTATGATGGGATCGGATTATTCAGGTTAGCAGAAACGGCGACACATTAAGATATTTATTTATGATGGGCTGGGGTGATTGCCCTCTGGGGTGTACCAGTTATAAAGGCTGGTATTATTCCGTATATCCCGGATGTATGGTTACTTTAGACAGTACCAGACAGGAAGTATGGACTTCGGGATGGCCTTTGGGCTGTGTTTCGGTGGAGGTACAGGAAAAGGAGCAGGGCAAAGTGGCGTTTGAGGTATTTCCTAATCCTGCTGCGGATATAATCCATATTAAAGTAAGCGCTGCTGCAACGGAAAGGTATGATTACAAACTGTACAATGGTAATGGAGCGGTAATATTATCCGGAAATTTTCTGAATAATACACAATTAAACCTCGCCGGTTTACCTAAGGGCATATATTTACTTCAGGTTAGGAACAAAACAGGAAATACCGGTTTGCAAAAGATTTTACTTCAGTAAATGAGAAAACGCAGCTTTCTCCTAATAAAAAGCATCTTCAAAATGCAGGATTTCCTGCACAGAAGCGCCCTTCATTAATATGCTGACGATATCGAAGCGGATTTTATGGTACTGACTATGCTCCATTAAAAATTCCGATGCGACAGCCTTCAGCAATTCCTGCTTCCGGGGCGTTACAGCCTCCTCGGGGAATCCAAAATGGAAATTACTACGGGTTTTTATCTCAGAAAATACCAGCACATCCGCATCAAATGAGATAATGTCAATTTCCTTATGTCCGCTGCGGTAATTGGTGGCAATAATCTGATGCCCCTTGTTTTTCAAAAATTCAAGCGCTATTATTTCACCGTTTTTCCCTAATTCCGTATGTTTGCGCACCGTTTAACAGGGTTTTATTGATATGGATAAATTAATTGCAAATTTTAGCAATCAACTGCATGAAGCACTAAAGATAAGTAGTAAATATGAATTTAAAAAAGCGGCTGATCAACCGGAAAATGTCGTAATAGCCGGCCTGGGTGGCAGCGGGATCGGCGCTACTATCGTTCAGAACTATTCACAATATACCGTTAAGGAGCCGGTGGTTATTACCAAAAATTATTTCCTGCCCGGATTTACCGGCCCGAAAACATTGGTGATTATCTGCTCCTATTCGGGCAATACCGAAGAAACGGTTGACTGCATGAAGGAAGCCCTCAAAAAGAAGGCCACTATTGTATGTATCACTTCAGGAGGCATCATTGAACAATTAGCATCAAAACATCAGCTGGATTGTATCCTGATTCCTTCGGGTATGCCGCCGCGGTCCTGTCTGGGGTATTCGCTCGTGCAATTGTTAACAACACTTCATCATTTCGGCCTGATTAAGAACAGCTATATAAAGGAAATAAAAGCCGCCGCTGCTTTGCTGGATGCTGAAGAAAAACCCATAAAAACCGCCGCTAAGAAATTAGCCAGAAAAGCCGTTGGAAAGATACCGGTGATTTATGTGGAAAATGACATGGAAGGGGTGGCCGTGCGCTGGCGTCAGCAGATCAATGAAAACGGTAAAATGCTGTGCTGGCACAATACTATTCCGGAAATGAATCATAATGAACTGGTTGGGTGGCGTGCTAAACAGCAGGATTTGTTCGTAATATTCCTGCGCAATGAGTCGGACTTTGAACGTGCGCAGCTGCGTATGGAAATTAATAAAAAAATCATTAAGCCTTATACAAATTCCATTACGGAAATCTATTCCAAAGGTGGTACTTATTTAGAAAAAGCGCTGTACCTGATTCATCTTGGCGACTGGCTTTCATGGTACCTGGCGCAGGAAAACGGGAACGACCCTACCGAAGTGAAGGTGATTGATTATTTAAAAGAAGAATTGGTTAAAGAAAATTAACCCTTTCTTATTCAGGTAGAAATGAGTATAATACATTTGGTCGTAGGCGATATGGCTGCCGCACCTTTAAATGCTGCCATTCAGGAACAGCGTTTACCGGCGGAAGAATTGTTGGTGCTGAAAGATATTTTACACCTGGGATCATTGCGTAATGAAGAAAATACACCTTTCAGTGAGCTGCGTACTAAGTTTTGGGCGGAAGTAGTTCCTGAAGGCCAGGCCTTGCCGGAGGTGGATGACCTGGAGCGCCTGATGCAGGCATCCTCCAAACTTTCCAATGATGACCAGATGCAGCTTTGGTTCTGGATGGCTTCCGCACCTGCCGATCTTTGTGCTTATTTCTGGATGCTGAACTACCTGAAGAAACATATCGGACGTATATACGTGGTTAATATTGGCGGACTGCCTTTCCTGGACGAAGACGGAAAATTATTTTACCCGGACAGCATCAGTAGGCTGCCGGTAAAAGAAGTGCTGAAAGCGGTTGCATTAAGCCGGCAACTGACACCTCCGGAATGGGAAACCGATGGAGAAGAATGGCAACGGCTGACTCAGGAAAATGCCGGCATCCGTACATTTCAGGGTGGTAAAAAATTACAGGGCGAGGCAATTGATTTTTATGATAAACAATTGCAGGCTTTATGTAGCAACGCTTTTCAAAAGATGAGCCGTATTGTCAATATCGCCATTCAGAAACAAAATATTCCTACCGGCGACTGGTTTTTGCAATGGCGGCTGCGCTGTCTTGCAGAACAGGGCCTGCTGGAAATACAAAAAAGTGAAGTAAAGCGAAAAGCTGATTCAGAAGAAGAAAAAGATGATGGCGCGGAGCGTCAGCGCGATGATACGGTTTAAATTACCTTTGCCGGGACAACCGCAATATTCAATAAAAGCGAACCATTATGGACATTCCCGGTTTGCTGCAGACGCTTAACAAGTGGGACGCTGCATTCTATATCAAAATTAATGCGACCTGGATTCATCCCTGGGCCGATACCCTGATGCCCGTTTTGCGTTATCCCGAAACCTGGATTCCGTTTTATGCATTGCTGCTGTTTTTTATACTGTATAAGTTCGGATGGAAATCCTGGCCCTGGATTGTAATGGCGGCCTTAGCGCCTGCTCTTGGTGATATCATCAGCAGTCATTTTATAAAGGAATGGGTAGGGCGTATGCGCCCCTGTAATGAACCGGCTTTAGTGCCTTATGCGCGGGAATTGCTGAACTATTGTCCGGGCAACGGAAGCTTTACATCCTCTCATGCCGCCAATCATTTCTCGATGGCAACTTATTTTTATTTCACCCTGAAACGCCGGTTTGATAAAGGTTTGTGGCTGTTTTTTGCCTGGGCTGCGGCGATATGCTATGCGCAGGTATATGTTGGCGTGCATTATCCCGGGGATGTGCTGGGAGGCGCCGTGCTGGGCATGGCCATCGGCGGCTCACTGGCTTATATCTTCAATAAAAAGATTGGCTTGCCGCATTTTCGCAAGGCGGGAAATCAGAAGCAATGAATTACCTGAATGAGCATGTTCGGCTTTGTCTTTTCAAATTTTGCTGATGTAAAAATTTGACGATTACACAGAATGTGGACGGGGCATTTTTCCGACAGGTTATTTGAAACTGATCCATGTCAAAAAGATTTTTTTTCTACTTCCTGCTTATCTTTATGCCCTGATTGCACTTTAAAATAATAAACTGTGGAAGCATTTATTCAAAACAGCATAGAGATTATAGCACCCGCCGCTGCGGTATGGGACTGGCTGATCAATCCCGAAAAAACCGGACGGTATATGTTCGGATGCCGAACGGTTTCCGATTGGAAGCCCGGTAGTGATTTGCTTTGGCAGGGAAGCTATGAAGGACAGGAGATGGTTTTTGTGAAAGGTCATATTGTTGCCATTCAGGCTCCGGTTAGACTGGAATACACCGTTTTCGATCCCAATAATACAGCAATGGCCGATGTTCCGGAAAATTACCTGAATGTATGCTATACCCTAAATGAGCAGGAAGGCAAAACCACGCTCCGGGTTTTGCAAGGCGACTACACGCGTGTAGCGGATGGCGAAAGACGTTACCAGGAAAGTTATAACAATGGTGAGGGCTGGAACCCGATTCTGCAACAGATTAAACAGCTTGTCGAAACGGAGCATTAATGTTGATAGGGTATGTCCCAGTGATTAACCTGGCACTGATTTAAGACCGCTATTGTTTCCAGTCTTTCTTCCGGATTTTATTCTGGCTTAATAAGTCTTTCAGCAGATTGTCCAGAACACCGTTTACAAATTGCCCGCTTTGCGGTGTACTGTAGTTTTTGGCAATTTCGATGTATTCGTTTATCGTTACCTTAGTAGGGATAGTCGGGAAATACATCAATTCGCAAATGCCCATTCTCAGCAGGATAATATCGATGGCAGCCACCCGTTCCGCATCCCAGTTTTTAAGCTTGGGTGTAATCAGTTCCATGCAATAAGCCTGCTTGTCTGTGGTTGTCCGGAGTAATTGAGCGGCATATTCCTTTTTCTCCGGAGAGATGAAGCTCAGGAAGTTTACATTTTTATTATTCCGGAAAAAATTGCCCATCAGCATGATGATCATCTCCCGGTCATCGTCCCAGCCGGACCATTCATCGTTCAGGTATTCCTGAAAATCTTCATCTTCCAGCATTTGATTCCATATATGCATCAGGATATTACGTTCACCTTGTCTGTTCCGGGACTGATCTGTGATGTATTCCCGGTAGGCTTCATCGGCAGTAAGGCTTTGATACATTTTTTTCACCCGATCCATGTCCAGGGCAATATCCAATTTGTCTTTTCTGATCTTTTCCCCGAAAGTCTGGTTTTCCAGGATTTCCCAAAGGAAAGTATTGCCGGCTAATTTGGTGCTGACATGGAGATCGGCCTGGCTGGGCAGGTATTTTGAGGAGCGGTTGCGCGCATCTGTTTCGGCATATTGGGCTATCCCGATAACATACAGCAGGTTCATTGCAAACAGGTCGGAGGCCGTTTTGATGGCGTTATTCAGGATTTGCAAAGCTCGTTTTTCATCAGGAGCAGCCCCGCCGGAGGTGTCATCCTGCATGGCTTCGGTTGCATATAGAGCCTGCATCACTTTTACCCGGATATTTCTGCGGCTGATCATAAGAACTGGTTGTTTTTAAACGGCGGCAAAGGTAGAAAAAATATTGAATAGCCTGATGACCATTTTACCATTAAATATGACTCCCTGTTATGGTGTATATTGGTTTCATAAATTTCCCCCGCAAAGGGTTATGATACTTCGGGCTCTATTAATTACCTTTGTAAAATATATTTCATAAAATATCTATCCAAATTATGTTGAAACGATTTTTCAAACAAAGCGCGTTAGCCTGTTTCTTTATCGGAACAGCTATGAGCACGAATGCTGTTCATGCGCAGGATCTTTCTGCCCCTATTCCAAAGGACAGCAAGGTAACATCAGGCACCCTGTCCAATGGCCTGACTTATTATATACGCCCGAACAGCAAGCCGGAAAATAAGGTGGAGCTGCGCCTGGTGGTGAATGCAGGTTCTATCTTAGAAGATGATCCCCAGCAGGGACTGGCTCATTTTATGGAGCATATGAATTTCAACGGCACCAAAAACTTTGAAAAAAACCAGTTGGTGGATTATCTTCAATCCATCGGTGTGGATTTCGGAGCCGATCTGAATGCTTATACCAGCTTTGATCAGACGGTATATATTCTCCCAATCCCTACCGATAAGCCCGGCAATCTTGAAAAAGGTTTCCAGATTATAGAAGACTGGGCACACAATGCCCTGCTCACGGATAAGGATATTGATGAGGAAAGAAATGTGGTATTGGAAGAAAGCCGCCTGGGTAAAGGTGCGGACGACCGCATGTCTAAGATTTATCTGCCCAAAATGCTGAGCGGCTCCCGCTATGCGGATCGTCTGCCCATTGGAAAGGATGATATTCTGAAAACATTTAAACATGACGAAGTGCGCCGCTTCTACCATGACTGGTATCGCCCGAATGAGATGGCGGTAGTTGTTGTAGGCGATATTACTGCGGAGAAGGCTAAGCAAATGATCGAACAACATTTTGCCGGAATGACCAATCCTCCAAATCAAAGGGAGCGCTTCTATGCCGACGTTAAGCCTTATGATAAGGCGTCGGCTATGGTTGTTAGCGATCCCGAAGCGACCAACTACGAATTCAATATTATGTTTTCTTCCCGTAAAAAAACGGTGGAAAAAACAATGAGAGATTACCGGGATTACTTAGTACGAAACCTGTTTACCCAAATGCTGAACAAGCGTTTCCGCGATCTTTCCCAAAGTGCTACCCCTCCGTTTGTATATGCTTATGGCTATATCGGCGGTTATGCCCGTGGTTATGAAAGCATGATGCTGGCAGCTGTACCCACTTCCGATATCAGTACTGCTGTCAATGCTACCATAGCAGAATTCCTGAAAGTACAACAATACGGATTTAACAATACGGAACTGGAGCTTGCTAAAAAAAGCACGCTGAGCAATATCGAAAAAATGTATAACGAGCGTAATACGACGGAGAGCGGACGTTATGTAAATGAATATATCCAGCATTTTCTGGATAAGGATCCTTATCCGGGCATAGAAAATGAATACAACTATGCCAAAGAAATGCTTCCCGCCATCACTTTGGAAGAAGTGAGTAAAGAAGCCGCCAAATGGATCGCTCCGGAAAAAACCGAGGACTATTTTGCCCTGGTTACCGCCCCGGCTAAAGGCAATGAAGAGCTGCCAACGGATGCCCGGCTTTTAAGCACCGTGCAGGATGCATTTAAGCAAGAGGTTAGTGCTCATGAAGAAAAGACAGTTGCGGAAAAATTATTGAAAAACGACCCGGTACCGGGTAAGATAGTAAACGAAGCAAAGAATGAAAAATTAGGTACTACAACCTATACATTGAGCAACGGTGTAAAAGTAACTGTTAAGAAGACCGATTTCAAAAGCGATGAAATTCTGTTCCGTGGCGTGAAAGCCGGAGGATCCAATAACTATGGCGCAGAGGATAAAGCTAATATACATTTTATGAGCGATGTGATGGAATCCATGGGTTATGCCGATTTCACTCCTACCGACCTTAACAATGCGCTTGCCGGCAAAACAGTAGGATTGCAACAGAACATGGATGATGTTTCCGACAATGTGGAAGGAAATGCTTCCGTAAAGGATTTACCGTCCTTAATGGAACTGACCTACCTGCAACTGACCCAGCCCAGAATGGATGAGGATTTGTTTAAGGGATTTGTAGGTAAGATGAAAACCCAGTTGATGTTCCTGAAAAGCAATCCGCAGGTAGCTTTTATCGATACCTTAATTAAGAGTATGTATCACAACGATCCTCGTCGTCCCATTGCCGTTCCCACTGCGGAAGACATCAACAATATCAGTGCGGCACGAGTATTGGATATTTACAAAAATGAATTCAGTAATGCAGACGGCTTCCATTTCTTCCTTGTCGGCAATGTAGATGAAGCCACATTGAAGCCTTTACTGGAAAAATATATTGCCAGCCTGCCTTCAAAAGGGCAGCAGCCTGCCTTCAAAGACAATGGCCTGAGAATGGTGTCCGGTAATCATAAATTTGAATTTAAGAAGGGTACAGATCAAAAAAGCCTGATTTTCGGAGCATACCACGGAGAATTACCTTATACCGAAGATCTGGCGCTGCAAACGGATATGCTGGGTGAAATCCTGACCATTAAGGTTATTGAAGAAATGCGTGAAAAAATGGGTGCCATCTACGGTGGCGGATTTAATGCCTCTATGAAACGCGACCCGTATCCGCATTACAGCATTATGCTGCAGTTGCCTTGCGGACCAAATAATGTAGAGCCATTGCTGAAAGCTGCCAACGATGAGATTGCCCTGATCAGGAAAAACGGCCCTGATCAAAAGGATCTGGATAAGGTTAAAACCAGCCTTCTGGAAAAACGCCGGGAAAACCTGAAGAAGAACAATTACTGGATTGGTAAATTAGAAAACATCCTGTACTGGAATTACAGCGAAGAGCGTTTCCTGAATGCTGATGAGGTGATTAATAAAATTACCGTGAATGACATTAAAGCAACCGCCGATAAATTGTTTGACGGCGAAGAATTCATTGGTATTTTGTATCCGGAAAAGATAGAAGCGGAAGCTCCCGCAACGGATAATAAATAATTGTTTTGCACTAAAATTGAGGCGGCCATTCCTGTTTAACACAGGAGGCGGCCTCAATTTTTTTATATTATTCAACGGCCGGTGATCTATTCCTCAAGTTTGCTATGATTTAATTATAACTCATTGATTATTATTTATATAGGTATTCAATTGGTACACTACATTGTGTCAGATGTAGTTTTCCGCCGTTGGCATTTTCACCAATAACATGCATTGGAATCAAAGGCGAACATTCAGTGATTCGCAAAGCAGGAAGTGAACATCCCGGTCGGACGACAATATTTATTCATAAACATCCAAGAGGCCGTCCGGGAGGCGGACTGCAATTTCCTTCCGATAGTGGTCAATACGTTTCAGGGTACTGTCAATGAGCGGAATCAGCACTTCTTTATCCTGATATATTACTGAAGCCAGCACTTGTCCGGGCGTTTCAAACAAATCCTCAACAGGACCTATTCTTCCTGCTTTTTCATCAATAATGGTATATCCGACCAAGCTTTCCGATATAGTTTGCGGATTGATTTTTTGGAACAATGCTTCGTCTAACCAGATATTTTTTCCGCTAAGTGTTCGGGCGGTTTCCACGTCAGGCACATCCTCTAATTGCAGCCAGACTTCTTCCTGGCTCAGCTTTTTGTAATGTTCAATGAAATATGGCACAAAGCTGTCCGCTTTGAGTTCAATAAAAATATGTGGGATTTTTGCAAATACATCTTTGGGTGCACCGGCATTTAAGGTATGCGCTATAATGATTCCGCCATCCAGGCCATGTGTGCTCAGTATCTTGCCGGCTTTGAAAAATTGAAGCGTTTTCATGCGAATGTAAAAATAAGAAAGCCCGCTTTTACACGGGCATTTCGAAATTTTGGCAATTTTTGCTGTTTTGAAAAATTACTCAGCACCTTCTGCTGAAGGAGTTTCATCGATCTGAGCTTCCGGAGCTTCATCAGCCGGAGCCTCTTCCGCTTGTCTGGCAGCCTGTTTTGCCGCTTGCTTTTCCTGAACCAGGCGTACGGATTCCTGAGTGGAAGCCTGACGTTTTTCCTGCTTACTTTTACGGTGCGCCTCTTCGCGCTTTGTAACCAGCTCTTCATGAGCTGCGTTCCATTGGTCGAATTTTTCCTGAACGGCACTTTCGTCGAACAAGCCGAGCGTAACGCCCCTCATCAGGTGTTTCATGTATAAAACGCCTTTGAAAGACAGAATACGACGGCAGGTATTGGTAGGCTGGGCGCCGTTTTGCAACCAATACAGGGAGCGTTCGTTATTCAACCGGATAGTGGCCGGAACGGTAAGCGGGTTGTAAGTCCCTAATTTTTCAATGAACCTTCCATCGCGCGGAGAAACACTGTTAGCCGCAACGATGAAATAAAATGGTCGTTTTTTCGACCCATGACGCTGTAATCGGATTTTTACCGCCATAATAATTGAAATTATTTGCGTGAACAATAAATTTATATGGAGCGCAAAGTTAAACGTACTTACCGATAATAACAAATAAAAATAAGTATTGTTTTAATAATGCATCCTGTGTTTCCGGTGGTTTTTGGAGTAATTTGCTTAGTAATAATGTCAAAATAAGTAACACTATTTTTTGCGCAGGAGTTTTTTTCTTGTTCAAGGTGAAAAAGCCCGGGAATTTGAACTATTTAAGGATTTTTAAACGCAAAACAAGAAAAAAAACAAACAAAATGTGGAAGTTACTTTGATATTCTTTTACTAAGCTTTTCGAACTCGCGTTAAAATAACACAGGGACACTGTACGAAATATTCACCCTTGTTGGAATTAAAGGAAAGGAAACTTACCTTTATAAGTATTTAGTTAAAACACGCTGTGAAGAGATACCGGTATTTTTATGTTTGGCTATGCCTGTTGCCGGTTTTGGCATCGGCGCAGCAGGGCGCTAATAACAACTGGTGCTTTGGAAGGCACAGGGGTTTAAATTTTAATGTAAATCCACCGCTATCTTTTACGGACAGCATGATTGCTGTGGAAGGGTGCTCCAGTGTATCGGATGCAGATGGAAATTTACTGTTTTATACTTCAGGAGGCACTGTCTGGAACCGTAACCACCAGATCATGCCTAATGGCGCCGGGCTTTCCGGAAACGGCCCGCTTGGTCCCGGAGGACTTAATGTCGGTTCCAGCGCGCATGGAGTGGCTATTGTGCAATCGCCATCAAATGCTGATCAATACTATGTTATTACGACGGATGCTATTGAAGATGTTGTATATGATGCATATTATACCTTGGTGGATCTGAGCCTGGATGGCGGATTGGGCGATGTGGTTACAGACCGGATGAACATCCTGTTTGCAACAGATATTGCGGAAGGTGCGTTTGCCGTGCGTGGTGCGAATTGCCTGGGCTACTGGATCATTTTGCATAAACGGTATGGACCGGAATTTTTGGCCTTTAAAATAGATATGAACGGGTTTGAAAGCACACCGGTAGTTTCAACAGGAATCAATGGCTCGGATGACCTCACCCAATTGCAGAATGGTCAATGCGCATTCAATCCGGAAGGCAGTTTGCTGTTGCATAACTCATCCGGAGGTGTAGAGATAGCTAATTTTGATAATATCAGTGGTTCCCTGTATGATTTTGTGAGTATAAGTAACAATATCATGGCTTATCCTACATTTTCCCCCGATGGCAGCAAGGTATATTTTTTTCAAAGCGGTTGGTTCAGGCAAATGAATCTGTCGCTGCTCCCCGATCTGCCGGCAGTCGAAAATTCCATTATATCGCTTGATAGTGGTTATTATATGGGATCAAGAGTAGGGCCGGACGGTAAGCTTTATGCCGTTGATATTTTGAATGGTGATGCGCTTTCTGTTGTAAATGCTCCAAACAATGCAGGCCTGGCCTGCAATTTTTCTGCAGCTGCTGTTTCTTTATTATCTGCCAGCGGTCCTGGCGGAATCGGCACTTATGTTGAGCTTGGTGCTGATGCCATGGTCAATCCTGTTTCAGATACGATTATCAATACCATAATGGATACTGTAATATGCTTTGACAGTACTTTTGCTTTGTCTGCTAATCCGGCATTCCAATGGGTCAAATGGAATACAGGCACCGTTGGTACTGACCTGACGGTGAATCAAAGCGGCACTTATTGGTGTTACGGGTGGAAAGATTGTATCGTATATATTGACAGCTTCAGATTACAGTTTGTAAATTTTACATCACCGCTGGGAGCAGATACCGCTATTTGCCCGGACGATGAAATAATGCTGGATGCTACGCTGGAAGGCGGTACATACCTGTGGAATGACGGATCCGGGATGTCCGTCCTGACGGTAAATACTCCCGGAAGTTATTGGGTGAAAATCACGAAAGAAGGCTGTATCTTATCAGACACGGTACTTGTTGAAAACATACAGCCTTCGCTCCATATCCTGGAGCCGGATACCCTAATCTGTGAAGGCGTATCATTGAATTTACACGTAGCTGCATCGCTACCTGCCGACTTTGCCTGGAGTACAGGCGACACCGGGCCGAATACGATTGTTAATCAGGCCGGGATTTATATGGTGGCCGCTACTAATATCTGCGGCATATTATACGATTCCATTTCGGTTGAAACGGAAAACTGTGATTGCAACGTCCTGATGCCGAATGCCTTTTCTCCCAATGCCGATGGACGGAATGACGAGATAAAGGCCTTGCTGTTTTGCAGCAGGCTGACACAATTCGCTCTGACTATTTTCAACCGTTACGGGCAGGTGGTTTTCGAAACATCGGATCCTGCTCAGGGCTGGAATGGTAATTTTAACGGCGGGCGGGCTGATGTGGGCACTTATTTCTATTATCTGACCTATAAAACAGATGGGGAAATAATGAAAAAGAAAGGTGAATTTACCCTGCTCCGGTAAAAAGAGCAGTTCGTGTTTCTCCCGCTCCGTATAGTATGAATAATATCATCAACTAAAAAGGCAGGCCGGCAGCACATCTCCGCCCGCATCTTTGTTCCTTTCCGCCGAGATATGATTTTTGCGGTTATTCCACCCCGCTTTTACCATTATATGAAAAGGAAATGCCGGATTGCGCCTGCAGCAGGATACGCTCTTTGTCGTTACTTCACATCCTTACAGCATGACGGTCGTAATAGGTTTCTATCCGGCGCTGATTTATGCAGCAGAGAGTATAATAACAAGCCGGTAAAAGGGTTGTCGTTTATTGGTTTTGTCATTTCTATGGATTTTGGAAAGTTCTTATAATAAACATACAAAAACAAAAATGAGGAGCTTTTTTGTCAATTTTACTTAGGTTTTCCATAGAAGAGCCATTAAGCATAAATAAAGTAAAGAACACTAAGATTACAATCAAACGATGAATTTGACGAACATGGTATTATTGATCGATGCCGGAAAATTACCGGGCCGGACATGAGACGGTTTTTTCCGGATAAGGGGATACTGCTGGTATCATCTCAGGATTATTTTTCAGGAAATAATCCGGACGGGTCGGGGTGGGGGCGCACTGCCAACAACAAAATTTCATATAATATAACCCATCAAAGGCGCAGAGTATTATATTTGTGCGGAAACCAGTCCCTGATTTCAACGGAATAATTGCTATGATAAAGAAGACCTGTACCTGTTTATACGTATATCTTATTTGCCTTTCCGCCATTACCTTTGCACAGGATCAGCAAAGGACGGACAGTATGCTGAAAGCACTGCACGAGAGCCGGGACGACTCGGTGCAATTCGCTCTGCTGATTGATCTGCATAATGCTTATTTCAAAAGCAATCCGGAAGAAAGCAGGAATTATGCCCTTAAAATGATAACGCTGGGTGAGCAGACCCATAACCTGTTCCGGGAATACAAAGGCTATTTAGCCCTGAACCGTTGTGAAGACAAGTTCAGGAATTATGACAACATCATTCCTAATGCTAAAAAGCTGCTTCGCCTGGCCATAGCGCTGGGCAATACCGATGAGATATTTGAGCGCACCCTCGGGCTTGCCCACAATTATATTGACGGTGAGTATAACGACCTGGTCGTTCCTCAGTTAGAAGAAGCGATGAAGATCGCCCTGAGCAACGGAAACGACCTGCAGGTGAATAAGGTAAATTATGCCTTAGGCTTTTTCTATCACCAGACGGGAGAATCGGGAAAAGCGATCCTCTTTCTGGAAAAGGCGATCCGCAAGTTTAAAGAAGTCAATGATGAAAAGTCCTTAGCCAATGCCATTGGTCTGTACGCCGAGTCGAGCCTGGCGGTGAAGGCAGATCCCGGTATCTTAAACCTGCTTATTGCCGCCGAAAAATTACATGAAAAAAATAACAGCTTATACAGGCGGGCTTATATCAGGGGGCTGATGGCCAAATATTTTGTATTGAACGGCAATAGCGCTGCCGCGGTAGAGAATTACCAGTTTGCCCGGGAAATGTTCCTTATGGATCACAATGTGGTGGACTACGCATTAGCCGGGCTGGATCTCTCCGGCGAGCTTTTAACGCAAAAGCAATTCAGCCGGGCAAAGACCATACTTCTGGAATCCGAAGCCATCATTAATGAGAAGCATTATTCGCCGGGTAAAATTCAGGTGGAAATTGCCAGGATCAACTATTTGCTGAGTACGGATCAGCCCAGACAGGCTAAAGCGCATTTAGATCGTTTATTCCAAATGGCCGACAGCAGCAAGGCAACGGATGTTATGCTGGCCTGTAAGCAACTGACAGCCGTTTACCGGCAGAAAAGCGGCAAGGCCTCTGCCGGCAACAAGGCTTATTTCGACTACTTTAAAAACCTGTTCCGGCTCAGGGAAAAGCAGCAACTGATCACGGAGCTGAAGCTGATGGAAAGAAAATACACCGGGATTGACAGCAGCGTAAGGCTAATCCGGCAGGCAGCATCAACTGCCGAAGGCTACGATAAGCTCAGGCAGTATTTTGCAGACAATGGCTATAACGGCGTTATCCTTCCGGATTCGTTTTATATCTTCCCTGAGAGCTTTGTGGCTCCCGATCCGGATACCTCGTTAAACCATATTCTAAGCATGAGCTATGATGCCCAGCTTGACGCGGTGGATGCGGTATTGAATAAAAAACTGGTACAGAATCGCCTGAGCGAACAAAAAGATAGGCTCCGAAAAAACCTGCTCTGGGCCGGCATGATCACTGGCTTACTCCTGCTGGTGATTATCGCCCTCATCGTTTATTCCCGCCGGTTGAAACGAAAAAAGCAACAAAGCGACAAGGATAAGAAAACGATCGAAAATCTGCATCGTCAGTTCAACCATTTAATGGTCAACAACCTGCAATCCGTCAGCAATTATATTGATTTAACCATGAGCAAGCCCGATATGGATGACGAGATACAATCCTTAAAAATAAGAGTGGATGTGGTAAGAAATTTTTACGAAACCTATAAGCAACAAAAGATAGGCGAACAGTTAGAAAAAGGCGGTATGGTACATCTTCAAAACCATATAGAAGACTTGGGCCTTTACCTCAAAGCAATCAACAATTTTGATGATGACCTGCTGAAAATTGACGTGAATGCCCGTGTCACGGTAAACTATGATTCCGGTCTCAATCTTATCCTGCTTCTTTCGGAGCTGATCCAGAACTCCTGTAAATATGCATTTAGTCACCGGGATGTTGACCGGGAAAACCGGATCGGCATTCATATTTCGATGGATGAAAAAGACATACTGAGGATGGCATACCAGGATAATGGCAATGGCATACCCGACGATGCTGCGGAAAGCCTGGGGTCGAAGATCATCAGGGAAATTGCCGGGACATTAACAGCGGATATAAACAGGTTTAATGACCATGGATATCATTTTAACTTAACCCTGAAACTAAAAAAAGATGAGTATAAAAAAGTTGAATCCTAAAATTTTAATCGTAGAAGATCATGCAGACACTTATCGCAACCTGAAAAACTTTTTCACCGATTCCGGCTGTGAAGTGGCGATGCGGAAAGATGGAGCAATAGTGGATACTTTTGAAAAAGCCCTGGAGGTGCTGGATCAGCAGGCGCCAGACATCGCCCTGCTGGATATAGAAATAAAGGGTAACAAAGACGGCTTAAGCTTAGGGCAGCATATTGCCGAGTGTTACAAAATTCCCGTGGTCTTCCTGACGGGAAAAGACACGCTCGAAAACCGGCTGATTGCCGACCGGTTCGCCCATTTGCCGATCATAGAAAAAATCTCCAAAAATATCCCCAACGAAGTGCTGCTGAAGTCGATCAGCTTCATCTGGACCAGGATACTTTTAGCTACACCTCCCGCACAAAGTATGGAGCTTAGGGCGGTGGAAATGAAAGTGGATATGGAGAATTTCGATATCGCTGAAGTAGTCGGCGACGCTTATCCGGTCAAGACCACTCTGGACTGTAGCCGGATTTATTTCATCTCTTCCTTTAATGATAAAAGAAACAGCAACCTCATCCATGTCCGGGGCAGTAAAGCCTACCGTACGAGAAATACCATGGATCAACTGGTCGCCTTGCTGGGAGCGGATTTTAAAAGAATCTCCAAGTACGCTACAGTCAACCTGCAGGCCATACTACATTACAGCGAAAGGAAGAAAACCTGCATGGTTAAAAATTATACGCTGAAGATCGGGAAGCATTATTGGGATGATTTTTCCGCAGAAATGCACCGGAGACAAAAGCCCCGGGACGACTAAGCCTATTTCATCCCCGCTTTATTACTTTACGCCTCTACTATTACTAATCTTAGAAACTGGCGGCTATTTCTTGATCAACATTAACAAAATGATTTTTCAGGATGGCTGCAACTGACTATGCAGATTCCTTGTATGGAAAGTGAATCCTTATAATCACGGTAAGATTTCTGAAAAAATGATAACTATAAAAAAATTTGCAACATTAATTTTGGGTATTGTTAAATTAAAATATAAACTATTTTTAGTTTAAATATAATTAAAATGTGTTTTTTGTTTATTTTAAGTTTGCCAAATTTTTACGCTTTTCATATCCACGGTATCATGCTTAATGGGAAAACATAAATCATTTTTTGCATTAGTAGCTAAATAATGATAATTAAATCAAGCTGTTTATTCCTTTTAAGCATAAGGAGCAGTATGGAATATTCTAACATTTTCAAGCTCTTGCTATAGCATGTTGTTTTTCTTCTTATTCTTGCTAAAAAATGTCTGAATAAGCTATTATACCCTTCAACAGTATAGGTTTCTGCTTTGGATTGGATATGCTTATCGTTAGAAATCACCCCTGCATAAGCCTTCCAATAATCCGTCATAAATTGCTGTATAGCTTTATCTTTTATCTTTTTCCAAAGTCTTTTGCAGGTTGCTCGGTCCCTTTTACCCAATATGAAGTTGATGAATCTTTTCCCATATCTATCAATAGCAATCCATATCCAAATATAGTTTTTTTTGAGCTGATATAGCTGTGCATCTCATCCATTTCCACTACCTCAATTTCTTTTTCGCTTCGTATTTCTTCTGCCTGACAACCATATTTTTTTATCCATTTCTGAACAGCAACATGACTTACTTTTAATACTCGTCCAATCGAGTTAAAGCCAAGTCCTTCCAAATACAACTCTAACGCAAGCCGTTTTTTCTCTGCCGATGCTGCCGTCGATTTTTGCAAAACAGTATAATCGTATTTGCAACTTTTACACCTATAACGTGCCCGACCGTTAATGCTCCCGTTTTTTACCCTTTCGGTGCTTTTGCATTTTGGACAGTAGTCAACCATAATTATTTTTTTAGCAAGAATAATAAATTAAATCATTATTTAGTTACTATTTACATTTTTTTTAAAGGAATTTTAGTCCTCATATAAATCCGGGCGACGCTGCCTGGTTCGGATTACAGACTGCTCATAACGCCAGCTTTCAATCAATTTGTGATTGCCGCTTAATAATTCCGGAGGAACTGCCCGGTCGCGAAAAACTTCGGGTCGGGTATAAACCGGCGGCGCTAATAAATTATCCTGAAACGAATCGGTTAATGCCGAGGTTTCGTCATTCAATACTCCGGGCAACAAACGGCCCAGAGCATCGGTCAGTACTGCTGCGGCCAGCTCACCGCCGCTGAGCACATAATCTCCGATGGAGATTTCCATAGTTACAAAATACTCCCGGATACGCTCATCTATTCCTTTGTAATGCCCGCAGATGATTAAGAGGTTTTCTTTCAGTGAAAGACTGTTTGCGGTTTTTTGATTTAATGTGATCCCATCGGGAGTCATATAAATGATCTCATCATAATCACGTTCCTTTTGCAGCGATTCGATAGCATTGGCTAATGGTTCCGGCATCAGCACCATTCCGGCTCCGCCACCAAACTGGTAGTCATCCACCTGAGCCTGCCGGTAAGCGGTATAATCCCGGAGATTATGAACCTGCACCTCCAGCAGCCCCTTTTGCGCAGCCCGTTTCAGGATACTGTGCGAAAAGGGACTATCCAATAATTGCGGCACTACCGATATAATATCAATTCTCATGATTATTGCTAATTCAAAATCCAAAATTATGGGTATTCAGGTTAATATTTTTTGAGCATACAGACAAAATGTGCTTGTCTAAGCCTGGAAAAACATTTTGCCCCTTCGGTAGGGTGTATGATATGCTGTTCTGAGCAATGAATGTATTTTTCATTCTGTTTGATTTATAATCATTTGATTTTCTGTATTATTGTTGCCAATTTTTATTGAAATAACGATGACAAAAAAGACTAAAATAGAAGAAGAGCATGCTCGTCTGATAGAGAGCTGTCCAGGACAAAGTAAGATCTGTCTCAGGCAAAGAAAGAGCATAAAAACTATCTCAAAAATTAGAGACGTTAAAAGGCAAAACAGGACAATTCAACATTGAACTAAAAAAAGCAACGTTCGGAAATTAGTACTGACCAAAGAACAATTACTTTCGAATCTATCCCAAGATATAAATATTCGGAGTTTATTGCCCGATTGAGTACTACGCTCTATACCAGGGTCAATTGCGGTTTTCGTCAAGTCGTTAAAATTACCGGTGAACTAAAAGTTATTAAAACAGATATTACCCATAATAATTCATCAGACATTCCTGAATTGCTGTTTGGTACATATAAAACCCGAAAGTTCTCCAACAGATTAAATGGTGTTACACCGTTTATCTTGTTCCTGCCAGTTTATACCAGGCTAAACGGTGATGTTCAGCATAAGACCTTTTATTATTTTAAAGCTGTCTTGGAAAGCAGGCATATGCACAGGATTTAGAGACTTGGGAGAAAGATAATCTAACTCAAGATATTGTATAATTAGGCAGTATTTGGTTGAAAAATTCAGCATGATTTTCGAAATACTAAATTGGACACCCTACCCGAAGGGGTTGAACGATCTGGCATATATCAGCCGCAGGTTTCCCCTGCGCTTATTGACATTAAAGCCTTCGGGCTTCTTAAAAGCAATAAGTTGTAATATGGAAAGATAATCGTTCCACGACAATTTGAAATACACCTTGCTGAACGAGGCTGCCATTTTTTACTTTTGAATTTTTACCCTACCAACTTCCTCCGGCTCCGCCTCCGCCAAAACTTCCGCCTCCAAATCCTCCGAATCCGCCACCTGAGTTGCCGCCACCGAATCCGCCACCACCGAAACCTCCACCACGGCCCCGGCTGCCAAGCATGCTGCCTAGGATAGCGCCGGTAATAAAGTCGGTGCCGCGCCGGCTCATATAATTACCACCGCCGCCGCCGCCTTTTTTACCGAAAAGGATAGCCAATATGACAATAAATACAATAATCAGTAAAATGACACGGGCGCCTAATCCCGGCGCTTCATCGTTTGTCGCAGGCTCGTCGGCTTTATATTCTCCTTTGGAGGCTAAGTAAATCGCCTTTACCGCATTTTGAAATCCCTGGTAAAATTTACCCTGTTTAAATTCCGGCGTCATCTCCTGACGATAAATGCGTCCAACCAACCCGTCCGGCAACACGCCTTCCATGCCATATCCGGTGGCAATAAAAATCTTACGGTCATCCCGCGAAGCCAGTATCACTACGCCATTATCTTTTCCGCGCTTCCCGACTCCCCAGCGGTTCCCCAGTTCAAATGCATAGCTTGATGCATCATAGGGGCCGAGGCTCTTAACCGTCACCACTGTAATTTCTATGGAAGTAACCCGGTTAAAACTGTCTAAGCTTTTTTCTAATTGTGCCTGCTCCGGCGCAGACATAAAACCGGCAAAATCATTGACTAAGCGGGGTGGACTGGGCTTTATGGGAAAATCGCTGTCCGATGCCCACAGCAAACCTGCCGGCATCAGCATGATCAGCAGGTAATACAGGAAATGATGTTTTTTATAGCGTGGGAGATGAAATTTCATGCTTTATTGCTTCAATTTGTTTAATACAGATGGCTTAATGACCAAATACAATATCGTCTGGCAATTCGTTTTTATCGGTCTGGGAATCGTAAGGGAAATGGGTGGAAAGCGCCTTACCAATATCTATTACGCACTGTGCAATGCCTTCCGCAATTTTACCCTTTTGAAAATAGGTTTTCAGCATTTCAAGTTCCTGTTGCCAGTAACCGTAGCCGCCCGCTTTCTGATGAATACCTTCATCACCGAATACGGCCATCTGATGATCCTTGAGTGCTACATACAGCAGCACTCCATTACGATATTGGGTTTGCTCCATCTTCAGCTTAAAAAAAATCTCGCTTGCCCGGTCGGCTGCATTCAGGTGCGCACAATGGGATTCCACATACACGCGGATTTCTCCCGATGTGCTGACTTCGGCCTGCTGAATGGCGGCAACGATATGCTGCTGATCTTCGTTGCTTAGCAATTGCTTTTTACGCCTTCTGAAAATATTTATCATAGCTCCTGCTCATTTTTAATAGAAAAAAGTATGCATCGTTAAGTAATAAAATGCCGATGCATACTTTCCAGCTTCATTACCGACCAGTTCAGAACTCCACTTTGGGGGCTTTTTCCGCTCCGGCCTCAGCCTTGAACATGCCTTTTTCCTTGAAGTTCAGCATACCGGCCAACAGGTTGTTCGGGAATATGCGCACTTTCACATTGTATTGCTGCACGGTTTCATTATAGTTTTTCCGGGCAACGGCTATACGGTTCTCCGTTCCGGCAATCTCATCCTGAAGCGAGAGGAAATTCTGATTCACTTTCAGGTCGGGATAGACTTCCGATACCATCATTAAACGGCCTAATGCCTGGGAAAGCTGACCCTGTGCAGCCTGGAATTCCTGAATCTTTTCCGGAGAAAGATCGTTAGGATCCACTTTAATCTGGGTAGCCTTGGCACGTGCTTCAATAACGGCGGTTAAGGTATTTTGCTCGTGTTTGGCAGCCCCTTTAACGGTTTCCACCAAGTTGCCAATCAGGTCGTTTCTGCGCTGGTACTGGTTCTCTACCTCTCCCCATTTGGCTTTCACTCCTTCATCTAAGGTCACTAAGCTTTTTTGAAGATTGCAGGCCTGGCACCCCCCGATTAATACAATGGCACCCACAATTAATAATGCAATAAGTCCTTTTTTCATTTACAGTAAATTTAATAATTTGAGTGGTTTTAAAATTTATTGACGTTCAAATATATGGAAAAAAGCATGAGCAATCAGGATTAATCGGTAAATATCCGGTCAGTTTTAGGTAATAAAACTACAGCATTAAATAAATGTACGCCACTATACCGCTTTTCTCCTGCTCCTGGCTCAGCTTCTTTTCAGTTTCCATTTAGACATCTGCCCGTTTTGAGCCGCCGGAAACTGTTCTTGCGTTTTTTGCCCTTCCCAGGCAAGTGCGGCAAGTGCGGCGGCAACAATAGCTTCCGGTTGATCCGGATTGCTTTTCAAAAATTCCGGCCTGAAATATTTGTCGATAAACTGAGTATCAAACCGGCCTTCGGCAAATGCCGGCTGGCGAACGGCCCATTTGCCAAACGACAGGGTGTTGTGTATCCCCTGTATTTTATATTCATCAATGGCGCGGCACAGTCGGTCAATAGCTTCGGACCGGTCGGCGCCCCAGCTAATTAATTTAGCAATCATCGGATCGTAAAAAATAGGGATATCCATACCTTCATCATAGCCGTCGTCAACGCGAACGCCGGGGCCTTGTGGTCGTTTATAGATATGGAGCCTGCCGGTATCCGGCATGAAATTGTCCGTTGGATCTTCGGCACAAACGCGTAGTTCAATGGCATGACCATTTATTTTCAGATCCTGTTGGGAAAAAGAAAGCTGCTCGCCACGGGCAACCTTAATTTGTTCTTTTACCAAATCTTTCCCCGTGATCATCTCGGTTACGCAATGCTCTACCTGCAGGCGGGTATTCATTTCCAGGAAATAGAAATTGAGCTTATTATCCACCAGAAATTCTACGGTTCCCACGCCGTAATATTTGCAGGCTTTGGCTACATTTACTGCACATTCGCCCATAGCCGACCTAATGTCGGGGGTCAGGCAGGAAGAAGGCGCTTCTTCAATCAGTTTCTGGTGGCGGCGCTGAATGGAGCATTCCCGCTCAAACAAATAAACGTAATTACCCTGCTGATCACCCAGGATCTGAATTTCAATATGCTTTGGAGAGCCGACATATTTTTCGATAAACACATCATCATTGCTGAAAGCATTCAGCGCTTCACTTTTTGCTATGCGCATTTGCTCTTCCAGCTCATCTTCCGTATTGACTACCCGCATTCCTTTTCCGCCGCCGCCGGCAGAGGCCTTGATCAATACCGGAAAGCCGGCCTGCACTGCAATTTGCCGGGCTTCTTCCGCATTTTCAATCGGCTTGTCCGTACCCGGAACCATAGGCACATCAAACTTTTTGGCGGCCTGCTTTGCCGCAATCTTACTGCCCATTATTTCAATGGAATGGGAAGAGGGTCCGATAAAGGTCAGTCCGGCATCTGTTACGGCTTTTGAGAAAGCTGCATTCTCACTTAAAAATCCGTATCCCGGATGAATGGCGTCCGCGCTGTGGCGAAGCGCTGTTTCGATAATAATATCCGCACGTAAATAAGACTGGGCAGAGGGCGCCGGCCCGATGCAGACCGCTTCATCGGCATATTGCACAAAGGGCATCATGCGGTCGGCTTCCGAATAAACGGCAAGCGTGGCAATACCCATTTCTTTTGCGGAACGCATAATCCGAAGCGCAATTTCGCCCCGGTTGGCTACTAAGATTTTCTTCATTGAATATTTATATTGGATGATATTTTATTTAAAAATCGAGTGCCATTCCTTCAAAAGTACCCGAACTCATAAGGAGCAGACAAACCGGATGTTCGGTTAAATGCATCGAGTCTGAAATCCATTGACGAAGCGCATCCGGATCGCTGGAAACAAACAGCCGGTCGTTTTGAAAACTGTCCTTAATAACGAATTCGTTGAGCTGTGGCAAGCCTTTCAAAGCCAGGGCATGCGTACTGAAAAATACGGCGCCCCGGTCGCAATCATTTAGCGCGTGGGCATATTCACTCAGAAAGTGTTTGTTAAGGCTACTGTAGGTATGTAGTTCGAAGCAGGCAATCAGGAAATGGCCGGGAAACCGCTCCCGAACGGCTTTCAGCGTTGCCTTCAGCTTGGATGGCGCATGGGCGAAATCCCGGAATGCAATCAGCCCTTCGCGTGCTGTTATTTTTTCCAGGCGTCTTGCGGCGCCTTTAAAAGCGGTAATTGCTTTGTAAAAATCGAAATTGTCAATGCCCAGCTCGTTACAGGTTTTCCTGGCGGCTTCCATATTTTGCAGGTTATGGTCACCGAATATTTTCAGGGCAATATTTCCTCCGGATGTGGGCAGTAAAACCTCGTCATCATGTACCTTATAGCTTGGTGTGGCATAAGGAATCTGTCGAAGTGATTTTGCTTCATTTTCTATCAACTGCACCACTTCCCGGTCTTCGGCATTGTATATAATGGAGGCGCCTTCCTGCATATCGCGGAGGTAAACAGCAAACTGTTCTTTATAAAAATCGTAAGTAGGAAATACATTCACATGATCCCAGGCAATGCCGGTCAACACGGAAATGTGAGGATGATAAAAATGAATTTTCGGCCGTTTTTCTATTACGGATGCCGGATATTCATCGCCTTCCAGTATGATGAGCGGCGCGTCAGAAAGTTTTACGGAACTGTCGAACCCTTCCACTTTGGCTCCGACAAGATAATCAAACTCAATATTGCAGAACCGCAATACGTGCATAATCATGGAGGTGGTGGTGGTCTTACCATGACTTCCCGCCACCACGACCCGCTTCTTATCCCGGCAGGTGTCGTAAATATATTCCGGGAAGGAATAGACCCGGATGTTCAGTGCTAAGGCTTTCTGCAATTCCGGGTTGTCGGCGCCGGCATGCATACCCAGTATGACCGCATCCGTTGTTTCAGGGATTTTTTCCGGAAACCATCCCGCATGTTCCGGAAGCAGTCCGGCCTGTTCCAGATGAGATTTGGCAGGGTCGGAAATATTATCGTCACTGCCGCTGATGGTGAATCCTTTGTTTTTAAGAGCAATAGCTAACTGATGCATAATGGCTCCGCCGATAGCTATAAAATGTATGTGCATTATTTGGTTATTTCTGTTTAACTTTGGCAAAAATAATAAAGCGTTTTATAAACAAGATTTTTATGAAAAAACATTTCTACACACTTACGCTTGCGCTGGCAATGTTGTCGGTGTGCCTGGTGGCGTTACAGAGCTGTGGTTCCAATAACAGGTACGGATGTCCGGAGCGCATTGAGGCAGGAAGATAATTCATATTTTGGCCTGTTTGAATGGCAAATGATGTCCGATAGATTCACCTGGTAATACAGGTGAATCTGTTTTTATTTGCAAAAAACCTGCGGGAACTAACCTTAACCCTCGCTTAACAGCAGAATTGGTATGCTTCCTAATATCTTTGTATCTATCAAAAAACAAAACATTATACAATGAGAAAATCTTTGCTGACCTTAGCCATATTGGCGCTAACAGGTGGTGCAGTTTTTGCACAAGGAAAAAAGCTGGCTCCTGCAATGGAAAAGAAACCAGTTACAACTGCAGTGGCTCCGGCTCCGGCAGCTACCAACCAAACTGAAAACACGATGAAGTTCAAAGATGAAAAGCATGACTTCGGTACTGTTCAGGAAGGTGATCCGGCTGTTTATGAGTTTACCTTTACCAATACCGGTAAAGAACCTATCCTGATTCAAAATGCAAAGGGAAGCTGCGGTTGTACCGTTCCTTCCTATTCCAAAGATGCTGTTGCTCCCGGTAAGACAGGAACCATCAAGGTAAGCTATAATACAAAGGGACGTCCCGGCCCGATAAATAAAACGGTAACTGTTCAATCCAATGTGGGCACTACGGTTTTACACATTGGCGGGAACGTGGAAAAAGCTCCGGCATCTTCTGTTCCGGAAAACCAATCCATGATGAAGTCTGCTAACTAATTACCGCAGCAACCAGGCTTGGTCAAAAAATTTCCGGCATTCATATCAGTTTAAACCTTTTGGGTTTTCTCCGGTCTGAATGCCGGTTTGTTTTACCTCACTTTAAAATAAAATTTATGATTAAAAGACTTTTTGCAGTACTGCTTTTAGTAGCGACGACCCAGGCCCTCGTTTTTGCCCAATCGGGCGCGCAAATTACCGTAGCCACACCGGATCATGATTTTGGAAGTATAAAGCAGGGCGTTCCCGCCACTTATGATTTTGAGGTTAAGAATACCGGGAATCAGCCCCTGATTATTCAGGATGTGAAGCCATCCTGTGGCTGCACCACGCCTGAATGGCCCAAAGCGCCCGTATTGCCCGGAAAAACAGCAATGATTAAGGTTTCCTTTGATGCCGCTTCGGCAGGCCCTTTTAATAAAAGTATTTTTGTGAAATCAAATGCTTCCAATGTGGAGCAGGGCGACCGGTACGAATTGAAGATTAAAGGAACGGTCGTTGCCAAATAAAACGTATTGGGTTTACTATCCGGAAAAAACGCTGCAAAAATGCAGCGTTTTTTTTGTTGCATCTTTCCTGTAAATTTGCACATTAAAAAAACACAAAAACTTATTATGAGCTTTATTACAGCAGTGCATGCACGTCAGATTCTCGACTCCCGCGGCAATCCCACAGTTGAAGTTGACATTGTTACCGATCTTGGTTCCTTTGGCCGTGCTGCGGTTCCCTCCGGAGCCTCTACGGGGATACATGAGGCCGTTGAGTTGCGCGATGGCGACAAAAAGAAATATTCAGGCAAAGGCGTGCTGAAGGCCGTCAAAAATATTAATGATATTATTGCCAAAGAACTCTATGGTTTTGATATCTACGATCAAAGAGGCCTTGATGAATTACTGCTGCAATTGGACGGTACGCCTAATAAAGGTAAACTGGGCGCAAATGCTTTGCTGGCGGTGAGTCTGGCTGCTGCACGAGCTGGTGCGGAAGAAGCCGGAATGCCTTTGTACCGTTATGTGGGCGGTACCAATACCCGCACGCTTCCTGTTCCGATGATGAATATCCTCAACGGAGGAGCACATGCGGATAACAAGATAGATTTTCAGGAATTTATGGTTATGCCGGTAGGCGCTTCCACTTTTAGCGAAGGGCTGCGCTGGGGCGTGGAGATTTTTCATGCGCTGAAAAATGTATTGAAGGAGAAAGGATACAGTACCAATGTGGGCGACGAGGGTGGATTTGCGCCCAATATTCAAAGTAACGAAGAAGCCATTGAAACCGTGTTAAAAGCCATTGAGAAAGCAGGCTATAAGCCCGGCGACCAGGTGGCCATTGCTATGGATGCAGCCAGCAGTGAATTGTGGAACGCCAAAAGTAAAAAGTACGTTTTCCATAAATCGGACGGAAAAAAGATGAGCAGTGCAGAGTTGGTTGATTATTGGACTTCCTGGTGTAAAAAATATCCGATTGTCAGTATTGAAGATGGTATGGCCGAGGATGACTGGAAAGGCTGGAAAGCGCTTACTGATGCTTTAGGCAATAAAGTACAATTGGTAGGGGATGATTTGTTTGTAACGAATGTAAAGCGCCTTCATGAAGGCCTTGAGAAAGGCGTGGCCAATGCCTTGTTAGTGAAGGTTAATCAGATCGGCACGCTTTCCGAAACGATAGACTCGGTGAGCCTCGCTCAGCATAACCGGTATAATACGATTATGAGTCATCGCAGCGGAGAAACCGAAGATAATACTATTGCAGATTTGGCTGTAGCATTGAATTGTGGCCAAATCAAAACAGGCTCTGCTTCCCGCAGCGATCGCATGGCTAAGTACAACCAATTGTTGCGAATTGAAGAAGAATTGGGCAATCTGGCGTATTATCCGGGGAAAAACCTGCAGTTCGGGATATAGGTAATGAATAGAGAAATTCAAAGGTTGAAATGCAAAATTTGAGCTTGTTGAAGGGTAGCCTGACAGTCACCCTGAACCCGTCGAAGGGCACACGCTTCAGTCTCTCAGAACCTTAAGGGCAGCGTGCTTCGACAGGCAGCATGAAACAAAGGGCTTGTCTCCTAATTTGACGTTTCTCCGAAATTATGCAGCGTTAAGCAGTCTCGAAAAAGGAATAAAAAAAGCGCCCCGGGAAAGGCGCTTTTTTATAGCGATATACAGTTTTGTTATTTATTTCACTTCTTCAAAATCGGCGTCTGCAACATTGTCACTTCCGCCTCCGGTTGCCTGGGCGGATTCGCCACCTGGCTCCTGAGCCGCATCGCCTGTGGTATTTCCTGCCTCCTGACTGGCTTTGTACAGCTCTTCGGAGGCTGCATTCCATGCGGTATTCAGTGCTTCAGTAGCCTTATCAATGGCATCCATATCCTGATTCTTGTGTGCTTCTTTCAGTTGGCCTAATGCTGCTTCAATAGCTTCTTTTTTGTCGGCAGAAAGTTTGTCTGCATTATCTTTCAATTGTTTTTCGCTATTGAAGATCAGTCCGTCTGCCAGATTAAGCTTTTCCACCCGCTCGCGTACTTTTTTATCTTCATCTTCATTAGCCTTTGCTTCCGTCTTCATCTTTTCAATTTCTTCTTTGCTCAGACCGCTTCCGGCTTCGATACGGATATTTTGTTGTTTGCCAGTGCCTTTATCTTTCGCTGTTACGCTCAGGATACCATTGGCATCAATATCGAAGATAACCTCTACCTGAGGCACGCCACGTGGCGCTGGTGGAATGCCGTCCAGGATGAATCGTCCCAGGGATTTGTTCTGGTTTGCCATTGGACGTTCGCCCTGAAGCACATTGATCTCAACGCTGGGCTGGTTATCGCTGGCGGTAGAGAAGGTTTCGGACTTTTTAGTCGGAATGGTCGTGTTGGATTCAATCAATTTGGTCATCACCCCACCATAAGTTTCAATACCTAAGGAAAGCGGAGTAACGTCTAAAAGCAATACGTCTTTTACGTCGCCGGTCAGCACGCCGCCCTGAATCGCAGCACCAACGGCTACTACTTCATCGGGGTTTACGCTTTTGTTGGGCTTTTTTCCAAAGAATTTTTCAACAACTTCCTGAATTTTAGGAATCCGTGTTGAGCCGCCTACCAAAATTACTTCGTCAACTTCGGAAGCCTGCATGCCGGCATCTTTCAATGCTTTGCGGCAGGGCTCCAGCGTGCGCTCTACCAGGGAATCGGCTAATTGTTCAAATTTAGCGCGGCTCAGCTTGCGAACTAAGTGTTGAGGCACCCCGTCAATAGCCGTGATGTAAGGCAGGTTGATCTCCGTTTCCTGAGAAGAACTCAATTCAATCTTAGCCTTTTCAGCTGCTTCTTTCAGCCGTTGCCAGGCCATAGGATCTTTGTGCAGATCCATGGTGGGCATGTCTTTTTTAAATTCATCTGATAGCCAGTCCATGATAATCTTATCAAAATCGTCGCCGCCTAAGTGGGTATCGCCGTTTGTGGATTTCACTTCAAACACGCCATCGCCTAATTCTAAGATAGAGATATCGAAAGTACCACCGCCTAAATCAAATACGGCTACTTTGCTATCCTTGTGTTGCTTGTCCAGACCATAAGCCAATGCAGCTGCAGTAGGTTCATTGATGATACGGCGTACATTTAACCCCGCAATTTCTCCGGCTTCTTTAGTGGCCTGACGCTGGGAGTCGTTAAAGTAGGCCGGAACAGTGATTACCGCTTCCTTCACTTCCTGTCCCAGAAAATCTTCTGCCGTTTTTTTCATCTTTTGGAGAATCATAGCGGAAATCTCCTGAGGGGTGTAAAGCCGGCCGTCAATGTCCACGCGCACGGTATTATTGTCGCCCTTTCCAATCTTATAGGAGTTGTGTGTCATTTCATCACCGACTTCGTCATATCGCCGACCCATATATCTTTTAATGGACATAATGGTGTTTGCCGGGTTGGTGATAGCCTGGCGCTTGGCCGGATCGCCTACTTTACGTTCTCCGTTTTTTAAGAAAGCCACGATGGAAGGCGTTGTTCTGCGGCCTTCGTCGTTCGAAATTACCACAGGCTCGTTACCTTCCATAACAGCTACGCAGGAATTGGTGGTTCCTAAGTCTATTCCGATTATTTTACTCATATAAGGTTGGTTTGATAATTATATAATGTTTGTAAATGGGATAGAACAACATTCATACCATCCGGATAAATAATGATAAAATGTCAGTTTTTTGGCAGATTGTCGGCAGGAGGATGATTAAAATGTATTATTGTTTCAGAAATTGCGGTTAAGTCAAGAACAGAAAATTGAAAAGTAAAAAAGTATGATAATCAATATGGTATTATTTGGGAAAATATTTAAAAACAGGCTTGACTCGATATAGGTGTTATGTTATGCGCAGAATGTCGAGTTGATTGTCGTTCTTTATCACAGTGAAATTCGTTGAACTGCTGTCAAATGTGATTTAAACAGCAGCATGGACAGGTACTTACATTTGTCAGGGAACACAAAATACACTATCTATAATCCTCCTGTTAAGCGAAGCATAATATTGACTATCAGCGTTCTTTCTGTTTTGTATTTTGACTTAATGCTCCTTCTGCTTTGACGGCTTTTCCCGGAAAATATCGGCTTCCATGCTCATGCCTTTTTGCAGCCAGATCGTCTGGATCCCCAAAGCCTTAGCGGCCTCAATATGTTGGGGACTGTCATCAATGAACAAAGTATATTCAGGTTGCAGTTGGTGCTGATCCAGAATAAATTGAAATGCTTTCGCATCCGGTTTTCGCAAACCAATACGGTGGGAATAATATACTTTGTCAAAAAATACGCTCAGACTGTTGAAACCGGTTTGACTTTTCAGCATTTTCTGAAAGCGTGCCTCATGGATGACATTGGTATTGCTCAGGAGAAATGTGTCAAAATGGATCTGCAATTGTTGCAGGATTTGAAGGCGGCGCAGCGGAAACTCCAGCAGCATGGCATTCCAGGCATCAGTAATCTGATCATCCGTCAGTGGTTTTTCGGAGATTTTTTTTATTCCTTCAATAAAATTTCCCCCGGAAATACGACCTGTTTCGAAATTATCAAAAAAAGAAGACTGACGCAACTGGCTGTAATGCGCTTTGAATGCGGTGATTCCCAGTGCTTCGAAGGCAGATTCCGTACATTGATAATCAATATTGAGTATAACGCCGCCCAGGTCAAAGATGATATGCCGTACGTTTTGGAGCATAATTTCATTATGGTTTTTTTCAAAAATGCAAAAGTATGCCGTTAAAACCGGAGCGCTGTAATTGTTTTCTTAAAATGCATTAATCTTTTATCTTTGCCCCTTCACACAAAATAAATATGGAAGACTTAAAAATCACCTTAAAGCAACAAATTATTGATGCGTTGAATTTGCAGGAGATGAAACCCGGAGATATTGATGACAATGCTCCTTTATTTGGTGACGGATTAGGGCTGGATAGCATTGACTCCCTGGAATTGATGGTATTGATGGAGCGCAATTATGGCATCAAGATAGAAGATGCCCGGGAAGGCAGAACCGTTTTGTCGTCCGTGCAATCTATGGCAGACTATATCGGGCAGCATCGCAAATTCTAATCTTCATTTTTCCCGAATCTTTATTTTATAGCTTGAATTATGGTGTATATTTCGGGAATGGGCATGATTTCAGCCTTAGGCGAAACACTTTCCGCAAGCTGGAATTCCATTCTTGAAAGCCGGCACGGACTGGGCTATGCCACAATATTAGATACACGCCACCGCAACGATTTGTGTATTGGGGAGATCAAGTTGAGCAATGCCGGACTTGCCGGACGGTTAAAGCTATCCGGAGATGGTTACAGCCGTACCGCTTTGCTGGGAATTCATGCCTTAAAAGAAGCGCTGCAAGGAATTCCTGAAGCAATGATACAGTCGGGTAAAACAGCTTTCATCAATGCCACGACCGTTGGCGGGATGAGTGATGTGGAGAATCTGTATGCAGAGATGATCGACCCGGAACATGTCGGACAGTCCATGGCTTATGTCAATTCTCTGGATTGTGCAGACTGTACCATGCGCATGTCAGCCTGTTTTGGAATAAAAGGCTTCCAGGCAACCATCAGCACAGCCTGTTCTTCCTCTGCCAATGCCATCCTTATGGGTGCGCGTATGATAGCGGCCGGTGAATGTGACATGGCGATATGCGGAGGAACGGATGCGCTCACCCGGTTTACCTTAAACGGGTTCAATGCATTGAAAAATGTAGATAAAATTCCCTGCCGCCCTTTTGACCAAAATCGCAACGGGCTTAATCTTGGAGAGGCAGCCGCGTATATTGTCCTTGTGAATGAGCGGGTATTGAAGCAATATCAAATGGAAGCGGTAGCTGTATTTAAAGGCTATGGTAATACCAATGAAGCGCATCATCCTACGGCGCCTTCTCCCGATGGTAAAGGTGCATTACTTACCATGCAACAGGCACTACGGCATGCCGGGCTTTCGCCCGTTCAGATAGGTTATGTAAATGCGCATGGTACGGCTACTTTGGGTAACGATTTGAGTGAAGGAAATGCTATCCGGGATTTGTTCGGAGCGGATTTCCATAATTTCAGCTCCACCAAAGCTTATACAGGACATACCCTTGCCGCATCGGGAGCGGTTGAGGCCATCTTGTCCTGTTTATCTTTGAAGCATCAGGTCATGCCGCCCAATCTTCGGTTTGAAACACCGATGGAAGAAGCTGGGTTACGGCCGGTTACCTCGCTGACCGAAAATCCCGGGATGACTTATGCATTGTCCAATTCATTTGGATTTGGCGGCAATAATGTATCCTTAGTATTTGGAAAAATATAAATCCTTATCTTTAAGGAATACAGATCGAGAAATACAAAAAGTATTATTTTTTTAATCAGCCGGTAAATATTGAAGCCTGTTTACATCACACATACTACAGCAATTGCTCCGCAGCAAACGGAGTTGCCTCATTTATTACAACCTTTGGTAAAGCCCCGCGCTAACCGGTTTTCGTGTGTGGAACCGGATTATAGCTCGATACTGCCTCCCATGCAGTTGAGAAGAATGAGCCGACTGCTGAAAATGAGCATTTACGCCGCAATGAAATGCCTGAAGCAGGCCGGCGTGCAGATGCCGGACGGAATCATTACCGGAACGGGAAAAGGCAGTATGCTGGATACGGAAAAGTTTGTAAAAGATATGAAGCAGTTCAATGAAGAAATGTTGAACCCCACGCCCTTCATACTTTCCACTTATAATGCCATCAACGGCGTTGTGGCGTTGCAAACGAAGGCTACAGGCTATAATCAGACTTTCGTGCACCGGGGCAGCTCTTTTGAAATCAGCCTGTACGATGCCTGCTTAAAGATGAATGAGTCGAATGCGCCACAGCAATTCCTGGTTGGCAGCTTTGATGAGATTACGGCAGAATATTTGTTGATTAAAGAAAAAACAGGACAGTGGAAAACCGTTGTGGATACGGATTTGTCCTTATGGCAGCAGAGCGAAACTCCCGGTGTAATGGCAGGTGAAGGCGTGGCATTTTTTATGCTGCAAAACCAACCGATGGAAAATGCCGTAGAATTGTTGCAGGTAAAATCCCTTACTGCCACAGCAACATTTGATTTGACTGGTGAAATGCATGCCTTGCTTCAAAAACAGGGTTGGAAATACGAAGATGTGGATCTTGTATTGCTGGGTTGGAGCGGAGATGTCCGGGATAATATTTATTATGAAAAAGCTGTGGAACTTTTCCCCTGTGATATGCCCGTCATAGCGTTTAAGCATTTGTGCGGCGAATATGAAACGGCGGGAAGCTTTGCATTGTGGCTGTTATTTCAGTATTTACAGGGGGAAAAGCTGCCGGATAAAATCTGGTACCGTAATCCTCCGCCTGACATACTGCCCCAAAAAATCCTTTATTACAATCATTTTCAAAGACAACAGCATAATATGATATTGCTGGAGAGACATTGAGGTTATTGCACTGTCTGGGTAAATTTATTGACCTATGTTAACGGCGCCCCGGAAACGCCGATATACCTTTGCATTATCAACAAGACTTGAGGAATATCCATTACCGGGAAAGCCGGTAAGGATATTTTTTTAATAGATAAAAAAACAAGAAAATGAACAACTTCATATTGCATAAGGCAACTTCACGCGGACACGCAAATTATGGCTGGCTGGATACCTGGCATACATTCAGTTTTGCAGGCTATCATCATCCTGACCGGATGCATTTTGGCGCCCTGCGCGTGTTAAATGATGATACCGTTGCCGCGGGAAAAGGATTCGGCATGCACCGACATGACAATATGGAAATTATCAGTATTCCATTAGCCGGAGATCTCGAACATCAGGACAGTATGGGAACTACTGCGGTGATCAAAAATGGCGATATTCAGGTGATGAGCGCGGGAACTGGGATTGCGCACAGCGAATACAATCACAGCCGGGAGCATGCCGTGAAATTCCTGCAGATATGGGTAATCCCGGATAAGATGAATGTGGAGCCCCGATATGATCAGATTACCCTGGATTCCGCTGACCGACACAACCGTCTGCAACAAATCGTTTCACCCGATCCGGATGATGCAGGTGTATGGATTCATCAGCAAGCCTGGTTTCATTTGGGCACTTTTGATAAGGACGTGGAGACAATATACCGGCTGCATAAAAAGGAGAACGGCGTATATGCCTTTTTGCTTAACAGCGAAATGACGATTGATGGCCGGCAATTGTCTGCACGGGACGGGCTCGGCCTGTGGGATACGGATTCAGTCAAAATCGTTTCCAATAGCGGTAATTCGGAATTGCTACTAATGGAAGTGCCAATGGATTTTTAAAAGAGAGATGAATAAAACCAAAATGCCGGGAACAGGAACAGGTATCCTGATGAAGCGCTTTCGTCATGCTAAATGTCAAAAACAAAGTAAATGGTGATTGCCGTGTAAATGATGGCAAAAATTAGTTAAGGCTTATCAGGTTCTTTCTCGTCAGGCTTTTTCTGTTATTGCTACCGTCCACATTGCACCAGTTAGGTTGTCTCGAAAGCTTGAATAATCTTTTAAAATTGAATCGTCAGGGTTTGTCCGTATAATTTTGAAATGGGTTGCATGGGTTTGTTCAAATGGGGTTTTATTATTCGGTCGGTGGACGGGGTGTAAGCTTGAATTTTATTATTTAACATTGACATTATTTTTGACAATGTCGTCAAAAATCAATCAATTTTTAATTCCCAATTTTTAATTCCCAAACTGAAAACGCTTAATCAGTATTGGTAGCGGCCATCATCTTCCGGTAAGCCTTGATGAATATGGCGCCCAGGTTTTTATGTGGCGGCACGTAATCATTAAAAAGATCCTGTTCCATCTTACCCTGTTTTTTAAAATAACCGCTAAGATCAGTCCAGCAGGTAACCCAGTCCACATCTTTCCCATCCATGATTTGCCGAAGCATCTCCGCTATAATAGGTTCATTCACCCGCGCCGCCCCGGTTTGTTTGGAGGAAATGATACTGGCTTCCGGCGACCGATCCAGCACATTGGCTAAGTTATGATAGCCGCCGCAGGAGCCCAGCATCACAATTTTCACTTCCGGATTAAGATTAGCTAAAGATCCGCTCAGGTGATAGCTGTGTCCCCGGTGAATGACGATAGACGGCGTGATGTCACTATTCTCAAAATATTGTTGTAATCGCTTTTGTGCGGCTTCATCCTCCGGTTCTTCTAACGGAAGGTTGGCATAAACGTAAACCGGGTTTTTGCCTTTATTGGATTGATATAATACCCAATCCTTATTTGCGGTTGCCGTCCATTTGGAAGACGGAAAGGTGGATTTAAAGCTGTTGTATGACATCCTGCCGTCTTCATCTCCATAAAAAAATGCCTGTATAACCACATTGCCATTGCTGTTCACTAAAGACTTGTAGGGGACATAGGTTACAGGTGGAATCGGCAGGTTGAGCTGTGCGGACTTATCTTCGTTAAAGATGGTGCCCAACAATCCATATACAATTACGCCCTTTTTACTGTGCTCGTTTTTCGCCTTATAAACACGCTCATAATTAGCCTGAACTTCTTTGCGCAGGAAATCCAGCAGATCGGGATCGTTAATGCTGCCGAAGGCATCCGCTACATCTACTGCATCCTCCAGGTCGTCTTCATCACCCTGTTCCAGATTGGCAACGAATTGTTTCATTAAAGCTACCTTTTTACCCTCCTCAATAGTTGCAAAAAAGTTCTTCAAGGTATTGAACCCGGCGCTCATCCTGATGAAAGTGCGGAAATGATCCATGTGAATATCTTCCAGTAACTGGTCGCCCGTTTTTGGGCTGAGCGTGGACAACATCAGGGGATAGGTACCGCCGGTGAAGCTGCTGGTATAGATTTCATCTTGTCCGCCAATCATCATATAATACAATTCAGGCGCATTAAAGGGTTGAATGGCTTTAAAACGTACTGCAGCCGGTTCCTCATGAAGCTCGTTGATGATCCTTACAAACTTCAGCGCCCGGTAATTGATTTCCTCGTCGATCTTATTGGCGCTAATGGTTTCATTTTGAAGTTTCAACTGCACCAGGTGTTTGTAATACTGTACATCGTCTTTCGTAAAGGCATCCACCTCGCTGATGGTCATTTCTCCGCGATAAACAGCCCCTAAAAAGGGTAAAGCTTTCAGCGGGCTGCCGGACTGATCGGCAATCTTTACAATCGCCTGCACCAATGGATCCTTATTGCGACGCATCACACTGCTCATATAGCTGGTGGAGGTGGCATAATTCAGAATGGTGGCCGGATCCTTATGCGCTACGGCTGCAACGATATCATCTGCATAGGGTTCTTTGGAGATGATCTCTAATTGCTTAATCATCTTTTCCGGATATTTCAACCCGTACGATTTGAAGAATGCAGCCCTGGCGGCAGGGTAGTCTTCCAGAAAAAAGCTATTGGCAAAAGTAAACTCATCAGGATGATCCGCCACGAAATCTTCAATGTCGTTTTCTACAATGGCAATCATCATATCTTCCATATTTTCCACAAGCCGCATAAAATAGTTGGGAGGAAGATTGCCCCAGGGCTTACTGGCTGTGCGCATCAGCATGCCTTCCACTGCCCGGTGAAACCGTATTTTCTGACTGTGGTCAATATTCATATTTTCGATGTGGATCTCCAATAGATCCACATTGGTTATCAGTCCCTTTGTAAAGGCTTCGGAATAGTTCTCATCAATAAAGTGAACCTGTCGATCTTTTATACCGTCTCTTTCATCCAGGCGATCCTGCCATTTGCTTACTTTATCGGTGAACAAAGCCCGGTTCATGGGAATCGGCTTTATTAAAGTGTCAATATCCCAGGGATCCGGATCCGGTTTGACGATTTCTTTCTTAGTGCTGCGTTTTTTGCGTCTTTGAGCATTTACATCGGTTGTTGACAATACCATACCGGCAATCAGGCATGCGGTAATGCCGTAAAGCAACATGGAAGAAGGTCTGAAAATGTGCATAAGACTATGATGAAATTTTGAACGGGGTAAAAATAAAGCAATGACACCCCTCCGCAAGACATTTAAGAATAATTTAAACTTTGTCAGTGCATTGTTTTTGTACAAATTATCAATATGAATTATGAATTGTAAATTACGACTTATGAATTACAAAACTAACCATAACACAGGATTTTCTTGTTGTGTGAAGGAACCCGCTGTGGCAAAAAGCGCCGCCAGCCTCTTTCAATCTTCAATCAGTCACTTCAATCTATAATCAATCCCTATTCAATATCCCCCCAATCTGTCCTGCCAAAGTAAAAAGCACTGATGTGAGCTACACTCTGTATCAGGGAAAACGCTTTTGATGTATGGTAGCCCAGAAGGGGGTAATATCACTAACCCCGGAGGTCAGCCCGGGGTAAAAAAGCGTGAGTTCCTCTTGATTTGGCGTGAGTTTTTATTGCGAAGCAAAACAAAAACCGTGATAAAATACAGTAAAAAGCTTAAAAGCGTTTTCCTGCACTCCGTATGAAGATGGAAAAATAAAAGAAAATTTGCCTTACTTTTGAGCGGTTTTATCGTCTGTCTAATTATAAGACTTGGAAAAGAGGAATTTTAAAAATATCAGCATTCATGGAAATTAATATAGAAATAAAACCCGGTTACACAGTACTGACGCCCCAGGAAGGATTGTTGAACGAGCAGGTTGCGGATTTAATAGAGAAGATAAATGAGCAGCAGGCGACAGGAAGCCGGAATTTTATTGTCAGCCTGAAAAACTGTACTGATATCGACAGCCGATCGGCCTACGCGCTGCTGGAGCTGCATCATAACATTTATGAACAAACCGGCTCGCTGGCCTTCTGTGAGCTGCCGAATGTAGTACTGCAAAAGTTGAAGCAGGAACAACTGCATTTAAGCCTCAACCTCACACCTACATTTATCGAAGCAGCCGACATTGTTAATATGGAAGTGCTGGAGCGCGATTTGTACAATGACTAAGGCATGAAGATTACCATACTTGGCAATAATTCGGCAATCCCGTCCTGTGGCCGCCATCCTACTGCTCAAATTGTAGAAATACGGGAACAGTTAATCCTAATGGATTGCGGTGAAGGTACCCAAATGCAAATACAAAAATACGGTGTCCGCACCCGGAGAATTCACCATATTTTCATCAGTCATTTACATGGTGATCATTATTTCGGCCTGATTGGATTGCTGACAAGCATGGGGCTACTCGGTCGTTCCGAGCCGGTTCGCCTGTACGGGCCGCCTGAACTGATGGATATTATCCGTCTTCAACTACAGGTGGCGTGTACCGAGCTTCCCTTCGAGCTGCACTTTACGGCTATTGATGATGGAGAAGAAAAGATATTGGTTGATACACCTTTCATTACTGTGCAGTGTTTTCCGACTGAGCACCGCATACCTTGCCATGGTTTCGTTTTCGAATCGAAAAAGGGCGGAAGAACACTGCTTCCTGAAAAATGCAGGGAACATGGCATTCCGGCAAGTTTCTATCAACGGCTTAAAGAGGGTGGGGATTATATCACCAAAAACGGCGACCTAATAAAAAATGAATGGGTAACCGAAGACCCGCCGCCTTCAAAAAAATATGCTTATTGTGCAGATACCCGGTCAACGGAAAGTTTTTTACCCTGTATCTCCGGCGTTGATATCATGTATCATGAAAGTACATACCTGAATGATTTAGCACAAAGAGCACGGGAACGCTTCCACAGTACAGCTCTGGAAGCAGCACAACTGGCACTGAAAGCCAGGGCAGGAAGATTGTTGCTGGGTCATTTTTCTTCTAAATATGAAGACCTTGAACTTTTTGCAGAGGAAGCCTGCAGAGTTTTTCCGGATACGGAAGTTACCCGGGAGGGCATGACTTATGAAGTCTGATTGTTGCTCTTTTATATAAAAAGATGATTGCCTAATCCAACAGCTTTACGCTTCGGGTTGTTCCAGGAATGCATCAATAACCTTTTGCATGAGATGTGCATCTTCCACAAAACCGGAGAACCCTTCTTTAGACAAGGCCGCAGGAATATGAGTCTCTAATAGTACTGACGACTGACTTACTGCCAACGTAATATTCCGGGACCGGAGATATCCGGCAAGATATTCCTGTTCGGTTTGACCCGGAGTAGGGATCAGCAGCGCCTTTTGCTTTGAAATACATAAATCCATTAAGGTAGAATAGCCGCTGCGGCAAATAACCAATTCCGCCCCGGCGAGCGCCCCCGAAAGTTGTGTTGCCGGCAAATGGGTATGATACTGAATATGCTCAGTCAATCCGGATACAGGCTTTCCCAGCGGGTTTCCGGCCACGAAACAAAAAGCGTATTGCTTTAGTTCCCGGGCTTGTTGCAGCAGGATAGATTCCAGTTGAGTGCGTGCCGGCTCCGGCCCGGAAAGCAGCACCAAAATGCTGTTATTTTTTTTCAATGGTTTTTCAGATGGAATAATCTGCGATAACAAACCGATATAGCTTGCGGATTGGGGCAATTTTTTGGGATGCGCTAAAATGCCCGAAAGATTATTGCTGCCCGGATTATCCACTATCCAGCAGTCAGAGAAACGTTGCAACAGATGGTAATGCAACCTTTGAAGCCATAAATCAACAGCATTACCCATGCCGGTCTGGATCTGTAGCTGATGCGTCAGGATGACGGAAGGTACATCGTCAAGGTGCAGACCGTAACGATTGTCAGAAATTATCGCGTCAAAATGATGGATGTTGTGCTGCTCTTGCAACCAGTGACGTTCTTCCTTAATCGTACGTAACATCTTTGGAATCTGTGTTGCAATAGTTGCAGCAAATCCACGTTTATTTTTACTGTAATGAATGCGGTAGCCTTTTAAATCAAGTATCGGCAAATCCGGGAAATTCTCGCGAAGCAAACGGGCTGCACTACCCTCTGCTGCAAGAAATACCGTACACCCGCGGCGGAGCAGATGCCAGATAATGGGAATGCAGCGGGTAGTGTGCCCTAATCCCCAGTCTAATGGCGCTATTAATATTTTCTTTGCAAGTAACAAGGAAAAAAATGATAATTTTACAGGATAATATTGAGATTTACGGTGCGAAACTAAACAACGAAATGAAACATTTGAGAAAAGCCACCATAATATTGATGACTGCATTGGGTTTTGTGTTCTTATTGGAGAGCTGTGCGGCCGGTAAAAATTGTGGTTGCGGTAATGATCTCAACAGAAATTATACCTTAAAAAAAAGGAGATAGTCATGAACCGGCATCAGGAGAAAATATGGTATCAGTTTGAACAGGATATCATTGCGGTAAGCGAATTTCAGGCGCTGGCACTGCTTTCCTTCCTTCGGAAAATTCAGGGAAATGACGGCTGTTATTCTGCCATGGAGATTTATGATTTACAGCGATACAAGGTGATAAAGCATAAAAATCATATAAGGAATATGCTGCACCTGGCTCCTCAGGACCGCATATTTATCTTCCCCGTTTGTAAAAACTAAAATTCTAATCGTCACTGATAAGCAGCGTGCTCAATCTGTGCATCTGTGGCAATCCTCAACTTCTCTAAATCTCTGAGTCAGGTTACGGTGGCTTTCGTCGCAGCACACGAAAGAATTAGTGCGCCGGCAAAACCCTCAGAGATATTGATTTCACAGTTTTGGTGTTTTTACCAACCATCAAACCACTCTTGAACTCTTGTAATTAGCGGGTTCACAAAAGTATGTCGCTGTCGCCCGAATCCTTCAATCCTTCCGTTCATCTATCCGTCCTTCCTCCAATCCCCTAAGACTCGCAACTGCTACAGCTTACGAGATTATTCACTAATTCTTTAGAGACGCTTTGGCTGCGTTGATAATACAGTGTCTTTACTCCAAGTTTCCAGGCTTCTATCATTAAACGGTTTACTTCTTTAATCGGGAGATTGGAAGGAATATTGATATTGAGGCTTTGCGACTGGTCAATATATTTTTGCCGGATAGAAGCCTGCTGGATAATCTCCAGCTGACTGATTTCCTTAAACGTCTTGAACACATCTTTTTCAGGCTGACTTAATTGTTCGAGGTGTTGCACACTGCCGTGGTGCAGCATGATATCGCGCCAGATATCTTCATTATTGATTCCCTTTTCTTCCAGCAGACGGGAAAGGTATTTATTCTTCCGCATGAAATTTCCTTTTGCCAGTCCGGCCTTGTAGTAATTGCTGCTATACGGTTCAATACCCGGTGAAGACTGTCCTAAAATGGCCGAGGAAGAGGTAGTGGGCGCAATAGCCGTGAGGGTTGTATTCCGCTTTCCATAGCCTTTCAGCACTTCGGGTTCACCGTAGATATAGGCTAATTCCATTGTGGCTTTTTCCGCTTTAGCCTGAATGTACTGAAAGATTTCACTGGTCAGTTGTTTAGCCCGTAATCCTTCAAAAGGGATCATGTTTTTCTGAAGATAAGAATGCCAGCCCAGAACGCCGAGACCTAAAGCCCGGTGTCGTTTTGCAAAGCGGTTGGCTGCAGCTAAATAATAATTGTCTTCAGTTTTTACAATAAATTCCTGTAGTACGGCATCCAGAAAAAAGATAGCCAGTTTAACCGCATCCGTATCCTTCCATTCGTCATACAGTTCCAGATTCATAGACAGCAGGCAACAGATAAATGACTCGTCAATGCCGGAAGGCAGCGCTATTTCGGAGCAGAGATTGCTGGAATTAATGCTCATGTTGAGGTCTTTATAAACCTGCGGCTTATTACGGTTGATATTGTCCGTAAAGAAAATGTAGGGCAGCCCTTTTTGTTGCCTCGATTCTAATACCTTAGCCCATAATTCCCGCTTTTGCTGATCGCCGTCTATCATCTCCTGCATCCAGTAGTCGGGAACACATACGGCAAAGAACAAATTCTGTATGGGATTCCCGATGTTTTTTATAGAGAGAAATTCCTCCGCATCAGGATGGTCAATGTCTAAGTAAGCCGCAAAAGCTCCGCGACGAACACCACCCTGGGATATGGTGTCCATTGCGGTATCGAATAATTTCATGAAGGAAACCGCTCCGCTGCTTTTTCCGTTGTCCGTTACGGCGCTGCCTCTGGCGCGTAGTTCCCCGAAATAGCCGGATGTGCCGCCTCCTATCTTCGTTTGCATGATCACTTCGCCCAGCTTATGCGTGATGCCTTCGATATGGTCGGGCACATGCACATTGAAGCAGGAAATAGGCAGGCCGCGTTCCGTGCCCATATTCGCCCATATCGGCGAGCTGAGACTCATCCAGCCTCTTTCGACTAATTCCCGGAAACCGTCTTTGAGTTCGGGTTTGTAGAGCCGTTGCGCCGCAGCTGCCGTAATGCGTTCGATAGCGCCTTCTACCGTTTCGCCTTTGAGCAGGTAGCCCCGGTTCAGGATTTGCTCACTTTCTTCATTCAGCCACCAAAGTCTTTCTTCCATATAATTTAATTGTGGATTTTTTTATGTTGGTATGATAGAGATAATTATATTGTAGCGCTTAGAAAAGATCCATTGCAGTGATGCTTTTGTCGTGTTTCGTATAGTCCACCGGCCGCTTCGCAAAGAAATCGTCTAAGCTGTTGGCAAACACTTCTTCTTCAAACCATTTCATAGGCTGGTAAGCCTCATCAGAGATATGGAATATCGGCTCAAAACCAATCTGCGTAAGGCTGTTGTCAATTCGGAATTTCATGAAGTTGACAATGTCTTTTTTGTGGATACTGTCGGGTTCTCCATCTTCAAAAATCCAGTCTAAGATATCCTCTTCCGCTTTCAGCGACTGCCTGATGATGTCGTGGATTTCCTGCTTTTTTTCTTCATTCAGATAATCTGGAAATTCCTTTTTGATTTGATTGATTATGAAAATTCCGGCATTGGCATGAATCTGTTCGTCAATAGAAGTCCAGGCAATAATATTGCTGGTGTTTTTCATATAGCCTTTGAACCGGGTATAAGACAGGATGATGGCAAACTGGCTGAACAACGAAACATTTTCGATGAGCAGGGTAAATAATACCAATGCCGTAATATATTCCTGCGGCGATTCGCTTTTTGATGTTTTCAGGGCATTGCCTAAATATTGAATGCGGTTCCGGATTACCGGCACTTCAATTAATTTTTCAAAATCCTCGCTATAACCCAGCACTTCCAGAAGTCGGGAATATGCTTCGGAATGCCGGAACTCACATTCGGCAAAGGTGCTGCCCAGGCCGTTAAATTCGGGTTTGGGAAAATGCTGGTACAAATTGCCCCAGAATGTTTTTACCGCTACTTCAATCTGAGCGATTGCTAGCAGACTTTTTTTTATGGATTGCTGTTCCGCCTGATTAAGGTGAGAGTGAAAATCCTGAATATCCGCCGTGAAATCAATTTCGGAATGAACCCAAAATGATTTGTTGATGGCTTCAGTAAACTGCAATACTTCCGGGTATTCGAAAGGCTTATAATTTTGACGATGGGAAAAAATGCTCATGCTCGTATTTTTATTGATTAATATAATTTAAAATGCTGTTGCAACAAAAACAAAGGCATAAGGACAACGCTGATGCCGGAAAGGTCGTGCCGGAAATGACCAATGCTTTTGATGCGAAAGCAATAGCTATATGTGGTATCGGGAATAACGGAATTCTGGCTTGCCATAAGATATCTTAAGCTTTACAGTTGCGCAACAGCCCGCGATTCACACGCGATTCCCCGTTTTAATACTCCTGAATATCAGGAACTCCCAATTGAAAAAAGAACTTCAGTTAAGCTAAGTATATTTTGCCTCTATTGTCAAATTTCATTAAGATTGATTATCAGCCTTTCTTCTATTTTCCCTTTTGACTTAACCCGACTTGTTCCAGCAAATATATCACATCATCACGGTGACGATCGGGATAGTTTTGCACAGCCTGTTCAAAAAATTCTCCGCCGGAATAAGCGGCCTTTGCTATGAAAGTTTCCGGTGAAAAACAAACGAAACAGGTGGAGCAAACCATTCATAAAGCATTAAAATCCAAATTATAATAGTTTGGTAAAATGGAGGGGTGAAAAATTTTATCACTATGAAAATGCATAAATTGCGAGCCATTCCAAAACAGACCTTAACATATTTAGCTTTATGCAGCGACTTTTGCTTTTTTGTGTCCTGTTGCTTGTGGGAACCCAGTCTTATGCCTTAAAATCTTCTGATAAAGTAAAATGGACTTTTACTGCGGAAAAGATAAACGACACTACATTTAATCTGGTTATTACGGCTAAGATGGATGCCGGCTGGCATATCTTTTCTTTTAATCCCGGAGGTGATGGTTCCATGCTGCCGCCGAAGTTTAATTTTTCCCAAAACCCTCATGTGAAATTGTTGGGTAAGATGAATGAAAGCGGGAAAAAGCTTGAAGAGGATACTAAAGATGTTATGGGCATTGTTTATTATTACAAAGATAAGATTGTCTATACTCAAAAAGCAATTGCTACTGCCAATACAGATCTGAAGGGTGTGCTGACCTTTATGGTTTGCGACGACGACATGTGCCTGCCGCCGGAAGATATGGATTTCAGTATTTCGATAAAGGATGTTGTAGCCCCTGCAAATGCAGTTATCGTGTCCGATAGCCCGGATACCGTGGTAGAGACCACAGCAGATCCCGTGGAGGCAAACGCTGCTCCGGCAACTGGAGCAGAGAGCGTAAAGCGTTATGATACGCATACGGATGCTGATCGGGACAATGCTACCAAATCGCTTTGGAGTATATTCATTACCGGCCTTGTTTCCGGCTTTGTCGCATTCGTAACCCCCTGTATTTTTTCGATGCTTCCCATCACGGTAAGCTTTTTTACGAAGCGCAGCAAGACGAAAGCTGCCGGCCTTAAAAATGCTACCTTATATTCCTTATCCATTATCCTGATCTTTTTGATGGTGGGAGTGCTTATCAGTTTGTTCTTTAAGGAAAACACGATGTATGTCATTTCTTCCAGCATCTGGTTCAACCTTTTTGTTTTCGCGATCTTCCTGATATTCGGTATTTCCTTATTAGGGGCATTTGAGATTACCCTGCCATCGTCCTGGAGCAGCAGGTTAGACAGCAAAGCCAACGCCAATAGTTTTGGCGGTATATTTTTTATGGCATTAGTATTAGTGGTTGTTTCGTTTAGCTGCACATCCGCGTTCATCAGTTGGCTGATTGTGGATATTGTGAAATCACAAAACCGGCTGGGCGGCGTATTGGGATTTTTAGGTTTTGGCCTGGCAATTGCCCTGCCATTTGCCTTCTTTGCTTATTTCCCCGGATTGCTCAACAGCCTTGCCAAATCCGGCGGCTGGCTCAACAGTGTAAAGGTGACCATGGGTTTTATAGAGCTGGCATTGGCCATGAAATTCTTATCCAATGTGGATCTGCAATATCACTGGCGCCTGCTCAATTATGACGTTTATATCAGCATCTGGATCGCTTTGGCAGGATTGCTTGGCTTATACCTGATTGGTAAGATTAAGTTTTCCCATGACGATGATTTGCCAAAAAATATGTTCGGGCAGCCCTATCTTTCCGTAACTCGTTTGTTTTTTGCGATTGCCTCATTTTCATTTATGGTGTATATGCTGCCGGGACTTTGGGGTGCACCCCTGACCAGTATCAGCGGATTGCTTCCGGAAAGAAAAACGCTGGAATTTAATTTACATGATAATATCCTGAGAATACAGAACGGGCAAATTTCGGTAAGCAGCGGTAATCAGGATGTTATACCGGTAAAATATACGACGGGGGCTTATGCCCTGTCTTCCGAGCTTCCGGGTGTGGTAGCCTTTTTCGATTATGAAGAAGCGTTGGCCGCATCGAGGAAACTGAATAAGCCGGTGCTCCTTGACTTTACAGGACACAGTTGCATTAACTGCCGCAAGATGGAACGCGCGGTGCTTTCCAAACCTGCCGTAATGAAAGTGTTGCGGGAAGATTTTATCTTAGCCAGCCTGTATTGTGACGACAAGCAACCATTGGCAGACGGTGAAGCATATACCTCCAAAACAGGTGAAAAGATTAAAAACCTGGGAGATAAAAACCTCGACATTGAAGTGAATATTTATGGAGAAGTGGGACAACCCATTTATATATTTGTGGATGGTAATGGCCAGATTATTAAGAAGGCGGGTGGCTACGTAGATGATGTGCCGCGTTTCCAGAATATCATGCAGGAAGTGAAGGATGCTTATAAAAAGGCTAATCCTTAATCCGTACGTACAACTCTGAAGAAACCCAAAATGAAAAGGGTGGTGGTGTGTATGCTTTGAAATTTGTTACCCTCTTCTACCGGAAATGATTATAAGGCTATTTCTTCCTGAAGAAAATCCGCAAGGGGACGCCGGTAAAGTTGAAATGACTTCGCAGCTTGTTCTCTAAAAAATTACGGTAGGGCGGCTTGATCTCATCAGGATGGTTGGAGTAAAATGCAAAGGATGTATTATAGGTCGGAAGCTGCATGACAAATTTTATGCGAACCGAATGCCCCCGCACCATAGGTGGCGTATAACGCTCAATTTCGGGCAACATAATATCGTTGAGCTTAGCTGTAGATATTTTCCGGTTTTTATTTTCATAAACCTCTAAAGCTTTTTCAACCGCCTGAAATATACGTTGCCTGCCGGTAGCGGAAACGAAAATGATGGGCACATCAGTAAAAGGTGCTATTTTCTTCAGCAAAACTTCCTGGTAATCACGTGCCGTATTGGTTGCTTTATCTTCAACCATATCCCATTTATTGACTAAGATTACGATTCCCTTTCCTTTGCGGGCAGCAAGACTGAATATATTGATATCCTGGGCGGTGATACCCTTCTCCGCATCAATCAATAACATACATACATCTGCCTCATCCATAGCATTTATGGCACGGATAACGGAATAAAATTCTAAGTCTTCATGTACATTTTTCTTTTTGCGGATGCCTGCAGTATCTATCAGCATAAATTCTTTTCCAAACGACTTATATTGCGTATGGATGCTGTCGCGGGTGGTGCCTGCTATGCTGGATACAATAGTCCGGTCCTGGCCGGTAAGCGCGTTCAGCAGGGTTGACTTCCCGGCATTGGGCTGACCGATGATGGCTATCTTGGGCAGGGGCGATTTTTCCCGCTGAAACCGGATGGGGTTGCCGTCCTCATCTTCCCCGTCCACCCAAATGATTTCCCGCTCTGAAGCCTGGATATGGCCATCGGGGATAATGGCGGTTACCGCATCCAGCAGGTCGCCGCTGCCGCTTCCCGAAATGGAGGCAATAAAAAAAGTATTTTCGAATCCAAGCACATAAAACTCAGTGGCATCTAATTGACGTTCACCGTTGTCCACCTTGTTCACGGCAAGAAAAACCGGCTTTTTGGAACGACGCAGCAGTTGAGCCATGTCATCATCCAAATCCGTAATTCCGGCAGTTACATCCGTTACAAAAATAACGGCATCAGATTCATCAATGGCGATATGCACCTGCTTCCGTATTTCTTTTTCAAAAAGATCTTCGGAATGAGAAACAAAACCGCCGGTGTCAATCACGTTAAAACTCTTTCCGTTCCAATCGGAGATACCGTACTGGCGGTCGCGGGTAACGCCGCTGAAATCGTTGACGATGGCCTTCCGCTTTTCCAACAGACGATTGAAAAGAGTAGATTTTCCCACATTAGGCCGACCGACAATTGCTACAGTAAATCCAGACATTGGTTATGATTGCTTTTGCAGCAAAGGTACAATAATGATTACAGGCAAAACGCACTTTATTTGGGGAGGGATAATTGACGATAGATAATTGAAAATGGGAAATATGTGACTACATGGCCAGATTGTGGTAGTGACATTGAAAAGTTGAAAGCCCGTAATTCGTAATTTTTAATTGACAGGCTTTACCCTGAATTCGTACAGTATTTTCCGGAATCGCTCAGGAATTGTTCATTATTTTTGCGTTATTTTTTCCTGACTATTTTAAATAAAGCAATGTCGTCATTCCGGCTCCGGTTTAAAAAACTATGCATGCAGCTTTTGTTGCTTATGCTGACTTATACTATATTCCGGCTTTGCTTTTACCTGTTTAACCGTCAGAGCTTTTCAGGAATCACGCCTTCGGAATTGTTGTCTGTTTTCGCCTGGGGATGGCGTTTCGATATCTCAGCCATACTGAGTATTAATGCCCTGTACATTTTATTATCTCTGCTGCCGGTGAATACCTTTTCATGGAAAGGCTGGCAGGCCGGATTGCGGATACTTTTTGTGGTAACCAACAGCGTGGCATTTCTTTTTGAGATAAGTGACTGGCGTTATTTTGTATTTAATCACAAGCGTTCCACTGCAGACGTATTGGGCATGGTCAGCCGCAAAGGCGACTTTATCGCCATCTTTCCGTCATTTATCAAAGACTACTGGTATTTATTCCTGCTGGCTGTATCTTTTATTTTTATTTTTTATAAAACAACAAAGGCAATTGATGATCGCATCGCAGGGCAATACAAAAAATCATTGTCTCAACAGGGTGGCAGACTCCGGTACTTTATACTGCAAATCACCGGTCTGGTATTGGTTGGCACCCTTACCATTATTGGTATCAGAGGCGGCTTACAGCTTATTCCGATTAACATCAGAAACGCCGTTGAGCTAACCAAAAGCCGTTATACATCTATTGTGCTGAATACCCCTTACAGCATTATCAATACCATTCAAAACAGGCCTTTGGAACCGGTAATATTTATGCCCGATGCAGAGGCGCTCAACATCGTTAAGCCGGTTAAGCAGTTTTCCGGGCCTTTTAAGGCTAAAAATGTAGTGGTAATTATAGTAGAAAGCCTTTCCAGGGAATGGACTAAGCTGGGCAACAGCGCTGACTGTACGCCATTTCTGGACAGTCTGATGGATTGCAGCCTTGCTTTTACCAATGCGTATGCAAACGGGCTGCATTCTAATGACGGAATTCCGGCTGTGTTGTCGGGAATCCCGGCTCTGATGGATGAGCCTTTTTTAGAATCAGTTTACAGTAATAACAAGATTGTCAGCCTGGCTTCGCTTTTAAAGCAAAAGGGCTATAGCTCGGCCTTTTATCATGGAGCCACCAACGGGAGCATGAATTTATATACGTATAGTGAGGCTGCGGGTTTTGACCATTATTTCGGACGTACGCAATATAAAAACGAAAAGGATTACGATGGCACCTGGGGGATTTTTGATGAACCCTTCCTGCAGTATTTCTGCAAAGGGTTGAACACGATGCAAAAGCCCTTTCTGGCTGCCGTTTTTACCCTAAGCTCGCATCCGCCGTATACCTTGCCCGCAGCTTATCAGCAGGTATATAACAAAGGCGCGCTACCGATTGAAAACAGCCTGGCCTATACGGACCATGCCTTGCGGCGCTTCTTTGAAAGCGCCCGGCAGCAGTCCTGGTATTCCAATACGCTGTTTGTAATCACTGCGGACCACTGCTCGCCACAGGCAGGCAATGATTATTATGCCCGCGGCGCCGGACGTTACCAGATACCTGTATTGTTTTTTGATCCGGGAAATCCTTCCTCCATCGGGTATAATGATGTGCTTACCCAACAAATTGATATCATGCCTGGCATCATGGAATACTTAGGTTACGACCGGCCATTTTACGCCTTAGGAAATAGTATGTTTGATACAAGTGGAGCGCATCGTTTTGTCATCAACCGCGCCGACTTCATTTATGAATGGATTCAGGATGGTCTTCGGCTGAAGCTTAAAGATGCTTCGGTGAGCGAGGCTTATGCCTTTCCCGCAGACAGTCTTGGTCTGCATAACCTGATGGCAAGGGGTTTTAAAGGGACGCCTGAAGCCAGTCAGGCCTTAACCTGGTGGAAAGCCTTTGTGCAGGTCTATACCCATGCGATGGTTAACAATAAAATGAGTCTGAACTAAATGAAATATTGGTTTTTATTGTATTTTCGTCAAAAATAATTCTAATATGGAAACAGGAATGTTACACCTTCACAGTATTGTTCGTTACCTTGTATTGCTGTTTGCACTTTGGGCGATTGTTAAAATGGCCACAGGTATGAGTGGCGGCAAGGCTTTTACCAAATCCGACAAGAGACCGGCGATGCTCTTTATGATCATCATGGATATTCAGCTACTGATTGGCATATACCTGTATTTTTTTGGCAACTGGGGCATTAAGCTAATCCAGGAAAGCGGTTCCATGGGAGAGCTGATGAAAAACAATGTGGCTCGTTTCTTTGTCGTGGAGCATATTACAGGTATGATCATAGCGCTTATACTGGTGCATACCGGCTATGCGGCCACTAAAAAGTCGGGAGCAGACAAAACGAAATTCAGGCGTGCTTTCTGGTTTTTCCTGATTGCATTGATTGTTATGTTGGTGACTATTCCCTGGCCCTTCCGTACCGAATTAGGCCGCGGCTGGCTTGCAGGAATGTAGGCTTGCCATGATACTAAATCCATAAACGCAATACCTCCTTTTTGAGATATCTTTATTCCATATACTGCATCATCACTTTTGTGGTGCTGTTCCTGCTATTCCTGCCGTTTTTTGTGTGTTTTAGTTTTTTGAGAGAAAAAGGCAGAAAGGCAAGCTGGCGGCTTGTCCGGGTTTGGGGCTTCATTTGGCTTTTCCTGATTGCCATACCGGTCAAAGTTATTTATAGTGCCGGGAAGCCAGATTCGGGGAAAAATTATATCGTTGTAGCCAATCATATTTCTTATCTCGATACGGCAATGATCTTCCGGGCTATTGATTTTTATGCCAAACCGTTAGCCAAGGCGGAACTGGCTAAGATCCCGCTTTTCGGGTTTTTATATAAGCAAATTGCCGTGTTGGTACAGCGCGATAATAAAACCAGTAAAAACAAAAGTATCCATCAACTGAAAAAGCACCTGGAACATTCCGGGAGTATCTTTATCTTTCCGGAGGGCGCTTTTAATGAAACGGAAGACCTGCTCATGAGCTTTTATGACGGGGCATTTCGTATAGCAAAGGAAACGAATACGCCGATTCTGCCGGTATTATTCCCCGACACTAAAAAGCGTCTGCATTACAGGAGCATCTTCAGCTTTAGCCCGGGTATTTCCAGAGCCGTTTTTCTCCGGGAAATCCATATGGAGGATATGGCAGGGCTGGATGTTGCACAATTGAAGGAGCAGGTCAGGAATATCATGCTAAACGCTTTAAAGCAATTGTAGCAGAATTGTCATAAAGCCCTGTTTCGGCTGAAAAGCCGTGTCTTAAATGCGTATCTTTGCGGATTCTGAAAATGGCCAAGTCTTATTTTAAAATAGCCCTGACGGGCAATCCCAACAGCGGCAAAACTTCACTTTTTAATTCCCTGACGGGGATGAATCAAAAAGTGGGCAACTTCCCCGGGGTTACTGTTGATAAGAAGACCGGCGTTTTCGCTCTATATACCGATCTGACGGCAAAAGTCATTGATCTGCCAGGAACCTACAGCCTGTATCCAAAGTCGGAGGATGAATATGTAACATACGAAACCCTGCTGAATCCTCATGGAAAAGACGCTCCTGATCTGATTGTCATCGTGGCTGATGCTGCCAACCTGAAGCGCAATTTGCTCTTTTGTTCGCAAATCATTGATTTGAAAAAGCCGGTGCTGCTGGCGCTGACCATGTTGGACATTGCTCGTAAAAAGGGTATGGAAATCGATATTAATGGCCTGGAACGCGAACTGGGGATTCCGGTAGTTGCTATCAATCCCCGAAAGAATAAAGGGATACCCGAGTTGAAAAAACGGATCGCTCAGATGGAAGGGAACGACTTTGCTCCCTTGCCGGATTTTATCGATCCTCCGGAATCGCTGCCTCAACAGGTGATTGCAAATATCCGGTCGGAATTTCCCGGTATCAGCGCTTATGCAGCCTTGCACCTTTGCGGCGCTTATGATAAGATCAGCTTTATTTCCGGTGATTACAAGGCGGTTTTAGACGGACTGTTGCAGGAAACGCCTTTGTACAAGTCCAGGATTCAGGCTGAAGAAGTGATGGCGCGCTATGAACGGATCAACCATATTATGCGCCGCACGGTAGTGGAAGATAATCCGCTCAAAAAGCAATTATTCACGGAGCGGATCGACAAGATATTATTACACCGGGTCTGGGGTTATGCCATCTTACTGTTGGTTTTATTCCTGATGTTTCAGGCGGTTTTCAGGCTGGCTTCTTATCCGATGGACTGGATTGATTTTATTTTTACAAAATTCGGAGGCTGGATTGGTACGGCGCTTCCCGAAAGCTGGTGGGCGGATTTGCTGGTAAACGGTGTAATTGCCGGTATAGGAGGCATCGTGATTTTTATACCCCAGATTGCTATTCTGTTTTTTATCATTACCATACTGGAAGATACCGGATACATGGCCAGGATCAGTTTTCTTACCGACCGGCTTTTGCGCGGATCGGGACTTAACGGTCGATCTGTAATGCCATTGATCAGCGGGATGGCATGTGCTATTCCTGCGGTTATGGCGGCCCGCACCATTGAAAATCCTAAGGAGCGGCTTATTACTATCTTAGTCACTCCACTGATTAGTTGCTCCGCACGGCTTCCGGTTTATGTCATATTGATTGCACTGGTAATACCGCAGGAATTATATTTTGGCTTTATCAGCTTACAGGGACTGGTATTTTTAGGCTTGTATCTTTTAGGCTTCTTTACTGCATTGTTTGTTGCAAGAATTATTTCCGTATTTATAAAAATGAAGGAACGCAGCCTTTACCTGATGGAGCTTCCGGTATATCATATTCCGCGTTGGGGCAATGCTTTTGTAACAATGTATGAAAAGGCTAAGATATTTGTGACGGATGCCGGTAAGATTATTATTGTTATCTCCCTCGTCCTGTGGGCGCTTGCCTCATTCGGGCCGGGTAAAGGAATGGATAATACGGAATTGAAATATCAGCAAATCGCAGCAGAGCAGAATGCTGAGCTGAATACGGAACAATCCGTAGCTTTTGCTTCTGAAAAGCTGGAACATTCTTATGCGGGTTATTTAGGGAAAATAATAGAGCCTGCTATTCAACCATTAGGCTATGACTGGAAAATCGGGATTGCCCTGCTTTCTTCGTTTGCAGCACGCGAAGTTTTTGTAGGTACAATGGCTACCCTGTACAGCGTGGGAAATGCCGATGATGAAATATCTCTGAAAAATAAAATGAAGATGGCAAAACGGGCAGACGGAACGCCTGTTTACACCCTGGCATCTGGTGTTTCGCTCATGATTTTTTATGCCTTCGCCATGCAGTGCATGAGTACGCTGGCTATTGTAAAACGGGAAACCAGAACCTGGAAATGGCCGGTATTTCAGTTGATCTATATGACCGGACTTGCTTACCTGGCCTCATTGATAGCATATCAGTTGCTGAAATAAGGTTCTAAAGCGGCAATTGTTTCAGTCGGATCATTTTCAATGCGGCAATCATGGCTTCCTCGCCCTTGTGTCCGTAGGGGCCGCCGAGCCGCTCCCAGGCCTGCTGCTCGTTGTCTAAAGTCAGCACGCCAAAGATCACCGGAATATCCTTATGTACATTCAGATGCATAATGCCTTCGGTTACCGCTTTACATACATAGTCGAAATGTGCAGTGCCGCCGCGAATGACCGCGCCAAATGCGATAACAGCCTGCGGGCCGCTCTGCTCATCCGTATGTTCAATAAGATGTTTGCAGGCAAAAGGTAATTCGATACTTCCCGGAACGGCAATTTCATGCGTGATGACCGCCCCGGTGCGTGCTGTGATTCGGTGTGCGCCTTCCCGTTGCGCTGCCACAATTTGCTCATTCCATTCGGTATAGACTATGGCAACGCGCGGTGCTTTCAACTGTTGCAGTTCACTGATGTCCAACAGGGTGCTACTGTGAGAATATTGTGCCATATTGATATTTTATTACAACGATGGTTGAATTCAGGCCTGCGCTAATTGAAGCAATTGCTGATGAAGTTGCAGTACCTGTTTAATGACGGATTCACTTTCATCATTTTTAATAATAAAATTGCAACGCTGCATCTTTTCATCCTCATCCATTTGCCGGGCCATTCGTCTTTGAATTTCCGCCTCACTGACCTGGTCTCTTTGTGCAGCACGCTGCAAGCGAAGTTGCAGCGGGGAGGAGACTCCGATTACCTTATCTAATTCCTTATAACTGCCACTTTCAAAGAGCAATGCGGCTTCTTTAAGTATATAAGGCGCAACTTGCTGCTGCGCCCATTGTTTAGAATATGCTATTGTAGCGGGATGCACTATGGCATTTAATCCATCCAGAAACTGCGGGTTGCTGAATACAAGCGATGCAATCCATTTCCTGTTTAGCTGCCCGTTCTGGTAGGCTTCCGGACCGAGCAATGCCATGACAGACCGGCGCAATTCCGGGTCATGCTGCATCAAATGTTTTGCCAGAATATCCGAATTCAAAACCGGTATGCCCAGCACTTCAAATACCCGGGTTATCGTGCTTTTGCCGGATCCGATCCCGCCTGTAATGCCAACCTGAAGCATTTGATGACGGTGTCTTATTTGATTTCCGCAGTTGCGGATGATGTAGCGTTAGCGCTGCGCTTATTATAAGCCGCAGTCATTTCCATGGAAATTGCCTGGCGCTCCACCGTAACATTTGTATTGCGGTCAATCTCCAGCACCATGGTGCCATCGTCATTGGTACGAACGATGCGGCCATGAATGCCCGAAGTGGTTACCACCCGGTCGCCCGTTCCGGTACTTTCCGCAAACTTCTTTTGTTCCTTTGCACGCTTTTGCTGCGGGCGGATCATAAAGAAATACATCACGACGATCATACCCACCATCATTAAAGGAAAAGTAAAGCCTCCGCCCGATGCGGGACTTCCTGCCTGCAATAAAATACTAACCATGTTAAATGACATTATTATTGTATGTTTTTTTGAGTGGCAAAGGTACGACTATCCTCGTTAATTTAAGGTATTGATTTTACCTTTTTGCCTGATATTTACGGTAAAAACTATAATTTGCGCAGTATTATGAATATTGAAATTATTGCAGGAAGCCCCAGACGTCCCAGCCTCAATTTACGTGTTGCAACGCATCTACATCAGCAGATGCAACAGTACAAAGATATAAAGGCCGGCCTGATTGCCCTGAATGAGGTGACTTTGCCTTTTATTCAGCAGGTATGGAAACGACCGGAGGAAGCGCCGGATGCCTTACGCCCCATTGCCGAACGGATGTTTGCTGCGGACGGATTTATCGTCTGCACGCCGGAATATAACGGCGCATATTCCCCGGCGATGAAAAACCTGTTTGATCATTTTCCCAAGCAAAATAAAAAGCCTTTCGGTATTGTCACGTCATCGGACGGACGAATGGGCGGTATGCGAGCTGCACAGCAAATGCTACAGTTAGTGCCGGCCTTGTTCGGAATCGCATCGCCTACCTTGCTGATTGTTCCGCAGGCTGATCTGAAATTTGATGAAGAGGGGCAGCTTACCGACACTTCTTTTGAGAAAAACGTACATGATTTTTTGAGTAATTATTTCTGGCTGGCGCGGAAACTGATAGATTGAGCCTTTTCAGTTTGAAAATCAGAGGCACATTATTTAGCCGGAGGTTTAAGCGTGGGCTATGCAGAGCAGAAGAGTCATTTCCTTCCAACAACGTTGAAAGGGTTCGGCTGTTCCAAAAGTTCCCGTTACCTTTGCATTTGCTTTTTCAAAACACAGGTAATTGACTATGCCGGATCGGTTTCAGGTACTTCAGGATATTATTCATAACCGGCACACTACCAAGCCGGCATTGATGAATGGGGATAAGGTGGATGATGCGGTGATTATGCAGTTGCTGCAACTGGCGGATCGGGCGCCGACACATGCCCGCACGGAACCCTGGCGGTTCCTTATTTATAAGGGTGAATCGCTGCGGCGGTTTTGTGAAGATCATGCGGAATTGTACTGGGAAAATACGGATACGACCATTCGTAATCAGGAAAAATATGAGAAGCTCAGGAATCAGCACAGAACGGTATCCCATCTGATTGTAACGGTGATGAAGCGTACTGAAGCAGCACGTATCCCCGCAGAAGAAGAGTATGCCGCCGTTTGTGCTGCTGTTCAGCATATCCTGCTGGCTTGCGAAGCATTAGGTCTTGCGGCGATATGGAGTACCGGAGGCATGACACACAGGGATCAGTTCAAATCCTTTTTGGATCTGGAAGCGCAGGATAGTGTAGTGGCGCTGCTATTTGTCGGGAAAAGCGATGCGGATATACAACCGACCCAACGCCGGATTCCTTTAGGAGAAAAAATAATCTGGAAATAAATTCGGAATATTTGAATCATATATTCACACTGATTAAAAAGGACTTTTTGCTGGAATGGCGGCAGAAGCATACGCTATACGGCATTTTGCTTTATGTCAGTTGTACGGCATTTGTGATTTATATGATGACCGGGCAGCCGGAGTCGCGGGTATGGAATGCGTTGTTCTGGATCGCACAACTTTTCATTACGGTTAATGCGGTTGCCAAAAGCTTCCTGCAGGAAGGTGAGGCGAGGGCACGTTATTACTTCCTTTTGGTACGCCCGGCTCATTACCTGGCGGCTAAAATGATCTACAGTGCTGCATTAATGCTGGTCATTACACTGCTTAGCCTGGGTTTGTTCAATCTCTTATTAGGCAGTCCGATGAAGGACGCTTCAACATTTATTCTTATTGCTTCCAGCGGCGGAGTAAGTCTTTCTGTTTTATTTACCTTCCTGTCCGCTATTGCGGCGCAGGCCCGGCAGAATGCCGCGTTGATGGCTATCTTAGGCTTCCCGATTGCTATTCCGCTGCTGATGATACTCAGCCGGCTCAGCCTGACCGCCGTGGCATCGGTTTCCCAGGAAGGCTGGTCCGGATTGTTGATGATCTTGCTGGGGATGGATGTTTTGATTGTAGCGCTGGGGCTGATCTTATTTCCCTTTCTTTGGAAGGAATAATAGGGTGACTATACTGTGTCCACTCCATTTCCGGTTTGGTAAAGCGCAAATTGTTGAACACCGTTTAAATGCTTTTGGATTTCATTATTGGTAAATGGCAAATAGGTTTTATGTGGATAATTCTGAAAAGTCCCACCATTCATTTTATGCACCCGATAAGGATAAGGGTCATATTGACAGGCAGGCATATACCCAGACTTTCCCGATTTCTCCCAACGAACGGCAAATACGTCTTCACGACCATTGAAGATGGAGCGGAAAGTGTTTATATTTTCATTGGAATTACCATTCATTAACACTATTGTCCGACAAAGCCTTAAAATCGGGGTTTTCATCCAATGGAACGCAGCT
>CAZUSO010000013.1:0-57580 GCA_964622775.1 uncultured Taibaiella sp. | reverse complement strand
AGTAGGCGGGATTAGCAGAGCTGGCGGTGGGCATAACAACCGGACAGATGGATACATAATAATCCAAAGCTGTACCGAAAGAAGAATTGGATGTTCCGCAAGCCTGGTTATCACCGACCGGACTATCTTCTGCACCACGGATACGCATACGGGTCAGGCCATTCAAAGCTGTTCCGGGGACCGAAATACTGATATTAGCAGTGCCCGACGAACCGGCACTCGTATTGGTTGAGAAGGATTCTCCCGGCTCAAATGAACCGCTATGGTCAAAATCTATCCATACGCGACTATATTGGGTGCCATCCGTGCCAAATGTTACTGCAACATTAGGACTGGAACCTGGCTGAAGAATGGGTACAGCATTCTGTACTCCTGTACGGTCATAATAACCTTGTGCACCTGATGCCGGCGGGCTGTCATTTAAGCTGCCCATGACCACATGGGTTATAACGTCAACCGTATTTTGATAAAGATAAGTAGGCGTGCAATAACAATCTGTCCAGGTATTCTGATTAACGGTTAACGGTATTGAGTTAGCTGTATCAGCAGGCCCGCCCGCCGAACATGTGATATGGCAATAATACTCCGTAGCATCACTTTGGCTCGCAACGTTATAAGCTGAACTGGTAGCGCCGCCAATAAGCGTGAATGCTCCTGAGCCTGCAGGAGCGCTATACCACTGATAAGTTAATCCCGAGGCTAAGCTGGCACCACTTAAAGACAAGGTAAAGGGGTTACCGGTACATACAGAGCTGACCGTACTGGCGGTAGTTCCGGCAGCAGGAACTCCGCTACAGGGAACTGCCGCAATCACTGTAAACATATAATCCTCTGCTTCGCCGTAAGGTGTAGTATTGCAGGGATCGGTGGGGGCCCCGTCAAAATACCAGTCGCTCCTGATCCGCATACGGGTGCTACCGGGGGGGGCGGCAGCGGGCACATTTATGGGGGTGCTAAAGCTCCATGCACCGCCACCGGAAGTGGTATATACCTGCTCACCGGGGTCGGTAAAAAGTCCGTTCTGGTTCCAGTCCACCCACACGGTAATTAAAGTAGCAGAGCTGCCAGATGGTATGGTAACATTCAAATTAATAGAAGTGTTTTGTACCGCTGAAACGGATGCCGTTGCTGTATAGTCCGTATAGCCGGATTGTCCTGAACTTTGATTAAAGTTAGTGACACCGCCTGTTGTACTAACATTACTAATCGTATTGATGGTCGTACCGGCTGAACTCGGGGTACAATAACAGCCCAGGAAACTGTTCATGGTTACCGTTATTACCGTGGAATTAGCCGTATCGGCGGGCCCACCGGCTGTGCAGGTAATATGACAGTAATAATCCTTATCCACGGTTTGTGTAGTGGTATAGCTTGCATTAGTGCCGCCGGTAGGCGTGAAAGTTCCGGCGCCCGCAGGACTGCTGTACCACTGGTAAGTAAGCCCCGAAGCATTGGTAGCACCATTTAAGGATAAGGTAAAGGTAGCATCCGGGCATACAGGATTGGCGGAGCTTATGGTTGTACCGCCTGTTGGTATGCCGGAACAGGCAGTTGCTGCCACAACATTTACCGTGTAATCCTCCGCTTCCCCATAAGTAGCGCTCCTGCACGGATTCGGGACTGCATTATTCCAATCCAGCATCACCCGCATCCGCGTATTCCCAAGAAGTGCCGAGGGAGGCGGTGTAATATCGAAAGACGGTAAGGTGATATAATTGACCGTCGTTCCACTACCCGTCCCTACACCGGAAGCTATAGTATATACTTCGCCGGCATCATTCAATACGCCATTCTGGTTCCAGTCAATGAAGCAATACACATAATCATTAGCATCATCATCAATAGTTACGGTAAGTGAAGCAGCAATACCCTGGGTAACCGTGGCCACCTGTCCGGTATAATTTACCGGGCCACCCGTATTGGCTCCAGTCGTGTTATTGATGCCGGCAAAGGTCACATTACGAATGGACTCATAGGTCACATTCGTAAAATTGGAATTGCAATACTGGGCATTGGCTTTCCCGGCTGTTAATAAAACAAGTAACAGAGCAGGTAAGATCAATGTCCTCCCTGTTCGCCAATGTCGAATTAATAATTGTCTTTTCATCATAACAAAAATTATTTTGCCTACTCTGAATCGGTTTTCGGCACACCCGTTGAATATCGAACGTAATTTATAAAATCTATAAGCTATTTCTTAATATTATTATAATTGTTAACATTTATTTATGTTAATAAATAAAATTTATTTTGCATTAAGAGTATATTCTTATTATTGTTTCTTATAAAGTGCATATTTAATTGTCAAAAATCAAAATGAAAAGCTCAATTGTCAACATCATGCTGTAAGCATCTGTTTAATATTACCTGTGGTGAGAAAAGCTCCTGCGGAATGACAAAGCAGTGTATGATCTCCATTATCAATGAATGTCCATTGTCTTCACTTATAACTCATAATTCGCCTTAAATCCCCCTGACTTGTCCCCCTAACTTTAGTGATGTTATAAGTTATTGGATTTCATTATTTTGATATTTTATTTTAGTATTTTTACCGCACTAAGGGGTGGTTTAGCATGAAAATTAGGGTGGTAAAAACCGCATCAAAAGCTAAAGCGATACAGGTAATGCGGTATCAAAACAATGAACGTATCGTTTTGCGTCACCTTGGTGCTGCGCATAGTGAGGCTGAATTGGAAGAACTAAAGATAACGGCCGAAGAATGGATAAAAGAATACGCTAAACAGTTATCAATCTTCCCTGATGAAAACCCCAATAAGTTATTGCATCTTAACCACTGTACATATACCGGTGTCCGGTATCGCTTTTTCAACCAACGGATAAATGATATTCAAGACAAGTTGGGATTTGCCACCATTATTGAGAGACCTGGTTACGATGCGCATTTGTGAACCCGCATCAAAACTTCGTTCATTAGAGTTGACGGAACAGTTTTTTGGCTTTACGCACAGTCGCAAAACGTACTACAAAATAGCGCCGCAATGTATTGAGATGAAGGAAGTAGTAGAGAACAAGGTTTTTGCTTTTGCCAAAGAGCATTATTCCTTCAATTTCGATATTCTATGTTATGACGTAACGACACTCTATTTTGAGACATTTGAAGAGGATGTATTACGAAAGAATGGTTTTTCTATAGACAACAAATCATAGCAACCTCAAATTTTAGTAGGATTGATGGTGAGCAGGGAAGGCTTCCCTGTTGCTTATGAAATATTCAGTGGCAATACTTTTGAAGGACACACCATTATTTCCGTCATCAAAGATTTTATCAAAAGAAACAAGGTACATGAATTTACGGTGGTGGCCGACGCAGCTATGATCAGTTCTGAAAATATCACACAATTAACCCAAAACAATATCAACTATATTGTTGGGGCAAGAATGGGCAATATATCGGCAGAATTGCTCGAAATTGTAGATAAAGGAATGAATAGACAAAGATGGTAAAAGCATCAGGATTAAAACAGAATTGGGTTATCTGATTTGCAGTTATTCTGCTGTACGCTACCGCAAAGATTTGTACGAAATGAACAAGTAAATCGAAAAAGCAAAGCAAGTGATTGAAACGTCATCGAAAAGCAAGAGATTAAAGTTTACCAAAACCAATCAACAAAAAAATGAACTGAACGAACAGCTTATCGAAAAAGCAAAGAAATTACCTGGCATCCAAGGATATTACACCAATTTAGAAGAAAAAACCACAGACAACAAAACAATCATTGAGCGTTATCATGAACTTTACAGAATAGAACAAGCATTTAGGGTATCGAAAAGCGACTTACAAACCAGATCTGTATTTCATTTTAAGGAACAACCCATTAAGCTGCATATATTGATATGCTTTATGGCTCTGATCGTATCGAAGCACATTGAAATCAAAGCAGGTCTTTCGATAAGAAAATTTTTGTATGAATCGAAAAAGATTGTCGATGGGCAGATACTAAATCAGATTACCGGAAAAACCGTAACTGTTACGGCTCAACCAAGCACCCAAATGATGAACATAATCGCTAAATTATTCCCACCGCACTAAAAGGGACAAGTCAGGCACTATACCGTCATGCAGTAAACGCTGTCATGCTGTAAGCATCTATAGATTCCTACGGAATGACAAATCGGTGTATGACCTCCATTATCAATGAATGCTCCATTTTCTTCACTTATAACTCATAACTCGCCTTAAATCCCCAAAGTAGCTTTCAGCTTCCCATACCCGGAACGACTCACCGGCAGTTTCGCTGCGTTACGCAGGATAACACAATACTGCTCCTTTTCGTAAAGCTCTACCTTATTGATATGTTGCACATTGACAATATAAGAGCGGTGAATGCGTATAAACTGCTGCGCGGGCAACTGGTTTTCAAAGTTGGTCATCGTTTGGTGCTTCAGGTAATAGCGGTCTTTGGTATGTATCTTTACATAATCATCCGCGGCCTCTAAGTATAGTAATTCATCAAGCGGGATAATTCTGATTTGGCCATTGTCTTTTACCACCACACGCTGAGCCTGTTCGGGCAATTGCGCAATAGAGCCGTGCTGCACCACTTCCCGGATATGCTTATTGCCATTACTGCGTACTTTCTCCAACGCTTTCGACATCCGTTCCGGACTTACAGGCTTCATCAGGTAATCGAGGGCATTGACCTCAAATGCCCGGAGTGCAAACTCATCATAAGCTGTTGTAAAGATTACAGCAGGAGGCTCATTCAGCAGTTCCAGCAACTCAAATCCGGTAATCTTTGGCATTTGAATATCTAAAAAAATAAGGTCGGGCTGAAATTCCTGAATCGATTTCAGACCTTCAAATCCGTCTCCGCATTCGGCCACAATTTCCATATCCTTTTCATCCGATAATAATTCGGCCAGCATGGAGCGGGCTAAGGGTTCGTCATCAATGATTATTACACGCATCTTATTTATTGTCGTTTAAATGGATTTGAGATTTTTTGGGGAAAATATTGAACATATCCGGTACAAGAGCTTTAAGCAGGTATTCTGATACTGGCGGTAAAATAATCGGTATCGTCATCATTTGAATTACACCTCACTTTTTCCACGCTTAAAAGGTCATTTCTCGCAAACAGCAGGTACAGCCTGCGTCGCACCGACTCCAGTCCAAACCCCGTTCCTTTCGGAGATACAGCCGTAGCATCATAAGGATTGGAAATACGGAAGGTAAGAAATCCGTCTGCCTGACCGTCTGCCTGAATATGAATAATCACTTTACCCGTGGTTCCGTACAAACCGAATTTTATGGCGTTCTCTACTAAGGGTTGTAATAAAAACGGCGGGATCTTTTTGTCAAAACAACTTTCATCAATCGCTTCTTCAATCACTAAACGATGTCCGAAACGCACCTGTTCAATGCTCAGGTACAGGCGCACATCATGAAGCTCGTCTTTAAATAAGATGGCATCATCATCTTCCTTCTTTAAGGTATGCCGCAGAAATTCCGATAGCTGCTGAACCATATTACGCGCCTGCTGGGGCGCCTTCCCGATTAATGCATTGATGGAGTTCAGGCTGTTAAACAGGAAATGCGGATGCAACTGCTGACGAAGCTTAAACAATTCCGCTTCCTTGCGCATCTTCTCGTTTTGCTGTATTTGACTGCTTTCCACATCCTCTTTTTCAATACGCTTGGCCAGATAAGTAATCATGGTAAAACAAGACAACAATATCCAGCCGATAAATGCCCGTATATACACCGTTTCGTGCCAGAAGGCAATATAGCTGGTATGACTGATGTAGATATATAAAAAGGACCAACCGCAAAGCAAAACCCAGATAACGGAAATAATCAGACTCTGCAACAGCACAATTAAAAACCTTGTGGGCGTAGGCAGATAATAATGCAGTCCGTAATCAATAAAAATAAAGATTGCATAGAGGGTCGCATAGCTGCCAAAGGAATCGAGCAATGCAACGGGTAATGGAAAATGCTGATCGAGATACAACCAAACAAACTGAGCGGCCGCAACCAAGAGTAGAAAAATGGAAGATAATACTTTGATATTTACGGTTCTCAGCTCGTTAGACATCATCTAATAGCTTTTGATTTCCACGCCGCCAAACATGACGGTACCTTTTAAAATGACGGTCTTTGCCGGGATATCCGGCTGAGAATAGCTTCGGCGTTTATCATCCACGCCGCCCAGGAAAACGGATATTTCATTTCTTACATTCCAGTTCGCAGGCAGGGTCATATCCACCCCGCCGAAAGCCGCAAAAATATCAATGACTACGGTGTCTTCTATATCGCATTGTGTAAGGTCAATCTCCGCACCGCCAAATGTGCAGCTCACCCGGCCACCTTTGAAATGTTTGGAAATAATACGCCGGTTATTGCTGCCCAGCATGCTGTTGACATCTAAGTAATCGCCATTGGGAGTATCTTCCGTAGCCACGTTTTCCTGGGTGGCCTGATAGCGATGGAAGCCGCCTCCGGGATGATTCCAGTCCCGGTTTCGATGGTGCCAGTGCCGGTTTCTTAAATCGCAGGCCGGGTGGTTCCGGCGTTTGAGTATGATGAAAAGACCTATGGCGATCAATACAATCGGTAGCGTGAAAGGCCGGAGGTCAAACGGCAGCAGCCGGTTTTCCACTGTTAAGAAGTAAAGCCCCAGACCCGTCAGGATAATCCATGCCGCCCCCCGGAAGTTGTGCCGCCCCCCGGAAATCAGTCCCATCATGATCAGCAACATCGGCCAGGTAAATATCCACCTGGGGAACCATATTCCAGGGTTCATATTTCTGATTAAAATTATCACACCGATGATGACTAGGATAACTCCGGCGATGATATTGTTTTTTTGCCGGGGGTTAGGATAAGGCATCATCTTTTTTTCTTCATTTTCCATCCCTTAATTGATTATTTTTTACAAAAGTATCAATTCCTGTATCTATTTATACAGGATGTTTCGATGAATACGGGCTTAGATTCGGTAAACGGCAACAATTCCCCGTTTATCACTTGTAAAAAGTGTAAATCTGTTTTGTTTTCCGTAATCTGTCATTTATCTTTGCATCGTTTTATAAAAGAAAGTTATGCCCAAGAAAATACCCACAGCGCGCAGGCAGGTTAGTTACTGGATCCTGCATTTCATCGTTTTCCTGATTGTGAATGCCATCCTTTGGTATGTGTGTTTCCACGGTAAAGTGGGATTTGTATATCCCTGGCCGGCCTGGATTACCGCAGCCTGGGGGCTATGGGTGATCGGCCATGCCTGCATTGTATGGGGCAGTTACGAAGATGCCGGCTACAACCGGTTTTTGCGGGAGAGCAAAAACGATTAATTATACCCGTTTGAAAGATATTCCTACCCTGCCCTGATGGTGCAGGGTTTTCTTGTTTTCCGACCTGGAGCAACCGGGAGTTTTCTGTCATTGGAAAAGATGTATTTCAGAGAAAAAGTACAGCCAATTTACTTACGCAGCAAATCCAGAATACCTTCGTTTTTCAATACTAAAAAACCGATACGGTCATTGGAAACGCCTTCTTTCAACTGATAAGTAAAATGATATTGCCCGTCCGGATCGATAGCGGTATGAAAATAACGGAAAGCCATTCCGGGTCGTGATTTCAGGCTATCCGCCAATTCGTACAGATGGGTGGAAAGCGCTAACAGATTTTGTTGCTGCGCCAACAGTCCTTCTATCACCGCACTCGTACATTCATAAGCATCATGCACATTGGTGCCTTTAAACAATTCGTCCATCAGCACCAGGTGATAATTGCTCCGGGATAATTTTTCTGCCGTGAGCTTCATACGGCTGACTTCGGCAAAGAAATAACTTTCTCCTTTCAGGATATCATCCTCTACCTGCATATTGGAAATAATGCCTTCGAGAAAACTGATTGTCATCTTCCGTGCAGGAACCGCCATGCCAAGATGCGCTAATACGGCACCGATACCTAAGGCGCGGAGCAGCGTGCTTTTCCCCGACATATTGGCGCCGGTCAGGAACAAAAAATTGTGTTCTTTAGAGAAATTGACATCATAAGCCATCGGGTTTTTCAATAAGGGATGATACAGTTGCCGGGAGCCATAGCACAGGGATTCCGATGGCAGCAGCTCCGGCATAATCCAGCGATGCCCGGCTCCGGCGCGTGCCAGCGACTGCATGGCGTCAAGACGTGCATAAGCCGCCATCAGTTGATGCATGGTATGCTTCATTTCGCGGCGTGCCCGATAGCTGAGCAGGAGCATTTTTTTCTGTGGCGCATTACGGTCACATTCCATTAAAGCCTCGCTAAGCGGTAAAGCCAGTGTCTGTGCCATTTGTTCCAGTTCATTACGAACCGGGTCAGGCAGATTTTTCCCAAGCAGGCCGGTCAGTTTCCGGCAGCCTTTCAGGAAATCAATCAGATGAGATACCGAGAACCGGACAAAGGAGTATTCGTTTTTATTAAACAATTTCTGCATCAGGCTGTTCATCGCCAGGGCGATGGCATTGGGCCGGAAACTGCCGGTATCCGCAGTTTCATAGAATTTTTCAATCATGACCAGTGTACCATTGGAGATGTTCTCCGGCCAGGCCTCCAAATGTTCCGACCAGAACTTCACGCTTTGCTGGTATGCCTGTAAGCTGTCGAAAGTAGCGGGCGGACGGGTGATATGCCGGCGCAATGCCGCCGCACCCGCCTGTGTTGTACAGCGGTTGATTAATTCAAATATATTACGACTTCCTTTGAAAAAGGAAAAATCATGTAGCGTGATCGTATCAATGGTCATTGCTGTTTTGATGTTTATTTTGCTTTTCAGACACCCGCAGGATACAAATCCATAAGGGCTTATGGCGACATTTATCAAAAGTAAAATTTTTATTTAAGCAGGTAAGGTAGTATCTTTCGCACGTAATAAAACAGGTTTCAGCTTCAATGACAGGAATTCTTGGTAATGGTAGCTGGGCTACAGCCCTGGCCAAAATGCTTACCGACAACGGTGTATCCATCCAATGGTGGATGCGCAGCGCCGAAGCGGCGGATCATTTCCGGCAGTTTGCCCATAACAACAATTACCTGAGTTCCGTAACTTTTGATCCGAACCTGATTCACCCGACAAACGATCTTCCGGCGCTAATCCGCAACTGTGATATCATCATTATTGCTGTGCCTTCCGCTTATCTGAAAGGGCTTTTGGAGGAGTTGCCCCACGATATTTTTAAAGGGAAAAAAATCATTTCCGCGGTTAAGGGTATTTTACCGGAGCAACACCAGTTACTGAATGATTTCCTGTCGGAAAAATTTGATTTCCCGCAGGAAGACTATGTCGCTATTACAGGACCTTGCCATGCTGAGGAAGTCAGTCAGGAGCGGCTTTCCTATCTTACTTTCTCCGGCTTAAACCAACAATTAACCGAGCAGCTTTCGGGCCTCTTTCACACCAGTTATATCAAAACGGGCAATAACCATGACCTGTGGGGCGTGCAGTATGCCGCCGTGCTGAAGAATATTTACGCCATCGGCGCCGGAATGGCACATGGCCTTGGCTATGGCGACAACTTCCTGAGCGTGTATATCACCAATTGCTACCGGGAATTATATAAGTTTTCCAGACAGCAGTTCCGCAAATTGCATCCCGGCATTGACAAGCCCGATTTTCATACCAGCGCTTATTTAGGCGACCTGCTGGTAACCTGCTATTCACTGCATAGCCGCAACAGGGCTTTCGGAACCTTATTAGGCAAGGGTTATACCATCCAGGCGGCAATGACGGAGATGCGCATGGTGGCGGAAGGGTATTATGCAGTAAAGGGCATGGGGACAATTGCCGAAGCGCTCCAAATAGGGATGCCTATTGTCAATGAGATTAAGGCAGCACTTTGGGATGACAAACCCCTGAAGGCATGTTTCTCGGAGATTGAAGATATGCTTTCCTGATTGCAGGCGCTGTTGAAGTCATTCAATAACATCGGCTTCCGGAAAAAACAAAATCTATTTTAATTCTCGCTTAATCAAATACAGATAAGGATATTTCAATACATAATCCGGAAGAACATACTGGTCATGGTTAATAAAAGCAGCCACCGGAACATGTCGTTCAGCCAAAGCCTGCATGTCCTGCTCTGATAATACACCGGCATAGGCAGTAACTTTATTGTTATAAAACATGAAGGCAATGTTTTCCAGGGCGCCAAGATTCAATACTACCTTTACCCCGGCTGGCAAATAATTAGCTCCGCCTTTATATATGCGCGTATTGTATAATTTAACATTGCGTTCCTCATTGTCCGAAGATACATGCATACCAATTTTAACAGGGTTCAGCGAGTCAAACAATGCCAGCAATACCAATATTCCAGACCACACCGGCCTTTTAATATATTGCAGCAAGCGCATCAGGGCAAAAGCTATAAATATAAATCCCGGTGGAGTAATCATCGAAAGGTAATTGTAGGATTTTGTTTGAACCATGAAAGAAAAAAATACAAAAACAAAAAGCACGCTTACCATCAAACCACGCAATAATTGGGGCTGTAGCATTTTTCGCTTTCTTACCGCCAGTAGCATTCCTGTCGGAAGCAATATCCAGCAACCATTTCCAAGCAGATTGTATAAATGGTGATAATAGTACCATATCGTACCGGAATGTTCTTCTATTACTTCCGTAATATGTCTGCGATTAAATTCCATTTCAAAGGCAGCCTCCGTCGGGAACTGATGGAAGATATATATCTGCCAGGGCACAAACACTATGCAGCATAATAATAAAGCACAGGAAAAGTGCAGCAGTGATTTTGAAAAATGCTGTTTTCGAAAATCCCATAACAGGTTAATGCCCCAGATTAAGAATACCAGCAATCCTGTCAGCCACTTATTCAATATCGCAGCGCCGGAAAATAATCCTATCAACACAATCCAATACCAACGCGGAGTGCGTAAATATTCCGAATAGGCCCATATACCTGCCAGCACATAAAACGTAAAAGCTACATCATTATGATCCATACCCTGGACACCAGAGCTCAGCGTAATAAAATAATAAGAAAAGGACTGTAAGGCGGCAGCCAGTAATGCCGTCTTTTTATGATTCGTAAATAGAAATGCAATGCGATATACCAACAATATCATTAAAATATCCATTATCAGGCTGGGGAGGCGCATGCTCCATTCAGACACACCGAACAGTCTCATGCTGAGCGCCATTTGCCATAGAAACAAGGGTTGTTTGTGCACCCAAATATGCGACCTGGTCCAGTTGAAAGGATCATAATTGTTACCCACCGGTTGCCTGATCAGCATAGGTTTGAATGGGTGGTCCATCATATTCTCTGCTATCAATGCATGAAACCTTTCGTCCCAGTCATGCAGATAAGCATCGCTTCCAGCCAACCATATCCTGAATATAAAGCCGCTGATGATAATGACAAGTAAGACGGTGGAGGCGCTTATTAATTTCATTTTGTCAAATTTATCTGAAAAGAAATTAGATTTCATTAAGCATTCTTTCCGTTAAATGCCCCATCAGACAAGAACTGTGAAGCGCGATTCTTTAAGAAAGAAAAGGGCATTAATGCAAAGGATAGCGTTCCTTTTACATCCGGATATTCATTTGTCTGAAAACAATATGTGAAGATAAACGACTATTATTCACAAAACAAAATGGGATTTTACGAAGATGTGCCCCCCTGCCAGTATAAAAGGCAAATGCGCTACGGAGAAACCTTTAACTTTGCAGGTGTAATGACCATTAACGAGAAACAGGAGGCAATTATTTCCGACTTTTCATTTTATGATGACTGGATGGAAAAATATGAGCATATCATTCAATTAGGCAAAAAGCTTCCCTTGATTGATGAACAATATAAAACCGATGCGTATCTGATCAAAGGCTGTCAGTCGCAGGTATGGCTGCATGCCGATTATAAAGACGGGAAACTGCTGTTTACAGCCGACAGTGATGCCATTATTACCAAAGGATTAGTAGCGCTGATGGTACAGGCATTGTCTGATCAGCCACCGGAAGACATTGCCACAACTGATATTTATTTCATTGATAAAATAGGCTTGCGCAATCATTTGTCTCCTACCCGTTCCAACGGGTTGCTGTCCATGCTGAAACAAATGAAACTGTATGCGGCAGCCCTCACTTCACAATAATTAAAAGCAGACTCATGGAAAATTTAAGGGATCAGATAGAAGAAATTTTATGCACCGTTTATGATCCGGAAATACCGGTTAATATCCTGGAGCTGGGGTTGGTATATGAAATTGCCATCCGGGACGGCGGGTCCGTAAAGATCGTAATGACACTTACCGCTCCCGGTTGCCCGGTTGCCGGCGATATTGTTTTTGAAATACAGCAAAAGGTGGGAGCATTGGATGGCATAAAGGACGTGCATGTTCAGCTTACTTTTGATCCGCCCTGGACTAAAGAGATGATGTCGGAAGAGGCTAAGCTTGAGCTGGGCTTTTTGTAATCAGGCTTCAGAATCAACAAAACTATCGGGTAATTGCGCCAGGATGAAGTCCAGTATTTCCTGATGAGCATCGGGCGGAAACCATTGCCATTCCGGGTCTTTGCGAAACCAGGTTAGTTGTCGTTTGGCATAGTTGCGACTGTGTTGCTGAATACGGGATATGGCCGTTTCCAAATCATATTGACCGTCCAGATAATCGAACAGTTCCTGATAGCCTACCGTCCGGAGGTTTTTCAGGTGGCGTTGCGGCCACAGTATCTTTACTTCTTCCATCAATCCCTCCTGCATCATAAGCGCCGTTCTTTGGCCAATACGTTGATACAGTTTTTCCCGCGGCAGGGTCAGTGCAATTTTGATCGCTTTAAAATCGCGTTCCTTTCTGATACCCGTCCGGAAGCGGGTGATGGACTGCTGATGGCTGAGAAAAAAAGATAAAGCCCTGATGAGGCGGGAAGGATTCTGTTGTTCTGCATGTTCAAAAAAATCCGGGTCCTTCCTGCGTAATTCATCCTGCAGCCATGCCATGCCATGCTGCTGAAAGTCTTGTTCCACCTGCTTTTGCAGTGTCTCGTTCACCTGCGGCATCGGGTCTATGCCTTCTAACACGGCCCGGATATAAAGACCGGTGCCGCCGCAAAGCACGGCCACATTATTATCTTTATAAATTTTGCCAAGGTACTGTAAAGCGAGCTCTTCGAAATCCGCCGCATTCAGGTTTTGCGTAACGGAATGTGAATTGATGAAATAATGTGGAATCCGTTTCAACGCTTCAGGAGAAGGCTGGGCTGTTCCGATGGTCATTTCGCGGTAGCATTGACGGGAATCAGCAGAGATAATAGCGGTTTGAAAATGCGCTGCCAACTGCAGGGACAAGTCCGTCTTGCCGACCCCTGTCGGGCCGGCAATCACGATAAGTGTCTTCTCAGGAACAGCCATTAATAATCCTCATTGCTGCTGCCTGTATCGGATGACGTATCGGTTTCGCCTTCATCGCCAAAGCCCTGCTCATCCATGCGGTCTCTTTGCAGGTCGTACTTTTCTTCAATCTCCATCATCTTATCCTGAGCCACATCTTTGATAAAGGTTTGTGCAGGAGGCAATCCTTCCGAGCGCACGCAGGCAGGATAGGTTTGCTTATGGCGCTCCTCCCGCTCAATACCAATCAGGCTCACTAAGAACACCCACTGCCTTTTGTCGCTCACCGTATAAATGAACTTCTTATCGGGGTTATCAACTAAGGCGGAAACCGGAGTTCTCACCATAGACAAGGCAGGAGCATCCTTTTTATTGAGGACTACTTCAGAGGAGATTTCGCGCCGGCGCATCCACTTGTCATTGCTTTCGAAAAAGGAGGCGGCGCCCTTTGTTTTCATTTCAAAGGAAAGCAGGATAGCTTCGTGAAACTGGGAAAAGGTTTGCCCTGTCGTCAGTTCTATATCACGAAAAATATTGTCGTCCTCTTCCCAGGCAATCCTGAATTTTAATACGGGCATACTTTTTTATCGGGATGATATCGGGACAAAAATAATCAAAAAGTGCCATTAAAACTGTGGTTAAAATAATAGGGTGCATACCAAATTCTTGCATCACAATGACGTTACAACGTGAACTAAGGTCAAAAGCCTGCCGTCATTGTGAGGTATGAGACAATCTCAAAAACAACAATAATCATGAAATTGCTTCCTGCCGCCCTGCCTTTGTTCCATTTCCCTTTGTTCCTATATGTTGCTCAGGTTTGACACCATTTTAAGATAGCTGATTGATTATCAGATGCCAGCTATGTAAGGCGACAAACCAGAATACACCCCTTGCAGACTACACCCACAGGAATATGGTACAGTTAACTGTTTTTCGTAGATTTGAAATCCCGGCTTTGTACCTGTTTCGTGGTTATGTTCCCTATCGGGCAAAGCCGGGGCTCCCTGCCGGCAATGTTATACGACAACGCAGTAGCGGCCGTTTGTAAATAATCCAACTGACAACAATATGCAAGTTGAAAATTATACCCCTGCCGACCTGCTCAGGCCGTATATCAAATCCTATACGGTTATTGAAGTTCCTTTTGGAATGGAAACGCTTGTACTGCCGCATGCCGGGCTGGTACTGGCTATTCCCTTTCGGGGACATATCAGTTTTCAAAAAGACAATATCACGCACAAGATATCAACGATTACATTATCGGGAATAAGAAAAACATTCCGCAGGTTTAAGTATGAAAAATGCACCGGGAACATCCTTGTTACTTTTAGCGCAACAGGTATGTCGGCCTTTTTAAAAATACCTTTAAACGAACTGTTTGAGCAATATCATACAGGCGATACTTTTTTTAAAGCATCAGAAACAGACGACCTGAAAGACAAAATTTCCTCCGCAACAAACAACCTGCAAAGGATTGCTATTGTTGAACAATTCTTATCCGCTAAGCTAATTGCTCCGCAACGTGACCTGGTAATCACTCATGCCCTCAATGAAATCAATTTGCACCGGGGTCTCATCAATATTCAATCACTTGCAGCAAAGCTGGCCATTAGTCAGGATGCATTTGAAAAAAGATTTAGAAAAAAGGCAGGAGCAACGCCTAAGCAATATTCATCCATTATTCGTATGAAATCCATAGTGGCTTCGGTTCAACAAAAGAGTGTATTATCATTTACAGCATTAGGGTATGAGTTTGGTTTTTATGACCAGTCGCATTTCATCAAAGATTTTAAATCCTTTACGGGCCAATCTCCCAAAGATTTCTTCCGCTCGTCATACCACTGGTAAATCAATGATTTTTTACAATTCCATGCAGAAAACATTTCCTAAAATTGCAGTTGAATCTTTAATACACCACCGTAATGAAATATCAGACAACAATTGTGCAAACCGGTAATAACACGGGCATTCCTGTGCCTGATGACATCCTGGAAAAATTAGGCGGCGGCAAAAAGCCATTGGTGAAGGTTACGCTTAAGGGCTACACTTACCGTAATGCTGTTGGGAAAATGGGCGAAAAATATATGATAAGCCTCAGCGCGGAAAACAGAAAAAATGCCGGGGTTCAGGGCGGTGATACCTTAGAAGTGACTGTGGTGTTAGATACGGAGCCGAGAACGGTTGCGCTTCCGCCTGAACTGCAAAGCGCTTTGGATAACAACAAAGCGGCAAAATCTGCTTATGAAAAACTTGCCCCGGGTAAGAAAAAGGCAATAGTGGTTTCCGTCACAGCAGCTAAAACGGAAATGACAATGATGAAGCGCATTGACAAAGTAATTGCTGAATTGACGGATGATTAATATGGGTGCATCTCAAAATTTCGTAAAAATATTGGGCTTACAAGATTAAGCTGTTAGAATAGAAGCAGGATTAATACTGTCAAAGCCTTTCGGGCTTACGTTGCAATCCGCAGAAAAAAAAATCACTAAAGCACAAGCCCGAAAGGCTTGAACAGCTATAATGGCGTTAACCGACCGCAGATTTCACCTGCGGTTACGCATATTGAAACCCTTCCTGCTCCAAAACAATAAGTTTGGGTATATGGCGCATAGAAAGAGAACCGTTCGCGACATTTTAGGCTGCATACAACCCTGCTTACCATCGTTTTTTTTACATCGCAACAAAAACGCAGTTCAAAACCCTTATGTCATGCAAGCATCTATAAATCACTTTTAGATTAGCTTCGCTGAGAAAAGTTTCTACTGAATACTATCAAGAGAGTAGTGTTAAGCATATCTTGTCTGTATGCTCAAATTTTATTAAATCAGTTATCTCGGCTTTTTCAATTTTTCATGTTGACTTAACAGTAGCATGTTTGCGAAATTTGAAATGCGCCTTATTAATGCTGTCAACGTTATACTGTTGGATATTGTCAGCCATAGAATCTGCCCTGATACATATCAGGCAGTGGACGGCTGTGCTTTTCTGCAAATTGTGCTGATATTATTTCCTGCTTTCTGTAAGAATCTGCTTATTTCGTGGTACTAATTAAGATAAACAACCTGTGTTGTGACAGAAAAGGAACAGGAGCATATTTTTGAAAACTGGCTTGATCAGTATAAAGGATTAATCTTTAAAGTAGTAAAAGCTTATACATTTACCGCGATGGATCAGGACGATCTTTTTCAGGAGATTACCGTTCAGGTGTGGCGTTCTGTTCCCACATTCAGGCAGGAGTCGTCTGCTGCTACCTGGATCTATCGCATATCGCTTAATACAGCCATAAAATGGATACGAAAAGAGCAAAAGTATGTGCAGGCAGAAGAGCTCGGCCGGGTACAGTACATCCTTCAGGAGCATGAATCGCAGATAGATGAACGACTGACCTGGCTCTACAAGGAAATCCACAAGCTTGATGAGATCGATCGCTCCCTTACCTTACTGCTTCTGGATAATTTCAGCTACAAAGAGATGGCCGTCATATTGGGCATCACCGAATCGAATGTGGGCGTCAAGATCAGTCGCATTAAAAAATACCTGATCTCAAAATCAAAAAATATAATCCATTATGAAATTTGATGAAATGAAAAAAATATGGGATTTACAAAACAAGGAACCGCTTTACGGTATCAATGAAAAAGCATTGCACAACCACATTGCGGGAAACAAGAAGCAGGGTTATCATATTACCAATATGAGCGAGTTATTACTCATCCTTGTAAATGCAGGTACCGGATTATTCATACTGTCAATGAGCCTCTTTAAGCAAAGCGGCAATATATATATGTATTGCTTATCTGTCTGGATGCTTCTTTGCGCTTTGTATTTCCTGATATGCCGAATCCGCAGAATGCGTAAAAATAACCGGTTTGACCGTTCCATCCACGGTGACCTTCATTATGCGCTTTCAATCGCAACGTATCAGATACACCTTTCTGCATTCGGGCGATGGAGCATTCTGCCCATTGGAATACTTAGTATTCTCGGAATTTGGGAAAGTGGAAAATCAATCTGGGTAGCCATGGGCATTCTGATCTTCTTTGCCTTCGCTAATTATGCCGGTCGTTGGGAACATAATATATATAAAACCCGGAAACGCGAATTAGAAATATTGAAAAGTAAGATAGAAGATGGGTGGGCCATTGGGAACGCCACAGAACCTGCTGACTGAAATCAGTACACAATCCAATTGCAGCAATCTTATTATTCACAGGATTAACTGGTTTGGTATAGATTATTCATGGTGGATTAGTGGAAAATTTACAATATCTACAGCCCTGATTTCTCAATATCTCATAGTGTTAAGGCATAATGCTAAATAGTAAGAATACTGATGATCGATTTAATAAATTTTGAGAAAGATGCATCCCATAGGGTCGCATTACAATGACATCAACCCATTCGCATGACATCAACCCCTTTGCAATGAAATCAATGCGTTATTGTCATTAGAGATAAGCGGCAATCGTAACGCCACAACGCGGACTAACACCAAAAGGTGGCCGTCATTGCGGGTTTTAAAAGGTTTCTTCTTTATTCATGGGAAATTGCTATATCGTCATTTCCCCGCTCCAAAAAGTCGGCAACCAACCAGCGAAAATCGCTCCAGGCAGAAATTCTAATCAAATTGCTTTGCAATTTCTTCGGTCGTATTCTAAGGCGTTAACTTTATGTCTTTCAGGGTTCAGCATTTAGATTGTGGTTTTATTACAATTACAAATTTAAGGCCGGGCTTTTATTTTGAGTACGCCATTATTCCCCCTATTTTGCTGATTTATAATAAGGTAACTGTCAAACTCACATTAGGTGAGTCTTTTTTATACAATGGCAATATTTATGCACGGTTTTTGCACAGGCTGTTTTGTTGCCCGGCCTTGGTTTCTGTAGTATGATAACGGAATGAGTTTCTGCCTGTTCATCATTTCAGGCCCGCATTAAACAAAAAGGCTGCCCGGATCTGATGATCGGCAGGCAGCCCTTGCAATATGATTTTTCCGGAATTTATTCCGCCTGAATATTAAAATCCACATTGGCATCATCTTCTCCGCCGGCCTGCACATAATCCGGATTGTTCCAGCCTTGCGCAGCGCTGCTGTTCTTATTCAATCCGTGTCTTAAGATCATGTTCAGGTTTAATACGCCGGGATTTAAAACCGTTGTCTTGCCCGATAGCCCGATTGGGTTGCCATCGCTGTCGTGGTCGTTATATTCATAATTGATCACACCGGCCTGTGAAGGGAAAAAGAAGATTTTATGCTCCGTGGCTTCTTCCTTAATCTCACTGTTCAGCACTTCATCGTGGTCGTAAAACGTTACGAGGGTAAGATAACTGCTGCCGCTGCTTAATGTCAGGGTGCCGGGAGTCGGAGCTCCGTTTGCATCAAATGCTACGGAAGTCGTGTCCGTTGTTTGCGTACCATCCGAATTCAGTTTGATATAATTGACGGTTATGCCGGTTATTTCTTCCTGGTCATTTTCCTTGGTCGGCGTCGGCTCATCCTTAGTGCAGGATGCCAGAAACAATCCGGAAGCGATGAATAATGCCGTAGCAATTTTAAATGCGTGTTTTTTCATTTTTTTCATTTTAAATTTTAAATAATTCAATTATTTTTTTATGATTAAATAGTATAGATCAGTCGCAACTGAAAATTGCGACCCATATCATCCGCATAATAACGATAGCGGTTCATGTAGTCACGGTACAATTGATTGGTAATGTTATCAATATTAAAATAAGCCTTCAGCTGCTGTTTCCCGAAGTGAAACTGCGTACCGACACCCAGCCCGAAAAGTTGATAGGCGGCAGGCGGCGGAGCAAAATCGCTGCCGGGCTCGTAGCGGGTCTGTTCGGCCACATACTGATGGGAAATTTCCAGGAAAGAGTTTTTCAATAATCCGCCGTCTTTAATATTCCACTGCAAATGCTGCTCTAATTTATCGGCAGGTATCATCGGCAGGAAGCTGTCATCCCGTACATTTTTAGCGCGAATAACCGAGACGACAACTTTGTATTCCAGTTGCTTCAGGAAATTAACCTGCACGGTGACGTCACTGCCCAGAAAGCGTGCATTGGTTTGCTCGTACTGAAAATACGGGAAGCTGCCCCGGATATTTTCCACCATGCTGTCCATCGGATTGAGGTAAATATAGCCGTTAAAATACTGAGCATATACATCCCAGTTCAAACTCAGCCATTTGGCATCATTTTCAAAATTCAGCGAAGTGATCCATTTATAGCTTTTTTCCGTTTGCATTGTGCTGTCGCCAATCTCGTAGGACAAAGCGCCGTGATGCACGCCATTGCTATACAGCTCATTTACGGAAGGCGGACGCCACGCCGTTCCTATATTGGAGCGCAGGTTCCAGTTGCGGTTAAGATACCAGATAGCGCCAATGCTTCCGTTCAGGCTGTTATACTGTTTTTTACCGCCGTAAAGCAACCCTTTTTTATCATAACCCAATGCATACAAATGCAGATAGTCGTAGCGCAAGCCGCCTTCCAGCGTATATTTATCCTTATGGAACTGCGCAATGCCATAGGCGCCGGCTGTCTTCAGGACATAATCAGGTATCAGCGGCGCAATCATCGTTCCGGATACGCTTGCGTTGTTCTGGTACATTCCGCTAAGCCCGGCAGTCAACTGTACATGCCGGCTGTTAAGATACTCCAGCGTCAAATCCGCCGTTTGCGTAGCGAGTCCCAGGTCAAGCGAAGGCAGGCTGGTCTTGCCGCCGCGCCGCACGTCGTATTCTTCACGTGTATCATGCTGAAAAGCATATTGTGCCGTCAGATGCCAGTTGTCATTCAGGTGCTGATGCGCCTGTAATTTCAGCAAATCGTGCATCACATGCTGCCTGGGCGCCACTATGTCGTAGCGAAACCCGGCGTCATCCCCAAAATCCTTGAGTATGCCTAACTGCGTATTGAAATGGCTGTAATAAACGTTCGCATCAAAATGCGCTTTGGTGTAAGCGGCGGCGGCAGAATAATTATACTCTTCAGCGCCGGTGTTGTTCAGGAAATAATCGGCTGTTTTGAGGTTGCCGCTTTGTTTGATAGTGCCTTGCACCCGCCAGGCTAATGCAGGCGCTTTGGCAAAATTACCGCTGACATTTGCCGATACTGCACCCTGCCGGCCATTGCCTGCCCCCATGAGACTTAGCTCGGAATGCATTTTTCCGTCGTCAGGCAATGCAGGCGGATCCACGAGAATGACACCGCCAATGGCATCCGAGCCATAACGCACCGATTCCGCACCTTTCACTACCGTTAACTGATTCGCAACATAAGGATCGATTTCCGGTGCGTGCTCTGAACCCCATTGTTGTCCCTGCTGTCTTACGCCGTTGTTGAGAATCAGTACGCGGTTTCCATACATTCCGTTGATAACCGGTTTGGCTATGGTTCCGCCGGTCTGTAGCATCCGCACACCGGGAATGGCCTGTAATTGTATCGCCAGGGAGGCGCCCTGCACCTGCTGCAGTTGTGCTCCGCTGATGCTTTCCAGGGCATTGGCGGTTTGCAGCGCCGTTTTATGACCCTGTATCTCCACATCGTCCAGGGTGATGCCCTGCTGCCGTACATTGGTTTTTACTACGAAAGTGTCCGCGGAGCCTGAAAAATCAATATCCGCTTCGGTAGTTCCCGCATCCATAGTCTGAATATGAATATGGAGCATACCATTGCATATTGAATCAAAAACACCATAGCCATTTTCGTCCGTAAGGGTTTGCCGGTCGCCGGCGCTCACTAAAGCGCCTTCGATAATTTGTGCGGTTTTGCCGTCTCTTACCTGTAACGTCAGCGTATGAATACAGTCCTCCGCCTGACTGAAAGCAGCCGAATTGCAGGCAATCAATATCATTGCTACTGCACCGGCTTTTAACCAGAAGTGCATTAAAAAATTTTTAAGTGTCGATCAAACAACCCTTCATCGTAAGATGAACGGGTTAAAAGTAATTTCGGGGAATTTACACTTGTGGCGGGCCGCGGGAATCCGTATGAATGAAAGTAGAACGGATTTGGGACAATACCCGAAACGAATCGGGCTGATTGTAGTCCGGAAAATGATTAAGTTGAAAATGCGTAACGGAAAAGATAAAGGGAACGACAGCCTGATCCAGAAAATCACAGTGGTGGTGCTCGGATTCAAAGGCCATTTCCCCGTCATGATGAGTGCAGGGTTGGTCAATGGTGTCGGTATGTCCTGTGAAAGAATGGATCAGTTCGCGGGGACTGGTATTTAAAAACAGGATGCCCGCCAAACAAAGAAAGGTAACAATATGTCCGATCCGGTTCAACATTCGTTTACGAAAGTCCGAAATTATTATTTTAAAACAACAAATGTCGGGAAAATATTACAGTTTTTTAACGAGATAAGACCCTAATTCTCTGCTTTATCCCCCATTTCATCCCCCTTTTTAACGGAAAGAATCCCGGAAACTACCATAACGATCTCGCCCTTTGCCGGGTGGTTTTCATAGAATTTACTCAGCTCCTCAAGCGTACCCCGCTGAGTATCTTCAAACATCTTGGTCAATTCCCGGCTGACCGATGCCTGGCGTTCTGCTCCGAAATTCATAACCAGGTCACGGAGGGTTCTGGAAAGACGGTGGGGAGATTCGTAGAAAATCATGGTACGCGCTTCGGAGGCAAGTTGTTCGAGCTTTGTCTTACGGCCTTTTTTTATAGGCAAAAATCCTTCAAATGTAAAGCTATGCGCCGGCAAGCCACTCTGAACCAGCGCCGGAACAAAAGCAGTGGCGCCGGGTAAACATTCTACAGGAATACCCTGCCGGATGCATTCCCGCAGTAATAAAAATCCCGGATCGGAGATGCCCGGTGTGCCGGCATCCGTGATGAGTGCAAACACCTTGCCCGACTGCAGTTGAATGATTAGTGAGTCAATGGCCTGATGCTCATTATGCTGATGATGCGCATAGAGCGGTTTTTGAATGCCGTAATGTTTCAGCAGGTGTCCGCTGGTACGGGTGTCTTCACACAAAATCACATCGGCCTGCTTCAGCACATCCAAAGCACGCAGCGTAATATCGGCTAAGTTGCCGATTGGAGTAGGTACCAGATACAGCTTCACCCGGGAGAATTCAGGATACTACAATATGGATGTCGTAGGATTCCATTACCGGATTGGAGAGCAGCTTTTTGCAGGCTTCTTCCACCTGAGCATGCGCTTCCGTTTCGTTGCCGGCTTCGATGCTTAGCATAATGTGTTTGCCGATACGAACATCGTTAATTTGCTTAAGCCCTAAGCTGTGCAGGCTTTCCGTAACTGCTTTGCCCTGAGGATCCAGCAATTCTTTCAATGGATTGACGTTAATGTGTGCCGTATATTTCATTTTGATCAGCAATTATATAATTATAAAGATTGAGGTCGGTAAACTATGGATAACAGGATATAAAGGATAAATGCTACCGGAACAATAGCAAATTGTATCATGACGGCGCCTGAAACAATAACTATTGCCAGCACGATATGCGGCCACCAGTTGACCAGTCCGCCTGTAGCTTTCCATTTGAAGAAACGAATGCGACTGTGCATCAGCCAGCATAGCAGGACGATCAGGATATAGATCACCCAACGATTGAGCAGGTATCCGGCCGTATCGTAATTATAAAACAGGACAAGGGGCAATGACGCTACCATCAGCCCCACGGCCGGCGTAGGCATGCCGATGAATACACCTTTTTGCTCCTCTGCCGTATGGTTGAATTTTGCCAGCCTCCATGCCGCAAAGCAGGCAAGCAAAAATGCGGGAGCAATAGCAATCATCGGCGCTTCCAGCGCGCCGGGTTCCTGCATATAGGCTATCCACAATAATTTGAATAAAATCATGGACGGCGCTACGCCAAAAGAAACTACGTCAGCCAGCGAATCCAGGTCGCGGCCCAATGGCGAATCGACCCTTAATGCTCTTGCGGCAAATCCGTCCAGCATATCCATTAAAGCGGCCAGGCCGATAAAGACACTGCCCCAGTACATCTCCTCCATTCCGATAATCGGGTAGTAGTCTGTATTATTGACGGTACTCAGATAGGAAGGGGCGCTGAGAATGAAGGCAGTGGCAATGCAGCCAAAGAACAGATTGGTTAATGTCAGAATATTAGGGAGCTGTTTCATTGTATTAAGATATCGGAAAATAAATAACCCTTCGCCGCGCAAAGATAATCCTTAGCATCTGCGGAGAAAAATTGTTTATTGGCGGAAATGGGGAGAACATTGAATATGGGAAGAGGAAAATCTGGAAGTGTTTGTATGCCTGAAACGGGTTGGCCGTTTTTAGCCACAGCATACCCAATCTTCAATCTGTATCCCTATTGTAAATAACGGCTATTTGAGACAGGCTCTGAGAGTGGTTTTTCACGATAAAGTTATTTGATTTATCCCATTTCAAAGGAGCATCGACCAACTTATTCATTGTCTGCCCGGCAGATATCCGCTCAATGCTGCAAAGCTAATTGGCGGAGTAATTCGCCAGGCTCGAAGCCGTTTCTATCATGTGCAACAAAGACTGCGGGGTGTCCTCTAAGGAGCCGTCCAGCTTTTTGCGTACGCGATTCCAGGTAACCCGGATAGTGTCAAAAGAAACGCCCAGCATTCCTGCCATTTCCTTGTGTGTCATCCCGATCTTCGTCAGCATCAGGTAGCGCAGTTCGGATAGAGTAATGCCCGGATATTGATCCTTAATGATCATGGCAAACCGGGGATACAGCCGGTTAAAGCCGGAAAGGAAAGAACTCCAGTCATCGTCCGTTAAAATGCGGGCATCCCGGAGCGCTGATAAGGTATGATCCAGCGCCCCCTTTTCCTGGACATACTGGTCATTCAATTTTTCCAGCTCTAATGATACTTTATCAATCAGCTCGTTTTTGGTGTTTAATTGTTTAAGAAACTGCTGTACATGCTCCTGCGCCTGTTCCAGCTCTGCTTCCAGCTTTTGCTTTTCCAATTCCGTAATTTGCTGGTTGGCCAGAAGGATCTGCCTTTCTTTTTTCTTTCTCAGCCGGGTAATATAAAACAGGGAAAACCCCATAAGCGCCACCAGGAAAATGATTAGGGAAAAAATACCGAACTGTAACCGGGTGGTTGCTATTTTCTTTTCCTGTTCTGCTTTGGCCAGAGCTGATTTCTTGTCAAATTCATACTGCACTCCTGCCTGGATAATCTTTTTCAGATTTTCTTCATTGAACAGGCTGTCACGGTAAACAATAAACATCTTGTAATTTTCCAGCGAGGATCGGTAATTTTTCAATAGGCTGTCGGATATCGCAAGCCCGGAATAGGCGGCCTGGATACTGCTTGCCATTCCGGTTTCTTCCCCCAGTTCAAGTCCCCTTTTCAACCATTTTTTAGCCTCTGTCGGGTTATTCATCTTGTTATAGGTATTGCCGATATTATAGCAGGCCAAAGCCTCATCCCCCTTTTTATCCTGCTCCCTGCTGATATTCCATACTGCCAGATGCATTTGTAATGCCTTTTCATAATCACCCATATCAATATAGATATTACCGGTGTTATTGTAACTAATAGAAATTCCTCTTTTATCTTCTATGGCTTCGCATATTGCCAAAGCAGCAAAATTTTTCTTCAATGCTTCGGCATAATCGCCCTTATCCCTGTAAATAGTAGCTATGTTGATGTAAGACATGGCTACGCCTCCTTTATTTCCAAGCTCTTCCCGTATTTTCAGTGCAGCAAAATGATTTTCTAATGCTGCATCGTTATCATGCTGATTCCGGTATATATTTCCAATGTTGTTGTAAATAGTAGCAATGCCATTCTTATTCCCTACCTCTTCACATAATTTTAATGCGGCCAGGTTTTTTTTCATGGCCACCGGATAGTTTCCTAAATCAAAGTAAACAATTGCAGTTATCGAGCGTGCGGTAATAATTCCTGATTTGAATCCGGACTTTTCGGCAAGCTCCTCAGCATTTTGTACACAATACAGTGCCGAGTCATAGCGGGAAACCCGGTAATATTGATTACCTAAATGATTTAATAAGTTCACCCTGTCGGTGTCTGTTTTCACCAGAGGCAGCGCCTGTAAAAGGGAATCAATGCGTGCCTGCCCCTGCTTTTGACCATAAGCAGCTCCACCCCGTGCCACTCCAAAAAGCAGGGAAAGCCCAATGAAGTAAAATGTTCCTTTCATGGTGTTCTGCTGTTTTATTTTTCCAGAGGACTGAATACTTTCTTCCGGCTGGGCAAAGTTCGGATAAAATGGTATATAAATGTCAGCTATCAATACGTTGGGGTGAAGGATGCATTCCAGGTTGTTATTCCCGCTTTCATTGATATTTTCAACAACAGAGTAAGACTATGGCTGATGATAAGCATTAATTTCTGGTTCAGGTCTTCATTGGTACATTGCCAAAGGCTGGCCTCCATCTCAAATCAATTCTTTTCAATCTCTGACGCCGGGCTCATCCTGGGATTGCAGGGGCAACCGGAAAATGACCCTTAATGATAATGCAATACGACTTGTGCCGGAATTACAAATCATCGTGTTATTTTTGCTACTTATTTACAATAGTGTTACCCAGATGCAAAACCGCCTTTTACTGCTGATCCTTTTTTTATGGCCGGCATCTGCTGCCTTTTCCCAAAAGCAGCCGGAACGTCCTAAACTGGTTATAGGTATTGTGGTGGATCAAATGCGATGGGATTACCTCTACCGGTACCATGACCGTTTCAGTAACGACGGCTTCAGGAGGTTAATGGAAGATGGATTCAACTGTGAAAATACCCATATAAATTATTTACCCACCTTTACGGCTCCGGGGCACGCCAGCATTTATACGGGCAGCGTTCCGGCCTTACACGGTATTGCCGCTAATGACTGGATTGATATTGCCACCGGGCGGGAATGGTATTGCTGTGAAGATACCGCCGTTACCAGTACAGGCGGAGGAAAGGCAGGTCTGATGAGTCCGCGTAACCTGTTGGCTACCACTATTACCGATGAGTTGCGCCTGGCCACCAATTTTCAATCGAAAACAATTGGCATTGCCCTGAAAGACCGCGGCGCTATCCTGCCTGCGGGACATTCCGCAAACGCAGCATATTGGTATGATGACTCAAACGGACACTTTATTTCCAGTAGTTTTTATATGAACCAATTGCCCCAATGGCTTGTTCAGTTCAATAACAGGAATATCTCCGACAGCCTTATGTTACAGGACTGGCACACTTTATACCCTATCGAATCTTACCGGCAAAGTACCGCAGACGACAATACGTATGAAGGCAGGTTGATGGAAGGTGAAGAGCGTCCCGTATTTCCGCATCTTACCTCGGCTGCCGTACAAAGCAACGATAAAGGCGTGATTCGGAGCACGCCATTTGGAAACACGCTTACCCGCCTGATGGCTGAGGCGGCCATTGTTGGAGCGCATCTCGGAGGCGGAGCGCATACTGATTTTCTGGCGCTGAGCTTTTCAAGCCCCGATTATATCGGGCACATCTTTGCCCCGAATTCCATAGAGGTGGAAGATAGTTACTTAAGGCTGGACCAGGAAATAGCCCGGTTTTTAAGTTTTTTGGATCAGAAGATCGGGAAAGGGAATTACCTCGTTTTTCTCACAGCGGATCATGCAGGAGCACATAACCCTGCTTTTCTTGACGACCATAATATCCCCGGGGAATCAATCAGCATCAGAAAGGCCAACCAGCAACTGAATCAGTTTCTACAGAAAGAATTTGGAGACAGCGCCATCGTATTATCTCTGATGAATTACCAGGTTTTCCTGAATGAACAACTGATTAAAGACAAAAAGCTGGATCGTGATGCCATCCGGAAGAAAATCATGATCTGGCTGAAGGCTGTACCGGGCATCGCCTTTGTGCTGGATATGGAACATCCGGAAAGCAATACGGTGCCGCAAATTATGGCGCAGATGGCGGTTAACGGCTACCATGCGAAACGTTCGGGAAGCATACAGATCATTATGGAGCCGGGCTGGTTCAGCGGACATGGCTCCAGGGGAACAACGCACGGAAGCTGGAATCCTTATGATTCCCATATCCCGCTTTTGTGGTACGGATGGCATATTCCCAAAGGAGCAACTTATCGCAGCGTTGCCATAACGGACATCGCCGCCACTTTAGCTGCATTATTGCATATTCAAATGCCGAATGCCAGTATTGGTGAACCGGTAACCGAGATCTTTAAATGAGCGCTTCAGGCAAGTGTGTTTGAAAATTGAGTTTTTTATTGCAGATAATATTTATCGCTACCGGCTGTTTCAATTTTTTAATGTTCATAAAATGACCAGACTTTCCGTTAATATCAATAAAATAGCCACGCTGCGCAATAGTCGTGGCGGAAATAATCCTGACCTTATTCAGGTGGCACAGGACTGTGAGCGCTTCGGCGCAGAGGGCATCACGGTGCATCCCCGTCCGGACGAACGCCATATTCGTTACCGGGATGTAGCGGAATTGAAGAAGATTATCACTACGGAATTTAATATTGAAGGCAATCCGAAAGAAGATAAGTTCGTGCAATTAGTATTGGATCATCAGCCGCAACAGGTGACGCTGGTGCCGGATGCCACGGATCAACTGACCTCTAATCATGGATGGGACACGGCAAAAGAGGCGGGTTTCCTGAAAATGATCATTGCGGTTTTTAAGAAGTCCGGCATCCGCGTTTCCGTCTTTGTAGATCCGGTGACAGATATGATTTATGAAGCAGCAGCATGCGGAGCTGACCGGGTAGAGCTTTATACAGAAGCTTATGCAAAGCATTTTTTTGAAAATAAAGAAGCGGCAATCGCTGATTATGTGTTGGCGGCTGTTGCGGCGCAAAAAGCGCATTTAGGTCTGAATGCCGGGCACGATTTGGACTTGCACAACCTGAAGTATTTTGCTGCAAATATTCCCGGCCTGTTAGAGGTTTCCATTGGACATGCCCTGGTCAGCGATGCGCTGTATTACGGCCTGCAAAATACTATCCCGCTTTACCGGAGACAATTGAACGCTACGCATTGACAGGTATTTGCAATGCAATTTTTTTAATTCGAAATTTCCTTTCTGATGAGGACAACAGGAATAGAATGATGACCAAAGCGTTGTCATGCTTATCGAAGCATTCATCTAACGATGGGTATATTACTCTTCGATAGTTTCCGCCATATTACATTGTCCCGCAGATTACGGAGATTTTCGCAGATAAAAAGAGCAAACGCCGTAGTTTCCTTTGTCTTCTTTCCCCCTTTGCGTGAAACACAAAACCATGCTGCTTCCGGAAATATACTAATTGTCCTGCCGAAAAAATCAATTAAAAATTGCGGTTCTTTATTTTTCCGTTGAGATCGTAAGTGGCGCTGTAAGAATTATTTTCAGGATCTTCAAATATCACCGTATAACTGTAACGATCATTTTTGTTCAGTACGATATTGCTGGTAGCCACTATCGCTATCTTCAGCTTCAGTTCGGTAAGTCCTTTCTCTTTTTGAAGGGAATCGCGGGTGTCGGTGATCAGTTGCCCTAAAGTTTCCAGACTGATGCCGCCCTGGTCCAACTGAAACATATAGTCGCGGGGCGCTCCGTTTTGAATATCCAGGTTAACTTTAGCAATCTTCTGCCAGGTATTACCTTCTTTCAGCCAGCGCTCCTGCATCAGCGATTCGGGATTGTCGGTTTGATCTGCTGACACCACGTATATGTTTTTATTGTCCGGGGATACGGAGTAAGACACATTCGTGTACCAGGCATCCGCTCCGAATTTTTCCTTTAGATCCTGATTCAGTTCCTTTATACCCGGAGCATCGTGGGTATAGCTTTTTCCGCAGGACTGCAAAAAAAGTGCAGTAACAATGCCTAATAACAGTATCAGCTTATTCATGTTCCGGAATATTTATTTATGAAGCGAATATAGGATAAAAATGCGGGTCGGAAATATGCTTTTGAAACAATGAAAGCGGAAATGTTTTCGTTTACTATATTTACCGTTTATTTTGAGTCAATGAAAAATACTTCCCCGCTGATTGTCCTGATGAGTATGGCGCTTACTATCGTATTCAGTCTGCTTGCCGCTTCATGTAAAAAAGAGCAGTTTCTTACGCAGGGCGGATCCGTAATGTTCTCTGCCGACACACTGATGTTTGATACGGTGTTTACACAACAAGGTAGCGCCACACGCAGCATAAAGATTTACAATAACGAAAAACAGAAGATCAAAATCAGCAGCATCCGCCTTAAACGGGGCGATGAGTCGCCTTTCCGGCTGAATGTCAACGGCGTTCCGGGAAAGGAAATTAATGATATTGAGCTGGCGGCAGAAGACAGTATGTATGTTTTCGCGGCCGTTACCATCGATCCGACCCTTGAAAACACGCCTTTCCTGATAGAAGATCAGTTGGTGCTTTCCCTTAACGGGCAGGATTTTTCCATTCCCGTAATTGCTTTCGGGCAAAATGTGCATTACGTTGTGGACAGTGTTCTTCAAACGCAGACCTGGACCAACGACAAACCGTATGTGATTATTAACAGCGCATTGGTGGATGAAAACGCCATACTGACCATACCGGCCGGCGTACGCGTTTATATGCATGCCAATTCCCGGCTTTTTGTAATGGGTACTCTGAAGATTAATGGTACCAAATCAGACAGCGTCATCTTTCAGGGCGACCGCATTGACCGGAACGTATATGTGGGAGAATATGCCGATGTGCCGGGGGAATGGGGAGGCTTATATTTTTTCAAACAAAGTCAGAATAATGAGATCAATTATGCCATCTTAAAAAATGGCGGACTACCCACGATAATCAGCGGCCAGCAAACTTTGGGCGCTATGATTCAGCTTGATCCCGATACGATTCAAAACGGCATTCCCAAGTTAAAACTGACGAACACCGTGATCAAAAACTCGGTTCAATACGGCATCATTGCATTCAACTCCAGCCTGTACGCCGACAATTGCCTGGTTGTTGATTGCCAGTTTGAGAACCTGGCGCTGGTGCAGGGCGGCGACTATACATTTAACAACAGCACGATTGCAACCTACGGAGCGATTCCGTATTTTTCCAGGGTCAGCGGTCATATTACAGCGGTAGTGCAGAATTACTTTTACATCAGCCAGGATCAGTATTACAGCAGCCCGCTTCAATTTACCTTAACCAATTCTATTATTTACGGGCCTTCGGGTGAAGATGAATTTTATACGGATCGTAAGGAAGATTATCCGGCAACTGTTTCCCTGAATCATTCGCTGTTGAAAGCTGCTGCTACCCAGGCCGCATTTGTGAATATCAACAACTGCATTTTCAATCAGGATCCTGATTTCCGCGGAGTGGATTCTTCCGACTATCATTTAAGCGCCGGATCGCCGGCCATTAACAACGGCATTTCCGCCGGGTCGTTTTCCACCGATTTGGATGGCGTGCCGCGAAGCAATCCCCCGGATATAGGCTGTTATCAATATTTACCTTAATCTTTACATTTAACACGATTTGCAATTTGTTTTTCTATTAAATTTGTAGCCCTTATAATGCCAATAGCTGCTATTGACCGAAAGCTGCTTATGGTTAAAATTTTTTAATCTTAAATCTATGTTCAAAAAAATAATTGTTGCGACAATTGTCGTCTGCTCTATGGGTATTACTGCCCAGGCTCAATACAAAAATACCAAGATCGAGATCGGTCAGCAGGCGCCGGAACTTTCCTTTCCCGACCCGCAGGATAAAATGATTTCGCTACAGCAGATAGCTAAGGGTAAATATGTATTGCTTGACTTCTGGGCAAGCTGGTGCGGCCCCTGCCGTCGTGCAAATCCTTCCTTAGTGGCATTTTATGAAAAGTATAAATCCAAAAAATTCAAGGATGCACCTAAGGGCTTTACTGTATTCAGCGTGTCCTTAGACCGGACTAAAGATGCCTGGATGAATGCGATTAAAAGCGATAAGCTCGCATGGCCTTATCATGTGAGCGATCTGAAAGCCTGGAAATCCGAAGCAGCGGATATATATGGCGTTGCTTTTATCCCGCAAGCCTTCCTGATTGGGCCTGATGGGAAAATTATCGGAAAATATATGACTGCGGAAGAAGCCGTACAGGATATTGAAAAGTATGTTATCCGCTAAAAAGTAATTGATTTTGAGTCAAAAAATCATCATCATCACAGCACCGTCGGGATCGGGGAAAACCACGATTGTAAAACACCTGCTGCAAAACCGGCTTGAAATCGCCTTTTCCGTTTCGGCCTGCACCCGTAAGCCCCGGCCGGGCGAAAGGGATGGAAAAGATTATTATTTTTTATCGGAAGAAGATTTTCTGGAAAAAATCAAAAAGCAGGAGTTTCTCGAATGGGAAATGGTCTATACCGGAAAATACTACGGTACGCTGAAATCGGAATTGCAACGAATCTGGGATGAAGGTAGGGTGCCATTAGTGGACATTGACGTGCAGGGCGCGCTCAATATTGAGAATAAAGATCATGAAAATGCACTGTCTATATTTATCCAGGCACCCTCTTTGGAAATATTGAAATCCAGGCTGCAAAACCGGGGCACTGAAACCGAGGAAACCCTGAAGGAACGTCTCGCTAAAGCAAAAGGTGAATTGACTTATGCCTCCTTGTTTGATAAGATTGTAGTCAATGATAATCTGGAAACGGCTATTGCTGAAATCATGGAGCTTATTGATGAATTTATTGCACAGCCCGCCCGTTTGAACATGTAAATTTATATACCTTTTAAAATAGTATAATGATGAAAAAGATAATGCTTCCCCTAACGGCTTTCAGCCTGATGCTGGCCGTATCCTGCGGTAACAATACCTCCACCGGGTCAGATGATTCGGACACTGTCCTATCCACGGAAGAAATGACCCCCGGTCAGCAATTAGATACCGCAATTGAACATTCGGAAGCTGCCGTCACCGAGGCGAAGGAAGACACCCGGCAGGCAGCGGATCAGGCCATGCAAAACGCAAAGGCGGGCCTGCAAAAAGCTACGATTGAAGCAAAAGACGCCGTTGGCGATGCCAAAGAGAAGGTGAAGGAGGGCGTTGGAAAAGCTGCCGAAGGCGTGGAACATGCTGCCAAAGAGGTGAAGGAAGATATGCAGAAAAAATAAACCGGTATCATTCCCGCTTATTAGGAACAGACGGGGTATCCCGGATAGATTCTACAGGCATTACGATTATTTCGCATTGCAGGCTGCCCAACAGTAATTGTGCTCATTTCTTTGTGGGCGATGCTGTTTTCTATCCCGAACGTAATTACCAGCAGTTGTTTATCGTATCATCACCTGCCGGTCGGCATCAAGGCGCAGCAAGATGAAGATTAAGATGCTGAACGATACCAGCGAAGTGCCGCCATAGCTCAATAAGGGCAACGTAATGCCGATTACGGGGGCCAGCCCCATAGTCATGCACAGGTTGACGGCAAAGTGAAAAAACAATACGGATCCGACACAATAGGCATACACCCGGCTGAATACGGAACGTTGCCGTTCTGCAAGATAAACAATGCGCAGCAGCAAAAGCGTATAGAGCAGTACCAGCGCCGCGCTCCCGGCAAAACCGAACTGTTCGCCGATACCGCAAAACACAAAGTCCGTATGCTGCTCGGGAACAAAGGAATACTTGGTTTGCGTGCCGTTCATAAAACCCTTGCCGAGTAGCCCGCCCGATCCTATGGCGATCTTCGACTGGCGCACATTATAGTCGGCATCCTGTTTGGGAAGCTCGCCGTCTCTCCGGTATTCAATCGGTACATCCTGTCCTAACATGGAATAGATACGTTCCACCTGGTAGGATTTCAGCACTTTGGTGAATACCTTAGGCACTATCACCTGTGAAAATAAAACGGAGATCAGCCAGGCGCCGGCAATCACCACTACCAGAATCTTATTGCGGCGAATATGCCTCCGGGCGATCCACAATATCAGGAGAGCAATGGCCGTGATCAGGATAAAAAGCGGGATGCGCTCAATCAATAAAGTAGCCAGCACCAGCCCAATGATCGAAATAGCGAGGATTAAAATGAAATTCGGTAAACCTTCCCGGTACATGGCAAGGAAAAAAGAAAAATAAACTAATGCCAGTCCCGTTTCGCTTTGGAGGATAATGACAACACAGGGAACCATCACAATAATGGAAGCAATAAGGCGGTCTTTCAGGGTGGTAAAATTGGTTTCGGAAGAAGATAAAAAGCGTGCCAGAGCCAGTGCGGTAAATATCTTGCAAAGCTCACCCGGCTGAAAACTGAACGAACCGAATTTGATAAAGCTATGCGATCCTTTTACGTCAGACCCTACTATAAAGGTGATCAGCAGTAAAAAAATACCGATTACATAAGACAGGTATGCAATGGAAAAGAAAAATTTGCTGTCCGTGAAGATGATAATCAGCCCGATAAATAATGATACCCCAAGCCACATCATTTGTTTCATGTGGCTCTTGCTCATGTCGAAAAACGGATCGTATATACTCGTGTATTCGGAGGAGTACACCGCCAGCAGCCCGATTGCTACCAGGATCAGGTAAAGCAAAAAGGTGAGCCAGTCAATGCGCGATGTTAGTGATTTCCGGGGAATCGCTGTTGTGGTGTACATGTTTTTATTAAAGCAAAAAGGATTTTAAATAATTAATGATATCATCATTCCGGGGAAAGGCCGCATTTATTTATTGTTCGTCAGATAGCTCAATGGCTTCGGGTTTGTGGGCTGCAGGCGGCATTTTTACATCATAGTAAGTTTTCAGGATGTCAAGGACTAAAGCCGTATCGCGGTAACGTTTTACACTGTCTTGCATTCTTTTGTCCGCATAGCGCAACATATTGCGGTAGCGGTCTTTGGCGCGTTGCACCGAATCCAGTACGCGGATATACGGTTTGATGAGATAGGCGTTTTCCATTTTTTCCTCCAATGGCTTACGCTTTACCGAGTCGGTCAGGTATTTTTCCATCATCAGGCTGGCCACAGGCCCGGCCCAGGTAGCGCCGTAGCCGGAATTTTGAACTACCACAGCTATGGCTATTTTGGGGTTGTTTTTCGGGGCAAAGCAGACAAACACAGAGTGGTTGTCTAACTTTTCCTTTTTCCCGTGAAGAATGGCGTAGTTCTCCACGGTGCCGGTTTTGCCGCATACCGCTACATCGGGTAGTTGAGCCACACGGCCGGTGCCGCGAACGACCACATCTTCCATACCGTCAATCACCGCCTGATAATAATCGGGCGGGATATGCGTCACTTCGTGCTTCTCATGATATTTTGCCAGCAGGGTATCATTATGATTGTTAGCAATGGATTTTACAAAATGCGGAGTGTAATAATAACCCCGGTTAGCAATAATGCACATTACATTGGCCATTTGCATGGGAGTCATCAGCAATTCTCCCTGTCCCATGCCTACGAATACCATAGTGCAGGAATTCCATTGTCCGAAATATTGCTTGTTAAAATAAGCGGAGTCCGGCACAAAGCCGGATTTTTCGCCGGTGATATCAATGCCCAGAGGATGTCCCAGGCCAAAGTTGGACAGGTAATCGTGCCAGCCCTGTATGCCTGCTTTTACATTTTTATACTTTTTCTTGTCGTCCACAGTGAGCCGGAATACATGGCAAAAATAGGAGTTGCAGGAGTTGGCGAGTGCTACACGCAGATTGGCGGCATGGCCTCCGCCGGTATGGGTGCAGCCTATACGGCGGCCGCAGGCATAATAACCTCCTCCGCAGGGATAGCCGAATGCCGGCGTTATGGCACCCACATCCAGGCCAATTAAGGCGGTCATGGGTTTGAACGTTGAGCCTGGAGGGTATTCTGCCTGGATGGCCCGGTTCACCATCGGCGTAGTATGATCGGCAAAAAGCGCACCGATATTTTTACTGCGGTCAGCACCGGTCAGCAGGTTCGGATCGTACGAGGGGGCAGATACCATAGCCAGAATTCCTCCAGTCTGAGGATCGATAGCTACCGCGCTTCCGATTTTTCCTTTCATCAATTCTTCCGCGTAGGCCTGCAGGTCCGCATCTAAATAAAGTTCCAGTGTTTTACCTCCAACAGCGGGCGTGTCCAAAGCTCCGTCTTTGTATGCATCCCGCGGACGGTTGAGCACATCCCGCACTAAATACTGCACACCCCGTTGTCCCCTCAGGGCATCTTCATAAATATTTTCCAGGCCTGTCATGCCTATATAGTCGCCCTGACGATAGGATGCATACTTTTCTTTTTCGAGCATCCCGGAGCTGATCTCCGAGATATAGCCGAAGACCATCGCGCCAATGGGTTGCGGGTAACTCCGCGTTGTCCGCTCCACCATTTCAAAGCCTGGAAAAAGGTATAGATTTTCCTGCATCCTTGCATTTTGTTCCCGGGTTAATTGCGATTGGAAAATCCCTGATTTCTGTCGCCCGTTTCTCTGTATGACCCGCGTAATGGTCTTTTCAAAGCCCTGTGACGTAATATCCATTATGGAACAAAATAAGGCGGTGTCCATCTCGTCTGTAATCTTGTTGGGAACCACAGCCAAATCATAGGTAATATTATTATACATCAGCGTTTTGCCGTTTCGATCTACAATAACACCCCGTGCAGGATAAATTACCTTGCGGTAAATAGCCTGATCGTTTGCCATAATCTTGTATTTATCATCCATGACCTGTAGCGAGAACAGCTGCGTCACAATGATGCAGCCTAAGGCAATAAACAGTATGCGGATTATCCAGGTACGCGGACTTTGATTGAACGATGACATAATAATTATCAGGGAAAGAATAAAAGTACAACAAAAATAAAATGCCGCGTTATCCGGGCGATCTAATTTATTGTTGCATTTGGTAAATGACAAAAACGATCCTGAACGAACAGCAAGAGAATTTTGAATTTTGGATTTTGAATTGTCCATTCTCCACGCTCCATTGTCATGCTGTAAGCATCTAAACATGAACGGCGGGACGGTGAAAAATTTTAGATTTTGGATTTTGGATTCTCCACGCTCCATTCTCCATTCTCCTGTCATGCTATAAGCAAAACAATTTTCCATTTTGAATTCAGCTATGGCTGCGACAATTTGGAATGTACCCCTTTTAGAATAGCTTTTGCATCGCAGTATATGTGTTTAGATGATTTAATCATAGCTTTGTATGCAATTTTAATATTCAGAATAAGCCGCTGCGCCGGGATTGTCCGGGCATCCGGCGGAAAAACTTAAATATAAGAAGTGAAAAGCATATTGCTAACCCTGGCGCTATTGGCCGGAAGTCTTCTTTCCTTTGCCCAGGAAAGAAAGGAATATGGCCATATATACGATACTGCTGCCGATGCACGCGCCGATATTCAAGAGGCAGTTCGGCAGGCAGGGTCGGAACATAAAAATGTGCTGCTGCAGATTGGCGGAAACTGGTGCATCTGGTGCATCCGGTTTCATCATCTTGTAGAGAAAAACGACACATTGCGCCAATTGATGCAGGCGAATTATATCCCTGTTTTGGTGAATTATGAAAAGAAAAACAGCGGGGATGCAATATGGAAAGAGCTGGGCTATCCGCAGCGTTTCGGATTCCCGGTCTTCGTCATTTTGGATGAGCAGGGTAATCGTATTCATATTCAAAACTCTGCTTACTTAGAAGATGCCGACGGGCACAGTGTGGAGAAGGTGGCGGAATTTTTGAAGCAATGGTCCCCGGCGGCCATTCAGGGGAAAACATTATAAAATATCAACCATTTTAACCGGAATCTTTGAGACAAAATACATACAAGCACAGTCGTCCCGCAATACCCAGAAGCCGCCTGATCATTGGCCGAAAGCCGATGGTAGAAGCTTTGGACGGAGGACGGGCTATTGAGAAAATATTCATTTTGCAATCTGCCGGCGGCGAGGAAATCAATAGCATTAAGCTAAAAGCTAAAGAGCTGAATATCGCACTGAGCTTAGTGCCTGCTGAAAAGCTGGATCGCTTTACGCAATCCAACCACCAGGGTGTGGTGGCCATTGCCGGCCTGATTGCTTACCAGTCTTTGCAGGATGTGATCAGTCTGGTGGTTGAAAGTGGAGCAACTCCCCTGATTATTGTGCTGGACGGCATTACCGACACCCGGAATATGGGCGCTATTGCCCGGTCCGCCCACTGCTATGGCGCACATGCATTAGTAACGCCGGTATCCAATAGTGCGGCCATTACCGAAGAAGCGGTAAAGACGTCAGCCGGAGCGCTGGAAACCCTTCCGGTTTGCCGTGTAGCTTCGGTGGAGCAGGCCGTGGATATCTTAAAACTCAACGGAATTACTACCGTGGCAACCGCGCTGCAAACGGAAACGATGATTCATGATGCCGATCTGACGCTCCCTTCAGCCATCATTTTGGGTGCGGAGGATAAAGGGGTAAGTAATTTTGTGCTAAAGCATGCGGATCATTTGGCGCGCATCCCGATGGCCGGTAATTTTGACTCCCTGAATGTGGCCGTAGCGGCTGGCATCGTCTTGTATGAAGTTAACCGGCAACGAAATAATAATTCAAAATAATGAAGCGTTCAACTGAAAAAATAACCGGCCGTCCGGCCAGGAAAATTACCGGAAAGCTATGGGCATTAGCCGCGTTAATAACTACCGGCGCCTGCCTGATTTCCTGCGAGAAAAACGTCGATTTTAATTTAGGAGACGGCGCGGAAAAAGTAGTGGTGGAAGGTACCATTGAATCCGGCTTGCCGCCGGTAATACGGTTCTCGAAAAGCATTGGCTTTTTCTCCAATATTGATTTGCAAACCCTGTCCGGCACCTTCCTGCATGAGGCGGTTATAACCGTTTCGGATGGAACCCGAACGGTTACGCTAAAGGAATATCCCGTGATGTTCGACAGTGTTACCTTTTATGTTTATTCCGTGGATACCGCCAATCCTTCCGCATTTAATTTTCGCGGTGAACCCGGTAAGACCTATGCTTTAAAGATAGTTTATGACGGCAAAACGTATGAATCATCTACCTATCTTCCCCCGTATCTTCCTTTAGATTCAATATGGGCGATGCCGCCGCCGCCGGAAGAAATACCGGAAGATTACCCCAATTCTATGTTGCTTTATGCACAATATACCGATCCACCTGAACCGGGAAATAAGGCCCGGTATTTTACGAGCACCAACGGAGCCGCCTTTCTTCCGCCCGTTTATTCTGTTTATGATGATGAAATCGTGAACGGCACATCCGTTCAGATACAGTTATCCGCCGGTTTCAATAAGATGGATTCCTTAGACCGGAAGACCTACGGGTATTTTTATAAAGGCGATACGGTTGTGGTAAAATGGTGCGCAATAGATGATCAGGTTTATGATTTCTGGCGCACCCTGGAGTTTTCTTATGGCTCTACAGGTAATCCTTTTGCATCACCGGTAGAAGTAAGCAGCAATATCAGCAACGGTGCTTTAGGTGTCTGGCAGGCTTATGCCGTTACCTATGACACCCTGATCATTCCTCAGTAAAAACTTTCAGGAAAGTCCCGATAAAATCCGGGTGGTAGAATAACCTTCTTCCAGGGGAATAATGGCTACTTTTCCTCCGTACGCCTGCACTTCGGGGGCGCCAACAATGGAAGATATATTGTAGTCGCCACCTTTAACCAATATATCCGGCGCTAACATTTTTATGAGGTCGAGTGGCGTATCCTGGTCAAAAAGAATGACCGCATCTACATAAGCCATAGCAGCCAGTGCAAAGGCCCGGTCCATTTCATTATTGACCGGGCGATTGGGCCCTTTCAGTTTTTTTACGGACGCATCGGTATTAATAGCAACCACTAATTTGTTTCCCAGTTCCGCGGCTTGCAGGAGGAGGGAAATATGGCCGCGGTGCAGCAGGTCAAAGCAACCATTGGTAAACACTATTGTTGTGCCTTTTACGCGCCATCCTGCTGCCAGATGCTTCAGTTCCGTTTCTGTGGTTATTTTTTGCAGTATGGATGCTCTTTTATGATACATGACGTTTCCGGTTATAAACAGGTAAAAATACTAAAGAAATTATGCCTAACAATAAAACGACCAGCGTTTGAACGCTCCAGTTCACCCAGCCGTATGCAATACCTAAAGGATGAGCGATGCCATACAGCAGCAGGATGGATGCTACCACCGGCGGATAAGCGCCCAGTCCGCCCGGCGTGATAATCATGGCGATGCTCCCGAAAGCAATGATGGATAAGCCCGCCAGCCAGGGAAGCTGAGTCATATCCGGCAGCATATAAAATCCCAGAATAGCCATTATGGTGTACATGCTCCAAATGAGCAGGGTATAGACTAAGAAGAGCACTTTTTGCCGTACCTGCAATATGGCCTTCAGCCCTGCCCCAATGCGGCTGATTATATTTCCGGCCCGGGTGTTTTTTATTTTTTTATAAATAAAAATAAACGCTGCCAGTCCTGCTGCACAAACAAGCAGCACCCCAATAATCCGCATCCAGATAAAGTTTCCGGAAGCGTCAAAAAAAGTATTATGGTACAATGCCCGGGCAAAAGGGCTGATGATTGTATGTTGAGCACTCAGCGCAATTACAAAGATGATCATCAGGCAAACCATATCAAAAGCGCGTTCGGCAAGGATAGTGCCCACCATCTTATCCGCAGGAACCTTTTCATATTTTGCCAGAACTGTGCATTTTGCCACTTCGCCCATTCGCGGAATCAGGGTATTCACCAGATAACCGATCAAAACGGCAAACAGGCTGTTCGTAGTGGTCGGGTAAATGTGAAGCGGTTGCAGGAGCAGCTTCCAGCGAAGTGCGCGGAAGTAATGCGACAAAAAACCCACCAGTAGTGCAGGAAGAAAATAGATGATCCGGATATGTTGAATAGCGGCAATCATGGCGGCACGCTGCTCCGGATCCATAGCGCGATATTGCCAGATAATCAGCCCGACACCAATCCCGAGGAAGATTACAACTTGAATAATGGTGGAACTCCGGACTTTGTTCATGGAAGCAACAACGCCGACAGGCAATTATTTAAAGGTGTGAAATGAATTACAGCCTGTTGTTCTCTTTTGGAAAGATAACGACCGGTTGATATATTTTTGCCGCTTCAAAATCCATGCGGGCGTACGATATGATAATGACCACATCACCCACCTGCGCTCTTCTTGCGGCCGGGCCGTTCAGGCAAATAGTTCCGGTTCCCCGCGGCCCTTTGATGATATAGGTTTCAATGCGTTCTCCGTTATTTACGTTAACGATCTGCACTTTTTCGTGCTCGATAAAATTGGCTGCGTCCATCAAATCCTCGTCAATCGTAACACTGCCGATATAATTCAGATCAGCCTGCGTAATGGTTACCCGGTGCAGTTTCGACTTCAATACTTCAATCTGCATTGTTCTGCTTTAAAATTCAAGTGGCAAAGCTACAAAAAAACACTATACGTGATTTACTGCTTTCCACACGCACGCAATTGCTATCAGTAAGCACATTTTGAAAGTTTCCATTCACTGACCTTTAACCCGAAGCCAAGAGATCTTAAAATTGCGAACACTTAACGATACAAATTTGGAGAAGGGTATTTGTGGCATGTAACTTTATATTTCATTTAAAACAATAAATTTTTAAAGACAATGAAAAAAATTGCCACAATGCTTTTAGCATTGGCCTTTATGGCATCAGGAGCAGCATTTGCCCAAAACACAACTACTGCTAAAAAAACCGTAAAAACAGAGAAAGCTGCGAAAGCAGAAAAGTCCGCGAAAGCAAAAAAAGCGCAAAAGCATCATGCTGCGAAAGCCAAAAAAGCTGCTAAGGCTACATCGGCTCAGCAATAAGTTATTATGATGACTATGATGGCTTAACTAAACCGTTCCAGTTTTGGAACGGTTTTTTGTTAGACAATAGTTGTAGCGATACCGGAATTTATGTTCCGCCGTTGTTGTCTGGTTAGTTTTGTGTGTTTAAGTTGTTCTACTATTAAGTCTTTCACCGATGACACCTGTTTATAAACCACTTCTGAAAATTCGTTGAAGTGTTCTTTACCACACTTGATTTTCTGGTTTTCAATTTTTAAAATAGGATTGATAATCTCATATAGATACTTTAATTTTTACTCTGAAAAATATGAATTGCCCAAAATGTCAGGGCTTCAAATTATTGTAAAGATGGGATTGTAAAAGGGCGGCAACGCTATTTGTGTAAACAATGTAAATACAGATACACGGTTGAGAGAAAGTCGGATGGGAAATCAGCGGGGACTAAGCGTCCGGCTTTGGAAATGTATCATGAAGGCCTTGGTTTTAGATCAATTGGCCGGGTTTTGCGAATTAGCTATGGCACGGTATATAAATGGATGGTATTGTCAGACTAAGATAGATTTACATTATCATTAAAATATAGAAAACATATCTTACACTGATTCATAAATTTGACAATTTTTGAAGATTTGTCAAATTTTCTAAAAGATATACTCAACCAACAATACCAAAAGTATAAATTACTATTATATAAAAATATATGCATAATATTTTTTTAGCTAACTGGCCGTTATTGTGCGTTGTGTCGGTAAATCTTTTTGTTTGGACATGAATAGAAAGGGCTTACAGGTGGCTTATGAAAAAAAATTCTTTATCTGTTTGTCCCGATTCCCGGTTTTTATCATCAGAGAGTATTGAAATTTTGGAGTAATGGACATTTTTGATGCTATTTTTTAGACGATCCTTCCAAGTGGACATTTTTGATGCTGTTTTTTTGATGGAGATTTTGCCAATATCTAATAAGTTTTTTTCTTCGTGCTGTCTGTATAAACGGAAGCAGGCTCTGCCGGGGAGCAACTTGTCAGGGATAATGCAGATGACCGACAAAAATGTCAATTCAAGGGAGCTGCTCATGCTATTCCTTTGATATTTTTAGAGGTCATTATGCCTTTAAAAACCCATCAATAAATTTCATTTTACGCTTCTTTGATAATCCGTTGTGGTTTCTTAATTTGTTCTTTAAATCGGCAAAATGTCCATCGATAGCATTGGTGGTATTTGGGATGTTGCGGTCAATATAATCATACCAGGCAAATAACCATTTCTTGTTGTTATTGAGGCTTCTGTATGCACTTCTTAACCTTTTGTGCGTATAGAATGATTTTTGAGTAACTGGATTTATCGTCCGTTCATTGAGGAAATCCTCCCATTTGTCAAACCATAACTGCAATGCTCCTACAAATGATTCTTTGTCTGTCTGCTTCATTAAATCAACGATACGCATCAGTTCCTGTGCGGCTTCCAGCTTAGGTTTCCTGGTCAGGTAACGTCTGATGATTGCAGCCTGATGAAACCGGCACATTTGAACAGGAATAGGGCTGAAAGATTGTAACAACCCTTTTCTGCCATCGCATACAATACCTTCAATAATATAGCCTCTCGATTTAAGGGTTTCAACGCCTTCGATATATTTTGCATTGGTTTCGGTTTTGACATAGTATTTCAACAGATTCTCTTTGGTCAGGCTATCTTTAAACAGCATCACGCCAAAACCTCGCCCCCAATAAGTTGTATCCATTAAAATGATAACTTTTTTAGCTTCTTTTCCGGCAGCCCTTACCTCTACCTGATCCAGCCTCCTTTGAATCGTTTTTACTGGGCAATTATAGCGTTCTGCAAGTTGGGCATAAGTTTGCTTCCCTGAAGCATATTCATCCCACAAAATGGAATTATCTATCCTAATTCCCCCTAAAAATTGCCTTCCGCAAGAGGCGCATTTGTATCGTTGTTTGCCATTAATAACCCCGTTCTTTTTTGTAATTGGGCACTCACAGTAAAAGCACTTTTTTTATTCATAACCTTTGATTGACATCAAAGCTAATACCAGCAATTGTTTTAGCCAATTTGAGCATCATTTTTGTCCATTAAGCCGAAATTTTCGATACAAAAGTAATCTGCCACACTGCCCTTGTCAAGGGTAAAAACACCTTTTTTGCCGGGTGCTTTTTTCATTGCTTATCCAGTTCCGGAGGGTTTGCCGAAGAGTTATTGATAAATAGGGCTGGCGTTGCTTCGGATTTGAAGGATAAGAGATGAGAGAACCCCAAAATACATTAGTAAATTGCTTCGTTAGTAATTTATCATAATTGTATATACAGTATTTAATTCTTTCAAAAAGTGTTATTCTATCAACCTTTCCCCAGGATTTGCTACACCTTCCCAGCAGAAGAAACCGTGGTTACAGGATGCTCCGACGATTCCCCGCTATCGCATTCCTGCGAAGCATACTGTTGATGACCACATTACCAAACTTCCGGGAATGGGTCATAAGTTTACTGCGTAAAATGCGACAGGGAGAAGCAATCTCCTTATCACTCAAACATCGTGAAAGCATCTCATGACAATTACCGCTTTTTGAGATTGCTTTTGCTGCATACTTTTGCCGTTATGTACTCCAAAATCAGCCGTCATTCCACTGGAAATCGCTCAGCGCAGGTAGTCTAAACACGAACAGCATGACAACCGAATCCGTAATTCGCAATTGAAAATTCGTAATTAAACCAAATATTACAACAGAACAACACCCACCTCTTATATTCCAACCTCTTCACATCCGGGCTTTATAATGCGAATGTTCCAAAACCCAAAGGCAATACGGGTAAATGTGTCGTCATTCCGTAGGAATCGAAAGAACGTGTATAGATGCTTACAGCATGACACCCCCTTATCATTCCAAATATCCTCTTTATGCTCTGCTTATCGCATCACCATGAATTTCTTCACAGCGATCCTTTCCCCGTCTTTCGATAAAGCCAGAGAATAAGTTCCCGGCGCTAGATCGCCGGCGGTTATCTCGATGCGCAGCTTATCACCGCTTGCTTTTGCCATTTGCGCATACACTTCCTGACCCAATACATTGGTGATCATGACCGTATAGCTGCCCGTGCCGGAAGCTTCGCTTTCCAACACAAAGTTGCCTTTGTTGGGGTTGGGGTAGAGTGAGAAATGGTTGTTTGCGGACGGCTCCGGGCCGTTAATGCCATCGGGTATCTGGCCTTCTATGTAGATCAGCATCGAATCGCTTCTGTTCGGATTGAGTATGGATTGGGCTTTTACAACAACCGAACCGTTTCCCAAAGCCGTTATCAGCCCGTTTTCGGATACGGCGGCATTACCAGGGATAATATCATCGTAGTCAGGCACAACGCTCCAGGTTACCTGCTGGTTAGTATCAGCAGGTAATACTATTGCCGTCATTTGCAAGGTGCCGAGATCCTCTGTAATTGCTGCCGGCGCATTGTTTGCCGTGGCTATGGAAACGGATATCTGACTGGAAATGGTGATCAGCATAGAATCGCTTTTATCCGGGTTAATCACGGATACGGCTTTTGCATACACTGTGCCGTTTTCCAAAGCGGTCACCAGCCCACCTTCAGATACAGAGGCATATCCGGAAACAGGAACTATGCTCCAGCTTACCTGCTGGGTAAATACCCCCGGTGTTACTATTGCCGTCATCTGCAAGGTGCCCATATCTGTGGTAATCTCCGCCGGCACATTGTTTTCCGTAGCTACTGTAACGGCAATTTCGTCATTAGCGGGGCATTCCTCCTCTGAAAAGCTGGCAGTAGCATCCACACTGCCCGACCAGTTACTCTGGGCATAGGCCATATCATCCACCTTAATGCAGCCCAGATAAGAATTAGAGGTGGCGTTAAAGTTTTGCCCTTCCAATAAAGCATTGTTTCCGTTCTTCATATTCAGCGATAATAAATGAGGGGTGTAATATTCATTATACACATCGTTGTAATTATCCCAATAACCATAATAAGTATCAATATGATGCCCCCTGTTATCGGAGCAGTTCAAATAAGTCAAAGCTGTATTAGAGCTGACATCTAATGCGCTTAAAGCATTGCCGGAACAGTCTAAGTGTGCCAGAGCCATTGCCCCGGTTGTGTTAAGGGAGTTTAAAAAGCCTGTATAATTAGATGAGGAGCCATCCCCACCAAAAGAGCCTCCGCCATAATTGCTATAAGAATATCCGCCATTTTCGGAACAATCTAAATAAACCAAAGCGGCATTAGCGCTGATATCCAAGGAATACAGATGATTCCCCGAGCAGTTTAAATAGGTCAAAGCCGTTGCTCCGCCTATTTCTAAAGAGACGAGAGTTGGAGTGTAACTTTCAGAAGCCTGATATCCTAAAAAATCGCCACTATAAGATGAAGTCTCAAACGTGCCATTATGGCTGCAATCCAGATAAGTCAAAGCCGTATTGGTACTTACATTTAAAGTGTCTAACCCGTTTCCCCGGCATATTAATGTATCAAGGGCGGTACAGTTGCTAATTGATAAAGCATTCATCCCTAAATCAAAATTATCCTCATCTTCAATATAACCAAGGTATGCTATAAAACTGTGGACATTATAAGCACAGTTCAGATAAGTCAGGACACTATTGCCGTTTAAATCCAATGTAGTTAAACTATTATAGGAGCAATCCAGATAAGTCAGCGCCGTACAGCCGCCGACACTTAAAGAATACAGGCCGGTATAAGTATATATACCGGAATTGCCGTTGTCGTTCTCGCCCATTGCTGTAGAGCTTCCGGTATTATGACTACAGTTCAGATACGTCAATGCGCTATTAGCGTTCACATCTAATGCGCTTAATATATTATAGGAGCAATCCAGATAAGTCAGCGCCGTATTGGCGCTCAGATACAAAGTATCAAGGCTGTTATACGGCACTTCCAGGCGGGTTAAAGCTGTAAAGGCGGCTATGCCTGTAAGATCGCTGATTGGGGACGACCCTTGGCCGTTATAATAAATCGTGCCGGTAAATGCCGCCGCCTCGCTTTCCTGTATCTCGTTATCGCCATTGGTATTTATAGCAGGATTGTTGAGCAGGTAATTTTTAAACGCGGGGTCGGGAATGTTTACATTTTGTGCGTTTGCGGCGGCCATGCCCGCTACGATAGCAAAGGCGGTGAGGAGTAGTATTTTTTTCATTGCCATGCTGTTTTTAAATGGTTATTATAAATAAGTAACAAAAAATACGTTTGTTAAATGATATACTGGTTGCCCTGTTCGATATGCTTCGAAAAACGCAAATTATGTTTTCTGTGTCATTCGCTCAGCTTCTTATTTATCATTCCGGGTTTCCGACAATTACCGCTGTTTAAGATTGCTTCAATGCGCTGCAATGACGCTGTCTGTTTGCTCTTGCTGCACACTTCTGCCGTTATGCACGGGGGCTTTCTCCCTCACTCCAAAATCAGTCGTCATTCCGTAGGAATCGAAAGAACGTGTATAGATGCTTACAGCATGACACCCCCTTATCATTCCAAATATCCTCTTTATGCTCTGCTTATCGCCTCACCATGAATTTCTTCACAGCGATCCTTTCCCCGTCTTTCAATAAAGCTAAGGAATAGGTTCCCGGCGCTAAGCCATCTGCTGTTATTTCAATCCTCAGCTTCCCGCCGGTTACTTTTGTATCTTGCGCAAATACCTGCTGACCCAGCACATTGGTAATAACCACGGAATAGCTTCCTCTGCCGGGAGCTTCGCCTTCCAACACAAATTTTCCTTTGTTGGGATTGGGATAGAGGGAGAAGGGGGCAGAAGCATTTCCGTTAAGGTCATCAATACCTACCGGGTTTACTTCCATTTCCAGCGCATTGCTTAAAGCTATATCCGGCTCTGCACACAGCGCATCCGAAACCAAACGGGCGGAAATAGTATCTCCGCTTATAAAGTCCGTACCGGCTTCTGCGGTATAAGTAACGGCATCAGCTCCGGGTATATCGGTTCCGTTCTTCCGCCATGCATACTGGGGATTGTCGCCTTCATTAGAAACACCGGCCGTAAAGGTTACCATCGTTCCTTCATCTACACCGGTCCCCGGATCGGCATCAATGCTGATCGTTGGCGTCACAACGGGATTTACCGTTATGAGGATTTCAGAAGAAATACTACTTTCCGGATCGGCGCAAACGGTATTGCTGGTCAGTGTACAGGTAATCACATCACCGTCAGCCAGGGTTGATGTGGTAAATGTCGCGCTGTTGGTGCCCACATTAGCACTATTATTTTTCCATTGATAAGCGGGACTGCTACCCCCTTCAGTGATAGTGGCGGTGAAGTTTATTTCTGTCCCCGCACATATTTCGGTATTGTCTGCGACAATACTAATTGTTGGGGTTACAGTCGGGTTCACCGTCACCGTAATGCCGGAAGATATTACGGTTGCCGTGCCTGCGCAGGCGGCATTGCTGGTAAGCGTGCAGGTGATCACATCGCCATTGGCTAAGGACGAAGTGACAAATGTAGGGCTGTTCGTACCGACATTTGCACCGTCTTTCTTCCATTGATACGCCGGATTGTTGCCGCCGTTGGTTGACGTGGCGGTGAAGCTTACTTCGGAGCCTGCACATATTTCGGTATTGTCAGCGGTAATGCTCACCGTGGGTGTTACTACGGGGTTCACCGTCATCGTGATGCCGTTGCCGGTTGCTGATGTTGGCGATGCACAAACGGCATTGCTGGTCAGTGTACAGGTAATCACATCACCGTTAGCCAAAGCTGAGGAGCTGTAGGTGGCGCTGTTGCTGCCTATATTCGTGCCGTTCTTTTTCCACTGGTAAGCAGGATTGCTTCCGCCGTTCGTTGCCGTGGCGGCAAAGTTTACATTCGTTCCTGCACATATTGTGGCATTATCTGCAGTAATGCTGATCGCTGGGGTTACAGTCGGGTTCACCGTCACCGTGATACCGGATGATGTTACGGTTGCCGTGCCTGCACAGGCGGCATTGCTGGTAAGCATACAGGTGATCATATCGCCATCAGCCAAAGAAGATGAGGTAAATGTGGCGCTGTTAGTACCGACATTTGCGCCGTTTTTCTTCCATTGATACGCCGGATTACTGCCTCCGTTCATTGCCGTGGCGGTAAAACTTACATCCGTTCCTGCACATATTTCCGTATTATCCGCAGTAATGCTAATTGCTGGTGTTACAGTCGGGTTCACCGTCATGGTGATGCCGGATGATGTTACGGTTACCGGGCTGGCGCAGGCGGCATTGCTCGTGAGCACGCAGGTGATCACATCGCCGTCGGCTAAGGTGCTGCTACTGTATGTAGCGCTGTTGGTACCTACATTCGTGCCGTTCTTTTTCCATTGATAAGCGGGAGCGCTGCCGCCATTGGTTGGTGTGGCGGTGAAGGTTACGCTTGTGCCTGCGCAGATTTCCGTATTGTTGGCAGCTATGCTGATAGCCGGCGTTACTACGGGATTTACCGTCATGGTGATGCCGGAAGAAGTTACACTTGCCGGGGAAACACATGTGGCATTGCTCGTCAACACACAGGTAATCACATCATCATCCGCTAAGGTGCTGCTGCTGTATGTAGCGCTGTTGCTGCCTACATTCGTGCCGTTCTTTTTCCATTGATATGTGGGGCTGCTGCCGCCATTGGTTGGTGTGGCGGTGAAGGTTACTGCCGTTCCTGCACATATTTCATCATTATCTGCGGCAATGCTCAGTTCCGGCGCAGGGCTTTGCGGGGTAACCGTGACGGTAATGCTCGCAGCAGCGCTGGTATCGCAGGGGGTTTCACCGGGTCGAATGGCTACCACACTATAGGCGCCCGATCCCGTTGCCGTTATACCGGATATATCCAGGTTCTGCGTGTTGGAAACAAAGTTGTCCGGCCCCGTCCACAGATAGGCTGTAGCCCCGGCAACATTTGCTACGGATAAGCTCAGGGAGCTGCCCGCGCATACGGTGGCATTGCCGCTGATAACCGGCTGCGCTAAATTGCCGTCGCATATCAAAAAGGGCTGCCCGATAGTCTGGCTCCATTGCCCCGTACTGTCCTGAACTCTTACATATACGGTATCCCAGCCGGGAGCCAAGCCTGTAGTAGAAATGGCGGTGGTGATATCAACACTGTCTGCCGGAAAGGAGGCGGAGGGAATGCTTATACCATTACCCAGACCCGGATCAGTATTATAAAAATACTCGGCGGCAAACAGCCGCGATGCGGGAGCAGATGCAGCATCTTTTATATAAAAGGTTCTGCCCTCATAAAGGCTCCATTGGTCTGCGCTGTCCTGCACGCGCACAAACAGGTGATGTACGCCCGGATCAAGCGATGTGGTAGAAAAGCTGAGCGTACCGCTGCTGAAAGAATCGGTAAGTGCGGCAACCGTTATGGCTGCGCCATTGCCAAAACCGGGGTCGGTATCATAAAAATATTCGGCGGCCTTGATGCGTGCACCGAAAGGCAGCGTAGTATCTTTAATATAAAACGTTCTGCCCTCGTACTGGCTCCACACCCCATCGGTGTAGCGCACCCGTACAAACAGATGGTGGGTGCCGGGCGCCAGCGATGTGGTGGGGACAGAGGCGGCCACCTCAATAGAATCCGCTGCGGTAAGGGATATGCTTGTGCCATTACCCCAACCGGGATCCGTATCGTAGAAATACTCGGCATATTCGATTTGCTGCGCCATGCTCATACTGCTGATCAGCAGGCAAAGCAATACCTGGCTTATTATCTTCATCTTATAATTTTTAATTGTGAACAAACAACCTTAGTCCATTTTTCTTGCCTTAAAGTTGATATCCAGCGGCTGATTCTCATTAATCACCGTATTGAGCACATTCAGCTCCTGCATTTGGGGGATGGGCGGAGCGCCGGTCCATTCGGTCATGGGATAAGGGCCGCCGGAAACACCAATATCCGTACCATCGGTTCCGGCATTGATGGCAGGGGAGCCGGGCTGGTAGGCAAAGTTGTAGCCCGACATTACACCACCGAAATTGAAATTATTGGAGGGCACATTCACAAAATTTGGGTCTGTATTATCAATATTATTGCTGCCGGTATTGCCATAGGAGCTGGAACCGTTCGCCGGCGGCAACAATGCTACCATATCAAGGCTGTCATAAGTAATATTATTGTTGAAAACGCAATATTGTATACCCGCGCCTATCAGGGGGTTTTCCCAAAAAACATTGTTACTGATATTGGCATATTGCAGGGAATTAGGACCTCCTAAAATAAAATTGTTGGTGATAACAATGCCTGACGCTAAAAGGCTCATACCCAAAACAGACCCAATAATATTATTGGCTACGATAAGATTATTGCTCCATGAAAAAAGATTTATTTGCGCTACCAGGTTATTTCTGACCACCCAGTTGCTTCCGTAAACATTTAACCCGCCTCCGCTGGATCCGGCAAGATAACAACGTTCTATGGTAACATTGTTGAGGTAAGTATTGCTGGAAGCCGTAATGCCAGCTAAATGAATACCTATGATTTTTGTTCCGCTCAAGTCATTTTGTGTGGCGGAGCTGTCAAATAATATTGTACCTCCTCCTCCACCCATGGAAACCGGCATATTGAACTGTGTACCGGTAACATTGTACCCGGAACCAATCAATGTAATACGCCGGTCAATGATAACGCTGCCCTCATATTGTGTTGCCGAACCTTGCACATACACGGTATCACCGGGGCTGCTGTCATTGATGGCATCCTGTATGGCGCTATAGGGAGCAGGGGAGTTTACGCTATTGTCCACAATGCGTACGGTAGCAAAACTGCTGGCCGTTATCAATAGCATAGCGGCGGTTTTTAAAATGGTTAAATGCTTCATTTGTTTTGGTTTTTAATGTTATTTGTTGAGTTGAAAATAAGCGTAAGAGCTGCGTTTTTGAATTATGAATTATGGATTATGGATTTTGAATTTTACTTTATCACAAACTGCTTTACCGCCACGCGCTTTCCTTCTTTTACTACATTAAGGAAATAGATGCCCGGTGTTACATCTCCGGCGGCTATCTCTATATGCAGCTTGTTGCCGCTTGCTTTTGCCGTTTGCACATACACCTCCTGTCCCAATACATTGCTGATCATGACCGTATAGTTTCCCGGCTCTGCGGTGCCTTCCAAAGTGAATATACCTTTATTGGGGTTGGGGTAGAGGGAGAACAATGCGGAGGCATCATGCTCCATATCATGAATACCGGTTGTGATACCTAACTTCACGATCCATATGTCAGCCCCAAAAGGGTAGTCAGTTACATCGCCGTCATAAGATTCAGAACTCCCCGCAACAATATACCCCCCGTCTGCGATCTGTAGGATGAAATTAGCTACATCATCATCAGAGCCACCTAATGATTTTTCCCATTCCATAGTTCCGGATGCATCTAATTTCACAATCCAGTAATCTCGGTATTCATTACTACCGTGATGACCAGATACATCGCCGTCATCGGAATAAGAATTTCCGGCAACAATATACCCGCCATCTATGGACTGTTGTATGGAACTAATACCATCATCACTGGTACCTCCCAATGATTTTTCCCATTCTATAGCGCCGGCATTGTTTAACTTCACAATCCAGCAATCACGGTATTCATTACTACCGTGATGACCAGATACATCGCCGTCATCGGAATCAGATTCCCCGGCAACAATATACCCACCATCTGCGGTCTGTTGTATGGAAGTAACAAATTCATATCCGGCGCCACCTAATGATTTTTCCCACTCTATAGATCCGGATGCATCTAATTTCACGATCCAGTAATCAAATTCGCCATGGTTGCCGGTTACATCACCATCATTGGAATCAGAACTCCCGGCAACAATATATCCACCACCTATGGTCTGTTGTATGAAAATGGGACTAAATGAACTTTCATCACCGGTACCTCCCAATGATTTTTCCCATTCTATAGATCCGGATGCATCTAATTTCACAATCCAGTAATCAATACCGCCATGATGACTGGTTACATCGCCGTCATCAGATTCAGAAAACCCGGCAACAATATATCCACCGCCTATGGTCTGTTGTATGGAAATAGAACTCATAAAACCATCATCACTGGTACCTCCCAATGATTTTTCCCATTCTATAGATCCGGATGCATCTAATTTCACAATCCAGTAATCACTACCTCCATGATAGTCGGTTATATCGCCGTCATCGGAATTAGATTGCCCGGCAACAATATACCCGCCATCTGTGGTTTGTTGTATGGATCTAACGCCATCATAACCGGAGCCTCCTAATGATTTTTCCCATTCTATAGCGCCGGATGCATCTAATTTCACGATCCAGTAGTCAAAAACGCCATGATTGCCGGTAACATCGCCGTCATCGGAATCAGATTCCCCGGCAACAATATACCCCCCATCTGTGGTCTGTTGTATGAGACCAACATAATCAAAACTGAAGCCTCCGAGTGATTTTTCCCATTCTATCGTTCCGGCATTGTCTAACTTCACTATCCAGTAGTCAATACTGCCTATCCAGAAATATTCGGCTAAATCTTCGTTGTAACTGTCATAGCCATGATTGCCGGTAACATCGCCATCATTGGAGTTAGAACGCCCGGCAACAATATATCCCCCATCTGCTGTTTGTTGTATGGATCTAAGATAATCACCTTCTGTGCCACTGCCGCCAAGTGATTTTTGCCATTCAATTCCGGGAGCCTGAGCCATAGCGCCCAAACCGGCTGCTACGGCTATTGCGGTCATTAATAGTATTTTTTTCATTTTAAAAAGTATTTATGTTTAAAGAATAGTTTTTTAGTGGTTAGTTGGTTCGTTTTTCCGCCCTAAAATACCGGAAACAATCATCTCCTCGCAGTTGTCTGAACTGTGATTATTATGATTATTATGATGGGGAGGAATAACTCCGTAAACAATCATGTTAGCCTATAAATCAGATCAATCATAGTTCAGACTTTTGGGATGCGCTACCATCCGCAAACATCCAGCCTTCGATAAGCTCAGGCTGACAACCCCTCAGGCCGTAACATCAGGCGCTATGTCATGCTGAGCCTGTCGAAGCATGAAGCTTATCGAAGCGCTTCACTAACTCCAGGCGCTTGTCATGCTGTAAGCATCTACACCCCTGCCTTCGGTAAACGCGATTTCGATTCCTACGGAATGACAACCCTTTGGAATCAACCCTTCGACAAGCTCAGGGTGGTATTGTTTTGAATTCTGAATTTTAGCTTACCGCAAACTGTTTTGTAAATTTTTTTCACCTTATCCAAGTTTTTTATGAATTTATAAATATCACAAATGTATTTTCTTCATAGCTTCCTGTCAATACCCACATGTGAGTATTTTTTGGCTACCAGAGCCTGCCTTATACCAGGTCAAATGCCTGTGCAAACTTCAGTACATCATATTGATTTTTAGCAAATACTTTTCTCTTGATATTGCGCCGGTGTGTCTTTACCGTATCTTCCGAAAGATAGAGTTGCGTGGCAATTTCTGCGGAGGTCTTATCCATTGCCATCAGCCGGATAATCTCCAGCTCTCTTTTGGTAAGTGAGGCAAATTGCTCTTTGTGTTTGCGCAAAAAATTATTTTCCTGCAACAGGCGCTCTACTTTAGTGGTGAGATTATGCTTCGGATCTACCGGTATGGATACGGTAAGAGCGTATGCGGGTAAGCCCTGCTCGTCCCGCATGAATATTCTTATGCTGCTGAGCCACCAATTGTAGTCTGCATCTTCGCCGGTTCGTACCTGCTGAAAAAAGGAAACAAATTCATCACTGTTATTACGCTCCAGCAAACCCAATATCTTAGGTACGTACTCTGCCGCTTCATCGGGGTTAAAATACTTACGGTGATAATCCATGCCCATTGTCTGTAGCTCTTCCACAGTAGTATTCAACCCTTCCACTGCCATCCGGGACATATACACCACATGCTGGTTGCTGAGATCATGTATGATCACAGCGCCGGGAAATGCATTAAAAGCCGTTTCACAAAGGGCTATGTTTTGCTGAAGTTGTTGTTCGAGTGTCAATCGTGGTTAGTTTAATTAGATTACAGATATAAATATTTAAATTTTAGTTTAGGGCGGTTTTTGTTTATAAGCAGCCGATCCGGGAGCATGGCCAATCTTTAAAAGACCGGCCATGTTGATTGTTGGTTAGTTGGTTATATCCACTCTTTCAAACCTACTCCCCGGAATCTGCCGCTCCCATGTCTGAACTATGATTTTTGTAATTATTATGATGAACAGGAATACTCCGCAACAGGGGTAAAACCTATAAGGTTTCCGGCAATTATAATGGATGTAAGCAGTAAATAAAACCGGTAAGGTTGCTCAAATCAGGCACTCAAAACCTTATAGGTTTTCTTGATACCCTCGCAAACAATCATGTCCTCACACCGCATAGTTAAGGTAATTTTAATTTTTAATTGATTCGCTCTTGTTGATGTTTTTCACCAACAAACTTTTCTCTCTATTGGCGTTGGTGATAATAACAACGGCGGCAGAAAGCATTTTTATTTTGCCAAATTATATGTAAATCCTATAAACCAAGCCCCTTTATATACATCATCATATCTTATCTCTGTGTCTGCCATATTTATAAATTGGTAACGGCCATCATTTATTTTATTCATATTAGCAGTATTTAGCTTTTTAAGTTTTATGAAAGAATAACCGGCTGTCAGCACCAATCTGTTTTTTTCCAAAAAGAAAACAGACCCACCTAAATAGAAACCAACATTTCCCGCAGTAGATAAACTTGCGCCAGCAGAAATCCCTAATTGCAGAATATTTACACAACTTGGATAAACGTGAACCAAACCACCTAATGAATGTGCAACCACATTCCTATTGGATTGGTAAGCTCCAACTATATTCCCTGTACTATCTTTATAGGAACTAAAATTATCATCACCTGCAAAACTCAACAAGTACCCAGTGCTAAAATTAACCTTCAGTCCACCATAGGATTTAATGGTCAATGGCTTGAACTCATGTGCTATATTTCCGTTTGTAAATTTCAACTTGGGAGTAATTGTAACTACATCTTCATTTATTTGTTCGGCATCTGTATATGCCACAAATGAGGCTTGGGTTATTTTATTGTACCAATCTATCCCGGATTGTGCTTTTTTAATAATTTCATTTCTATTTTTAATATCGGAAATAGTTTGAAAGGTCTTTTTGGCAAAAGCCATTTCTTCTGAAAAATATTTTTTTCTGTCCATGTGTATGACGGCTTTATCAATTCTTATATCTGATTTTTTGTCGTCTGATTTCAATTCCCCATTTAACTCTACAGAATCTTTTTCGAGAGTTTTGCTCAGTTCGTCATAGAGTTGTTGGAGTGTTGAATATTGAGCCATCAAGGCATTCATATCTGTCTCGGTTTTTTTCTTTGCTTCTTCTGTGGATGCTGTTCCATAAACTGCTTTATAATAATCATTAATATTCTTTTTAAGAACAGCCGTATCTTTTATAAAAACAGAATCTTTGATTTGATCCAGCAATTTGCTTTCTAACTCTATTTGTTGATGTAAAATGTTATAATTTGAAATAAATGAAGAAAATGTTTCTATAAAATTCGATTTCTTTTTCTCTAATGATTCACCATATATGTTTTTTATTTCTTCTAAAAACTTGCTTGTTGACCCAGCGACTCCTTCATATTTAAAATTACTAAACATTTCATCTGTTCCCGTATCATGCAATTCTTCTATAGGAGACACATCAAAATTTTTAAAAATTTCAGGAATTTCAAAATCAATATTTAAAGACGCGCTTTCCGTAATCCCACTTATCATAAAAGTGTTTACGTTACTGATTTTGAATTTTACCGTATTTCCTATTTTCATTTTAGTAACAGGCGTGTCTTTACCAAAAGGGTTTAATGTTATTTCGTTTTGCCCCCAACACACTTGTATCAGCAGCAATGGTATTAGAATTGTAAGTATCGTTTTCATAACTTATTGCTTTTTTGCCTACTCTGAAATCCCGTTTTCGGCTTACCGGGTTGTGGAAAGATAAAAAGAGCATATCTCTTCCTTTTTCCGCGACAAAGGTATCCGGCCGCAATGCCTCTGTCAAGGGTGAAAACACCCTTTTTTATACCGCGTTTTACGCAAATTTTTTGCGGGTTTCGCGTATTTTTTTTGCGGGTTTCGCGTATTTTTTTTGCGGGTTTCGCGCAATTTTTTTGCGTGAAATACGCAGAGGCTTTGCTGGTAGCGGGTTTCGTGGCATGATCCTTTTCCCTTCCCGGAATGTAGTTTGAGCCGGCATTTGAAAACCAATAATGGCTGATTACCTTTATTTCATTTTTAACCAGTTAAAACATACAAATTATGAACATGAAACAGGCAATCTCGCACCAGGCCATAGGTTTCGCTATCGGCTTTCTCGCCACCACATTTGTCATTATGCCGCTCTTAAAAAACAAGCTGGGGTCTGTAGTCGGGAATCTTACGTCAGTAAAAACCGGGACACCCGTAGCTGACAATATTGAGCGGTTTCAGCACTCCTACAAAAGGATGTTTGCCAAAAGGCTTGAATGTGTAGTGCATTCTAAAGAATCATTCCGGGAATATGCTAACCAACATTTTGATGAGGCCTGTGATGCGGTCCGGGAATATGCTCTGGAGCATAACGTAGAAGTGGACACAAATAAACATACATGGGCTATAGGACTCTATCCCTGCATTGAAAGAAAGGAGAATGGAAAATCTCAGATCGGCATTTATTTCATCCCAACCTTAGCGTTAAAAGGTTTTGATACCATGAAGCCTGATGATCCTGGTTATGCAACCTGTATCCTGTCTTATGGGGATCCTGTGATTAAAAAGAAATATTACGGGAATCTGGACGTAGCCAAATATGTAGATGATTTAGGACATGAAATTCCGTAGCAGCTATTTACTTGCCTTTTCTATGATGTATAAAGACCTGCTGATCTTACATGATGTTATTGAGGTATTCTGCCTCTTGTTTGCAGTCATTTTTTTAAGAAAAACCCGTGACTGGTGGAACTCGTTCATTTATTATATGGCTTGTGTGGTACTTGTTGAGCTTACGGGCGGCTATATCATCAAGACGGGCAACAACTGGCTGTATAACCTGTTTTACCTGCCCGTATATTTTGGCTGGTCCCTGTTTATATTATACAGAATATGCGCACCCCTGTTTCCTCTTAAAGTGCCGGTATCCGTGATTGCCGCAGCTATAGCAGGAAGCTATTTGTTGGAAAGCAGCCAGAGCGGTTTTAGAGAGGTAAGCGCACGAACCTTTATTCTGGCGAATCTTTGCTTCATTATATTATGCTTTGACTATTTTTATTATTTGCTGAAAGATGAGGCCTTTGTTGATATCAAAAGACATCCGCCCTTCTGGATCATCACCGGCCTCCTTTTTTTCTGCTTTGGCAGCACGGCTAACTATATTTTCTATGACATCCTGAAAGAAGTTTATCTGAAATATGATATACTTTTACGGCAAT
>CAZUSO010000012.1:0-57985 GCA_964622775.1 uncultured Taibaiella sp. | reverse complement strand
TCGGAATGACGACCGCTTATACGCTTCACCCGGAATGATGATACCTTGTACATTCTGGAGATTGCTCCGCGGAGACAATTTGGGATATACCCTTTATACCCCGCCTGATCTTATGACATCAAACCTGCTTGTATGCTAAGATGTCAAAGCGCTATTCTCATTCTAAGGTCTAAGAAGCTATCGTATTCTAAGATATTACTACCAGAGGGTGTCATTTTGAATACGGCAAAAAATGTGGCGTCATTTCCGGTTTTTAAATGCTATTGTCCGAGAAAACTATTGAAACCCTTGCTGGTAATTGGTTTTTACATTTAGAAGCCCTTAAAGAATAAAAATCCCTAAAACTCAACACTGGAAACAGTTTCAGAGATTATCATGTTTTTTTGTTCAATTTCAACTTTCAATTAACTATACCATTCATCTTAAAAATCATCACCTCCGATTTGCTGATGGAAGCCGTTATCGGGTAAGGACTATCAGTCGTTTTAAATTGAATGTGTACCCGTAACTCATCCGATGCGTCGGGGACCAGCAACTGTAAAAACTTTATCTGACTGCTTTCCTGTAACAACAGCTTTTTGTTCCATTGTTGTTCAAGCGTTTCCTTCACAATCTGAATCATACAAACTCCGGGAACAACGGGCTGTCCGGGGAAATGTCCTGCAAAGACCGGATGGTCGGGACGAATCATGATGAGAGCGGTTAATTCATCTGCGCCGGCCACGCAATGTTTAATCGTAAAGAAATCATTCAGCAGCATCCTGCGGTATTTTTTTTAGGTCAATGGTAAAACCAGCACGGAGATGCCGGATAAAGATTTGATCAGGCAATTGCTTCAATGGGACAGGCTCTATTTGAAATACTACCACCTTTCTTTTTTCATCTGCATTTTCGATACCGGCTAATTGATAGTCCTGGGTGATCAAATAAAATACAAAGCCTTTGCTGAGTGGAAACCGGACATAAGTAGTGTCCAGATTCCCGTTGAAATGAAACTGCCCGTTGGAGTATTTCGGAAGGTCTTTCATCAGCAGTAGCTCAAAGTCCTTGCGCAGGGTTTGAATCAAAGCTGCTTTATCAAACTGAGGCATAACGCTGTTCACCTTAAACTGACCCGTTTTATCCCAGCGAAAATCAAAGAAAGTAACTCCCATTTCATTTTGAAATACCACATGAACGGAGGCATCTTCCGCCTGTTTAATAAATAATAATCCGCTGAGATGGTAAGATTTCAACCATGTTTTGCCATCCACTAAGCAACGATACAGCGCTTTGTCAAATTGCGGCGCCAGGAGCTCACTTTTCCGGAATTGGGGGAGATTCTTAGCTTTTTCCAGTGGTGGGTAGGCCGGCTTGCTACAGGCAAGCCCTAAAATGCTCAGGCTAAGGATTAGAAAACAGCGCATCGCTCAAAGGTATATTTTTTTTGCGGTTGTTGAAGTCCATTACCGTATAGTCATCACCAGGTTCGGTGAGCACCAATCGGGAAACGCTGTAGTCCGATTTTTCTATATAAATATCAATACGGGAAAACAGGTTTTTCATAGAGGAAGCTACAGGAGTCAGTTGTAATAAATACTGCCCTGAACCGGTAAAACATTTTACCTGAAAATCTTTATTGCCAAATACGTCACCGGTCATACAATCCATCATGATGCGATTGGCAGATTGCAGCGATTTGCTGTTGCGCGTGTTGATTCTGCTGGTCTTATTTTCATCTTTAACGATGATACTGCCGCCGTTCATGATCAGTAAATAATGGAAAGGGCTGGTGTATTCAATCCGGATCCGACTGCTTTTTTTATAATAAAATTTTCCCTTTGCCTGCACCTTTTCATTCAGCATCTTCATGCTTTTGATCTGGGTAAAATCACTGCTGATGAACTGTGTGGCCATATTGTTTTTCACCAATTCCGTTTTCAGCGTGCTGATATCGCTCATAAGGGTAAATCCCGGTTGCTGCGCAGTAAGCACAGAGGGAAAAAGCAGGTTTAGCAATAAGAAAAACACTACGATTTTATAAGATGAATGCATAAACGAAGCTTTGGATTTTAAAAGATGAGGAAAACGCATGAAGGATTTCAGACTGCTGCTTAATACGATAGTTTAAAATGAAAAACCCTGCAAAAACAAGCAGGGTTTTCCGGGAATTATGATAATTAATCAGGCATTATTAAATTGGTATAGACTTAATTCTAATTGCAATAAATTATTATATCCTTTTCATTGCTTTCCCAATTTGACCACTTTTTAAAAGTGGTCAAATTTATCCAATACCTATTCTAAATTAATAGTGTCATTTATTATTTGCTGATAAGTCCTGCAAAATAATGAACGGTACGCACTAACTGTGATACATAGCTCATTTCATTATCATACCAGCTCACGGTTTTCACCATTTGATGCTCACCAACGGTCATCACCTTAGTTTGGGTAGCGTCAAAAAGCGATCCGTAAGTAATACCGATGACATCGCTACTCACGATGGGGTCTTCCGTATAGCCGAACGATTCAGTTACCGCGGCTTTCATAGCAGCATTCACTTCTTCTGCGGTTACTTTTTTGCCTAAGATTGTGGTCAGCTCCGTCAGCGAGCCGGTAACAGTAGGCACACGTTGCGCACCGCCGTCCAGCTTACCTTTCAAATCAGGAAGCACCAGACCTATCGCTTTTGCGGCTCCTGTAGAATTCGGTATGATATTTTCAGCAGCTGCACGCGCCCGGCGCAAATCGCCTTTCGGATGTGGTGCATCTAAAGTATTCTGGTCATTGGTATAAGCATGAACCGTTGTCATCAGACCGGTCTTTATTTCGTAATTATCATGCAGTACCTTAGCCATAGGCGCTAAGCAATTCGTGGTGCAGGATGCACAACTGATAATGGTTTCGGAACCGTCAAGAATATCGTGGTTTACATTAAAAACGATCGTTTTCAAATCGCCGGTTGCCGGGGCGGAAATAACCACACGCCTGGCGCCGGCACTAAGGTGCGCTTTAGCCTTTTCCACATCCGTAAAAAAACCCGTACATTCCAGCACCACATCTACCTGGTGATCACCCCAGGGAATCTGAGCCGGATCTCTTTGAGCGTAAATCTTAATTTCGTTGCCGTTTACGGTAACAGACCCATCACTATGGGTTACTTCCTGATTGAAACGACCCTGAGCAGTATCGTATTTCAACAGATGTGCCAGCACCTGTGGTTGAGTTAAGTCATTGATAGCTACAACCTCAATGCCTTCCATATTATAAATCTGACGAAAAGCAAGACGACCGATACGGCCAAAACCATTGATGGCAACTTTTACTGTACTCATTATTTTATCTGTATTTTAAGGTAGGTTTGAAAATTGCCGCAAAGGTAGGTGAATACTTTCACTAATAAAAATATACAGGGTGATTATGAATAAAACAAAATAACGATCTGTACCTGCACCAAAGGAAACGGCGAAAAATTGTGTTGTCATTTTGGATACGACAAAAAAACGTGACATCTTTTCGATCGAAATTAAAATGAGCAATATCCTTTTTACAGCCCCGGGCTGCACCCGGAGCTAACATACTTAAAAACGTTTCCCCGGATGCTCCTTTACTATTTTTTATTTTGATTTTTGACTTACCCTATATCCCGTCCGGAAAGCCTTTCCACAGCTTGTCTTTTTCGGAGATAATAGCAGCAGCAGTATCTGTTTTCCAATCAATATTTAATGTCCTATCATTGAAAAGCAGACCCGATTCGCTTTCTTTATTATAGCGGTTATCGCATTTGTAAAATACCTCGGCATTATCCGTAAGTACGGCGTAACCATGCGCAAAACCACGGGGTACGAACAGTTGTTTTTTATTCTCCTCCGATAATTCCACACCGATCCATTTCCCGAAAAAAGGGCTTTCTTCCCGGATGTCAACCACCACATCCCAGATAACGCCTTTCAATACACGCACTAATTTTGACTGTTCATAAGGCGGCTTCTGGAAGTGCAGTCCGCGTATAACGTTTTTTACCGATCCGGCCTGGTTATCCTGGACGAAACTGATATTAAGCCCGGTTTCCTGGGCAAAGGTTTCGGCATTGAAACTTTCAAAGAAATAGCCCCGTTCGTCATTAAACACGCGGGGTTCGAAAATAAAAACATCCGGTATGGAAGTAGGTGTAATCATTCAATTCGATTTTTTAAGACAGTTGAACCACTGTTCGGTCAGGGCTGTTTGATCCGGTTTAAATATTCCTCTGCCATTTTTTTATAGTAAGGTTTTAATATCGGTGGTGCGGTTTTATACAAATCCAGTAGTGCCTGCTGACTTTTTAGATAGTCGTGCAACTGCGGGGGAATAGGTCGGGGTTCATCCTTTCCGGAGATTGCGCTGCGCTTGTTATCTTCTTCCTGCTCCCGGATAGCCTTGTCGGCCTGCAATAAGCGAGACATGATTTCTTTTTGTCTTTCCTCAAGCTGTGCAGCGCTACGTTTATTGACCAGATCGGTTTCTACCCGATCCATCTTTTCCTGTATCTCTTTCATCAGGCGTGCATTGCCCCCCATTCCTCTGCTGTTGAGCAGGCTGTTCAACTCCTGAATCTGGCGACGCAGGGCGCCCTGTTGCTGTGCCAGACGGGCAATTTGCTCGGCCTCACCTTCATTATCCGAGCCCTCGCCTCCTTGTCCCTGGCCTTGTCCTCCTCCTTGTTGTCCGGGCTTCAATCCCTGCATTTTTTCGAGTCCCTTACCCATTTGTTGTTGCCCGGAGATGATATCTTTCATCATCTGCCCTGCAGAAGAAGGCTTTCCCTGTCCGGATTTCGGTTGCCCCGGAGCAGAACAACTGCCACTGCCCGACATCATTGCCTGAGCCTGCATTTGCATCAGGTTGGCCAGCGTTTCATTAAGCAGCAGGGCCAGGTTGTTTGCGCTGGTCATGGCGTATTGCTGACGGGTCACTGCCTGTGGTATATTACGACCTTCCAGGGCCTGGATGGTCTGATCAATGGAGGTGGACAAATCAACAGTCTCTTTATTGATAGTAGCGGCAAGCTGATAAATCCTTTTACTCAACACAAACAGGCTGTCCCGAATCATTCTGGCATTAGCAGAAAGTTGTTTTTGCTCCCGCGTGTTTTCAATATACACAGGACTGGCCGGAGAGGTGCGTTTTACCTTATTCATCAGGGCTTCCTGATTGAAGGAAAAGCGTATAAGATTGGTAAGCAACTGGCGGGTAGCTTTGATGTCAATATCCAATTGCTGCATATCCATACCCGATGCCATCTGTCGCATTTGTGCCATCATCTGCTGCATGTTTTGCTGCGCATTTTGCTGTGACTTGCTTGATTTGGAATTTTGATTCTGCTGCAACTGATCGCTACTTTCCTGCATATCATCGCCGGCCTGGTCGCCCGATTCTTTTATGTCCGACAGGTTTTTCTGATTATCACCGGATTGCTCTTTGTTCAGCTTGTCCAGCTCCTTCATGTCCTTGCTGAGCAATTGATCTAATTGTTGTTTAAGATCCTGTTGTGCTTTGCTTAACTCCTGACCGGAACGCTCCTGCTGATCCGTACTTTTTTGTAGCTGGTTTTGATCCTTAGTCAGTTGCTCCAGCTTATTGGCCATGTCTTCCAGCTTCATTTGCATTTCCAATTGCTTCATCAGCTCCTGAATACGCTCCATATCCATATTGAACAACTTATTCTGCTGTTCCATCTGCTGCAGGCTTTGAAATGCATTTTCCTTGTTCAGCTTTTGCATCATTTCCTGCAATTTTTTCAATTGCTCCTCCAGCTCTTTATTGGCCAGATTGTCTAATTGTTTTTCTATTGCATCTTCCTTTTCCTTGATCGGTTCGCTGTAGTTTTTCAGATCGGTTTGTTTCTGCTGCTCTTCAAACTGCTTCTGAACGGCCTGAACCTGGTCTTTCAATTGTGATTGCTGGTTGATTAACGACTTCATTTTCTCCTGTTGCTCCCAACTCATACTTTCACTTTGCAGCAACTCGGATTTCAGGTCTTTCATCTCGTTTTCCAGATGCTGTGATTTGGCGGAGCTGTTGTTCAGCCCGCGGGCAATCTGTTCCGAAGACTCATTAATGGCGGAATCCACGGTTTTTCCATCAAAAAGCTTATAGGTCATCACCGCACTGCGGGCGCTCTTGCTTCCGTTAACAGCATCATTGTCCCATGCCTCGATATAGTAATTGACCTGTTGACCCGGTACGACCTGTAAAGTACCGAAGTCGAAATAAAACTGATATGGCGTCATATTGCCGGGAGCCGTTTTCAATGGAATATTCTTTTCCGATAGTGTTTGATGCTGATCATTTAAAATGGAATAATGAAAATACAGCCGGCTGATTCCATAATCGTCGCTGGCATTTCCTGTAAGCACCACCTGTTGCCCGCTGATGCTGTCTTTCAGCTCCTGCAAAGTAACCTGGGGCGGCATATCCGGCTGCACCTGTACCTGGTAGCGGAAAGAATCGGCGCGAGGCATTTGCCTGTTAGAGATAATGAAGGAATAGGTGGTGTCCTGCATAAAACGATATTGTGCCGTATACATACTACGGTCATCTTCTGCACCGGAACGAGCCATAGCGCTGACCTGTCCGCTGTCGCCCAGGCGTAATGCAATTTCATCCGTGTTCTTTGCTGTGATTTCCCATTTCAGAACAGTGCCCTGCGGCAAGGATAAATCGCTCAGTCCCGGAACCATTTCATTTTTTCGGCCGGTATAAGCCGGGTACTCTAACCATACCCGGAATCCCTCCAGGCGTGGTTTCTGAATGATATAAAGCTGATATTCTTTCGAGCGGTAACCTGCTGCGCTCAGGTGAAATGTCAGGTCTGCCCGGATATGCTGGAAGGTATAGGTAAAGATATTTTTACCCGATTGTTGCATTTCAACTTCTTCTCCGCCAACCACTACAAAAACATTTTTGGGCAATTGTTTTCCGTGTGTGGAAATCTTCAGCGTAAAATTATCATAAAGCACCGCTTTCAAATCTTTGTTTTCAATCACAAATTTGAAAGGAGGTGGGGGGGTAAAGTTTTTCTCCGGTTGCAATAACCGGGAAGATGCCTCTCTAAAGATATCAGGTGCGGCCACCACGAGAAATATAATAATCAGCACCGGAGGGATAAGAAAAGTCAGGTATTTTTTATTTTTCCCCAGATCAACAGCCTTCAGGAGAGGTACCACTGCAATGGATTGGGCTTTCTGGTCAATAGCGGCATTAATCAGTTCCGTGCTTTCCGGGTCGGATGCAGAAGCATCATGCAACTGCAAAATATTAAGCAGTTTATCACTCACCTGCGGAAAATGGACACCAATAATTTGCGCAGCACGCTCCCTGGAGATAATCTTGCCGAGGCGCTCCATCTTCAGGAAGGGAATGCAAACCCAAAGTATTACCGCAAGTAAACCTGCTATCGTTAATATGGACAGGATGCTAATTTTAAGCCATGCCGGGAAATAAAAATAATATTCACCTACAGTGATGAGTAAAATATAAATCATGAGGCAGGACAGGAAAATAAGTCCGCCTCGCAAAGCCTGATTAGCATAATATTTACGGATAAAGCCGTCTAATTTTTCTATTAACTGCCTGTAGTTGTTCATCTTAATAACTCCCGTCAAAATAACTTTTCCAACACAGGAAAAGACGATATAATTATTTACTTTTAAATTTCATTAATTCCATTTAAAAATATGGTAAGGTCAAGCTTATTTTGGCGCATTTATTTACCTCAAAAATTCCTGAGCTAATCGCCCCGGACATAAATCGTTTCGGTTTCAATCGTGTTACTGGTATTGCCTGCCTGGTCCTTAATATTAATTTTATAAAACAAGGTATCCTTTCTTTCCGCCATGTGCAGCGAATCCAGGCGTGGCGTAAAAAAAACCGAATGCAGGGTGATCAGCGCCGATCCTTCCAGCCATTCATGGTCCCGGAACTCATTCCCGATTACCGGGAAGGGGTACTGATAGATCCGGTAAAGGGTGTCGGAACGATAATCCATAATAGTAATAGCGGAGTCTTCTGTACGACCGATATCCCCGTTACCGTCTGTAAAATCAAACGTTATATTACATACCGCTCCGGTGTCAAAAAAATTAATTTGATTATTGCTAATGCCTTTATACGTAATTTGCGGCTCATCCGGATAGGATTTTCCTGTGTCTTTACGACAAGCCGGGAATCCTAAAATCACGAATGCCAGTAAGGTAAAAAGTTTATTGTGCATATTGTTTCCAAAAATAAGAAATGTACCTGAATACTCCACAGATATTAAACGATGTCAACTGGCTCCTGATTGTCAATAAACAAAATTTTCGGGATTATGCGCTCCGGGTATTTCATTATCAGTATGAAAATAACCGGGTTTATCACGATTTTGTAAAGGCGCTGGGCACTGATATTTCCCGGATACAATCGCCGGAACAAATACCATTTTTGCCTGTTTCTTTATTTAAAAGGCATCCCGTTATTTGCGGCGATGTATTGCCGGAGCGCTATTTTGAAAGCAGCGGCACCACCGGAATGCAAAACAGCCGGCATTATGTGAGGCGTCCCGAACAATACCGGGCGAGCTTTATGTCGAGCTTTCAGCAATTTTACGGATCGCCGGGTGATTATATTTTCCTGTGCCTGCTCCCCTCCTATCTGGAACGGAATAATTCTTCTTTGGTAGTCATGGCGGAAAACCTTATTCAGGAAAGCCGGCATCCGCAAAGCGGCTTTTATTTATATGACTGGGAAAAACTGGCTTCTGTTTTACAACAGGAAAAAGACCGTCCGGTGTTTCTGCTGGGCGTAACCTTTGCCTTACTGGATTTTGCCCGGAGCTTTCCCATGCAATTGCAAAACACCATTGTGATGGAAACGGGTGGAATGAAGGGCCGGCGGGAAGAATGGACCCGGGAGCAGGTGCATGAATACCTGAAGCGTCAATGGCAATTGGAAGCTGTTCATTCCGAATATGGAATGACCGAGCTTTTTTCGCAGGCTTATTCTAAAGAGAAGGGCATTTTTTCCGCAGCGTCCTGGTTTCAGGTTTTCGCCCGTGATGAAAACGATCCTTGTGCTGTGAACCCGTCCGGGACGGGAGGGCTGAACATCATTGACCTGGCTAATATAGATTCCTGCAGCTTTATTGCTACGGAAGATATTGTAAAGATACATCCCGATAAAACCTTTGAACTATTAGGGCGCCTGGATCATTCGGCATTGCGCGGTTGCAGCCTGATGGTAATTTAAGCCGGGAAATTAATCCGCACCGGCGGATCCGTGGCTATCGTTCCATTTCAACTGCTCCGGCTGATTGGCATGCTTTTTTATAATGTCGTAAACCGGTTTGGTCTGACCGTAAATACGACTGTTGTATTTATTACCCAGCACGATAATGGTAAAATTATCCTGGACAAAACGATAAAACACGGTATTATTACCATGCCACCAGCCGTTATGATAAATGATTTTATAACCGTCGGGATAGGCCATCATGCGCCAGCCAAAGCCGTAATTTTTCACACCCGGCTTTTCAAAGGAATGAGGCGCATAAGCCATCTGGAGTGTCTTTTCATCCAACAGGGCATGACTGTAAAAGGACTGATCCCAACGATACATATCTTCTACCGTGCTGTAAATGCCTTTGTCGCCATAAACGCCATCCGCAAACATATCCGGCTCTATCTGCCAGTTATATTTATAGCTGATGGCCTGGTTAGGGCTTTTAGGTTCCGCCGGATCATATACGAAGGTATTTTGCATGCCTAAGGGCTGGAAAATAAACTTAGTCATGAATTTCTTATAAGGCATTTTACTCACCTCCTCAATAATACGCGCCAGCATGGCAAAATTGCTGTTGGAATATTCAAATCGGGTATCGGGCTTTGAGTTCAGCCGGGGTTCAAATTTTTTAAAGATTTGCAATAAATCCTCATTATACATGATGGCATTGTTATCTTTCCAGTAAGTAAGACCCACTTTTACATAGTCCGGCAGCCCGGAACGGTGGCAAAGCAACATTTTTACGGTAATATCTTTGTAAGGAAAATCCTTCAGGTATCTTGCTACCGGAGCATTGATGTCCAAATATTTATTCTGGTATAACCACAGCACAGCAGTTGCCGTGAACGGTTTTGAGGTGGAAGCAAGTTGACTCGGTGTATTTTTGCTTAAATACAAGCCGGTAGCGCGATTGGCATAACCAAAATATCGCTCATACAAAATCTTTCCATGATAACCGATCAGCACACTACCATTGAATCCGCCGGCAACCTGCCTGGCATAGAAAGAGTCCAGACCTTTTATAATAGCGCGGCATTCGGGTGTGGTGGTATCGGTAAAGGAGAGGGCAATGCTGTTGTATTCTGCCGGAGCCGGCGATGGTGCTGCTTCCATCATCTCATTGTCTCCGCCAACCGATTTGGCACGAGCCAGTTGTTCCGAGGCGGACATGCAGGAGGCAAAAACAAATATGATTGAAAGAAATAGAAATAATTTTTTACAAATAAGATTGAGCATTTTCGATTACCTGGGTTAGTCAGCAAATAAGCAGCAATAGTGTTCAGGGCAGTTCGGGAAATTATAAGAAACACCGTGTTATTCAACACAAGATATCGGCCAAAGATAGGTTATATAGAAAAAACCGTTGTTAGATTAACTCATTTTTTGCAAATGCCGTTAAGTCGTCAATCAGTTCATAATAACATTGATTGAGCGAATAATAATACGTAATAAAAATCTCATACGCCTTTGATACATCTTCAATATAGCGTGCACGCCGTTTCAGACCTTCCAGACTTTTTCCGGCGCCTTTAATGGTTCGGTAGCTGTACAACCAGTTTTCATCCCTCATATAAGGAAACAGCCTCCTGAAGGCTTCCGGAAACGAATCCTGGTATCGGGAAATGGTTTGATAAACATGCTGTGAAAATGTCAACAGAGCGCTTTCCCCGGAAAAACAACGCGGATCGTTTGCCAGGAAATGATCATTTATGATGTCTGCAAAGGCTCCGGCATACAGCCCGTAATCCATCCGGAAATAATTTTTTGCCCGCAATAAAGCGGGATGCTGATCCGTAAAGCTGTCGATTTTCCGGTGCAGCATAATTCCCTTACGGATACCGGGAGGAAATTGCTCCAACGACTTCAATCCTTTTACGTAATCGCCAATCATATTTCCGGTTAATACTTCCGGTTGGTTAAAGGACAAAAAGGCGTGACCGAGATAGTTCATAAATGCTAAATGCTATAGGATAGGTTTGCTTTTTATGCTGTTTTCCGAAATTTTTTTTGAATACATGTTGGGCGAGATTAAGCAGCTCCCGGCTCTTTAGCTTTCGGGCATTTCGTTTGTGCATCAATGACGGCCATAGCCACCATATTACAGATCTGACGGACACTGCTGCCTAATTGTAAAATATGAACCGGTTTTTTAAGTCCCATCAGGATGGGGCCAACAACTTCAAATCCTGCTACTTCCATCAGCATATTATAGGCAATATTCCCCGCAGCCAGATTCGGGAAAATCAGGGTATTTACATCCTGATTGGCCAAGGGGGAAAAGGGATAATTTTCCCGGAGCAATTCCTTATCGAAAGCCATAGACACCTGCATTTCACCATCAACAATCAGGTTGGGATCCCTCTCCTGAATCAGAGCAGCCGCATTGCGTACCAGTATGGCTTCCGGCGTATGGCTGCTTCCGAAATTGGAATAAGAAAGCAGAGCGATTTTCGGTTCTATGTTAAATTGTCTCACTTCCCTTGCAGTAAGTAAAGTGATGTCAGCAAGCTCTTCTGCAGTTGGATTCATAATAACGGTGGTATCGGCTAAAAACAAAGGCCCCTGTGGGCGCAGCACGATATACATCCCGGCTACTTTCCGGATATGATCTTCTATCCCGATCACTTCCAGTGCAGGGCGAATCGTATCCGGATAATTACGGGTCAGTCCGCTGATCAGAGCATCCGCCTCTCCGGTTTCCACCATCATACTGCCAAAATAATTACGCTCGCGCATAATCTTTTTAGCTTCATACAGATTATAGCCCCGCCTTTGCCGTTTTTCAAAAAACAAGGTTCCGAAGCTGATACGTTTTTGCATCATTTCCTCGCTGCGCGGGTCGATGATTTCCGCCTCCAGATCTATTTTATGCTCCGTCATCAGTTGGCGGATCCGCTTTTCATTACCCAGAAGAATGGGTATCGCCATCCCTTCGTCGCGTACAATCTGCGCTGCTTTCAACACTTTGGCATTATCGGCCTCGGCAAATACCACCTTCCGCGGATCTTTACGCGCCTTGCTGTTCAATACCCTTACAATAAAGTTGTCTAATCCAAGTCTTGCGGAAAGTTCCTGTTCGTATTTGTCCCAGTCTTCTATCGGCATACGGGCCACCCCGCTTTCCATAGCGGCGCGCGCTACCGCAGGCGCTATGACGGTAAGCAGCCGGGGATCAAGAGGTTTAGGGATGATGTATTCCGGCCCGAAGGAAAGCGCCTTAGTGCCATAAGCCATATTCACCATGTCGGGCACCGGTTGACGGGTAAGCTGCGCCAGAGCCCTTACCGCTGCCATTTTCATAGCCTCATTGATCTGCGTGGCGCGAACATCTAAAGCTCCGCGAAAGATAAAGGGGAAACCCAGAACGTTATTCACCTGATTTGGGTAATCGGATCGTCCGGTGGCCATGATGATATCCTCACGTGCCGCCAGCGCATCTTCCCAGGAAATTTCCGGATCCGGGTTAGCCATAGCAAAAACGATGGGCTTTACTGCCATGCTTTGCACCATCTCCCGGGTCAGCACATTAGCCTTGCTCAGCCCGACAAATACGTCGCAGCCGCGCATGGCTTCTTCCAGCGTATTGGCAGGACTGTCGGAAACAAAAGCCTGTTTTATCTCATCCAAATCCGTGCGGGAGCGGTTCAAGGCGCCCTTGCTGTCCAGCATGAGTATATTTTCCTGTTTTGCGCCAAAGGCTATATAGAGCTTGGTGCAGGCTATTGCGGCAGCGCCTGCGCCGTTCACTACAAATTTTACTGTTTCAATTTTTTTCCCGGCTATTTCCAAAGCATTCAGCAGTGCAGCAGCAGAGATGATAGCCGTGCCGTGCTGATCATCGTGCATTACCGGAATTTTCAGCTCCTCTTTCAGTCTCCGTTCTATCTCAAAACATTCCGGCGCCTTGATATCTTCCAGATTTATTCCCCCGAAAGTAGGCTCCAGCGCCTTGACAACGCGGATAAATTCTTCCGGGTCTTTTACGTTTAATTCAATATCGAAGACGTCAATATCGGCAAAAATTTTAAATAAAACCCCTTTACCCTCCATAACCGGCTTTCCTGCTTCCGGCCCGATATCGCCCAATCCGAGAACGGCCGTACCATTGCTGACTACAGCTACCAGGTTGCCTTTGGAAGTATATTTATAGACGTCATCAGGGTTTTCCTTAATAGCCAGGCAGGGTTCTGCCACGCCAGGGGAATAGGCCAGCGAGAGATCGCGTTGTGTCTTGGTATTTTTGGTTGGAACTACTTTTATCTTTCCCGGACGGCCCTTACTATGATAGTCTAATGCGTCCTGCTTATTGATTTTTCTATTGGTCATGAAAAAATTCGGATATTAAAAACGGCTTCAAATGCCTGTAGCAATATTAATGAATTTAAGGTGAATGTAAAGTTATGAATTTTGATTTTAAGGCGGGTACATAGAGGTGGTGTATCCCAAATGTTGCATGTGGTGTAAGGTTTTTTGTCATTCCGAAAAAACGTGCCGTCATTCCGAAAAGAAAATCCCGGATTACTGCGTAATCCGATTAGGATCTCCTCATTCCTTTTTTTGTCATACGAACGGGTTGGGGTCATTGCAACGTAGTGAAACAATCTCATTTAGGATTGCTGTTTTTGAGATTGCTTCCTGCTTCGTTCCTCACAGTCGCAATGACGTCGTACTTTCTGTTGTTCCGGCAACTTCTCAGGTGCGGAAAATTCGAAATACACCCGGAGTGATTAATTTTGACAACTTCCCGAAAGTTATCAAATTGCTTACCTGGTGCATCTCCCTCAATCTTTGTTAATCCCGTCAATTTTCTTCAATCCATGATGAGTAAAGTGAAAATTTGAGTTGCGTCACCACATCTGCCCGTATGGGATGTGTACCCGAACACCCACCTGTTTCGGGTGCATCCCAAATTGTCGCCCCGGAGCAATCTCCCGAATGTAAAAGAAAAGATATCGTCATTCCGGGTGAAGCGTATAAGCGATCGTCATTCCGACCGGAGTAAAATTTACGGAACGCAGCGCAGTAAATTTTATGGAGCGGAGGAATCTCCCGGGCGTTTTCCCATCCTCCCGATTGGGAGATTCCTCCATGCGGAAATAGGTAGTGCGACAATTTTAAATGCACCCCCCACCCTTGTCACAATATATTTACCAAATAAATGCTTAAATTGCCGTTTTAAAACACCTAAACACCAACCCTCATGCCTGAAAAAGTTTTAAAATACGGCCTTGCCGTATGCGCATTCCTGCCGTTTTATGCCCTGGCACAAGCCCCCGCCGGATACTACAGCGGCACCTCATCTCTGAGCGGTTATGCGCTAAAATCACGATTAAATGAAATAATCAGCCGGAATACAACGAGCTGGAACTACGGGGATTTGCCGGCGTTTTATGAACTGACCGATCGTGATTTTTACTATGAAAATGACAGCACGCTGTTAGATATTTATTCCGAGAATCCGGATAGTGCGGATTTCTACAACTACTATTATGAAATACCGAGCCTGATTTCGGGAGCGGCAAACGAGGGTCAGGGCTGGAACCGCGAGCATATTTTTTCCCAGAGTTTTTTCTACAACAACTATCCGATGTATTCCGATCTGCATTTTATCGTTCCCGCAGATGCAAGAGTCAATCAGCGGCGCAGCAACCTGCCTTATGCCGAGGTTGGAGGCGTTCCGGCTTTTGTATCGCTTAACGGTAGCTTAGTCGGAGCAAGTTCCACGCCGGGTTATGATCTTACGGTTTTTGAACCGATAGATGCATTCAAGGGCGATATTGCCAGAATGTTGTTTTATGTTGCTGCCCGGTATGAAAAACTCCTGCCGCTTTTTCAGACGGAGAACCCCCGGAATCCTTTTCAGGAAAAGCAGGAAATGGCCCTGCAAACCTGGCTTATCCCCCTGCTGAAGCAATGGCACCAGCAGGATCCGGTTTCCCAGAAAGAACTGGATCGTAATAACCTGATATTTGCCATCCAGGGCAACAGGAATCCTTTTATTGATCATCCCGAATGGGTCGGCATGATATGGAATAATGAAACTGCCGATACTATTACACCCGAAGCGCCTATATTTTTAACTGTTGTCAACCAGGGAAAACATTTTGTGCAGATACAATGGTCGGTGAATCCCGATGACGCTTCAACAGGCTTCCGCGTGTACCGGAACGATACTTTCCTGGAAGTAACGCGATCCGGCAATTATACCTTTACGGGATTAGACAGCAATGCCGCTTATGCTTTTTCTGTGCAGGCATACGACCGGTTTTACAATCTCAGCCCAATAAGCACTCCGCTACAAGTGACCATGCAAACTACAGATACTTTTGCAAGTGATCTGTATTTTAGCAAATATATTGAAGGCAGCGGCAATAATCATGCGCTGGAGATCACCAACCGAACGGGGCATACCGTGGATTTACGGCATTACTATGTCAGCATACGACAGTATAACCAGGATGCGGATGCCCTATACTGGAGTGATAATAAATACCAGATGGAAGGGTATTTAGATAATGGCCGGAAAGCGGTTTTGTTACATCCGGGCTGGAATCTGGATTGCTTTGAGAAAGACAGTGCAGACTTCATTACAGCCGGTACGCCACTCACCTTTGACGGCCGGCTGGCGTTGGATTTAAGAAAAGATTCGATAACAATTGACCGCATTGGCAATCCCTATGTACATGATTCCTTTGCCGTAAATACAAGCCTCTACCGGAAAGATTCCGCCAATAACCCCAAACCTTATTTCATAGCGGATGAATGGATGGCTTTCCCGGTGGATTATTGCGAGACCCTGGGGAATCTGCCGGTTGTTGACACTACCGACACCGTTTCCGGTATTCTTCCGGCAGATTTGCAATCCCTGCTGGTTTATCCGAATCCGGTAAAAAATGGCAGGATTTTTGTCATCGGCTATAATGCATCAGCCATTCGGCAGGCCATCCTGTATAGCAGTAACGGAAAATTAATCCGGCAATGGAAAAACCCTTTCAGGCATAGCGATTACATTCATCTCGATCCGATTCAAAGCGGATGGTATCTGTTGCAATTGGATAAAAAGGTATTTAAAATAATCGTTCCCTGAACTGCGACGGACATTATCCTTTCACCACCCCGTTTTCTTTAAGTTCTTTTGATTTTATGAAATAATAAATCGGGATTCCGAGCAGTACAATCACAATGCCCAAAACGGAGGTTTCCCATTTTGCAATCAACAGTCCGATAGCCATCAATCCAGCTAATACAAAGTATATAATAGGTATAAATGGAAATCCAAACGCGCGGTAGGGGCGTTCTGCATCCGGGCGGAGTTTACGCAACCTGAAAATGCCGTAGATGGTAATGATGTAAAATATTAATGTAACGAAAACCACATAATCCAGCAGCACGCCATATTTCCCGCTAAGGCATAAAACCGACGCCCAAATGCATTGTGACCATAATGCCCAGCCCGGTACGCCCTGCTTGTTCAGTACACCGGCCTTTTTGAAAAACAGGTTGTCCTGAGCCATGGTATAATACACCCGGGCGCCGGTTAAAATAAGTCCGTTATTACAGCCGAAGGTGGAAATCATAATCATTACCGCAATAACCAGGGCGCCGATATTTCCCATGATGTTAAATGAAGCAGCCGTTGCCACCCGATCCTCATTGGCAAATGCGATACTGGGAATAGCATTATTTATGGCGGCATAGACACCGTTTTCCGGAGCCGGAGCTAATGGCAGAACGGCTAAGTACATGATGTTTACTGCAAGATAAATGATGGTCACGATCAGGGTGCCGAGGAACAGGCTCATCCCGACATTCCGCTGCGGATTTTTTATCTCACCGGCAATAAAAGTAACATTCTCCCAAGCCACACTACTGAATACGGAGCCCACCATAGCCGAAGCTACAAGACCCAACATTACCGCTTCTGAGGCCGGAGACTGAAATAAAGACCAGGTATTGGAAGCTCCGCTCACCGGCTGTGAAAACTGCATACTGAATCCTGTAGCCCAGTTGTTATTCCAGATTTCCGCATCGGCAGCTATAAGCAGCCCGCAGACAATCAGGGCAAAAAGCGAGAACAGCTTTACCGTAGTAAAAATCCTTTGAATTGTTTTTCCCTCCCGGATTCCCCGCGTATTTACCCAGGTAAGGAATATAATCAGCACAATAGAAACAAGCTGAGCAGGAAACAGCCGGAAACTTCCCATTTCCCAGAGTACATTTTCGTCCGTCATTTTCAGGGCGGGGATAAAATAGCCGGCAAATTTGCTAAACGCCACTCCTACTGCTGCTATGGTTCCGGTTTGTATGACGGCAAAAAAACTCCAGCCGTAAAGAAAGCCGGTAAGCCGGTTGTAAGATTCTTTAAGGAAAACGTATTGCCCCCCTGCCCTCGGGAACATGGCGGATAATTCCCCATAGGAAATTGCAGCAAAAACGGTCATCAGCCCGGTGATGATCCAGATCAGGATTAGCCATCCTGCGCTGCCTACATTCCTGACCATATCAGCGCTGACAATGAAAATGCCTGACCCGATCATGGAGCCGGCAACGATTAAAATACCATCCCAGAGGCTTAGGGAACGGTGAAAATGAGGCTTTTCGCCAAGGGTATTATTGTCTGCCATTGTGATTAATTTTGGCTCAATATCTGAAAAATTATTGATTTATCAGATAGTGTGACAGAAATTAATGTGATTTTCCTGTTTGCATAGGGAGTTGATATTTTCCCTCAGGGAGCATACGAATCGGCACAGACAAATGGCACCTTTAATTTGCCGTTTTATACGGAAGCTGTTTTTGGGCTATAATAAGTTCCCGCTATCGGGTAAGTTGCATTATTGATATTCACACAACTTATAGTGAACAATAACGTATCTCTTGCAGACTCCGTTTCATTGCAAACTGTTTCTTCTCTTAAAAAATGCGGTATATTCTCTTCCTTTGCCTATGACAGCTCTCAGGTCAGGCGAGTATGCTCTTCTTCTATATTAGTCTTTTTATCATCCTTGTTTCAATATAAAGTTGGCATAAATAATACAGATAATCAAATGATTATAAAACAAACTGTATGAAAAAATAAGCTCATTGCTCAGAACAGCATATTGGACACCCTACCCGAAGGAGTTATCATACTTAAAAAGTATTTTTTCTATGCAACAAAGTATGAGCCTCCTCAAATAAGCATTTCTGCTCATCATCCCCCCTCGTCATCTTTGGACGCGGTGTCCAGTTCTTTCAGGATTTTGTTTACATCTTCCTCCGTAGTGGTCAGCTTTGTTTTGCAGATTTTGATGAGCTGCGCTGCACGTTTTACTTTCTCGGAAAGTTCGTCAACGGAAATCTCTCCCTGCTCAATTTCTGACACAATAGTTTGAAGCTCCTCAAATGCTTCCGTATAATTCATTTTTTCACTCATTGGTCGGTTTTTAAATTGGTCGGGTTTACAATACTGGTAATATTCCCTTCATAAAGCGCCGTGTTCAAAGTGTCGCCGGCTTTAACCTGTGTTATACTCTTAACCGCCTTACCATGGAGCAGGGTAATACTATAACCCCGCTTCAACACATTGGAAGGACTCATGTTCTCTACATTTTTCTCCATATTATTCAGCTCAAGCAGATTACTTTTAAATTGTTGTTCACTCCGGGAAATCAGCTTTTCTTTATGATGGGCAATGATAAATTGAAACCGGTTAAGCTGTGCATGCGTATCCTTCTGAATGGTATGGGCAAAGCTTTTCAGCTTTTGTTTTGCAGCAATACAAAACAGGTTTGTTTCCTTTATGATTGCAGATTTTGCCGTGCGCAGATATTCGTGTTCGTTTTTGAAGATGAACCGTGCATGATGAAGCAATGAGCCCGATAAGCCTTTTACCTCATTACGGTTGATGGAAAGAATATTTTCCGTAACGGAACGAAACAACTTTGTTTCTGCCCGGAACCTCGTTGCAGCTTCCTGCAATAATCTCCCGGAATGATCTGCCACTTTTCTTTCCGCCTCACGAACCGGAACCGAAAAATTGTGAAATTTCTGGAGCAGGTATTCCGCCAGTTTGGTTGGCGTAATGGCATTGGAAAAAGAAATCATCTCGGAAACCGTTTCATTGGTGGCATGACCGATACCAGTTATTACCGGTAAAGGAAATAGCGCAATTCCCCTGGCCAACTGATAATCATTATAGCAGGAAAGTCCGACATCTCCTCCGCCACCACGGATAATGGCCACAACATCGAAATGGCGCTTTACCTTTTTAATTCTTTTGAGTTGCGCCAGGATACCCCGGACGGCGTTATCGCCCTGAAGCAGCGAAGGAAACAGGAGATGAAAAAATTTATAGTTCCAGGGATTGGTTTCAATCACCTTCAAAAAATCAGCATAACCTTTACTGGTCTCCACGGAGATGATGGCAATCCGCTGCGGCAATAAGGGTAGCGGGAGCATTTTGTTGCTGTTGTATATGTCTTCCGCTCTGAGGCGTTTTATGGTTTCCTGCTTTTCTCTTTCCAGGTCGCCAAGCGTATAACCGGGGTCAATATCCGTTATCCATAAGGAAAGGCCATACGACGGGTCAAAAGCTACTTTGGCCCGAAAGAGAATTTTGATGCCATCCTTTAGCGGCTCCTTAAGGATTTGCTGAAAATTTGTGTTTATCCTGTTGAAATCGTCCCTCCACAAACAGGACTTGATTTGAGCAATAATTTTCCCGTCTTTCTTCTCCACAAGTTCCGGATAGCAATGCCCGGACTGTCTGTAGAAATTGAGTTTATTCATTTCGGCCTTCACCCAGAACGCACTCTTGTATCGTTCGGAAAGCGTTCTTTGAATACTTTTCGTCACCTCAAGTAAAGAGAAAACCTGTTTGTCATTTACTGTTTCCGGCATGGTTTATTGTTTCGATGTTGCACAGTAGGTTTAGGGAGTATTGTTTCAGGATTTACTCCCGAAAGTTAGGGAAATCTTTGGAAATTTTGTAAGCAAATTTTGTGAATGCATACCATTTCTATTGCTTCTATGATGGATGGAGGCAGATATCCTCACTCACCACAAACCGCCTGCACACCCATCAATTCACCATCACCCAGTTGAAGCCGAAACGAATCATGGCATCGGGTGCGGGATACTGAAGGAAATTCAGCACATTCTGCTTGTAAAACAATTGCTGGAGCTGGTCGCCGGTAATAAAGCAACGGAAGCTTTTAACCTTGAAATTGAAGAATAGCATAAGCTCCACCGGATTACTGAGCTTAACCTGATCCTGGTAGTAAAACTGGTTGAAGTAGGGAATATAGCCCGCAGCATAATACGGCGTATGATACCGGGCTTCAATCCCCGTGGATATCATAAGCGCACTGTTGAACAGCCCTGCCTCCACACTGAGCATGTGCCTCAGCATGAATGCCGGGAGATTGACCGGCGCATTGGCTGTAGGTTGTTGCCACACTACTTCATTATCCAGCGAAAATATTTTATAGACAAACTGCTTGCGCCCGTAAACCTGCAGGACGGAAAATACCTCCGCCTGCTGCTGCGGACTCCGGGCAGCATCATAGTAGAGATAATTGCCAATGACATAATTGCGAATCCCGGCCTGCAAGCGATAACGACTTACGTCCATTTGTCCCCAGATGCGGGTAATGCTGGTTTTGTCGAAGGAAAAGCTGCGGGTAAAAAAATTACTGTTGAAGCTGTTGTAGGCATAGGACGCATTGCTTAATGTCTGCTGCAGGCCACCGCCTATCCAGCCCAGCGACCTGAAGTTTTTAGCTATATTGGCCGCTATATTAAAATTCCCTGCAGCCTGACCCGAGAAAAACAATTCCGCATCCGCACCATATTGCCATTCGCCCGCTTCCAGAGCTTCCTTTTTAATGGTTCCGAAAAGATAATTACTGACAAATCCTTTTTTGTCCGGGAGCAAAGCTCCGTCTGTCCAGAACGCATCCCATCGGAAGCCTGTCCCGGCCTCTGCTGCCAACAATTTTTCTTTCTTACCTACGTAGCCGTTCAGGCTGAATTTATTGTCGATATAAAACCAGTTTTGCTCGCTGCGCAGCGTATCGGTAGTGCTGAACAGCAGAGATGCGATAAATCCGTACCGCGACGAATCCGGGCTTACATCCTGAAACCGGTGACGCTCGCCATGCATCTGCAACTGGTGCTTCAATCGGAATCGGGGTGTAAAAACCGGGGTTGCCTTCGTGGAATCTTCATTGTAAATGGTGTCCCGTAGTCCCCATGAATATGCATTCTGTACATATAAATCCACATTCCGGAACCGGTTGGTCACAGCTGCACGCTGACTGCCGTATGCGGTTTCCGGCAAATTAACGGGAATCAGCAGACGGTCGGGGTAATTATCGCTGGTCAGGAAACTATCCGATTGTATTCCCCCGTTTTCGTCCTGACTGAACCGGTTGTAAGTAAAGCCGGCTATGGAATTAAAGCGCTGGTCTTTGCTTTGGTAATTGCTGCTGAGACTTCCCGACATACCCGTATTGCGCTGGATGTAATAATAGCCGGGCGTATTGATATTACGAAATTGCGCGGCAATATTCCAGGTAGGTGTAATGTTTTGAGTATGTAAAAGACTTACCAGTTGCGAGGCTTTGCTGCCCAGGCTGTATTCAAAATCTGTATAGGGACGTGTGGTGTTATACAGCGCCAGACTGTCCGTTTTCAAGGTATAAAGATCCCAGACATGATAGCCCAGATCCGGACCGGCAACCTGGTATGGCGTAAAAAATAAATTGACGGACGATGTGGCAAGATTCCCGAGGTCGCGGCCCCACCAGGGCTGTGCAAACTGGAAATGATGATAAGCATGAATGGCGGTGTCCGGCAGGTGTTTTACATCAGAATGAATATGCGTGTAATAAATTCTGGCCTGCTCATCTACCCATTTTTTCTGGTTTTGGTCTTTGGTGGAATCATTCCCGAATGAATCACTGGGATTTAAAACGGCACCCGGTATACCTGGTATCCCGGGCATTCCGGGCAAACCACCACCGGTGTTTACCGGCATCAGTTGAGCATGGCTACTTAAAGGCATTAGCCCAAAGACCAACAGATACCCGATCGCCAGGAACAGGAGGTTATAAGAAGATTTGCCCAATTCAGAATTATTGCTTCAAACGTCAAAAATATTATCAATTTCGCCAACAGAAAAATAAAACAGGCATTTGAAACAAAGAAATGCATTTACAGCATGGCCCACCAGAGGGTTGTGATGCCATAATTTCCCCAGTTTTTCAGCGATTTTGACAACTCATTTTCTAACTCGGCATAAGTAGCTTTTTTTCCTTTCTTAGCTTCTTTCAGTGTGGGCTCCTGAAATTCAACGAGGTCAACTTTAGTGGCAAACCAAGTGGTGTAAAGTCGCGGAATAGCCATTCCCAAAATCATACCCGGCAAGCCATTTACAGATTCAGGACCGCCGCTGACCGTAATCTGGTCAGTATAGAAAGCCACCAGCACTACGGAATCGCAAATGGTAGTAACCGCTTTCCGGCAGGGATAGCCGGCAATAACCCGGATTTCATCCTCGATCTTCCATTTCAGTTTACGGGTGCTGTCCGTAACCAGGAAATTGGTTTCAAAAATATTTTTTTCCGCCACAAAATTATTGTCCTTAAAATTGGTCTTTACGATATTCTCTCTCGCAGGGCCTTTCCCACCGAACATCATCGGCATACCGGATTCCGCATCCTTTACAAACCAGTATATACTGTGATCCTGATCAAAATCCAGCGTAAAATAAGAGATCAGGTGTTGCGGAAGCTTATCCAGCATGAGCTTGAACCATTCGCTGCTTTTCTGTTCATCGGTCATCTCATAGTTCAGCGACATTCTCAAATTGGTTTTCCGTTCAAATTCAATCTTTCCGTTGCTGATATATTGCGCTCCTGCATCCTGGCCGAATACAACGGCTAACGTTAGCAATAAGAGTATTTTCTTCACGATTAATTATTTTTTATAAAAATGAATGGCGTAATAATTTTATTCACTGATCTCAATCTCCCCGGCACCGCCTTCGGTCGGGCTACTATTCAATGCACCAGAGCGCGTAAAGTTCCAGGTAAGACTGAGCATACCATAACGGCGAATGGTATTGTAGGAGTTTTCCGTAATGTAATTATCACTGGCCGTCCTCACAAAGCCCACATTTTGATTCAGTATATCATTAACGTATAACTTCAACACTAAGGAACGGTCTTTCAGGAAAGCTTTGGAGAGATAGGCATTCCATCTGAATACGCTATTGTTCTGATCCTGCTCATCAATCTTCTGGCGGTAAAGCCAGTCGATATCGGTGCCGAGCGTGAAATTCCCGGGGAAGAGATAACTCGTACCGAAGTTCTGATTTACACTCCAGTAATCGTTGATATAATCGGGACGAACAGAAGTGGTGTTCCGGTTGTAGTTAACATTCATGCTGTAATTCAAATCCAGCGTAGTGTCTTTAGTGTAATTAAAGGAAATCCCAGGTCCGTAGTTCTGGTTGATACTGGCGCTTTTTAGTCCGTTCAGATAGGTATTGTTGTGTGAATAGCCCCCGTTTACGTTCAGATTGGTGCGCAGATTCAATGGTTTTATCTTGAAACCATATCCGGCATAGCCGTACAGATTATAATTGCCGTCCACATTGACATATTGATAAGTTCGCTGCCCCAGGTCGTTAATATTCTGGCTCTGGCTAATTGCATTCTGACTGAAATTCAAGCCGATACTGGCCCAGAGATAACGCTCCTGAAGTACCTTGTAATTACCCAAATTCAGGTTGAGATTATGTTGAAATTCCTGTTTGAGGTCAGGGTTGCCAATCAGAATATTGAGCGGATCGGTATTTTCGCGGATGGGCTGTAGCTGATTAATTGTCGGCTGATTGGTTCTTCCCGTATAAGAAAACGTAAAATTCGTCTGCCGGTTCCGGTTATACCGGAAGATGGCTCTGGGAAAGAAATTCAGGTAATTATAATTCATTGTGGAATCCGTAATATTATCGTGCTGACGAAATCCGGCATTAGCCACGGCGCCCCCAAGCGTAATATTGATACGTTCATATTTCAGCCGGATATTAGCCCCTCCGGTGTTAGTCATTATATTAAGAGAATAATCGCTGCTGTAAAGCGGGTTATATTCATCGCTCACTGCTCCGCTTTCCGTTTTGTCGTAAGAGTAATTGGCGGATTGATTATTATTGATATTAAGGGCATAATTCAATTCCAGAGCCAGGTGTTTGTTAAGCTGTTCGGTATAGACTGCCTTCCCTTCAAACTGGCTGGTAAGCCGGTTTTGTGTCTTACGCTGATTAACGGTATCCGTCAGCCCGATAGCGTAAAAACTGTTCAGCGCATTATAATTACCCTTACTTTCATTTTCCGTATGCAGTCCGTTAAAGTCTAAGGAAAGTGTACGACCTTCTTTCCTGAATTTTTTCCGGAATAATAAGTCTGCATTGAAATTGTTACCTGTAGAACTGACGTCCTGCACCTTATGGCTGCTGTTGATTTGGTCGCCCTGCAGACTGACGGCATCGCTTTGGTTCGTCTGGTGGCTTTCGCTGCTGCGCACATAACCGCCCACATTAAGTTTCAGAGATGTGGCGGAATCAATCTTATATTCCGTAACAAGATTAGCATTGTGCTTTTGACGGGAGTTAAAAGAATTGGTATAGCTGGTATTGACATATTGCGTGTCCGGCAGGACATATTGGGTGCGGACATTGTTATCTGTTTCGATGTCAAACTTGCCGTACTGGTAATTTCCGTTGAGGCTGAGCGCATCGTTCATCCATTTATTGTTATAATGTGCACCACCGTTCCAGGCTTTCGGCAAGCCCTGCCCGTTGTATTGCCCGTTCCAGCTATCTAAGTCAAATTCATCACGGGTGATTGTTCGGGTAAAGCTACCATCATCCGACATTTCCAGCGTACCGCCACCACTGTTGGAATATTTCCGGCTGTCGTCCCAGCTTAACCCGGTAGTGCTGGTATTGCTCATGGTTCCGTAAACAGAAAATTTACGTTTTGCTTTAAAGGAATTGAGCATAGCCTGGCTTTCCCAGTAACCCGGAACACCTGCGCCGGCTTCAATCTTACCAAAATAACCTTTCCTGGCATTTGCCTTCAGTTTCAGATTGATGGTCTTAATTTTTTCGCCGTCGTCAATACCGGTAAATTCCGCCTGGTCGCTTTTCTTATCATATACCTGCACCTTGTCCACAGCGCTTGCACGCAGCGTTTTAGCTACCATTGCCGGGTCGTCGGAGAAAAACTCTTCACCGTCCACATACATCTTTTGCACCTTTTCCCCGTGTGCCGTAATATTCCCGTTTTTATCCACTTCAATACCCGGCAATCTTTTCAGCAATTCATCCACATTGGCAAACTCACGCACTTTAAAGCTGTCGGCAGTATATTCGGTAGTATCGCCTTTGATAGTAATAGCGCGGGAATCGCTGACAATCACTTCCTGCAACAGGTTGGTTTTTGAAAACATCTGAAAGACACCCAGGTCAGTCGGGTTTGCATTGACCGAAATAATATCTTTATAATCTGCAAACATCGGGTGAGAAAGGATAATGATATATTGCCCTTTCTCCTGAACAGGCAGGGAAAATTCACCGTCATGGTTGGTGCGCGTAAAGCCTTCCATGATGGAATCGTTCGCACGAACCAGCACAACGGACGACTGGTACATTGTTACATAACTGACCGTATCCACTAACCTGCCTTTTACCGTATATGGCTGTGCCTGCATGGACAGGGATAAACAGCAAGTCAGTAAAAAGAGGAGCAGGGTGTTGCGAAAAAGAAAGCTCTGGTGCATTATGGTTGTTTTTGTGAAATGCGGATACATAAAATAATCTTTCTGTAAAGACGGGGCAAAATTACTGGATATATCACTGGCTTCAAGGTGATTTTTAGGGGGAATTTTACAATAAAATGACACAGCAAAATAAAACGTGCAGGTCAAATGCCCGATTCCCGAAACGGAATTATCGCAATTTTATTTTATCCGGAAAAGCAAATTGTTATCCGGACGCTAAATATTTTTTGGTTTTCTTCCTTTACATTTTTCCTTTTTAAAGCCATCTGTTTGCCTGCATAAAGATGTGTGTTCCTTGCTCCGGTGCAGTTCTTTTGCGGCTTATCGTTAGGAACAGCAGGGTTACATTGCTACTGTCATTAAAAAGAATTATCTTGTCAGGCCTAATCGGCATACCAAACCGCTATACCTTGATGATGTGTCTTGTAAAGCACAAGAAAAAGGCTTGTTACGATATCGGAGCTTTTAAATGATTTTACCGGAGCGGACTGTTTAATGGAAGATAATGAAAATAAAATTATAGCGCAGAAAAGCACAAATGATATATCCGTGGAATCCGAACAATCCATATTAATTTGCAATAAAGAATAATTTAAAATGAGCGTAAAGTTTTACCCCCTCCTGCTGGCCGGTATTTCCGGACTTACTTTCTCAGCATTTGCACAATCTCCGGGCGGCATTTCCGCTCAGAATACGGTTTGGCTGAAAGCTAACGAAGGCATATCGCTTAATGCGGCCAATCAGGTAAGTTCCTGGACAGAACAATCGGGAGCCGGCATCACAGGTGATTTTTCCACGCATAATCCTGGCACCGGCGGCACCACGCAAGTGCCCCCAACCGTTTTGGATGATGGCATTAACTTCAACCCATACCTGGTATTTGTTTCTTCCAACCCGAATTGCATTTCCAGCGATAACCTCGTAGCCGGCACAGATATTTTCAGCAGTACGGAGATGACCATGTTTCAAATTATCAACCTGCATACCGCTACAGGAACGGGGGTCTGGTGCAAATGGCAAACCAGTAACACTGCACCCGGCCGCCTGGGGGACGAGGTAAATAACGGAGGAGGTAACCAGGGAAAAATTCGCCTGGATTTTAAAAATACGTTGTACGGCAATGCCGTTGTTACCGACCTGCATTCCCTCTACACAGGCTACTCGGATGCTAACTCCCTGAGCATACGACTTAGCGGCGCTACCGACAATACTATGGCTACATTCAGCTCGGCCAATCCCTCCGGTACCGCAAGGCTCAGTCTTGGAAATGAAAATGAAGCCGGTGGAGACCCCTACCCGACCACTATCGACATTGCAGAATTCATTTTATATTCCAGGGCATTAACTCCGACTGAAATCAATAAAGTAGAATCCTACCTGGCCGTTAAATACGGGTTTACACTGATGCAAACCGGCGCCGAAGCCAATAATTATACTGCTTCTGACAATACCGCGATATGGGATAATGCGGCCAATAATCCTTATTATAACAACATTACCGGCATTGGGCGTGATGATGGTTCGGGGCTGGACCAGCGGCAATCATTATCCATCAATAACGATGCATTGGTTACCATCTACAACGGCACATACGCCGGTGCTTTTCCCGCCACTAACCTGGAAAACACCAACAGTTTCAATAATGATTTGTCCCTGCTGTTGTTTGGAGATAATATGGGCGATACGGCATTGACCGCCTGTGCCGACGATGGCGCTGTGGCAATCATGCCACGAACCTGGAAAGTGCAGAAAACAGGCAATATGAATACCGTAACGCTTTCCGTAAAAAGCAATACAGTGCCTGCTACAGTACAAACTCTCGTCATCGCGGATGATGCGGCATTTACCACCAATGTAACTACAGTTCCATTATCGGTCAATGGCACAGACCTGTTTGCTTCCGCTACGTTAAACAACGGTCAGTACTTCACCTTCGGAGCAGCGCCGCTGACTTTGGAAAGTAATATCACGCAGGCCTTGTGCAGCGGACAAAACGGGGCGGTAACCATTACACCTTCAGGAGGTTTGGAGCCCCTTTCCTATACCTGGAATACCGATCCACCGCAGACTACCGCCACTGTAAGCAATTTGCCGCAAGGAAATTATACGGTTACCATTACTCAGGCTAACGGATGTAGTATACAGCAATCGTTCCTCATTGACGGTGCTGCCACCCCGATTACAACGGACATAACAGACCTGAAGAATGCTTATTGTACTGCGGAAAACGGCAGCGCAACCGTTGTGGCCGATGGCGGCACCCAGCCATACAGTTATTCCGTGGATAGCAGTAACAACTGGGTTTATGTCAATGTCCTGGAAGGACTGGGTGCGGGAGAACATATTGTAACAGTGCAAGATGCCAATGGTTGCATTGCTTCCGATACCTTTCAGATTGGCACGGAATTTTATGAACTGACCTTACAGGTGGATACGCTTATGAATGCCCTCTGCGACCGCGGCGGTCTGGGCGGCTCCATTGCCGTATCCGTAGTTCCGGGCACCGGAGCCTTCCCGTACACCTATCAATGGGATAATTCGCTCGTAGTAATTTCCAACACGATTAATGATGTGCCTGCCGGAGCCTACAAAGTAATGGCCACCGATGCAAACGGTTGTCACGGCGATACCACTGTTCAGATTATTGAAGAACCCTGCTGCAGCATGATGATTCCCCAGGTATTTTCTCCAAACGGTGACGGCAAAAATGATGTGTTCCTGCCTATGTTCACGAACCCCGTAGCCAATTATACGTTCTCTGTCTTTAACCGCTGGGGACAGCGTGTGTTTATCGGCAATAAAGGCGAAATGGGCTGGGACGGTACTCATAACGGAAAGCCCGCTGATGTAGGTGTTTATTATTATACCCTTACTTATATCTGCGAACGAGGTAACCAGCAATATTACTACCAGGGCGATATTACGTTGGTTCGTTGACCTGTCTGATCGCATGATTTTTATAGGCTGAAAAATAGGCTGAAAGGATATTCTCATCAGAGAAATCGCTTTTAGACTTCATACTATGTTTTGTCATGGCTTTTGCTTTCTTCGCAGCAAAAATTCACACAAAATAAGAACAGCCCACATTTTATTATCCGGGCAGATTTACCGGAGTTGTTAATATTATGCCCCTTCAGGGTATCATACTTAATTGCGTTTCCCTGATACCCCTTTCCCTTTTCAACTGAATTTTTCACTACCTTCGTTGTGGAGCTTTCGTACACTTTCCTTGAGCAGGATCATTAAAATATCAACCTTTCTCCTTTTAATCGTTTTGGTGTCAGACGTTATGAAAAACAGCATCATGATCATGATGTATGAATATAAGACTGAATTATTTGTCAGCCTGTTTTGTGAAAACAAGAATCATCCGCAGTTACATTGCAATGGTCATTGTCGGTTCGCTAAAATGCAAAATGAAGAAGGCCATAGGCAGCACAGCAAAGCACCAAAGAAAACCGGTGTAAATCTGTACCGTTTAATAAGCAATGAATTTGCGTAGTGGTTTTTTCAAAAAACATTTGAGCATTATACAGCATGAACCCATATTTTGCATTTGCCGATTTTTTTGATCAGGGAAAATTAAATCCATTTTTAGCCTTGCTTGCTCAAAAAATGGCAGCCGGAAATGTATGCCTGGATTTGAATGATGCAGACCCGAAAGCAGACGTACTCCTTTCTTCCGGCCAATATGAGCAGGATATCCTGAGCCATCCATTAGTGGGTGGAGAAAGCGAATTACAGCCCTTTATTCTACATGACAACAAACTATACCTGCAGCGCTATTTTAAGTATGAAACGCAGTTTATCGAAGGCATCCGCAGGATGATTTCGGAGGAAGATGCGGATACCGCCATGCAGGATATTTCAGCGCAGCGGGATATGATTTTATCGCTTTTCCCTGCAAAGAAAAATGACGAACCGGACTGGCAAATGGTGGCTACCCTCTCCGCATTACTACACCGTTTTCATATCATAACCGGCGGGCCGGGAACAGGAAAAACGACATCGGTAGCCAGACTGCTGACGATTATACTATACCGGAATCCTGACGCCCGTATCCTGCTTGCGGCGCCTACCGGAAAGGCTGCCATGCGCATGGCGGAAAGTCTCGGTAATGTGGAAGCACTCTTCCATCGTGAAAAGATAAACGTTAATGCCGCCGTCATTTCCCATATCCGATCGCTGAAACCCCTGACCATACATTCCCTGCTGGGCTATCGGAAAAACAGCATTTATTTCAACCATAATGCATCAAATCCCCTGCCTGCCGATGTGGTGATTGCGGATGAATGTTCCATGGTGGATATTGCGTTGTTTGCCAAGCTCATGGAGACCATCGGCCCGGATACTAAACTGATTTTACTGGGTGATAAAAATCAGTTGTCTTCGGTAGAAGCCGGTAGTCTGTTCGGCGATCTGTGCTCCTCCCTGCCGGAGGGGAATATTTTTGACGAAAAACACCTTGCGTTTCTAAGCCATTTTATGGATGTGAAAAAGCTGAACGCAGAGGCTGCCGGCAAACATCTATTGACCGGGCATATCACAGAGCTCCGGCAAAGCCATCGCTTTAATGATGCCGGCGGTATCGGAAAATTCAGCAAAGCCGTGATTCAACATGACGAGGCTGTTATCCGGGAATTTGACGGAGACGGGAACAATCAGGTTAGCATCTCCGGCGAAGCACCGGGGAAAATGCTGGAATCGTTTGCACAGCAATATGCGGATTATATTAAATTCCCCGATATCGCAGAGGCATTGGAGCTGATGAACCGGGCAAAAATTCTGTGTGCCGTAAAGCAGGGACCTCTGGGCGTGTACAAGATGAATACCTTTGTAGAGCAATATCTTGCTGAACAGGGTCTGATAAAACCCGATGGCGAATTTTACGAAAACAAGCTGATTATGGTTACCAAAAACCAGCCTGAAGCAGGCTTATATAATGGCGATACAGGAATCCTCCGAATGCAGGGCGGCGTATTGCGTGCCTGTTTTTTAAACCCCGAAGGCGGTGTTCTTTCCGTCCCGCCTGCACAAATTGATTCCTGGGAACCCGCTTTCGCAATGACCATCCATAAAAGTCAGGGATCGGAATTTGACGAGGTGATGATTATCCTGCCTCCATCGGATGACTCACCAATCCTGACACGGGAATTACTCTATACAGCCGTTACCCGTGCCAGGAAAAAAGCGCTTATTCTTGCAGACATGGAAATCGTTTTGAGCGCTACCCGTAAACATATCCGGCGAATATCGGGAATTGTCAACCGAATTAAATCCTGATAGTATGCCCCTGAAATTATTTGTTTCCAATTCGCTGTCGGCTTTGTCCGGTCACCTTTGTAAAAGTTTGAAAAGCAATAACCGTCCGGTCTTTCAGCCCGTCACTATCGTTACCCAGACCGAAGGCATGAGCAACTGGCTGATGCTGGAGATTGCAAAAAACAATGGAATTGCAGCCCATATTCAATATAAAAAACCGGGGGAAATCATACAGCAAATCTTCCGCATCATGGGTGGTTCATCGGGAACGGTGCTGGCTCGTCAGCACATGGACTGGCTGATCTATACCGTATTGGACAGTCCGGAATTTCAACGCATTTTCAAGGATAAAGCTTCCTATTATAACGAAGATGCCGGAACTGCATCTATGAAGCGCATGGCGCTGGCGCGGCGGCTTGCCGACCTTTTTGATCAGTACCAGATTTACCGCTCCTCCACCATCCGGCAATGGTCGGAAAAAGACTGGGAAGAGGAGAATCCACGATTTCAGTGGCAGGCTTATATCTGGCAGGCAGTTAAACAATTAGCCGGACATGCCGTGCCGGACATGACCAATCTGAGTGCATTTATTCTGGAAGCATTGCGCAATCCGGAACAGGTGTCCCGGCTACAACAGGCTTTGCCGGAAATCAATTTGTTCGGCTTATCTATCATCACACAATATCATGTTCAGATCTTTCATGAACTCGCCAAACACATTAATCTCCATTTCTACCTGCTGAATCCTGCGCCGGATATTTACTGGATTGAAGACCGGAGCGAAAAGGAACTGATTAAATTAAAAGCAAAAAAACACCATGACCCCAACCTGCTCTCCTTAGAAGGCAATCCGCTGCTGACCAACTGGGGAAAGGTGTTGCAACATACTTTCGGCATGCTTTACCAGACAGAATCCTTTATCAATCAGCAGGAGGAAGTGGATGTTGCAGAACCGGAACAAAAATCTTTACTACAAAAAATACAGTACGATATTTTCCATAACCGGACGGAAGACATTTTCTTTAATCCCGAAGATTTGTCGGATGAAAGTATTGTTATCCAAAACAACTATTCCCGACTGAGGGAAGTAGAATCGCTATATAATTACCTGGCGGATATCCTTCATCACCGGAAAGTGGAAGGCTTGAATGCGAAGGACATTCTCGTGATGGTCAGTAATGTGGAAGAATACGCACCGTATATCCGCGGCGTTTTCAGCAATGCTCCCGTACCATTGCCTTTTCATATTGCAGATGAATCGGTAGCGCAGGGCAATACGCCGCTGAGCTGCCTTATCGCATTGCTGAATTTAAACGAGCAGAATTTCACTGCGGAAAATGTGCTACAGTTGTTAGAATTTGAATCTATCCGGAATCATTTCGCAATATATGATATGCACCATATCCGCGATTGCGTTCAAATGGCCAATATTCGTTTCGGGACAAAGAATGACGTGCAGGACGACAGTTATACGGTAAGCTGGAATAATGGCTTGCACAGGATGATGTACGGGCTGTGCCTCTCCGACGAAGCGCCTTATGCAATTCCCGGCATGCCTTCTTTTTACTGTCTGGATATTACGGAAGGTGCGGAAAAGATGCAACAGGTTGTGCGGTTCAGCTTCCTGATCACCTCGCTGATGAAGATGATCCACGAGCGGAAACGCGAACGTAATATGAGCGCATGGATTCAATACACCGTAGAGCTGATGGAAAAATTTATTGATTTTGAAGAGGATGACGAGCAATACGCAAGGATCATTGACCGACAGATAAAGCAGTATGAATCGGTGTCGGAACTGCTTCCGTCGGAGCTGGATTTTGATGTTTATTCCAAACATATTTGCGACCATTTGCAGCTGGAGCAACAGACAAAAGTGTTTACCGGAAGCGGTATTACCTTTTGCTCCCAAATCCCGATGCGGAGCATCCCCTTTAAGGTGATCGCCATGCTGGGACTGGGAATAAAAGATTTTCCCCGTAAAGAAATGACTGTAGATTTCGATCTGATCCGCGACAAACCACGGTTGGGCGATCGTAATATTAAGAATAATGACCGGCATTTGTTTTTAGAAACAATATTGTCTGCCGAATCGAAATTATACCTCAGCTATGTGGGCCGGTCTGTGATGGACAACAGCCACCTCCCGCCCAGCGTATTGGTGGATGAACTGCTGGATTATATTCAGCAGGGCATTAACAGGTACACACGCAGTCACAACCTGAGCAGGATAGATATACGGGAGGAAATGGTGTTGCAGCAGCCACTGCACAGTTTCAGCGCCCGTTACAACAAGCCCGGCTCCCGCCTGGTAAATTATCTGCTTCGTAACCCCGATATGGATGTATGGGAACAATCGAAGGGCAGTGCTTCTCCGGTACAATTATCCTTAGAGTCGGTATCCGTGAAGGATCTCGTAATGTTTTGCACCAATCCGATAAAATTTTATTACCAAAAAGTATTGCGGATTTATTTGAACGAGGAGGATCTCATTATCCCCGAAACGGAAATATTTGAGCTTGACGCTTTGGATAAAGCCCTCCTGCAAAAGAATCTGATGCATGCCCAACTGAACAGTGAATCTATGGAGCAGACCCGGATGCGCATGTTGAAACAAGGCAGGCTGCCTCTGAAAAACATGAGTGTAGTGACAGCACAAGAGCAGGAAGAAATAGTGCTGGCTATGTATCAGCAATTAGCGCATACCCTACACGACCCGAAGGAGCAAATCGTCAATATTGAACTTGCCCTTCCGGACCTAATGATCATGGGTTCGCTGGATTCCGTTTTTAATGATCATTATGTTTATTTCAATTTCACGGGGAAAGAAAAAAACCTGATTGAGGCTTATGTCAAATATCTGACAGGGATGGCTTCGGGTTTGAAAGGCGCCCGGGTAATTACAAAATCGGAAGGAATGGTCGCCGTTCATTGCTCTAAGGAGCAGGCATTGAAAAGGCTGGAGCATATCGCAGGACTGATGCAACAAGGTCTGAACCAGATGATCATCTTCGGTAAAGAGATTTTAATAAAAGAAAAAAATGCAGCATTACTTAACGATGAAGCATTACAAAATTTTATAAAAAATGCCATTGAGAGCAGCCATCCCACCTGTTACGACAACTATATTATCGACGCATTTTATCACGGAGCCATGAATCAGCCGGGTATCAGCGAGAACTACCTGGAACTGTACAACTATCTTTATCTGGCCGCAATAGAGACGTTTATTCAAAATTGACACCATGCAACAAGACGCCTCCATTTCGTCCTTTCATGTAACCACTATGCCGGCAGAAAAAATCAGTGGCAGTAATCTGGTGGAAGCCAGCGCCGGTACGGGAAAAACCTATTCTATTGCCCTGCTGGTGCTGCGTTTGATCATAGAAAAGGATATTCCTGTTTTTCAACAACTGATTGTTACGTTTACCAATGCCGCAGTAGCGGAGCTGCAACACCGGATACGCAAATTCCTGGCACAGGCCGCCGAATATGCGGATGAAGAACCGGTTGAGGATGAAAATATCCGATCCGTTGTGGATCGAGCTATTCAACAATCGGGAATCAAACGTGAAGTAGTTAAGGAACGCCTCAAAGCATCCTTAATAATGATGGATGAATCGGTAATCGTTACCATTCACAGTTTCTGCCAGCAGATGCTGAACAAATATGCCTTTGATACCAAACAAACCTTTGATGTAAAACTTCAGGAAAACATAAGCGATATCCTGGAAGATGAATTTAATAAATGCTGGAGACGGCATATCACCACTCTGCCTGCGGAAGTTTTGAGCGCCTTAAATATTATCACAAAGAAAAACACTTTTCCCGACCTGATAAAAAAACACCTGTCAGGACGGCGGTATGCACTTTTTACCGAAGACAAGGATTATACGATAAATGGTGATGAACTGCTGACCGAACTGCAAAGGACGGAAAGGGAGGCGGAACAGGACTGGAACAATGCGCTCAGGCTTTTTAAGATTCATGAAGATGCCATCATCGGAGCCGTAAAAAATTTTGAACTGAAGCAATACTTAGATGATGCGGAAGCCTTTGTAACGAAGGCCATAGCGGAACGGACAAAAGGCAGAAAATATGTTGAAAAATTCCCGGAAGCATTTCTGAAGGCTTTAGAAATGATTACGAACCGGGGGTTAGAACGGGACATTTGGATAACAACCCGCATTGCCGAAGTTCGTTGCTTTGCATTGCAAAAAGTAATACCAGGATTACAGAGCCGCCTGGAGCGGAGCGGGATTATGACCTTCGACAATCTGATTCAAAATCTCTGGAAAGTCCTACAGGCGCCAGAAGGCAATGAACATTTTATCTCCAGGGTAAGAAACGATTTTAAAGCTGTTTTCATTGATGAATTTCAGGATACCGACCGGGTGCAGTTCGACATCTTCAGTAAATTATTTCTGGACAGCACCGAATGCATCACCTTCCTGATAGGCGATCCCAAGCAAAGCATCTATGCTTTTCGGGGAGCAGATATTTCGGGATACATGGAGGCAAAAGGCCGGGTGGATAGGGCTTACACCATGAATGTCAATTACCGCTCAACGGAACAAATGATTGCAGCAGCCAATACTTTTTTTCTTCCCGAGGAAGATTTTGACACATTTTATTTCCCCGGTCAAAGCGGCAACAGCATCAGATACGTCCCGGTGAAAAGCGCTCAAAATCACGGAAACCTGCTACAGCATCAGGCTCCGGTTCCGGCAATTAGCCTGATGTCATTCAAAAACAAGACCGAGCTGAAACAGGCAATTGCCGAAGAGATCAGTCGCCTGCTGCAACCTTCAAATGCATTTCAGATTCGCGATAAACAAGGAGAGCTCCGTCCGGTAAAACCGGCTGATATCGGCGTATTGGTTCGAACGACACGTGCAGGAACCGACATTAAAGAACTGCTGGAAACACTAAATATTCCGGCGGTCATCCGCAATGACGGGAAGGTAATGCAAAGTGATACGGCAAAGGATACGGCCGTCCTGCTGAAAAGTGTTACGGAGCCTTCCGTTTCGAATATACGCCGCGCATTGTTCAGCCGGCTGATCGGATGGAGTCGTCAACAGTTGCAGGAGGCCGATGATGAAAAACTGATGGAGCGCTTCCGGGCTTATCAGTTGTTGTGGTTCCAGGAAAATACCTATACCGTACTGAGCAGGATAAAGAAGGATTTCGGACTGGAAGAACGGCTCATAAAGCTGCCCGGCGGTATGCGTATCCTGTCCGATTTCGTTCAGGTGATGCAACTGCTGCATCAGTACCAGCACCGGAAAAAGCTGAGCCCCGAGGAGCTGCTGAACTGGCTGAAAAAAAGTAATCAGGGTCTGGAAAACGAAGACGATGAATTTGAATTGCAGATGGAAAGTGATGAGGATGCCGTGAAGATCGTGACCATTCATAAGAGTAAAGGGTTAGAGTACAATATTGTTTTTTGCGAAGACCTTTCATTCAAAAGCGAAACAAGCAGCTTTTGGGAATTTGCAGAATTTAAAACGGATCAACCGAATGGAACGCATGTTTTTGCGGACATACCCCTGCTGACGGAGGAGTGGAAGCATGCTTTTGAAACGCAGACGGAACAGGAAAACAGAAGGCTGATGTATGTGGCCATTACACGTGCCGTTTATAAATGCTATATCGGCTATTCCCTGGAAGGGAAGCAAGCCCTGTCTGCGTCATCAAGCCTCGCACCATTTTTGTCCGCTACCGGGAATGCCCACCCGCAACTGATTGCAACCTTCCAGGCAAACACGGCGCCCGCGCTGCCTTATTCACCGGAGATTATACCGGAAATTACTTCTCTGGATTATAACGCTAACGACATTATCATAGCCGGAAGCAACTGGCGGAAGATGAGCTATTCTGCACTGGCGGCTAAAAGCAGCGGGCATATAGCTCCACAGGATGAAAAGTCCGCAGAGGTTCAGAACGACTATGATCATTTCGTTTTTGAAATATTACATCGCGGCAGCTATACGGGAAATATGCTCCATTTTTTGTTAGAGCAATTGAATTTTAAGGAAAGCCAATTGCACCATTTTGCCGTTGAAAGATCACTGAAACAGTTTTTGCAATACGACCAACAGTATGAAGTATATCTGCCACAGTTAGTTCGGCAGATTATACAGACCAACCTGAATGCCGGAGACCATAGTTTTTCCCTAAGTACAATTCCCGCAGGTTCCTGCCTGAAAGAAATGGAATTTGATTTTATGGTGCCGCCACTCAGGCTCAGGCAGATTTTGGAAGTGATAGCGAACCATATCCCTGCCCGCTTTTCACTGACGGACAATTCCGTTCTGGAAGGATTCATGAATGGTTTTATTGATCTGTTTTTCGAGCATGAGGGGCGATATTATATTTTAGACTGGAAGTCCAATTATCTTGGAAATGACCTGAGCTATTATACTGGTGAAAGCCTGGAATCGGCCATGACTACAAATAATTACCACCTACAGTATCTGATCTATACCCTTGCCGCTCATAAATTTTTGAAAAGCAGATTGGGCAACCAATACCGGTATGACCGACATTTCGGCGGCGCATTTTATGCCTTTTTACGGGGCGTTCGCGCCCATACCGGCTCCGGTATCTTTTACACAAAACCGCCGGCGGAAATTATTTTGAAATTAGATGAACTATTGTAGCAATAAGGAGGTGATCATGCCGGATTAAAATGATGCGTGACGGCATTGATACAGTCGGAGATTTTGCTTCGCAAGAGAAAAATGCCTCCATGTCAGGGAAAATCCTTTTAAGTATGACAGCCCGGAAGTCCGGGATTTGACATCAACAATTCCGGGCAACAGCCCGGAGTAATAAAACGTGAGCTTCTCTTGTTTTGGCACGAGTTTTTGTTGCGAAGCAAAGCAAAAACCATGAAAGCACAGTAGAAAGTTAAAAGCAATTTCCCTGTCCTCCACGTGAAAATTCTGATCGGATTAAGCGCAACCCGGAATTTCCCTGATCAGAATGGCAAAAAAATATGATGTCATTGTAATTCGACAATTTGGGGGGATATCCTTAACAGATCGGTTGCTTCTTTTTTCTTAACTTGCAGCATCCCGCAGTGCCTTCCGATCATTAAAATGATTGCTATGAGAAATCTGTTTGTATTGCCGATGATTGCGTTTTTGACAATCTTCCACCCAACGGCTGCTCCGGCTCAGCAGACCGGCATCCTATCCGACAGCACCACAACCGAACCCTTAGGTTTGCTTCGGGATATATGGACAATTGACACCCTGCTCCACCCGATTCCTATTAACCGCGCTTATTTTGCAGACAAGATCTATGTCGAAATTAAAAAATTAGATGCGCGCGACGGGCAGGTAGATAATTATATTACGTATTTAGATCCCCGCCAGTCTGAACAAATCAGCTCGGCCATTTTTAACGAAGCGCCACAATTAGTGATTAATATCGAAAACCTGGATATCGGTCATAGTGAGAAGATAAAATACCTTCGTGATCTGGAAGTGATTTTAAGAAGCTTCCGGCTAAGGAACTGGGTCAGAACAAAACCCGGATATTTCAGCGAAGTATTGGATCTCTATAAAAAATTCATCCGTGCCGAATTAAGCGGAGATATCGTTACTTATGCTAAAGTCAACGCATCCTTAGCCTTGTTCAATAATATCGAATGGCTGGACGCTTATCCGGATGCAAAGGCTTTTGTCTATGACAAAATGAGCAGGGAATATCCCACAATGATGATTGAGAGGCTTCCGGAGTATGCGGATAAGCCCTATGCCGATCCGGTAATAGCAGCGGCTGCAAAAAGTCAGCCCAGCCTTATTTTAAATTATGCTTTATCCACCAGCAGGCTTCGGGAGGCTGTCCGCAGAAATAAAGATCCGCTGGTAAAGACCATCGTGAAGATTGCTGACGAATCGGATCAGCCGCTTAAAGCACTCCCCTTTCTTGATGTTGTTTATTCCGGAGAAAAATCCATTGAAGACATTGACGCTTTCGCCCATGACGACGTAACCTATTATAAAAGCTTAGTGGCGCTTCAGATTCAGCATACGCAGTTTGCCTCAAATGCATTGGATCAGGAAATCCAATATCGTGCCTTGAAATTTATACGAATCATCAATGAGCTTCATGACAGTCCGGACGGGATCCGCTTCCGGGCTATTGAGCCTTTCAATGCGGAAGAATTGTATTTTTTGATGATCGGCGGTCAGGATGAAATCTATACCAGCAGCTTTACCAACGGCACTTTCCGGAAGATGATGGCTAAGATGAAACCGATGGCGGGCAATGTGTTTATGGAAAAAATACACAAAAGTCATTTCCGTACGTTCATCCGGATGTGTGCCGGCTTCAACACGCTCCAAACTTTTTTGTCCACTTTCGACCAGGATGAAAAATATAAAATGCTCCGGGAATTTGTGGCCAATCTGGAATCCGGCTCATCCGATGAGCTGGAAGATGCCGTAGATGTGGCGGATGCTTTTGGCAGCATCAATGATCAGGAATTACTGAATTTCCTGAAGAAGGAGATTCAGTCCAATTATGAAAGAGTTAATAGCATGAGTGGCCGCAAAGGAATTGCAGTATATGGCCTGTTGAAAGCAATTTTTAATCATAATAAAAATAATGCTTACGATTTGCCGATTCCGCCAATTACGTATATACCATACGCAGATTTGACTGATGGAGATAACGGAGTTGTAGAACAGGTTTTCTTTTATGGCGACCGAAGCGGCATGGGTACCTACCATAATTTCCTGAATCAATACCGAAACGGGAAATGGAAGATCTCTTCTACTCAATATTGGACATCAATCACCTCCACAGGAAAGAATAAGGTAACCATTTACATGAACATTCCCCTTCCGGAAGAAACGGGCGGGGATGACGAAGCGCAACGCCAGCTCCGCGACTATATGGATGAGAACAATATTAATCCCACCATCATCGTTCACCGGGGGCACAGCTATTACCTGAACAGCACTATTGCTTACATGGTTCCCAGTGTAAAGGTAGTGATGCTGGGCTCCTGCGGCGGCTATCATAATCTCGCGCAGGTTCTGGACCGTGCTCCGGATGCACATATCATTTCCTCCAAGCAGGTGGGTGCCTTACGGGTAAATGTTCCCATTATCAACAAAATAAACGACTATGCCTGGGCAGGCAGGGACATGGACTGGGTAACGATGTGGAAAGACCTCAGCAGGCAATTTGCCGGCGGCGGGGCTTATGCCAAAGATTTATTCAGCGATTATGTGCCGCCGAACAAAAATTTAGGAGTGATTTTCATCAAAGCCTACCGGGCACTCATGGCTGATGAACTCATGGAATAAATGACAGGCATTGTTAATTTGAAATAGTTTTAGCTTTGATTGCAACAAATTAGTAAATATTCTTCATTGCTTTTCAGATTTGACCACTTTCAGAAAGTGGTCAAATCTATCTAATATCTATTATAAATTAACAATGCCAAACGACGTTCCTATCTCCGTTCAGGCATTAGCTAAGGTCATTGCCTTCAGGATATACCGGCCGTCCGTATTCCCCAAAGCACTGCTACAGGCACGCTCCGGATGTGGCATCATACCAAATACATTGCGCGATTTATTGCAGATACCGGCAATATTATCCGTCGTTCCATTGGGATTAACCTGTTCGTTCGTATCGCCGTTTTCATCGCTATACCGGAATAGTATCTGATCGTTTTCTGACAGGTCGTGCAGGGTGGCTGCATCCGCCAGGTAACGTCCTTCGCCGTGAGCTATCGGGATCATCAAAGGACGCGAGGGTACATTTTTTGCAATAAGATCCTGCCGGCTACAAGATTTCAGCAATACATTCTTACAGGTAAACTTTTGATGATCATTGCGCAATAATACGCCGGGCAATAAGCCGGCTTCACAAAGTATCTGAAACCCGTTACATACGCCCAATACCTTCCCTCCTTCATGCGCAAAACGGGTTACCTGCTCCATCATCGGGCTGAACCGGGCTAAAGCGCCGCAACGTAAATAATCTCCATAGCTGAATCCGCCAGGCAATACAATACAATCCCCGCTGTTGAACCCATTGAGGTCATTGTCTTTATGCCAAAGCATAACTACCTCCTGCTGCAGATCATCCTGAAGCGCATATTGCATATCACGGTCACAGTTAGATCCCGGAAAAACTACAATGCCAAATTTCATGAGTATGATTTTATTTAATAAATAGGAATATATCCGGAAACCATTGCACCCAAAGGGTTATTCCAATGATGCAATAAAACAGGATATTAATCATCCATTTTCTCCCTGTTTCAAAAAACGGATTCGCAAAGATAAGCGATGCAAAAACTAAAAATGCCATCCACCCTGTAATATCATTCCCGAAAGACCAGGCCGTACTCCCGGCGGCACAAAGAGCCATTACCCCAATTGCCCACCATGCGCTGCGGGCAGAAGCAATCATCTTCTGCATATACAAGCGCAGGTAATACAGCGCAGAAACCACCCAAAGCACTAATATGATCATCGCAATGATAACCGGGCTCAGGTTTTCGAATACCAGCGGATAATTGAACCGGCCCTGTGGCAGTATGAACAGCAAAGGCCAATGGTCTGCAAGGAATAATATGCCTGCTAAAAAATAAAGCGGTGTAATGAATCCCATCAGAATGATCATTACGCCCGAAGCCTTCACGGGTGTTAAAAATGCAGCAGCAATAACAGCGCCCAAAAGCAGGATAATATAAGGGAAATAAATCAAAGCGGCCAGCGATAATACAAAACCAATATTGAAAAATTGCCGGCGTGCCTCTTCCCTGCCCTGCGCCGAAAAAATCAGGTACAAGGCAATAATAACAAACCAGTTGGCGATAAGCGGCGCAGAAAAAAAATTGAACGCCGGGATGATACCGGTAAGTAAAATGTACGAAACAGCCGGCAGGAAGCTGGTCTGGTGAAACAGCCGGCCGAAATCAGCCACCCGGTTCAGCAATAATCCCTGAATCAGCACATTCACAACCGCCAAAAAAGTAAATACCACTGCGGAGTAGCCAAAGATCCCTGACAGCAATTCCATGATCCATCCCCATACAAATGCCGTTTCAGGAACTACCGGAAGCTGCGGATGCGTCAGCGCCCAGAATTTAATGACAATAGTCAGCAGCAGCAAAATAATTACGGAAAACGGACTTGAATTCCTGAACAGTTTTAACACGGCACAAAGTTAGCAAAGGTTTCATCATTTATAATAAAAGTGTAAGGTGATTTATTTTGTTGTTGTCTATGCCTGTTCACTCTCCCGATATGCCGGCTCTTTATTCACCGGTCACTTGTCTATTCATTATGGGTGTATCCCAAATGTTGCATGTGGTGTAAGGTTTTTTGTCATTCCAAAAAAACGTGCCGTCATTCCGAAAAGAAAATCCCGGATTACACTTAATCCGGTTAGGATTTTCGCATGGAGGAATCTCCCAATCGGGAGGATGGGCAAACGCCCGGGAGATTCCTCCGCTCCATAAAATTTACTGCGCTGCGTTCCGTAAATTTTACTCCGGTCGGAATGACGATACCTTTTACATTCTGGAGATTGCTCCGGTGCGACAATTTGGGATGCAACAATTCATTATTCACTAATCTACACTATAGATGATTTGGCGTAACTTTGCCAGCCTTTTAAAAACAAATATTAATGATTGTAACTCCCGGAGAAATCAGTACGAAGCAGCTTCATGCCTACCTGTTAGGCAGCGTGGCTCCCCGACCCATTTGCTTTGCCAGCACCGTTGATGCAAACGGCAATCCCAATCTTTCCCCGTTCAGTTTTTTTAATGCATTTGGCAGTAAACCGCCTATTTGTGTATTTTCTCCGGCGCGGCGTGTGCGGGACAATACCATCAAACATACACTGGAAAATATTCAGGCTACTATGGAGGTAGTCATTAACGTGGTCACTTACGATATGGTGCAGCAAACCAATGTAGCCAGTTGCGAATATCCTAAAGCTGTCAATGAGTTTGCAAAATCAGGCTTTACTCCCCTGCCGTCAACAATCGTGAAGCCCTTCCGCGTAGCAGAATCGCCAGTCAACCTGGAATGTAAAGTACTTCAAATCATCGAAACCGGTACGGAGGGCGGGGCTGCCAACCTGATTATCTGTGAGGTAGTGAAGATGCACATTGACGAACGTATTTTGGATGAGCAGAGTCAAATCGACCCGCATAAGATAGATTTGGTAGCCCGTATGGGAATGGATTATTATTGCCGCGCTTCCGGAGATGCTGTCTTTGAAGTGCCCAAGCCCAATACGGAGCTCGGTATTGGAATCGACGCCCTGCCCCCGGCCATTCGCAACAGCCGGGTGCTGACAGGAAACGAGCTGGGCTTGCTGGCAAACAGCAGGGAAATTCCTATTGTCTCCACTCCATTAGATGATGACCGGCTTAAGCAAATCATTCGCGATTATAGCAATGACCAGAACGCCCTTACCACAGCAATTCAACGCTATGCCAGCGAACTATTAGCCGAACGTAATATTGAAAAGGCCTGGAAAGTATTGCTTGCCAATTAATTTCTTAACAAGCCGTTTTAATTTTTCATACTATTTTTCACCTCAAATAATTCAGATGCTGTAATGAAAAAGAAAATTGTATTGCTCACGGTGGGGCTTGCCTTAACAACCGCATCCTTTGCACAAAAATCAAAGATAAACGAAGCTGCCAATACACTTAAAGATGCCCAGAAGTTTATTGTACTTAAGCAGGAAGAAGGCGCTATACCATTGCTCAATAAAGCCAAGGCCGCTATTGATGCTGCCGTGGAAGATGCATCTACCCAAGACAACGGAAAAGCCTGGTTCACTAAGGCTGCCGTCTATATGGCCATGCAGGAAACCCAGGCTTTCGGGTCGTCAAATCCCTATTTAGAAGCGCTGAGCGCTTTAAAAAAATCGGCAGCATTAGACAAGAAGATGGTCAGCGATGAACAGTTTCCCAATCTGCTCAGCATCGGCGCTTTTTACAGTTTCAACGATGGCGTGAATGCCATGAATAACGGCAAATATGCCGACGCTTTTGATTTTTTTAAAGAAACTAACACCTTATTTGGCTGGGACAACAATCGTTTTTTTAAAGATAATGTTCAGATCGATTCCATTGCGGCACGAGCCGGACTGTTTCAGGGTTATTGCGCATTTTACGACAATAAATACGACCTGGCTATTCCCCTGCTAAAAGCTGCCGCCGATAATTCCTTCACTGCTTCCGAAAGCAATATATACCTGTTGCTGGCGCAGGCTTATGAAAAGCAGGGAAAAAGCCAGGAACAATTAGACATTATCGAAGCTGGGAAAAAGAAATTCCCCAACGATAAAAACATCACGAATGCGCAGCTTAATTACTATCTCAATTCCGGCAAACAATCCGAGATGATTGCCAAGCTGGAGGAAGCTATCGGTAAAGATCCCGCAAATTCCAGCCTCCCGTTCAACCTTGGACTGGTGTATCGCGATCTGTCCAAACTCAAAGAAGATCCGACTCCGGAAACGGAAAATAATTTCAAAAAATCAGAAAGCAATTTAAAGAAAGCCATTGAATTAGAAGGTAGCAATACCGATTATTTATTTGAATTAGGCGCCTTGTATTACAATAAAGCAGGGTACTATAACAATAAGATGATGTCTTTAGGTGTCGATAATGCCAGCCTGAAAATGGCGCAGGAGATGAAACCTCTTCGGGATGATTATTTCAATAAAGCCATTGATTATTTAGAACAGGCCCGCGCTAACTACAGATCTCAAAAAAGCAGCCTGAGCGCAAAAGAAAAAGGCGACTATGTCAACTGCCTGGAAGCATTAAATTCGATCTATGTAAACCTCGACAGGATGGAGGAATCCGCTTCGGTAAGCGCAGAGCTGAAAGGCCTATAGACTGAGATGTATTATTCCGGATTTACAAGGTATTGATTAGTGCAGGCAGGTAAAAACACCAGCTTTCTCTTTTTCTGCGGTTTCCCAGATATAAACCCATCGGGTCACGGCATTATAGCTGTTCAGACCCTTTTCCTGTCCCTGCCAGAGAAGATACTGATCATACAGGCTTAGAGAAAAACCGCGTAAATAACCCTTATACCGTTGTCGTATATCTTTTAGAAGGGCAATATCGTTTCTGCTTTTCTGATTTAACTGTTTCCAAAGCACCTCGGTGTATTGTGGAACGGATTCTTTTAACTCGGCAAAGGCATAGGTAAAAAGATTAAGATAAGCGCTATACCGGAGAACCGGTTGTGTAGCAGAAGTGCAAATGATATAAGCCAGGAGATTGGCATCATCCTCCGCGGCAATGCCTGTTTGATGCGCCATTTCGTGAGCAATTACAAAAGGATGCATGAATTCCGGAAGATGAGCATTAAACTGGCCTTCCCCCGACAAAGGATTGTAATAACCCTGAATGCCAAAATAGTTCAGCGCATTGCCTAAAGAGGCCGGTTTTACAAAGAGATAATCATACTCTGCACCCAGCGTATTCCGGTAAAGCTGCCGGCAAATGCTGTTGACCTGACCGTCTCCATGCAGGTTGGGCATATCTTCGGTTGCCGTTTCATTCAGTTTTTGAATCAAAAATTCATTCAGCTGCAAAATGCTGCTGTCATTCCAGGGCTGATCCGCTATTTCCCATTTTGAAGCAATGCCGGGCTTTGCATAATTGCCGCCCCATAACAGGACGAAGAGCAAATAAACGGAGCATATTGTTATCAAAAAAACAGAGGTAGCTTGCGGAATTTTATTTTTATGCATCCGGAACCGAACAAAATAAACCACAATCCGTATCAGTAAAAATACCAGCACCAGAATCAAAAGGAGATAAAGCAAATCGCCTGCGCTGAATCGGAGCGGATTAAGTAGTTGGCTTCGTAAGCGCTGCAAGGGTAGGAAAAGAACCTGATTGTAAAATTGTCGTACAGGATCCAGGCGGTTAAGAACAACCTGGAACAGCACTATTGTCAGCAACAGGATTGCTGCCGGGATTATCTTTTTCGTGTTTTTTACAAAAAATTTCAAGCTATATTTGGTAATTTTGATTTGTAGCGGAAAAACAGGAGACTTCGCCTGATTAAATGACGATAATTATGAGGTATTTATTGGTTTTGGCAGGGCTGTTTTTTGGAATTACAGGTTTTGGTCAGATTCAACAGGTGAAGGTAGGCATCAACGGGCTGACCTGTTCTCAGTGCAGCCGAAGCGTGGAAATGCAATTGCGCAAGTTGACCTTTGTAAAAGATGTGGAGATGAACCTACAGCAAACAGAAGGTATAATCACTTTAATTGACGGAAAAGCTGCCGTTCCCTTCCAGGAGATTGCAGGTGCCGTTAAAGATGCGGGCTTTTCCATCCGCTTCCTGACCATCACATTTACACCGGGCACAACAGACCCAATCCGGGACAAGGAACTCCGGGTAAATGCCAACCGCTTCTTCCTGCTAATCATACCTGGTCTGCCGGAGAAAGGCAACACATTTCAGTTTGTCGGGAAATCGTTTATGCCTCCGGCAATTTTCAAAAAATACCAGGGCTACCTGCCTAAAGATAATGCCATCAACCCACCCTATTTTCTCATTCCGTCGAGCTATTAGCCTGAACATATACGGCCATTATTTTGAAAAACCGGACGATAACCATATTAAGCATCTTCCTGCTCCTGCTCACAAAGGCCGGCTCCGCGCAGGAATTGTTCCCGCTATCAGAACCGGCAAGCAGTATTCCCCGGGATGTGATTGGAGTTCGTTTCTTTTCAGAAACCTATCATGAGGTGAGGCAATGGCGGAATATGAGCGCATTCCGGCTGATGTACGGCGTTACATCTAATCTTTCCGTTTACCTGACCGCCATCGCCTCCAACCATCATGGAAAAGATTTTCCGGTTGAGTTTCCTTTTCATAATACACCCGAACGTGGGGCGGTATATCCCTATAAATTCAATGGCGCCCATCTTTATTTTAAATACCGTCTGTTCACCAATGACGGTCAGAATAAGCATTTTCGGATTGCAGTATATGGAGAAGGTGCTTATGTAAAAACCACGCATCACGAATCGGAGCCGAACTTGGAAATGGGCGATAATTCCGGAATCGGCGGTGGCGGCATTGCCACCTGGCTGAAAAACAAGTTCGCAGTTTCCTTAACCCTCGGTTATATCAGACCTTTTGATGCAGAGGGATACGCTCCCGATCCCATCCATGCCTTACCTTCCGTTCCCGTGGAAGTACGTTATGGCGATGCCCTGAATTATGCCTTGTCTACAGGCTATCTGCTTTATCCGAGGCATTACAAAAATTACCGGCAAACCAATATCAATTTGTATCTGGAGTTTCGTGGAAAATACTTTAACCATGCCCAGGTCACCTTGTTTCATAAGCTAAACAATGAGTATATACTGAATCCCGTTCGCTATCCGGTGGCGCTTCAAAAAGGCTGTTTTGTAGATGTAAGTCCCGGTGTGCAGTTCATTATCCGGTCTGATTTAAGAATTGACCTGAGCACGACATTTCAAATGCTGGGCTTCTCTTACGGTCGTTTATATCCGGTTTATACCATTGGAATTCAACGATATTTTTTCCCCGGTAAGCAATAGATTTGCAGGAGAATATGTGCTGCTATGCATTCTATTAAATACATTACGTTCAATTTGTTTTAAAAATTCATTAGCTATTAATGGAATTGCATATTAACTTTGCAACGAAAATTTGACAAAAAAATTACAATTCAATTTTTCATTTACTTATGAATTGGAAACACGCTTTCACTTCTTCAGTCGGCAAGAAATTGGTCATGGGCTTCACCGGATTGTTCCTTATCACTTTTTTAGTGGTTCATTGCTATGTCAATGCATTGATATTTTATAACGATGGCGGCATCCGCTTTGAAGAAGCGGCTCACTTTATGGGCACCAACCCGGTCATTCGTATTATGGAAATTGGCCTCACTGTCGGCATCCTGCTCCACATAATCCAGGGACTGATGCTTACGGCTCAAAATAAAGCAAAACGCCCGCAAGGTTACGCGGTGTTGCCGGGTAATAAAAGCAGCAAATGGTATAGTCGCTCCATGGGGCTGCTGGGCACTATAATTTTGTTATTCCTGATAATCCACTGGTATCATTTCTGGATTCCGAACCGCGCCTCCCAATTCTGCGGGAACGGCGAAATTCATTTATATGAAGCTATGAAAACTACTTTCGAAGCACCCTGGGTTGTAGCCGTTTATGTTTTGGGCTGTATTTCGCTGGCCTGGCACCTGATGCATGGCTTCTGGAGCGCTTTTCAAACCGTAGGGCTAAGCACATCAAAATACAAGAAAATTATCCGGGGAGCAGGTTACGCCTTTTCTATCATTGTACCGCTTATTTTTATAATGATGCCTTTAGCGCTGCATTTTGGCTGGTTGCAATAGTTTAGGAAAACCTGTTTTCACTATTGCCTGAAACAAAACCGATAAAAATTAATTATTCAAATTCATCCATTACGATATGAATTCTAAAATACCTCCTGGCGAGTTAGCTAAAAAATGGTCGCAATATAAAGACACCTGCAAGCTGGTAAACCCGGCCAATAAACGCAGTATGGAAGTTATTGTAATCGGCAGCGGACTGGCCGGCGCTTCTGCCGCGGCCTCTTTAGGTGAGATGGGATACAAGGTAAAATGTTTCTGCTTTCAGGATTCTCCACGTCGCGCCCACTCCATCGCCGCACAGGGCGGCATTAATGCGGCAAAAAATTATCAGAACGACGGCGACTCCACCTATCGTCTTTTTTACGACACCATTAAAGGAGGCGACTATCGCTCCCGTGAAGCGAATACTTACCGCTTAGCCGAAGTAAGCGCCAATATCATTGACCAATGCGTAGCACAGGGTGTGCCTTTCGCAAGAGAGTACGGCGGCCTGCTGAGCAATCGCTCCTTTGGCGGGGTACAGGTTCAGCGCACGTTTTATGCTGCCGGCCAAACCGGACAGCAATTGCTTATCGGCGCTTATCAGGCGCTGGAACGTCAGGTTGCCTTGGGCAATGTAACTATGTACAGCCGTCATGAGATGCAGGATGTAGTTGTTATTGATGGGAAAGCGCGCGGCATCATAGCCCGCAATTTAATCACCGGTAAACTGGAGCGTTATTTCGGTCATGCCGTGCTGTTGTGCAGTGGCGGCTACGGAAACGTATTTTACCTCTCCACCAATGCTATGGGCAGTAATGTGACCGCAGCATGGAAGGCGCATAAGAAAGGCGCCTATTTTGGCAATCCCTGTTATACACAAATTCACCCGACCTGCATTCCGGTAAGCGGCGACCACCAGTCCAAGCTGACGCTGATGTCCGAATCTCTGCGGAATGACGGACGGATTTGGGTTCCCAAACAAAAAAATGACAGTCGTAAAGCAAAAGATATCCCGGAAGAAGAAAGAGATTATTATTTAGAAAGAAGATACCCGGCATTTGGAAATTTGGTGCCGCGTGACGTGGCCAGCCGGGCCGCCAAAGAACGTTGCGATGCCGGCTATGGCGTAGGCACCTCAAAGCAGGCCGTATTTCTGGACTTCGCATCAGCTATTACGCGCTACGGCAAAGTAGAATGCAATAAGCATGGTATCGAAAACCCGGGTCTGGAGGAAATTCGCCATCATGGTATGAATGTGGTTCGGGAAAAATACGGTAATCTTTTCGATATGTATGAAAAGATTACCGGAGAAAATCCTTACGAAGTACCCATGCGGATTTATCCGGCCGTTCACTACACTATGGGCGGTATTTGGGTGGATTACGAGCTGATGACTACAGTGCCGGGCTTGTATGCATTGGGAGAAGCCAATTTCAGCGACCACGGCGCCAACCGTCTGGGTGCTTCCGCACTGATGCAGGGCTTAGCAGACGGATACTTTGTGATACCTTATACTATTGGCAATTATATGGCTGACGAAATCCGTACCAAGCCGATTCCAACCGACCATCCCGAGTTTGAAAAGGCTGAAAAAGCAGTCGCCGACCGGATGCATCGGTTAATGAATATCAAGGGTACGCAATCGGTGGAAAGTTTTCATAAACGTCTTGGAAAGATTATGTGGGATAAATGCGGCATGGCTCGAAATGAAAAAGGTCTGAAAGAGGCCATTCAGGAAATAAGAGCCCTGCGTGCAGCATTCTGGAAGGATCTGAGAATCCCGGGTGAGATGGAAGAAATGAACCCCGAGCTGGATAAGGCCAACCGCGTTGCGGATTTCATGGAATTGGGCGAATTGATGTGTATGGATGCATTAAACCGGGCTGAAAGCTGCGGCGGGCATTTCCGGGAAGAATCCCAAACCGAAGAAGGTGAGGCATTGCGCAGAGATAACGACTTTATGTTCGTTTCCTGCTGGGAATACAAAGGCAATGACAGTTGGGAATTGCATAAAGAAAGCTTAGAATACGATGTGGTACACCCTACACAAAGAAGCTATAAATAATCAGCAAACTATCAACTTATCAAATCAGTAAGATGGAACATTATAATATGAATCTCACGCTGAAAGTCTGGCGTCAGAAAAACAAAGATTCAAAAGGTCATTTCGAAACATATCAGGTAAAGGATATTTCGTCGGAAATGTCGTTTCTGGAGATGTTTGATGTGCTGAATGAACAATTAATCCATGACGGTAAGGAACCCATCACTTTTGACCACGATTGCCGGGAAGGAATTTGCGGTGCCTGCTCTATGTATATCAATGGTCAGCCGCACGGCCCCTGGCATCAAACGACTACCTGCCAGCTCCACATGCGTGCATTTAAGAACGGCGATACCATTATCGTAGAGCCCTGGCGTGCCAAAGCATTCCCGGTGATAAAAGACCTGATGGTGGATCGTGCAGCATTCGACCGGATCATTCAGGCGGGCGGCTATGTTTCCGTCAATACGGGAAATGCCGTTGATGCTAATGCCATTCCTATCGAAAAGCAAAAAGCCGATGCTGCATTCGCCGCAGCCGCCTGTATCGGTTGCGGGGCCTGCGTTGCCGCTTGTAAAAACGCCTCGGCAATGCTGTTCCTGTCGGCTAAGGTGGCTCACCTCGCCCAGTTACCCCAGGGAGAGACAGAACGCAAAGTACGGGTGCTGAACATGATTGATCAGCATGATAAGGAAGGATTTGGAAGTTGCTCTAATACGCAGGCCTGTGAAGCCGAATGCCCTAAAGGCATATCGGTGCAGAACATCCGCATGCTCAACGCAGAATATATCCGATCCGTCTTTAGCGGGGAAGCGGCTAAGGAGTTATAAGAAATACTTTATTAACAATTAGCCTGTAGCGATTCTTCATTCCTGCAGGCTTTTTTAGTATGGGTTTATGTACCTTTAATGAATCCGCGTATAAAGCCGGAATGATTCCGCTCATCATTTATTTTTCAACAAAAAAAACAATTCAAAATACTAACCAAAACCTTCTGCAATGAGACGTCCTTTTGTCATTTCTTCCGTTGTTTTATTAGGTATTACGTTTTTACTCTCGTTTTACATCAGTAAAAGCTGGTATGTAATATTCGGTATGGTGCTCATCTTTTCTGTAATGGGCTTTTACGATATGGTGCAGTCTAAACATGCTATCCGGCGCATTTACCCGCTTTTCGGCCGCCTGCGTTATGTGATGGAGGATCTGAGACCCAAGATTTATCAGTATTTCATCGAATCGGATATTGACGGCCGTCCTATCAACCGTATTGACCGCTCCACCGTTTATCAACGGGCGAAAGTGGAGAACGACACCATGCCTTTCGGTACGCAGTTGGATGTGTATGCAGAAGGTTACGAATGGATGTGCCACTCCATTTCCCCCCGCAACTTCAACACACTGGAGCATGATCCCCGCGTGCTGTTCGGCAATAAAGACTGCAAACAACCGTATAACGCCAGCATTCTGAATATCTCCGCAATGAGCTACGGCTCGCTGAGTTCCAATGCTGTGGAAGCGATGAATGCAGGAGCAAAAATCGGGAATTTCGCGCATAACACCGGTGAAGGCGGATTAAGCGATTACCACCTGAAGCATGGCGGCGATATTATATGGCAGATTGGTACCGGCTATTTTGGCTGTCGTGATGAAGACGGGTTTTTCTCTCCGGAGTTGTTTGAAAAAAAGGCCGGACTGCCTAATGTAAAAATGATTGAGATAAAGATTTCGCAAGGTGCCAAGCCCGGTCACGGCGGTATTTTGCCCGCATCGAAAAACACCGGGGAAATTGCCCGGATTCGCCATATCAAGCCGCATACTGTGGTAGAATCCCCACCCTACCATACTGCTTTTTCGACACCCCGCGAATTAGTCCGGTTCATCAAAAAGCTGCGTGATTTGAGCGGTGGCAAGCCGGTGGGTTTTAAATTGTGTATTGGCCATAAAAGCGAATTCATTGGCATCTGCAAGGCCATGATCGAACAGAATACCTATCCCGATTTCATTACGGTTGATGGCGGCGAAGGTGGAACAGGCGCGGCGCCGCAGGAGTTCTCCAATTACGTGGGAGCGCCCTTATTAGACGGATTGGATTTTGTCAATAATATCCTGCGTGGGATGGGCATCCGCGGGCACATCCGGCTCATTGCTTCCGGGAAAATCACCAGCGGATTCCATATTGCCCGTGCGCTGGCATTAGGCGCCGATACCTGTAACTGCGCCCGCGCCATGATGCTGGCTGTTGGCTGTATTCAGGCGCTGCTGTGTAATACCAACAAATGCCCGACCGGCGTGGCTACTCAGGATCCGAAACTGACCAAAGGACTTGTTGTGGAAGATAAAAAGGTGCGGGTTGCGAATTTCCACCGCTACACCATCAAAACATTTGTAGAGTTGTTGGGTGCAGCCGGGCTGGGAAGTATTGATCACATCACCCGCTCCCATATTTATCGCAGGATATCCCTGAATTCTATGCTGACTTATGAAGAGATTTTCCCTTCTATTGAAGAAGGCTCGATGATAGAAGGGATTATTCCGGAAAAATACCAGGCCGACTTTGCCTTTGCCAGTATGGATCACTGGGGCGGCGCCAATATCGGAAGCTGGAGCAAGGAGATGTCTGCAAAAAAATCAGCGTAGTAACTTTTCAAAATCTGCTGTTCACCAGGTAAAACCGTGCAGTCAAAAATAGCGGTGTCTTTGCGTGGAAAATAAATTCACACAGCTATTTGAGCAGGGGTGATTAAGTTTACCGATTTCCACCGTTATTCGCATTTTCAACAACAAACGTCTAACATAATTTGTGGTAGGAGAGAACACCCATGGCGGTCGCATTCGGCATTTCCCCAGACTACATCGCTAGCGGCAGGCAATCTCTGATACAAAGCAGGAACAGGATTTCCTCTCGCAACAAACGCCAAACGGGATTTTGACTTTTGACTTAACACCACAAATAATTGAGATAAAATTATCGCACAAATAACAAAGGAAAAACGCGTATCAGTTTACCTTCGTAAATTCGTTCTACCGTAAGAAACTGAAAAGCTTAGGGTATCTATTTTAGGCCACTTTTCGTTTATTTAAAACCTATGGGATTTATCAACAGAATATTCAGTCAATATGCCGCTCGGCAAAAACAAGACGAGTTTTTTGGACTGCTCACCTTCAGACCGCATAAGGCTATACGTGCTGATTATTTTGTGGGGTGTGTTTATTTTTCACCACTGGCTAAGGATGTGGACTTCCTTTTGTACGCCCCTAAAAACGGGCCTTCACCGGAACAAATATCCTTTTATAAAGATGAGGTAGAAGCTTATTATCATGCCGGCATACAGCAAAGCGTACCTTTGATGGAAACCGCCCTGCGTAAAAAACAGCATGAAGCACATATTCAGGATTTCAACCGGGAATTTGAACCTTATCGCATGATTTTGCCCATGTTACCTGCCCATACAGTTCCAAAATGGGAAATGGAATACAAAACAGTTCATGACCCGGAAAACCACTATACTATCGTATTTTCAGACCATAAACCGGTGGAAGTTACCGTAAAAGCAGCAGCGGAATAATTTGTTTTTCGGAAGAATACAGACTCAATTTCCGTATCGCGATGTTGCGGCATCTGGTAATGAAAAATCGTTTCTTATTGGTGAAAAAACCCACAACGATGGAAGTGAGGGTTCTTCGACGGGGCTTCTGTATCGTTTACTTTTTATTGTAAAGATTCATGCTGCGCTCCAGGCCAATGCTTATAAAGCTTTCAATAATATCAATTGATTTTAAGATTTTCGCTTTAATAACAGGCAATTCATCCGGTCGCCATTTGCCTAATACAAAGTCAATTTGTTTGCCTTTGGGAAAAACATCGCCGATTCCAAACCGCAGACGTGGATACAGAGAGGTACCCAGGGTTGCCTGAATATCTTTTAGCCCATTGTGGCCCGCATCGCTGCCGCCCGGCCGCAGTCGGAGCACATCTAAAGAGAGGGCCAGGTCGTCAACAATCACCAGCGTTTTATCCACCGGAATTTTCTCTTTATCCATCCAGTATTTAACCGCCTTACCACTCAGGTTCATATAAGTGGTTGGCTTTATCACGATGATTTGCTTCCCTTTCCACTTAATAGCTGACACCTGCGCCAGCCGGTCAGACCTAAAACTGCCCTGATGTTTGATTACAAAAGCATCCGCTACGTCAAAGCCAATGTTATGGCGCGTAGCATCATATTCCAACCCAATATTTCCAAGCCCTGCAATAAGATATTTCATTGATTTCAATTGATGATATTATAAAACGATTCCTGTTCAGATATCCGGCGCTATCCTGTATTCCCTGCAAAAATAAAAACAGGAAACGGCAAAATCGCTTTTTCTATCCATAAAAAAAGCCGCTCCCGAGAAAGCAGCTTAAATAACCAGGTATTTGCAGATTACCGCCGCATCACCGGAGGCTCAGGCACGCTTTCCGTCCGGAATGATGGCGGGTAGGCTTTGTAATAATCGTCAAAATACAGATAAGGTTCTGTACGAAGCGACACATGTTCCATCGTCACTAACGAGACCCTGCCTAAATCGACATTCAGCAGAAAATCCGGCACAGCCTGTGAAAAAGTCCATTGATTACCGTTCCAGTAAACATAGCCGTTGCGCTTCGGATCAAAAAACGTGAAGTAATCGGGGAAATATACATGGTGTTTCCCATTATATTGCTGTTCCTTTGCCCATACTGGAATACTTCCTCCACGGTAACGATAAGTATTGTCATAGACCTTGTCATTATCGCTTTTGTCATAACGATGCTTATGACCATGGTCTTTAACTCCATGATAATAAGGTTTGGGTCCTTTATTGGTAACTTCGGGAGAACCACTTCCGGCAGGCGCTTTGATATTCCTGTATTCCCCTTCACTGTGCCAGTCGCCACGGCTTTTTTCACCATGATGTTCATTTTTCGACCCTTTGTGTGTCTTTACGGTATAGTCCTTTTCTTTCCCTTTACCCTGTGCCGATGCCGCAAAATCATTAAAAATCAAAAAGCAGGCGACCATCGTTCCCCAGGCAAGTATTTTTTGCATAGTAAGTAATTTTAGAAAATATTATAACGGAATTATGGCTTCGTTATTGGTCAGCAAATATATTGTGATTAAATCAAAATTTTAATACCCCACGGAATATTTTTTAGTATGGGGTGAAATGCAGGAAAACCTGCCTGTAAACTCCTCGGATTTACCTAACGAAATCAGACCTTGTACCTCTTTTTCCCTTTCTTCAAAAATATTGAAAATGCCTGTCATTATAACCGGGCTGTTCAATGCTAAATAAAAAAAGCAGTAAGAAAATTTACAATGTGTATAATTCTGTAATTGCTTAAAAAAACATAGCTATACATCTATGCTTACTTTTTTAATTGACCTTAAAGACTTTCGTCGCAGTCAGGGACAAAGATACGAACTTCACCACATAATTTTATTTAGTGTCATGGCTATATGCTGCAATGCCAAAACATTCCGCCAGGTTGCCATTTTCATAAAAGCACACTTCCAGTCACTATCTCATGATTTTAATTTAGCGTGGAAACGGGCTCCTTCCTATACAACAACCAGGAATCATGTCAAAGGGGTAGATAGCGAAGAACCCTAAGCGGTATTCCTGGTATATACCCGGCATATACTCCCGCAATTTTCCGAGGAACAACAAGGGCAGCGACCGTGTACCGGACAAGGAATGGGTTGAACATATAAAAAGAGTGCTTAGGGTAAAGGAAGGTCAAATAAAAGACACTAAATCAGGTGAGTGGATTATAACCGAAGAAACAGCTTTGTACATAACCAATAAGCTACTTTGTGCTGAACAGTCCCATTTGATAGTAAAAAATCATTGGGGAATAAAAAATCTACACCATCATGTACGCGATGTAAGCCTTTTAGAAGATGCGCATAGAATCAGAAAAGCACCATTTAACTTCTCTATCCTGAAAAGCTTCGTCCTCAAAGTTTTAAGAAAAAATAATCTGCAAAATATAAAAGACCAACTATATGAATTTTCGGAGTAATGGTAATCGGAAACTAATGCAGGCGAAAGAGAACGGCTTAATGCGTATTCAACTACTGCGCTGTCTTTATCTTTGCAAAGCAAAACACCAATCCTTGGGTTTTCATTTTGCTTTTTTACATCACGGTCTAACGCTTCCAAGTAGAAATTGAGTTGTCCTAAATGCTGGGGTTTGAATTTTTCGGCTTTGAGTTCAAATGCTACCAAACATTGCAAACCACAATGATAATACAAAAGGTCAATATAAAAATCGCTGTTGCCGACCTGCACCCGGTATTCTTGGTCAATGAAAATAAAATCCCTGCCCAATTCAAGGATAAAGTTTTTCATTTGCTTTACTGATCCTTTTTGCAAATCGGGTTCGTTGTGTGGTTCGGGCAAGTTGAGGAACTCAAAGACATAACTGTCTTTAAATGTTTTGGTGATGTCGGTATTCAATTCTCTGGCCACTGGTGAGCGTTTTACATTGTCTATCATTATGCGTTTAAAAAGACTTGCTGAGATTTGGCGGTCAAGTTCCCTAAAACTGTAATTTTCTTTGATACGCATTCGCAAGTAAAATTCTCGCTCTTCTTCGGTTTTGCACCGTGAGAAGATTGCCAAATTGTGCGACCAACTAATTTCTCTCAACACTGTTGAGAGTTTTGGCAAATCTTTGTAGGCTTCATAAAACTGCTTCATTCGCCAAAGGTTTTTGTCGGAAAAACCTTATTATATCGGGTTCGTTGCGTTGTATGTATTGTGCCAATTCTTTTACGATTGATTGTCCCCATTCGGCACTTTCCACTTTTTTGCTGATGTGTTCTCCCACATTCCAAAAGCGGTAACCGTCATCAGGCAGCATAGCATAAAAGGCAATAATTTTTTTCATAGTATATGTATTTGTAAAATTATAAAATTGTTGTTTTCCTGTTTCGTAGCTTAAATATTGTCCGAAAGCTTTAATTAAAAGGCACCAAAGCGCAAAGTTTATATTGTTTGCAAAACCATACAATACCCTGCGCAGGGCATTTTTCGGAGGGGTGTATCCCAAATGTTGCATGTAGTGTAATGTTCTTTGCCATTCCGAAAAAACGTGCCGTCATTCCGAAAAGAAAATCCCGGATTACGCTTAAT
>CAZUSO010000011.1:0-60105 GCA_964622775.1 uncultured Taibaiella sp. | reverse complement strand
ACGCTTAATCCGGTTAGGATTTTCGCATGGAGGAATCTCCCATACGGGAGGATGGGAAAACGCCCGGGAGATTCCTCCGCTCCATAAAATTTACTGCAAGCGTTCCCTAAAGTTTACTCCGGCCGGAATGACGACCGCTTATACGCTTCACCCGGAATGACGATACCTTTTAGATTCGGGACATTGCTCCGGAGCGACAATTTGGGATGCGCCCTATGCCGGAAGGTATCGGAAGAGATGCTTTTATTGCCTTAGGCTTACAGCAAGGGTTCAGGTTAAAATGTATTGAAAAGAAAACCAGAACAACATACAGCGTTAAATCCAGCAGGTAGGGTAATTTACCTGGATCAGAAGAGTTTACGGACATCAACCAAATATGGAGTAGTGATATTACCTGTATCGCCCTTGTCCGACTGTATTTTCCTGAGGGTCAGTTGCTTGCCGGGGCGGCGTTCGTAAAGGGTGATAAGGCGGCTGGTATCAAACTTATAATCTTTTAGTTTACTTCGGCTCACGCACAGGTAATGGTAGCCTTTGTCTTTGATGGTTTTCAGGTTTTCTGCCGTGGCAATACCTCCATCTAATTACCACCATTGCAGGAGATGGTCCGCTTTGGTATTGCAGGCCTTGCAATATGCTGCTGATGTCTGACGTATCTGCAAAATTGCCTGTATCTGCCTACGTAATTTATCGCAAAATTATTTTTGAAATACTCCAAATTTTAACATTTGAGAGGGGATGCGTAATGTGGGTTAAGAAACCTGATTATGATTTCAGCACAGATGTAAGTAGTGTTCGTATAGATTGTAACTTCCTTTGTGATGTGTGATGGTATGGACAATTGATACGGTTTCTTCCTGCTGACACTTTTGTAAATATCCCGGGAATACACTACAGGCAGCATAGGAAAGGCTGTATAATAAAATGCGCCGATAAGTGTGCTTTTCCTCTCTACTGCTGTAAAGGGTTTGAGTGTTTGATCCACCCATTCATGCTGTTGGGGGTATTATTGAGCTTTGCAGTGATATGACTTGTTTTATGAAATCGGTATCGCCGTCAGTAATGCCAATCATATAACCCCGGATATCGGCTGCATATTCATATCAGTGGTTCCTATTTTCTCCGCATATTTTTCACCGGCATTTACCGTATCCCTGCTTCAGGCTTAGCCGGCTTTTAAGGTAAAGCCGAAGGAGGAGCCGACACCGGGCGTGCTGCGCACATTAACCGATTGTCCATGCGCCTCTATAATATGCTTCACAATAGCTAGGCCCAGGCCGGTACCCCCTACGTCACGGCTGCGGTTGCGGTCGGCACGGTAAAACCGTTCGAAAAGCCGCGGCAGGTGTCCTTCCTCAATACCCGGCCCTTCGTCGCTGACCTCCACATACACATGGTTTCCGTCCATCTTATAAAACCCGGTGGTAATGGCGCTGTCAGGATTGCTGTATTTAATGGCATTTTCAATGATATTGACCAGAGCCTGTCTTATTTTTTGCCGATCTGCACATACGACCAGCGAGGTCTCTGTTCCGCGTTTGAAAACCAAATCCAGTTTTTTTTCTTTTGCCTTCAACATCATCTCTTCATACACATCTTTGACCAGCTCCTGAACTACAAATGTGGTTTCGGTTAAAGGTATGCGTCCCGATTCCAGTTTGGAAATCTGATCCAGGTCAGCCGCTAACTGCACTAAGCGCTCTATACCCTTCGTGGCGCCATTCAGAAATTTCCGGTTGACACGCGGGTCTTCAATAGCCCCGTCCAACAGCGTGTGGACATAGCCCTGCACCGTAAAGATCGGCGTACGTAATTCATGGGCCAGATTCGTCAGGAACTCTTTTCGGAACTGCTCATTCTGCTGTAGCAATTCTATTTCATCCTTCTTTTGAGCGGCCCAGAGCTGCACATCATTACTCACCTCTTCAATAGATTTTGGGGGCAATATTTTTTCATAAAAAAAACGTTCTTTCCGGGTAGCCTTGGTTTGGTAAATGATCTTATATATCAGCTTTATTTTCCGGTAAATAAAAAACTGCAGGGTATAAAAAAACAGCAGGTAGCTTACCGTAAACGTAAGCAGCCAAACTATGAGCGGCACATACCGGTTGGCATCCAGCAAAAAGCTCATAGAGCCGATTGCACAGGCCAATATGAGGGCGTTAAACAATGCCAGCTTTTGCGGCGAGGTATTTTTTGATTTAAACACAGTATTTCCATTTTAATATTAAACAAAAAGCCCGTTGTCGCATTTCAGCAAACGACAACGAACTTCATTTTACTATTACCTGCATCCTCACCTAAATCAAGCGGTCAGGGAAGGCGAACACTTAGCAATTATACATCTAATTTTGCATACTTTGCATTCTTTTCAATGAATTCGCGGCGTGGCGCCACTTCTTCACCCATCAGCATAGCGAATACCCGATCCGCCTCGGCAGCACTCTCTATAGTCACCTGCTTCAGCGTACGGGTTTCGGGACTCATCGTCGTTTCCCACAATTGTTCCGCATTCATTTCACCCAAACCTTTATAGCGCTGGATATGCACGCTTTCCTCCCGTCCGTTGGCTAATTTTCGCACGGCTTCTTTCCTGTCGGTTTCGTTCCAACTGTAAATCCCTTCTTTCCCCTTTTTTACCAGGTACAAAGGAGGCTGTGCCAGATAGACATAGCCTTGTTCCACTAAGCTGGTCATATACCGGAAGAAGAATGTCAGGATGAGCGTGGCAATGTGTGAACCATCCACATCGGCATCGGTCATGATAATGATCTTATGGTAACGAAGCCGGGAAAGATTCAAGGCTTTAGGGTCATCGGTCGTCCCTACGGTAACGCCCAAAGCCGTGTACATATTCTTAATTTCCTCGTTTTCGTAAATCTTGTGTTCCTGGGCCTTTTCCACGTTAAGGATCTTTCCGCGCAGGGGCAGGATAGCCTGGAAAGTACGATCGCGACCTTGTTTAGCAGTGCCTCCTGCTGAATCTCCTTCGACTAAATACAGCTCACATCTTTCCGGATCCTTGTCGGAGCAGTCCGCCAGCTTGCCGGGTAATCCGCCGCCGGTGAGTACGCTTTTGCGCTGTACCAGTTCTCGTGCTTTGCGCGCTGCGGCTCTCGCCTGGGCGGCAATAATGACCTTGTCAATGATCATTTTTGCGGCTTTGGGATTTTCCTCTAAGTAGGCATCCAGCGTACGGCTTACCGTGCTGTCCACTACACCCATTACATCGCTGTTACCTAATTTTGTCTTGGTCTGGCCTTCGAACTGAGGCTCTGGTACTTTCACGGAGACGATAGCGCTCAGACCTTCGCGGAAATCGTCACCGGTAATTTCCACCTTGGCTTTTTCGAACAGTTTGTTTTTGTCGCCGTATGACTTGAACACCCGCGTGATTGCACGACGAAAGCCGGCTACATGCGTGCCGCCTTCAATAGTGTTGATATTATTAACATAGGAAAAAATATGCTCGTTATAGGAGGAATTGTAGGACAGCGCTACTTCCACTGCTACATTGCTTTCTTTGTCCAGGCCTTCCATATAAATCGGTTCGGGAATCAGCGGATCTCTTTTGCCGTTGGCATCCAGCATTTGTACAAATTCCACGATGCCGCCTTCGCTGTAAAAATCTTCAGCCACGGCCTGTCCGTTATCATCCTGCTCCCGTTCGTCGGTGAGCTTAATGCGGATCCCTTTATTCAAATAGCTTAATTCACGCAGGCGCCCGGCCAGGATATCGCGGTTGTAAACGATATCTTTAAAAATGGTGGAGTCCGGCTTAAAATGCACCAGGGTACCGGTACGATCCGATTCGCCGATGGAGCGAACCGGGTATAAAGGCATACCTTCCCGGTATTCCTGCTCAAAGACCTTGCCTTCCCGGCAAACCGTCACGTGCATAGGGCTGCTCAGCGCATTCACGCAACTGACCCCTACTCCATGGAGCCCTCCGGAAACCTTATAGGTATTTTTATCAAACTTGCCGCCCGCGTGTAATACGGTCATTACTAATTCCAGGGCAGAGCGGTTTTCCTTTTTATTGATACCGGTGGGTATCCCGCGTCCGTCATCATCCACACTAATACTGTTATCCGTATGGATAGTTACTGCAATGTTTTTACAGTATCCCGCCATGGCTTCGTCAATGGAATTGTCCACCACTTCATACACCAGATGGTGCAGGCCTTTGACGCCAATGTCGCCAATGTACATAGCGGGGCGCTTACGAACCGCCTCCAGTCCTTCCAATACCTGAATGCTGTCGGCTCCATAAGCAGGCATCACCGATGCCGCATCTTGATTTTCGTTGCTCATTTATGTGTTGTTGAATACAAATTTTTATAGAAAACACAGGTTAAAAACCCATTCTCAAACGGGAGTTTGAATTCTATGCGCAAATATACGAAATTATTAGCTGCTTTTGGCCTTAAAATCACCTTGCAAACAGCCTTTTTTCAACAAATTATGATGTTCCGCCCTTGTTATTTTCCGGTAGGTGCAAGAACCTGACGGTAGCCTGGTAAAGCAGGATTTCAGGTCATAGAAATCGCCTTTAAACTTCTTATTGTGTTTTGTCATGGTTTTTATTTTGCTTCGCAACAAAAACGCACGTCAAAACAAGAGAAACTCACACTTTTTTATCCCTGGCGTCAGCTAGGGGTTGTTGATATTAAGCCCCTTCTGGCTACTATACTTTAAAAATGTTTTCCCTGGATTTCGGGCAACTTTTATTTTCCATGCACAAGGATTACTTTTACATGCTCAAAATCAAATGTTATGCTTATGCAACGCGATACTCAGCTATTCGATATGATACAGAAAGAATTAAGCCGTCAGCGGCGCGGGCTGGAGCTTATAGCTTCTGAAAATTTTACCAGCCTGCAGGTGATGCAGGCTATGGGCAATGTCATGACCAACAAATATGCGGAGGGTTATCCGGGAAAGCGTTATTATGGCGGTTGTGAGATGGTGGATCAAAGTGAGCAGTTAGCTATCGACCGGGCGAAAGCAATATTTGGCGTATCATTTGTGAATGTACAGCCTCATAGCGGTGCCCAGGCCAATATGGCGGTGCAGTTTGCCGTATTAAAGCCCGGAGATGCCATTCTGGGGCTGGATTTGAGTATGGGCGGACACCTGACGCATGGTTCTCCCGTTACTTTTTCCGGCAAGGTTTATGAAGCACATCATTATGGCGTGAAACGGGAAGATGGCCGTGTGGATTACGATGCCCTGGAGCAGAAAGCGCTGGAGGTGAAGCCAAAGCTGATTATATGCGGCGCCTCTGCATACAGTCGCGACTGGGATTATGAACGCATCCGGAATGCAGCTGATAAGGTGGGCGCGCTGGTACTGGCCGATATTGCGCATCCTGCCGGTCTTATTGCCGCAGGCCTGCTGAATTCTCCTTTTGATCATTGCCATTTTGTTACCTCTACCACGCATAAAACCCTGCGGGGGCCACGCGGCGGTATCATTATGATGAAGCACGACTTTGAAAATCCCTGGGGCATCAAAACGCCAAAAGGTGAAATCCGGATGATGAGCCAGTTGATTGACCTGTCGGTATTTCCCGGCATTCAGGGCGGCCCGCTGGAACACGTGATAGCGGCCAAAGCCGTTTCCTTTTTTGAGATTATGCAGGAAGAATACAAAATCTATGCCCGGCAAATGGTTGCGAATGCGCAGGCAATGGCTCAGGCATTTGAAGGCAAAGGCTATGATATTGTATCAGGAGGTACCGACAATCATCTGTTGCTGATTGACCTCAGGAATAAAGGCATCTCCGGAAAAAAAGCGGAAAATATTTTGGTGAAAGCCGACATTACCCTAAACAAAAACATGGTGCCCTTCGATGATAAATCGCCATTCGTTACTTCCGGTATCCGGGTGGGCGTACCCGCCATTACCACCCGAGGACTGAAAGAGCAGGACATGAAGCAGGTGGTGGACTGGCTAGACCAGGTGCTGTCCAGGCCTGATGATGAGCAGGTAATTGCAAGCGTCCGTGCTAAGGTTAATGAATTTATGGGCGGATTTCCGCTGTATCCGGAAATGGGTTAAAACGTGGATATACGGCGGGTAATTTTGACGAATATGCCGACCGTTTTTTATTTCACCAAAAAAACGGGATGCTATTCCAAACGCAGCCGGAGATTGCTCCATGCGAAAATTCTGATCGGATTACTGCGTAATCCGGAGTTTTCTTAGTCGAGATGATGCCGAAAGGAAGGAGAATGAATGATAATAAAAAACGTGGGGTCGTACGATTGTTTTATTTACGACCGAAAGTGTAGTGCCCACATCTTTTCATAACATTCCCACCAGCCTGAATACATCTTGTCTGTACCTAAGGAGTGATTATGCCAGATACTGATCAGCGTACCCTTAACCCCTTTCACGACTTCATACAGGCGCTCCCATTCTAAGAATGCTTCTTTTGGATTTTGGCGGAGATAAAATTTATTAGTCATTTCCATAAATGCAAAAGGATGAACCCTCAGGTCTGTCACTGCTTCCTTTTCCAGATCATACCATAAAAAATCATTGGAAGTGCCCGCCCGAAAGCCGTTGGAGCCTGCATAACCCATAGAATATTCATCCCGGATACCGCAGGCAGCCAGTGCACGGTAGGTCTCCGGAAGGGAGAAGCGGATATAATGCTGCCGGCTTTTGGAAACAGGCCTGTCCAGTATTTCGGAAAGGACAGCAATTTCATTTTTGAGCTGAGTTACATTCTCCTTTGTGCCATAAGAGGGATGAATGCCGGTAGCACCGGTAGCGGCCAGTTGCCGGATGAGCTGCTGCATGGCGGGGTTCCTGGCTTCGATATTTTTGTCATACCGGGAATATTCCCCCAGCAGAAAAAAGAAAAGTGGCTGCACATGATATTTTTTGTGCAGGACAGCTAACCGTTCAAAACTGTCGTAAGGATCAGGCTTACACCCGGTTAATACGGCTTTTCGTTCCCGGATACGACCCAGCTTCAACTGTGCCATATCCTTTAAATAAGCGCCCATCTGTCGTTTCGGGCTTTTATGCAGATAGGACCAGGCCATATCAATATCATAGCTTGGCAGCCAGGTGAAGGTTTTTGCCGGGCTGTTCCAGCCGGACTTTTGCGCTAATAATTCCCCGAAAGATGTCAGCCACTGATCAACTACAGGCTGGTGGAGAAAAGCATATTGTCCCGCGGCGGAATCCTGGTGCCGGTACCGGTCATGCACATCTTTTTCTGCCGGGAAATATTCCTCATACCGGGAAATCAGGTAAAAGGCAGCAGCAAAAATGTCAAACGGAATCTCCGCTCCCGGCTGATTGTAAAAAAGTATCGTGCTATGCTTCCACCGGTGCACGGACAGGTTTTGAGGTCGGATGTCTTTTTCCTCCAGCAAACCGGAAGGGCGTATCCGGAGGCTGTCATCCCCGATAGAATTTGTACTGTAATTGATCTTTATACCCGCAGTCTGCCGCCATTGCTCCGCATCGCCGGTGATAAGGTAAGGACATTGCAGTTGTTCCTCAAATATCCAGTTAAGGACATACTTTAACCGGTTGCTTTGGTTGGGTGTATAGATATGTATGAGGGGGGCGTTCATTGAATTAAGGCTTGCTGATTAAGGTCATAACCATTAATTTGATACTGTTAGGCTAAAAGCATCATCTTTGGTGCAAGGTAATCATAAAAAAGCTTCCGAAAGCCTGAGCACCCAGGGAGGCTGCCTTCGACAGTTCACCGGGCTACGATACATAGGGCATAGTTTTGGTAAAAGAAAAGAGGGAGGCGTGCCCGGCATTCTCTAATTCAGGTACCTGGCAACAATCGGTATGCGCCGCCCAATGCCAAAGGCTTTTGGCGATATGCGTATGATAGGGCAAAACTGATTCCGCTTGTACTCATTCCGGTTCACCATCCCCAATATACGCGCAGTCAGACCGGGATCGTAGCCCTGTCCGATAATATCCTGCGGACTTTTGCGTAATTCAATGTATTGATACAACAGCGCATCTAATATCTCATATGGCGGCAGGCTGTCGCTGTCCTTCTGGTCGGGGCGCAATTCCGCAGACGGCGGCTTGTCAATAATATGATTCGGTATCCATTCCCGCTTCCGGTTGATCAGCCTTGCCAGAGCATATACCTGCATCTTGTACAAATCGCCTAAGACGCCGATGCCTCCTGCCATATCGCCATAAAGCGTACCATAGCCGGTAGCCAGCTCGCTTTTATTGGAGGTGTTGAGCAGAATATAACTGAACTTATTGGCTAATGCCATTGCCAGTGCGCCGCGTATGCGCGACTGGATATTTTCTTCCGCCACGTTAAAGGGCATTCCCTGAAATAGCGGCTGCAGGCTTGTTCCAAAAGAATCATAGATATTTCTTATCGGAATGATATCATAACGGTTGTTCAGATTCTGAGATAATTGTTCCGCATCACTTACTGAATGATCCGTGGAAAATGGAGATGGCATCAAAACGGCATGTACATTTTCCGGCCCCAAAGCCCTGCAGGCTAAAGCCAGGGTCACTGCGCTGTCAATGCCGCCCGAAGAAGCAATGATTGCTTTCCGGAAATTCATTTTTTCAAAATATTGCCGGATACCCGTTACCAGAGCATCATGCACCCGTTCAATATTCAGCTCCGGCTGAAAAAGGGCGGGATTCAGCTCAGTGTCAGGCAACTGATCCGCCGGCGTCTGAACCGGAAGATCAAAAGACTTTCCATCCCAGTTTACAGCCAATAGATATTCTTCAAAAAAAGGAAGTTGCCGAATTAGGTTACCTGAAGCATCGCATACGATGGAACCGCCATCAAAGACGATCTCCGTCTGCGAACCAACGGTATTACAGTAAAGCATCGGGATACGGTAACGCAGCACATTGCGCTTCACGACAGCCAGCCGGTCTTCCGCATGGGTATAATCAAAAGGCGAAGCGCTGAGGTTAATCATCAGGTCAGGCCGGCTTTCCGCAAGCCTGTCCATCGGACATTGCCGGTACAGCGGATTTTCAGTCAGATCCCAAATGTCTTCGCAAATCGTTACCGCCAGCTTCTGTCCCATAAAATCAATGACATGCCATTCGAACCCCGGCTCGAAATACCGGTACTCATCAAATACATCGTAATTAGGCAGCAGGGTCTTATGGATGACCTGGCGGATTTGCTGATCCTGTATAAAATACGCGCTGTTAAAGAGATCTTTCCCTTCCGGGACAGGGTTGCGGGAAGGCGCACCCACCAGGACGGCAATGCCTTCCGCTTCCATTCGAATCCGGTCAATAGCCTGTTCACAGGCTTCGATAAAATCGTCAAATTCCAGAAAATCACGGGGCGGATAACCGCATACGGCCAGCTCGCTGAATACGATCAGGTCGCCTCCCTGTTGCCGGGCATTATGAATGGCGGCTATGATCTTTTCGGTATTAGCTTCAAAATTTCCTATATGATAATTCTGCTGCGCTAAAAATATCTTCATCGGTCTCTTTCATTTATCATGGTCAATGCCTGCCGGCGATAATCAGCAGCCTAGGAATAGCAACATGGTGTTCCGGCCGGGTTACTTATAATTTTTCTTATAAAACTGCTTATAGGTATCATAATCGTTCTTCTGATACAGCACCTTCAGGTTCTCGGCTGAGATTAGCATCAGTTCAATCTCATTCTGCTCATATTCCCGGAACAGGCTGCTTTGCGCTTTTATATCAGCAATGTATTTTTTACCCTGAGCAATATCATCAAATTCTTTTAAGATCAATATACCCCGTCCACCCTGCAATGCCGTGATGGTAATTTTGATATTGTCGCCGGATCGTTTTGTGATATTGTAATCTGCAAGGCCTGATTTGACCCCCATTAATTTACCGTCCAGTATCGCGGCGGAAATCAGCACAAACTGTTTGCCTCCGGCATGGAAAATATAGTTTTGATTATTGTTGTCTGCAGAACCTGCCGCCTCTTCTATCGCAGTATGAGCCGGGTTCGGGTGTTGTTTCCGGATAAATTCCAGCACATCGCCTGCCCAGGGACTCATAGAATCGTTGGGATTCAGTGTCAAAAATTCCGTCAGCATTGTATCCGCCATACCATAATCGCCCGTGCCTGCAATGGCAACTGCCTTCAGCAAATTATATTGTTTGGCATACCGCCCGGACTGTGCGGGAAACAGTTCTCCGGTTTCGTTAGCTCTGCGAATAACCGAAGCATATTCGTGATCCATTAATAACCGGTAGGTTTCATCGTAATGAGCCATGATGGCGTCATCACCCGCTACGGTCAGGGAATTGCTTTCACCCGAAGCCCGGAGCGCTTTAGTGAAATCACTTTCGGGGAATTTATCGAACAATGAGGAACGATAAGCAGCGGCTTTCGACGAATCGTTGTCATGAAGCGCCATAATATAACGATGATACAACACCTCATCCTGATGGCCGTGATCAGGATATTTTGCCGCTAACAGATCGTAGGTGGCCGTAGCCTTGGGATAATTTTCCAAATCATTGTAATAGGCCTTCCCTAACTGGAAGTAGGCTTCTTCCAGGCGCCCGTTGACCCGTGTTATCTGCTCTGATGTATGAGGAATAGCAGCCATCAGGGAATCTTCATCTAAGCCTTCGGGCACCACATCGCTGTCTTCTTCCGGGAAGTCGCTGTCGCCGGTTCCTGTAAAGGAATTGCTGCTGCGCCGCCAGTTGTCTTTCAGTTCTCTTGCTCCCCACTTCTGCTTAAAGCTGTTGCTGCCCTGCTGCATCAGTGATGTATTGGCAAAATACCAGTCGCCTGTGCTGCCGCCGGGCGTAGTATTATTAGCCAAAGGGACGTTTTGGCTGGCAAAAACGCTGTCCCGGAGCAGCTTTTCCTGTTCCCGGATGTATTTACGCACAGCGGCTCTTTGTTCCCTTTCGGAAAGGGAAGATAACCTTAACAGGCTGTCCTGCCTTTGAATTTCCAAAGCCGGTGCGGCTATCTTGTCCAATGTCTGGGTCAGGCGCAAAGCGGTATTGTATTCCGGCTGATCGGCGGGGGTCAGTAAAGTTACTGCCGTATCATACAGGGTTTTAGCAGCTCCATAGTTGCCATTATTGAACAGCAGCTCACCGAGCGCTACATAGGAAAGTCCTTTTTGGCGACGGTTGTTTTGGCTGTAGCCTATGCTTTTGCGGAAATTATCCTGAGCGCTTTCCGTAGTTCCGGAACGCAGATTGATCATGCCGAGGCCGTAATAAATCTGGTCGAAATAATTGCGGTATTTTGCATCGGAGGCCATTTGATTCAGCAGCGATCCGGCATCTCCCGCACCGTTATTTTCCTTTAAATTGTTCCTGACGATATTGATCCGTGCGTAGAAATCCATCTCAAACGGAGGATTCATTTCAATGGCCTTATTAAAATACCGGTCGGATTCCGCATAATTTTTTTCTAATTGAAACAATTGTCCGCTGAGGAAGGCGGCACGCTGACGAATAGTTTTGTCGGTCTGCGGATCATCGGCTACAATGGTAAGCGCCTTTAAGGCATTGCCGTAGTCCTGGTTTTTAAGATCAATAAATGCCTGTTGCAGGGCAATGCCCCCTTCCCGTGATTTCGGGAATTTGGAATCATTTCGCAACATATCCAGCAGGGATTGCGCCTGCCCGTCGTTATTATCTTGGGTGAAGGTCTGCGCCAGCCACAGCATGGCTTCGTTTTTGGATGATTTATGCTCCAGCGCTCCCGCCAGGCCGCTTTTTTCTTCCACACCTAATTCCAGTGGTATAGGTTGTGATTTCTTGCCTTTATTTTCTTGCTTTGCTTTCGCAATACGTGCCGCTTCAACCTCGGATATGATATACTTAAAAGCGGCGGCGGCATTTTTATAATCACCTTTGTAATAATAGGCCTTACCCGTCAGGAGATAGAGATTGTCCTGCCATTTTCCGCGCGGATCATGCAACTGGATACCTATGGATGTTTTGCGGATAATGGTATCCATATCCGTCATCACCTGCGATGAATCTTTATCGGGATTAAAGTAGAAAAGCGGAAGCAGACCGTCAAAGTTATCCTGGGCAGCGCGGCGCATATTGGCTTCTGCTTCATCCATCTTCCGGTCGGCATTATAATAATAATTGTATCGGGTAAAGGTATTCTGCACCGCTTTCCGGCCAAGGCTCCATTTTCGCCTTCGCATAGTTTCATTGGTATAGGCCTCCTGCTGTTTTTGAATCTTAAGATCGAGTGACAGCTTAAGCTTTTCCTTTTTTTCCTTCTCCCTTAATTTCTGGCGGGCTTCCCGATCGGCTCTTACCTGGGCCAGGCTGTCACTGCGCGCCTGCCGTACCACCGCCATGCTATCCATGTAATGCTGCCGTTCTTCCCGCTGTTGTGTAAGCGTTGCCTGAAGACTGTCGTTGTATTTTTGTCGCGCCAGGGTTATGCTGTCGGCAATGGCCTGCTGAGCCAACCGGACACTGTCGTTATATGCCTTCCGGACAGTAACTATGCTGTCGCGGATGCGCTGTCGCTCGCCGGCAACGCTGTCTTTATAATGATCGCTTTGCCGGTATGCGGTTATAGCGGCAATACTGTCGATGATGTGTTGTCTTGCGGTTTTTATACTGTCGTTAATCCTTTGACGTTCGAGCTGCTCTTTTTCCATTGCTGTTTTGAGACTGTCATTGTACCTTTCTCTTGCAGCCTGAGTGCTGTCCGCAATGCGCTGCCGTTCGGCGCTGATGGAATCGTTTATCTTTTGACGAGCCCGGGTGATACTGTCTAAACGTTGCTGCCGGATCAAGTCCATACTGTCGTTGTACTGTTTACTGCGTAAATAGGAACGCACGGAAGCAATACTGTCGGCAACGCGGGCCCGTTCCGTCTTTATACTGTCAGAATATTGTTTTTGGGCAAGCCGGGTGCTGTCCTGCACTCTTTTACGCTCCGCAGTAACGCTGTCATTATATTGTTCTCTTGCCTGCCGGGTACTGTCTAACGTATGCTGCCGGGCTGCCTTAAGGCTGTCCACATTTTGGGCATTTAAGGCAGCGGAGGAAAAAACTGCAATAAGAATTAAGAAAAAAAGGCGGTATGGATTCAAAAATATACGCTTCAACTTGATCATGTGCTTTAATGGTAGTCACCATTATGAATAACTGAAAATTCCGATTTTTATTATTAATTTGATAATAAGAAACTGAATCATAAAAGTCCGTCAAATATCTTTATTTTATTTGAATATTCTTTGGTAGTCTTTCTTTTTTTAAAAACATAAAATACATTACTTTTGGCACAATTATCCTTCAAAAAGGTACCTTCAAAAAAAAAAATCGAATAAGTGTTGCAAGTCCGAAAAAAAATTATGTATTTTGGATGCGATTTTCAGAAACAATTGAACTAATATAATTTACTATGATCAAAAAATTATTGATTGCTTCAGCAATAACCATATCCGGTTTGTTTACTGTTCAGACAGTTTTCGCCCAGAAAAACTCGGATGATATGATACCGGTGTATCGTTGGTATAGTACCGTGGACAGGAACTTTGTAACGCTTGCTGATAACGAATTCCAGGAAGGGCAGTTATTGAACTGGAAATATTCCGACAAAACCCTGATCTTTTACGCATTCCGCACGCCCGCGGAAGATCGTATAGCTGTTTATAGCTGGTTTAATCCTACCACTAAGGATTTAGTTAGTGTTGCCGAGGATGAGTTTTCTGATGATCAGATGCTGAAGATGGGCTATAAGAACAAGAAGCTTCAATTTTACGCTCCGGTTCGTCGTGGTGAAAACCGTGTAGCTGTTTATCGTTGGTATATTCCGAAAACCAAAGACTGGGTTACTTTCCCGGAAGAAGGTGATACCGATAAGTTAGGAAAGAAAGGATTCCGCCACAAAACATTCCAGTATTATGGCGTTAAGCGTGCTGTGGATGAAAGTTTGTATTATCACCCTTTGTAATCATTCCGGTTTATTTATTTCATAAATGTTTAGGAAATGCTTCTTCATAACGGAGAGGCATTTTTCTTTTGATGAAAGGTTGAAAACTTTTCGTTTTCACCTTACCCAATCCTATTTTATCAGCTTATGCAAAAAACCATTCCGGGAGGGTGTATCCCAAATGTTGCATGTGGTGTAAGTTTTTTTATCGTCCTTCCGAAAAGAAAATCCTGGATTGCTGCGCAATCCGATCAGGATTTTCGCGTGGAGGATGGGCGAGCGCCCGGGAGATCCCCCCGATTCCGCTGCGCTACACTCGAAATGACGATACCTTTTACATTCGGGAGATTGCTCAGATGCGACAATTTGGGATACACCCTTCCAGGAAGAGAATAACAATATATGAGAATACAGGACACAGGTAGTTATGAATAAAATTAACCCACATTGCAGCTCAATTTTTTTGAAAAAAATAAAAATATTGTAGGAGCCACTATGTATAAAAATGAATCTGTACGAATCTGTTTTAGCCAACCGCTCGAAGGAGCACATTCGCGAAATTGCAGTCTGGGTCGGGCATCACCCTGAACGAATCCGGGTACTTATGGATTTGCTGGCAGCCGGTCAAAAAGAGATTGTGCAACGCACAGCCTGGCTCATCAGCTATGTTGCGGAAGCACATCCTGAAGCTGTAAGCCCATATTTACCTGCTTTGGCGGAGCGCCTGAACGACATCGCTGCGCCGGTGGCCGTACGCCGTAATGTGATGCGTGTCATGCAGTTTTTACCCATTCCAGAAAGTCTGCATGATATTGTTTTGAATCATGCCTTTACCTTCCTGCAGGATGAAAAGGAAACCGTAGCGGTACGGGCATTTTCCATGACGGTAATTGAAAAGATATCAGCATATTACCCTGAGCTGAAAAACGAACTGCGATTGATATTGGAGGATGCATTAGCACACCAGAAACTCAGTCCCGGATTCATCAGCCGTGCAAAAAAGATTTTGAGCGCAATAGCCAATGATTAGCGGGCGGAAAGCCCGATGCCGACCATACTCTTTGCTGTAATCACGATAGCATTCGTATCATAGCCGCAATCACGATATTGCTCTTCCTGCTTTCCATGCTCTACCACCTCATCAGGAATACCCATGATGGTCACCTCCGGATTATAATGATGTGCATTGAAAAACTCTAAAACAGCGCTGCCCAATCCGCCTATGCGGCAACCATCTTCTACGGTAATGATCCTGGAGAATTTCCGGCCGACCAGATGGAGCAAATCTTCATCCAGAGGCTTCACGAAACGCATATCATAATGCGCCGCATCTATACCTGAAGCCGCCAGTTCCTGACAGGCTTTCACGGCAAAATTGCCCGGATGACCGATAGTGAGAATAGCAATATCATTGCCTTCCCGTATAACCCGGCCTGTGCCAATTATAACCTTTTCACAAGAGGTTTTCCAATCCGGCGTAACTCCGGTTCCGCGCGGATAGCGGATTACAAAGGGGTGATTATTATCATCCCGCTGTGCGGTGTACATCAGGTTGCGCAATTCCGGCTCATTCATAGGTGCACTCACAATCATATTGGGGATGCAACGCATATAGGCAAGGTCGTAAGCGCCCTGGTGCGTGCCGCCATCATCGCCCACTACACCAGCGCGATCCAAACAGAAAATTACCGGTAAGTCCTGGATAGCCACGTCGTGAATAACCATGTCATAAGCGCGCTGCATAAAACTGCTGTAGATATTGCAAAATACCTTCATACCCTGTGTGGCCAGGCCGGCGCTCACCGTTACCGCATGTTGTTCCGCAATGCCCACGTCTAAAGCGCGACCCGGCATTTCCGCCATCATGTATTTCAGGGAACAACCCGAAGGCATTGCAGGCGTAACGCCCATCACCTTCGGGTTGGCTTTAGCCAGCTCAATAATGGTTTGCCCAAACACATCCTGATATTTCGGAGGCTGCGGTGTATCGAAAGTTTTCTTTTCAATTTTTCCCGTAATCTTATCAAACACCCCGGGCGCATGCCACAGGGTCTGATCTTCTTCGGCCATTTTATATCCCTTACCTTTTACGGTTTTGATATGTAAAAGCTTGGGGCCGGGAATGCCTTTCAAATCGCGCAGCGTTTCCGCTAATTTTACCACATTATGGCCGTCCATCGGGCCAAAATACCTAAAGCCTAACGCTTCAAACAGATTGCTGGATTTAGAGAGCATGCCTTTCAACCCTGCTTCCATTTTCGAGGCCATATCACGCTGAAATTCAGCATAAGGAAGCTTTCCCAGCAATTTCCATACATCATCCCTAAGTTTATTATAGGTATGCGAGGTAGTAATATCGGTCAGGTATTCTTTGAGCGCACCTACGTTCGGGTCAATGCTCATATTGTTATCATTAAGCACGACCAGGATATTGGCATTAGCCACCCCGGCGTGATTGAGGGCTTCAAAGGGTAGTCCTGCGGTCATGGCGCCATCGCCGATCACCGCTACATGCCTGCGGCTTTCTTCGCCTTTGAGCTTGGCCGCAATAGCCATACCGAGTGCGGCAGATATGGATGTAGAACTGTGCCCCACGCCAAAAGTATCATATTCGCTTTCGCTGCGTTTCGGGAAGCCGCTGATGCCGTTGTATTTTCTGTTGGTATGAAAAACCTTTCTCCGCCCGGTAAGGATCTTATGTCCGTAAGCCTGGTGACCTACATCCCAGACCAACTGATCATAGGGGGTGTTCAGCACATAATGCAGCGCCACTGTCAGCTCTACAACACCGAGGCTGGCTCCGAAATGCCCGCCATTCACGCTGACTACATCAATAATGAACTGACGCAGCTCATCGCATACCTGCTGCAACTGCATCTTGTCCAGTTTCCGTAAATCAGAGGGGTATTCTATTGTGCTCAATAAAGGGCCTGCGGGGTATTCCATTCCTGACTGCTTATACTTTGATATATCCGATAAGTAAATTTCTTAGGGGAATTTAATTTATGAAGAAACAAAAGTAAAAATAATTTCGGTATAAAAAATGAGCTTTCTGATCAGGCTTCAAGACGTTTAATATGTCCTTCCTTTATAAAAAACCTTATAGAGGTTGGTGCCGAAACGATATTGAACCACATCATAATCTAACCGCCACTGGCTGATACCGGCATTGGTTACATCAAAGATATCGCCCTCGCAAAACTGGCGGAGCACATTGGCGCGGTTCACATACGCCACGGAATTATACGCTACTACATAATCATCCGGATAATAGCTTTCTAAAGTATAAACGGTTCCTTTATAAAAAACCTTAAAATAGCCGCTGCCGTCTTCAAAAGCCACCACGTGATCGCCAACGGTAAAATTCGGCTGGAAATAACCAATGGTATATACGGAGTCGTTATAAAAAATTTTGAAGTTATTATCACTTCCGACATAAGCAACCAGGTCATCCCCTGCGGCATAATTTTCAGGAGGAAAATCATCCAGCAGACGTGTATTACTATTATGGAATACCCGGAACTGGGCATTGATATCTACATAAGCCACGGTATTTCGCCCTACGTCAAAACTTTTTACCAGATAAGGTTCCTGGTCGATAATATTGCCGTGGAAGAAAATGCGGAACTGACCGGCATAATTGACATAAGCCGCGATATTGTCTGAAGCTTTGGCGGACGGCAATTGTCCTGATTCAATACTTTGCGAATTAGAAATAGAGATGTTTCGGGATGTATCCACAGCAAAAAGATACTCGGAGCTGGTACCGCCCAAAAAGCCTTCAATGGGATAAATTTCACCATTATAATACGCCTCGTACTGAGACTGGATCCCATCAAAGAAAAGCACGACACTGTCTCCGATCTTAAAATCGCCGACCATACCGGATAGTTGTGTAATTTTTCCGTTTTCCCAAACGAACAACGAATTGGTGTTTTTGTATCCGATCAGATTATCAGTAGCATAAATCGAATTGGTGAAACCATCGTTGATCTTGGTGGCGCCGCCGCGATGATAGATCTTAAAACTGCGGGAATTATCCAGATAACCTATTGCAGAGCGACCTATGGCTGTCTTAACCGGCACTAAATATTCGATCTTCCGGACATAGCCGTTATCCCAAACATAGAACTGATTTTGGAAATTAGTGTATGCCGATAAAGGCTGTGCCAGGGAAATAAGACTATAGCCCAGAAATAGTGCCAGAAAAAACAATCGCTTCATAAATACTTTTATTTAAAATCATCAGAATGGGCAGGCCCGCCTATCTGATCTAAATGATAATCAGGCTTGTTCACTTCGCTTACACTATGAATATCTAATGTAAACTTAGGCACTTTTCCAATAACTTTATCAATCAGTACTGACGGCGTAATGGTGCCCACATTGCCCTGGTAATGTCCCTGTGCAATAACGCTGTGCCTGTTGATGGCAGCAGGACCTTCAATCACCCAGTCTTTGGCGGCTTTCTTTTCAAAGCGACAGGTGTTGCAAATCCAGCCGGTTTTGCCGTCGTAGTCCTGAATTTCACCCCACTCGTCTTTACGGGCGGTTACGCGAAATACTTCGTCGCCGCGCATCCACAAGCGCACTTTCCCACAACAGGTCGGGCAGTCACGGTGGGCATCAAGCGGCCTGGTAAACCAGACCCGGTTTTTGAAGCGGAAGGTTTTATCCGTTAATGCACCTACGGGACAAACATCAATTACGTTACCGATAAATTCATTGTCCAGCGCTTTGGAAATGCAGGTGCTGATGCGCGCCCTTTCGCCGCGATCCATAATGCCATGCTCTCTTTTTTCCGTAAGCTGTTCGGCGGTAAAAACACAACGGTAGCACATAATGCAACGGTTCATGTGCAACTGGATATACGGACCCAGGTCTTCCCGCTCAAAAGTACGGCGTACAAATTCGGTTCGGGTGCCCTCGGTGCCGTGCGCATAGCTCAGATCCTGCAAATCGCATTCACCGGCCTGGTCGCATACAGGACAATCGAGCGGATGATTAATAAGCAAAAATTCCGTGATACCATTCCGGGCATCAATCACGCGCTCCGAAGTAATGTTTTTCACTTCCATACCGTCCATCACGTTAGTACGGCAACTGGCCACCAGCTTAGGCATGGGTCGCGGATCTTTTTCGGAGCCTTTGCTTACTTCCACCAGGCAGGTGCGGCATTTCCCGCCGCTGCCTTCCAGCTTGCTGTAATAGCACATGGTGGGAGGCGCTACATCGCCACCGATTTTTCGCGCCGCTTCTAAGATAGTAGTTCCGGCAGGAACTTCTACCGGGATATTATCTATAGTTACTTTTATGTTAGTTTGTTCTGCCATTTTATTTCACACAAAGAAACAACGATTACAACGAAACAACGAAAATGCTAATAAGTATTTATAATTCTTTTGATACCATCTTTCAGATATACTACGTTAAAGTTCAATAATAAGCCAAGCTTCAACCCTGTTAACTTCAGATAGGTCTGTACTTGCTTATAATGCACATCAGTAATGGCTTCTATAGATTTTAGTTCTAATAACAACTTATCTTCTAAAATTAAATCTGCCCTAAATCCTGCATCCATTCTTACTTCTTCATGCAATAGCGGAATCGCTTTTTGCCGCTCTGTTTTTAAATTTGTTTTCTTTAATTCATAATAAAAAATCTCTTCATACACACTTTCGAATAATCCGGGTCCATAAAGTTTGTGAATTTTAAATGCAATATCAAGTGCAATTTTCGACAGTTCGTTTTCTCTTTTTAAATTATCGGTCATTTCACATCTTTGTTGCTTTGTTGTCTTTGTTCCTTTGCGTGAAACAATCTATACCACTACTTCTAATGGGTCTGCATAATGCGCCAACCCGAAATTCCTTACCTGCGCTTCTTCCGCATTTTCAACATGCCATTCAAATTCATCCCGGAAATGCCGGATGGCTGCGGCAACCGGCCAGGCGGCAGCATCTCCGAGCGGGCAGATCGTATTGCCTTCTATTTTTCGCTGAATGTCCCAAAGCAGATCGATATCCTTCATGGAGCCTTTTCCGTATTCAATATTTTTCAGGATGCGGTACATCCAGCCCGTACCTTCGCGGCAGGGACTGCACTGGCCGCAGCTTTCGTGCATATAAAAATGTGCCAGGCTCATCGTATGGCGTACCACGCACTGGTCTTCATCCAGCACGATAAAGCCGCCCGAACCCATCATGGAGCCGGTTTGGAATCCGCCGTCGGATAAGCTTTCATAGTTCATTATCCGGGTTTCGCCCTTTGCAGTCTTCAATAAAAGATTTGCCGGAAGGATAGGCACAGAAGAGCCTCCGGGAATACAGGCTTTCAGCTTTTTGCCATTCGGAATGCCTCCGCAGTATTTTTCATCATAGATAAATTCCTCCACGGAAATGGTCATATCAATCTCGTAAACGCCCGGTTTGTTGATATTTCCGCAGGCTGAGATCAGCTTCGTTCCGGTTGACCGGCCTACGCCGATCTTTGCATATTCCTCACCGCCCATTGTAATGATGGGGCTGACTGCAGCTATGGTTTCCACATTATTGACTACGGTAGGTCGCATCCAGGCGCCCTGTACCGCAGGGAAAGGCGGTTTAATACGCGGGTTGCCACGCTTGCCTTCCAGGGATTCGATTAATGCGGTTTCCTCGCCGCAGATATAGGCGCCTGCGCCGCGGTGCACATATATCTCACAATCGAAGCCGCTGCCCAGGATGTTTTTCCCTAAATAGCCATGAGCTTTTGCCTCCGCAATGGCCTGCTCCAGGATGTCGGGAATCCAGGCATATTCGCCGCGGATATAGATATAACTTACATTAGAGCCGAGCGCGTAAGAGGAAATAATCATTCCTTCAATAAACAAATGCGGAAGAAATTCCATCAGGTAACGATCCTTGAAAGTACCCGGCTCCGATTCATCCGCATTGCAGACTAAGTGGCGCGGGACACCTTCCGGTTTGGCAATAAAGCTCCATTTCATCCCCGTTGGAAACCCTGCGCCTCCGCGACCTCTCAGGCCGCTTTTTTTCACTTCTTCCACAATATCTTCCGGCTTCATCTGCAGCGCCTTTTCCACGCTTTGATAGCCGCCGTTTTTCACCCAGGTATCATAATACCGGATGCCTTCCATATGTACTTTATCTAATAGTAGTTTCATTTTAATTTATATTCTCTTTCAGAAAATCTATAAGACTTCTTAAATACTGGTTATGCTCAAAATCAAACTCCCAGAGTCCTTGATCAAAATAGTTTCTTTTGGTCTTTGAATTTTTATAATTCCCTTGTTTATATTCCTGAAATAAATCCACATAGGAAAACACCTTATCGGAAGATTTTGGATATTTCAATATCAATTCCTTTTGGTGTTTCTCAAAACAACCTATCATACCATCCCAGCAATCATTAAAGAAATAATACGCTTTCTTCATACAGCTACAATATACATCTTCCAAATCACCATCATTTTTATTATCAGGGAAAAGGAATATCGAATTAGGAACTTTTGTTTTTCCAATTTTGCTTAAAAGTTCATCTTTCCTGATTTTCATACCTCCTTTGTTTCTTTTAGAGTCGGCATCAAATATTATTAAATTCCGTCCGCCCTCATGAATGCGCATCGGGCTATCAAGGTTCCTTAACTTCACTCCGATATTAGTCCATCCTTTACAATCAATAATTGCATCGTAAACAGCAGCATCGCTACTGAATTGTACATCAAATTGATGTTCTAAAACAAATTGAATAAATCCCTGGTCTGTTGCACCTTCTACAAATATTTTAATCAAATTGAAGTCAGGCATAAATATCACCTCCTCTAAGATTGACCTTTGACTCCAAGCTTGATTTTATGTTTTCAAAATCATAAGTATTTGCATAAATACTGTCTTTATTTTTTATTCCTGCCTCCAATTCAATCAGCCTGATTTTAGATTTCATTTCATCCATACCTTCAGCAGCTTCTACAAAAGCGGTTATACAATCCTGACTATGAGAAGTACAAAATAATTGTACATTATTCTGTTCGCAAGATTGAATTATGTTTATCCAAAATTCCTTCATTTTAGTCCAATGAACACCTTCACCAAATTCATCTATAGAGAGAAATTTGTTTTTATTCTTTACTATTTCTAATAAATACCTAACATATACATTAAAACCTTCTCCCCAAAAAGTAATTGGCCGATAATCTTCAAATGATTTTATCTTTACAGACAGCATATCTCTTCCAAAATAGTTCTTTATTGCCGTGTCTTCAATATCACTTACAAACAATGATAAAGAAGCTATAAACCTTTTCTTTTCTTCAAAATTCAACGCTTTGAAGTTTTCTTCAAATAAACTTTGCTGATGTGCGATTTTATTTCTTGCATTATTATCATGTACATCAAGCCCAATATTTTCCTTGTAAAATTGATTTATATCCATTGCAAAACCCGCACTCATTGAAACAAAGGGCCAATATCCATATTTCAATCCTCTTTTGAAATCATCAAGATACATCCATTGCAATTCATCAAAAATTCCATTCTTATATATTCTTATCCATAAATTTGGATTCCCAATTCCATACAAATCAGGTTTTCGCTTTTCAAGATCTTTTTCTGTCAAATCCGTTAAATAGCAATCTTCAAAAACCATTTTATTTTGGCTGTAATTATTTCCCCAGCAAATTGTAACCGGATTGTTTTTTGTATGCTTTATATAGTCAAAATAATTATCCTGCGGAAGAATCGGATTTTTTTTATTGATATTTTCAGGATGTATATGAACTCCCTTCCAGCAAAGGGTACGATGCAGGTATTTAATAGCTTCATCACTATCATTGTTAGCAATTAAAATTACTTCCAACAAACTTGTCTTCCCCACATTATTATCTCCAGTAATAAGGTTTACCTGCCCGATGTTTTCAACAACGAGATGATCAAACTTCTTAAAGTTTTTTACTTCCAACCTTGTTATGTGTTCATTCATTTTAAACATCTATTCCTGCTCAATTTTTTCACTCTTCCTGCTCCACAACTGCCACCTCCCGTTTTCATAAATCCAAACTTCATTTACCATCAGCCGCATGTCAAAATCATACGCTTTGAATCTTCCCTTTACCGAAACCGTTCTTTTCACGTCCGCCATATTTGCCCGGAAACTCACTTTCTCAATTTTCAGGCACTCCATTTTTTCATAATCCAGCGTACTGTCGCGAAAATCTTCAAATACGTCTTCTTTGCTTTGCACCCACCCGTTGGAATGTTTTATTTCTGCATCCGCGCTCAATAAACCGTCCAATGATACGGAATCTTTATTTAAAAGCGCTTTATCCAATGCAGCAATGCCTGGCAATAAACCGGCAGTATCAACATTTATGGAATCATTGCTTTCCTTTATGACAATTTGCGCCTGTACATTGATTCCCTGCACAATGATTATTTGCAGTAATAAAACGAAAAAAACGATCCGTTTATTTCTGCTCATAATCGTGATTGAACATCCAACTGATGCCAAACTTATCCGTCAACATACCAAATCTTGCACCCCAAAACGTATCCTGTAGCGGCATAGTGATATTTGCTCCGTCAGATAAAGCCGCAAATACCTTTTCCATTTCTTCAGTCGTGTTGAAATCCATGGACAAACTCACCGGATTACCCGCCTGAATATCATTTTCTTCCACATCCGAAGCTAAGATATTCAGGTCGCCCGACACCAATGAGGCGTGCATAATCTTATCCTTCATTTCAGGCTTCGCTTCCTGCCCGCTTTCGGCATAGGTTTGCGAAAAAACGATTTGCCCGTCAAATGCTTTGGCATATAGATTCAATGCTGCTCTGGCATTACCTGAAAAATTCAAATAAGGTACTATCGGTTCCATATATACAGTATTTTATTATTCTAATGATTCAATTTTTTTTTAAACTTACCTGTTTTATTTTCGCTTAAATTTTTCCAGTTATTCCAATAATTTCATTTTGACGAATGGCTGCCCACTCTACAAGCAATGCAAGCGCCGTGGGCGGCAATTTTCCATTCAACACCTGACCTCAATTTCGTTATAGCTGCGTGGAAATGGGCTGGAAAATGATCGCCAAAAAACACCTTGATTAAAATACCGTAAAAGCTGCTCATTATCGGCATACTCGAAAAAGGTTTTTTCTGTCGACGTCAGATAAAAAGAATCCGGATCCATATCTATATCTCCGTTCCATGCTATTTTTTATTGTTTGTTATGGTGAACTTTTTAAAATTGCTTTCGTCATTCTAATATTGAAATATGCCTTTCCCTATCCGGGATTTCAAATCCACAATGCCCGATACCCCATCTGCAAACTCCAGAAAGAGCCTGTAATCATTCCATGCCTGTGCACTTACCAAATATGAAATTTCTTTTCTCATCTTTTTTAATTTTCCGCTGCTGCTCTTAATTCATCCAGCAACTGATCCACTTTTTCTGCGGTCAGATGTTCTTTATAAAACTTGCCCAACTGCATCATTGGCGCATACCCGCAGGCACCGAGACATTCTGCCGGCTTAAGGGTAAATAACCCGTCCGGCGTGGTTTCGCCCGGCTTAATCCCCAGCCGCTTTTGGATGTGTTCAATAATCTGATCACTTCCCCGCAGCATACAGGGACCGGTCTGGCATACCTCCAATACATATTTACCTACCGGCTTCATATTAAACATGGTGTAGAAAGTAGCCACTTCATATACTTCAATTGGCTTGAGCTGTAGCAGTTCGGCCACATAATCCATAACCGGAACATCCAGCCATCCGCCAAATTCTTCCTGAGCCAGATGGAGCACGGGGATCAATGCGCTTTTTTGTTTTCCTTCGGGATAACGGGCAATGATCTCGTTTACCTTATTTATTTTTTCTGCTGAAAATGCAATAGTCATTAATACTATTTTTTCTTATTTAAAATTCTTTTCAATACCCGCGGGTGTATTTCAAACTTTCGCACCCATACCATCCTCCTTGTCATTCCGCAGGAATCTAAAGAGCGTGTATAGATGCTTTCAGCATGACAGACGGGATTGTAGGGATGTTCTATTAGCGAAAATTTGAAGTGTACTCATTCTCAACCTTTCCCTCTGCCTGCGTGCTTTTTTTCAAGAAACATCTTCTTTCATTAATTCGCTTTTTGAAATCTTTTTTACAATATGTTCCATCTTTTCAGGATATTTTCCAAGCTTCCTTTTCCATATTATTTTTCTCAGCCGTTGCACTTCCTGTAATCGTTCCGCAATTGATTTATTTGCCCAAAATATCAAATCCGATTCCTCCGCTTCTGCAAAAGAAAGCTTAGGTGCAACCATTTTTATTTTTCTTTCCACATTCATGATCCATTCTTTTAAGCATCCAGCTCTCCGGCAATTACATTTAGCGAGCTTAATGTCACGATAGCATCACTCAGCAATCCTCCCGAAACCATTTCCGGGAAAGCCTGATAGTAAATAAAACAGGGGCGGCGGAAATGCAGCCGGTAAGGTGTTCTGCCGCCATCGCTGATCAGATAATAACCCACTTCGCCATTTGCGCCTTCCACACAATGATACACTTCACCCTGGGGCAAATCCGTTTCGCCCATAATAATTTTGAAGTGATAAATGAGGGCCTCCATCTTGGTATATACATCCCATTTTTCAGGAAGGTAAAACTCCGGTGTTTCGGCATGATATACGGCAGGGTCAAGATCTTGTAACTTGACAAGTGCCTGCTGAATGATCTTCATGCTTTCCCACATTTCGGCATTGCGCACCAAGTACCGGTCATACACATCTCCGGTTTGTCCTACCGGAATTGAAAATTCAAAATCTTCATAAGAACAATATGGCTGATGAATACGCACATCATAATCCACCCCGGCAGCCCTTAAATTTGGCCCGGTAAAACTATAGTTCAATGCCCGTTCTGCGCTGATGGGGCCGGCACCGATACAGCGATCCATAAATATCCGATTCCGGGTGAGCAGATCTTCAAACTCCCGGAGCACTGCCGGAAATCCCTCCATAAAGGCATGAATCTTATTCCAGGTATCTTCAGAAAAATTTCGTTCAAATCCTCCTATTCGTCCAATATGCGTGGTCAGTCGCGAACCGCATATATTCTCATAAATTTCATAAATCTTTTCCCGCCACTGGAATACATAAGTAAACGGAGTAAGCGCTCCGGTATCCACGGCAATTACCGAGTTGCAGACTAAGTGATCGGCGATGCGCGCCAGCTCCATAATGATCACGCGCAGGTAATCCACGCGCTTGGGCAGCTTCATGCCGACTAACTTTTCCACGGTCATCTGCCATCCAAAATTATTGATGGGCGCCGAGCAATAATTAAGCCGGTCGGTAAGGGGCGTAATCTGATAATAAGGACGGCGTTCTGCTATTTTTTCAAAGGCGCGATGGATGTAGCCAATAGTGGGCACGGTACTGATCACACGCTCCCCGTCAATTTCCATAATATTCTGAAATACTCCGTGGGTAGCAGGATGCGTTGGCCCCACATTGATGGTGGTGGTCTCCTTTTCTATCGGTTCTTCTACCTTATACAGTTTGTTGTCAAGCATAGTTTGTCGGCTGTTGAGTTATTTATCGTTTGGCTCCCATAGTTCTATTTTGTTTCCTTCGATATCTAAAATATGAACGAATTTCCCGTAATCATACGATTCGATATTGTCCACTATCGTTACACCTTCTTGCTTAAGCTCATCCACAAGTTCTGCTAAGTTTTCTACGCGGTAGTTGATCATAAAATCCTTTGATGAAGGCTCGAAATATTTTGTTGTTTCGGCAAATGGCGACCATTGTGTTTGTCCTGTTTTTGAGGAATCATCGTTTTCCCGCCATTCAAAAGTTGCGCCGTATTCATTTGTATTTAAGCCCAAATGTTTTTGATACCAATCTTTCATTTTGGCGGGGTCTTTGCACTTGAAAAAAATACCGCCGATGCCTGTTACCTTCTTCATCTTTTGTGTTTCGTTTTTCTGATTCATAAATGTTTTAAATGCAAAGCCGGAAAAAAACGATGCTGCAATAATCAAAATTACTAAAGTTGCTTTTTTCATCCGAACATATTTATTTGTTAAGAATGGTCAGATGGAGCTCACATGATGGCATTTCCGGTTTTTTATTCATTTGTATTTTGTAGTCTTTATGGTATTCATGAGGACTTCGCCGTTCATGTCGCTGTATGATGTTGCGCCATCATGTTCGGTTCTTGTTGCTTTTGGTCTTTCTGCTCGTATCATTTTGTTTCAGGCACAGGGTGTTTATATTTTTATTGATAATGGCCTTTTAAGCCTGCTATTATTATCTTTTCGTCACATACTTTGTAAATCAAACGATGTTCATCAGTAATCTGCCTGCTCCAAAACCCTTTAAAATTTCCTTTTAACGGTTCAGGTTTGCCAATGCCTTCAAACGGGGTATTGCAAGTTACCTGTATCAATTCAAAAATCTTTTTCAGTGATTTAGGCTGATGATTGTTTATCCGCCAATACAAATCGTCACAGGCATTTTTCTCAAAGGAAAAACTACGCATTAGTCAGTTTCCTTAAATCATCAAAAGATACTTCTATCAACTCGGCTGTACCGTTTTCTATTGCTTCTATTCGCTTCAACAGCTCAGGATTAGTAACTACTTCCGGCTCTTTTTTTCCTTTTTTGTTTTGAACGACAAGCCCAGCTTCTCTGCCAGGCGCTGCAACAGCCCGGTAGTGCTTTGGTCTGCGTGTTCGATAATAATAGTATTCATAAAAATATTTTTTTGATTGTTATCGGAGCTTTTAGCAACAACGGCATTTTATCCTTTTCTGTTTTTAATTTTGACTTTTGCCTTTTTACTTAACACCGATATATTCATTTAATATCTTATCTTCCGGTTTTGTTGATTTATCTGAAGTCATTCCCTTTTACTACTCATTACCGACACAGGTCATCTGTTTTATGCCCTGCCAAACATCTCATCGTCTTTGTCCACACGGGTAGGGTCTTCCATCGGGTATTCCTTACGCATCGGGAAATAATCCATTTCATCCACATTAAGGATTCGGGTCAGGTTAGGGTGATTTAAAAAATTCACGCCGAAGAAATCATAGGTTTCCCGTTCCATCCAGTTGGCGCCTGAAAATAGAGGCGTTGCAGATTCTATATTCGGTTCGGCAATGGGTAAATAAGCCTTCAAACGCAACCGGATATTATCTTGCAGATTGTGCAAATGATACACTACACAAAGCTCTTCGCCCTTCCTGTCCGGGAAATGTACTGCGGTCAGGTCGGTCAGGAAACGAAATTTCATTTGTTCATCATCAAAAATACCCTGTAGCACTTCCATATTTTTTGCTGCGGGCATAGTGGCGCTTAACAATCCGTAAGGTTCTTCCCAATCTGAAAGATAAGGAAACTTACTGCCAAGACTTTGTTTCAGTTGTTGATTCTCCATAGGTAATTTCTCTAAAGCAAATATTATTGGATACCATACTCCGTAAGCAATGCCTTGTATTGCGGAGTATTCCGGCGGCGAAGGCTTTCATTTTTCACAATCTTCTGCAACTTTATGACGCCATCCAGAATACCTTCGGGGCGTGGCGGGCAACCCGGTACATAAACATCCACCGGAATCACCTGGTCAATTCCCTGCAATACGGAATAGCTGTCGAATATGCCGCCGCTGCTGGCGCAGGCGCCAATGGCAATAACCCAGCGCGGCTCGGCCATCTGAAGATAAACCTGGCGCAGGATAGGCGCCATTTTTTTGGCAATCGTACCGGCCACCAGCAACATATCGCACTGCCTCGGGGTAAAGCCCATACGCTCCGATCCAAAGCGAGCCAGGTCGTAATTGGCGCCCATCGTGGCCATAAATTCAATGCCACAACAAGAGGTGGCAAAGGGAAGCGGCCACAGGGAATTAGCCCTTGCCAGTCCAATTACATCGTCCAGCTTCGTGGTCATAAATCCTTCCCCGGTATAAACATTTTCCGGAAGTTCTGCTATGGTGACTTTCTTATTCTCGTTATATTTTACTGGTCTCACGTTGATAAATTTTGAATTTTGAATTTTGAATTTTGAATGGTAAATCCCGGACGAAATCAAAATCACAAAATTTTTGTCTAACTATTTTCTTTTGAACTTTTTACTATTGACTTAATTATGCTGACAATACGGCTTATTTCCTTCCAATAATCTTTCGACACAACTCCCGTCAATTACTTCTACGCAATAATTCCAACCCATATTTTGTTTCTTCTGTTTCTTTTAAAACGATCCTATCCTGGCAGGAAAATTATTTTCGCTTTTAGCGGCATCTGCCTTCACCACGCATGGTATATCAATGCCGGTTTCTGATCTTAACAACTATTTTGAAAGAACAAACGCTTTTCGCTTTACCAAAATTTCGCACAAGGGAATTAAAGCTCATGAAAAACCAACTGCTCTATACTTCATTTCTCTTTCAAAGATCCATAATCCAAAATTAACATCAGTCTTCCCATTTCAAGGCGCCTTTTTTAATAATATAAAAAAAGCCGCAGGCAAAAAATGCCACAAACATCAATACGGCATAAAAACCTTCCGTGCCTAATTCCCTGAAGTTAACTGCATAGGGATAAAAGAAGATAACTTCCACGTCAAAAAGCACAAATAAGATAGCCACCAGAAAATACTTAACCGCCATAGGCTGACGGGCATTTCCGATGGAAGGAATACCGCTTTCAAAATTGAGCAGCTTATCTTTAGTACGGCGCTTCGGACCGAGCAATGCGGAAGCGATCATCATGATGGCCACGAATGCCACGGCAATGATTATCTGAATGACAATCGGTAAATAGTCGGATGCGGTATCGACAGCGGGCGTACTAAGCAGCATAGCAATCATTATTGTTGAGGATGTAAGTTAATAGTTTTTGAAAAATGCCTTCTGAAATGTTCAGCATACAAAATTAGCCAACTTGGCGTATTCTACAAACTTATGACGGGTATTTGGCCAAGAAACCTTATAAGCGCTGCCATAAAAAAACGAGGTTGATTAAAAACCTCGTTACTTCAATTTAAAATGTAGCACAATTGGCACATATCGCGATATCATTTCACAAATCCGGCAATCGCAACCATTCCGCCAGCATGATATTTCCCAAATCCTCTCATAACTCCATTTTCAACTATAGACTTTAAGGATAGCCTATTTTGACAAAATTTCCTTAATCTGCAATGCGGTTTCATTACCAGGCTCCAGCTCCAGAATCTTACTGACATATTCCATAGCATTGGTTTTATCACTTGTATTGTAATAATAAATAGCCAGATATTGATAGGCCTGCATCAGGTCGGCATTGCTTTTAACAACACCCTCCTGCTCCATACCCAGCCATTTTTTATAAAATTCAACAGCATTTCCGTTTTTAGCCTCAGGATCCTGGGCGGCCGCTGTGCGGCCCTGCCAGTAAACCGGCGAGGGTTCTGTAGGGTATTTAAGCGCCATGCCACTGAATATTTCCGCTGCTTCGGGATACATCTTACTATAATAAGTATAAACTCCCCAATAGAAATAATCCTCTGCGGTATAATTGGCAGTACCCCGAACTAATTTTCCATACCAGTTTCCGGCCTGTTCGTAATTTTTAGCATCGCGGAAGCCTTCTGCAACATCCCGGTAAAGCTTCGCCTTATCCTGCGTAGTGTCTATGGCGATACCTTTTTCCACATAATAATCAGCAGAATCACTGTATAGTTTTGCCTGTGCAGTATCCGAAGTAGCCAGAGCCGTCATAATTTTGCCCATATAAATATAGTCGTCCGGAATAATTTCGCTTTCTTTTGCCTTAGCAAAAAAAGTCTGCAGGTGTTTAAGCGCCTCCGCATAGTTTTTTGTTTCGTATTCGCTATAGCCCAGCACACGATACATATAAGCCTGTTCGTGTCCTGCAGCGATAAGCTCCTTCATCTTGCTCATGGCATTAGGATAGTCTTTTGACAAAAAAAGCAGGTTGGCATAGGTAATCTGGTCATCAACGCTCTTGTCGGACAGCGAAAGATATTTTTCAATGTTTTCCTTAGCCAGCGTATATTTTCCGATCCGATAATAGGCATTAGCCAAATCACGGTACGGAATTGGGTTTTCAGGGTCGGCGTCCTTAGCCAGGTCATAATTTTTCAGGGCATCTTCATAAGTGCGAGCCTGATACCATAATGCGCCCATCCTGGAATACACCAGGGACTTGTCATTCGTTTTAGACAATGCAGTCTGATAATTATCCATGGCTTCTCCACCGCCGGTCTGCAATTTCAGGTAAGCATCTCCCAGAGAAAGATAAGTGCCTGCTTCCGGCTGAATTTCCAGCGCTTTATTATACCACGTGATAGCTGTATTGATATCACCGCCATTGGTATAGGTGATGGCATCTGCTGCTATTTTGTATTTTTCCCATTCCTTTCGTTTGGCGCCATCCATAATACTTTGCAATATCTTCATTGCATCTGCATTTTTACCTTCAGAAAACAGTACCCTGGCGAGGCCTGCCATTCCCAGATAACCGGCTGCTATCTTACTGAACTGGTCGCGTGCAGCGGCGGTATTACCCAAACCTAATTCGGCCAGCCCCATATAATAAACGGCTTCGTCTCCTGACTGAGACTGCAATACATTCTTCGCAGATCCATAACGTTCGTAGCGGACTAATTTAATACCTTCCTGCAGCGATTGAGCGTAAGTGGAAAAGCTAAACGCAAGGGCAGCAAACAGGACAAATAATTTTTTCATTGTTACTTTTGTTTAAAAAATAAATTGATACTATACTCAAAAAAACGTAATTGCTTAGACTATATTTTCCCCCAGAGATTAATGAGGCTTGTTAATCACTCAAAATCAACATTCCGGCTACCGGGTAATTTCCATATCGCGAATCTCTAACTGCACCCGTAAAGGCACCATCCAGGATTTCTTGAAAATCAACTGTGCCGGCTCTCTGGACAGGAAATTGGCGAATCCCGAAGCTAAGGCATTGCTATAACTTTCGGAAGTAATAAAATAAACATTCCGGCTGAACGGATATTGCTTCAATGCAATAGCATACTGATACGGCTGATAAAATTTATAGGTAGAATCATCACGCAGGGCTACCACTTTAATTTTTTTATAAAAACTTCCGGCTCCTGTTTTATCCTCCGGATCATAGATATGACTCAGGCCTACAATGCCCAGGGCATCAGGGTTTCCGGCAACATAATCCACAACGGCTTCGTTAGTTTCCAGCGCATAGGCATTCGGAATAGAATCCGTTTGCAGCAGCGAGTCTGCCATATAACGCACTAAGCTGGATCGGGGATTGTCGAATACCACCGTGTATTTTCGGGGAAATCGACCCATCAGGATCTCTTTCAACATGCCGGTCGTCATCTCTCCATCCTGCGATTTGGGATTGACGATGACGGCAATAGCATCTGCGGCAACGGCCAGTGAGGTCTGGTATTGTTTATGCGCCTTCATTTCCGCCTTTTCGGCAGGGCTTAAATCGCGCGCAGTAATAATCAGTTTAACGCTGTCCGCCAACAGCAACCGGAAACATTCCGCTTCCGGAACATAGTTGGGGCTGATATGACCATCAGGAAAAGAGGAGTCCCAAACCTTCAGTTGTTGCTCCATTACCGGGCGCAGGCTTTCATCAATAGCAATCGTAATATGGCCGGTAGTGGCGCTTTCTTTAGATTTATCCTGCTCGAAATTACCACAGGCTATAAACTGCCCGGCAAAACACAAACTCAGGATAGATAGATATATGCTTTTAAAAGACATAGGGTGCAATGATACGTTTTATTGCAAAAACAGTTGAGATTCCGTCACTTGAAGTAACAATTAATTAACGCTGATATACACCACACAGGAAAAGGTGTACTAATGATTTAGCGTTCAGACACCGCTATGTCATTTTTCCACAAGCCTTATAGCGGGGGCAGGTAATGAGATGGTCGTTTACCATTCCGGATGCCTGCATAAAAGCATAGCAGATGGTCGTGCCCACAAATTTAAAACCACGTGCGCGCATATCGCGGCTCATGGCATCGGATTCCGGACTGGAAACAGGTGTCTGTGCTGCGTCCTTTATTTTATTGTTGATGGTTTTATAGCCGGTAAACTGCCAGATATAACGGTCGAACGTTTCAAATTCCTTTTGTACTTCTAAAAATTTTTGTGCATTAATGACGGTTCCGCGAATCTTCAACTGGTTCCTGATAATGCCGACATCCTGCATCAGCGCCTGTATCTTAGGCTCTTTATACAAAGCTATTTTACAGGGATTGAATTTGTCAAAAGCCTTTTCAAAATGTTTCCGCTTATGCAAAACCGTTTTCCAGCTCAGGCCGGCCTGAAAAGCGTCCAGCACTAAAAACTCAAACAGCTTTTGGTCATCGTGCAGGGGAGTACCCCATTCCGTATCGTGATAGGCGATCATCAAGGGATCAACGCCAGGCCAGATACAGGACTTGACTTGTTGGTTCATCTGAGATGTTTATTTGTTTTTGATGAGATGATGCCGGCAGGGTTGCACAGGTGCCACGCAGCAAACCAGACAACAAATATAGACAATCGTCACAGGTTTCCTGAGAAAAAAAACTTATATCCGGGATGGAAAGAGGTAGAATGGAGATTGAGAAAGGTTAGACGGGACGCGTTTTTTCATAAACAAGAGCCATTTATTATTTAACCATGCGCAAACAGCGATATCCCGTTTGAACTTCAGGTGGTTTTTAAAACGGTTTTTTGAGATTTGGGAAAAATGAGGAATGAAAGAAGATTTCATTTTTATTTCCCCTATTCCGGTAATAACTTAATAATTTTGCCGGGAAATCTTCAGGTTATTAACGTTCGGCATCACACACAGCTCATTAAACAATTCAGCAATCAGACCGGCTTTGATTACTGCGGCATCACGCGTGCTGTCCGTTTAGATGATGATGCCCGGCGCCTGGAACAATGGCTGATGAATGGCTACAACGGGAAGATGAGCTATATGGAGCGCTATTTTGATTTGCGCATAGACCCTGGAAAATTAGTGCCCGGCGCCAAATCGGTTATTACGCTGTTACTGAATTATTATCCTGAAGAAGCACAACAGGCTGCCACTCCAAAGATTTCCAAGTATGCCTATGGCGATGATTACCATGAAGTAATCAGGGGCAAGCTGAACACGCTGCTGCTGCATATACGCGACAATATCGGCGCCGTAGAAGGCCGGGGGTTTGTGGACAGCGCACCTGTTCTGGAACGCACCTGGGCCATGCGCAGCGGCCTGGGTTGGATTGGGAAGAACGGCAATCTTATCACAAAACATTCCGGATCGTTTTTTTTCATAGCAACGCTCATCATGGATTTAGAGCTGGAATATGACGATGCCTTTGCCAAAGACTTTTGCGGTTCCTGCACCCGCTGCATAGACGCCTGCCCTACCGATGCCATTGTTTCTCCTTCCGTAATTGATGGCAGCAAATGTATATCGTATCTCACGATAGAGCTTAAAGACGAAATGATTCCGCAAGGGCTGGGTTCTAAAATGGAAGGCTGGATGTTCGGTTGTGATATCTGCCAGGATGTATGCCCATGGAACCGGTTTTCCCGACCCACGCAGCAGGAAGCGTTTGAGCCTTTGCCGGAAGTGCTGAACCTTTCCAAAGCTGAATGGGAAGCGCTTGACGAACAAAGCTTTAAAACCATTTTCAAAAATTCTCCGCTAAAGCGTAGCAAATGGAAGGGTCTCCGGCGAAACCTGCTGGCATTAAAATGATTATAACGCCATAGTTAATTACTCATTTTTGTTTAAAGATTATTGTTTATTTTAGTGTTTCCAATATTCAGGATACCAAACTATTATGGCCGCAACATTGATTTATACACAAACATTTGATGAAGATCAGGAGAAAAAGATTATCCTGCGGGAGTATCGCGCCCTGTTGCGCAGCCTGAAACTACGCATTAAAAAGGGGGATCGAAAAACCATCCGGCGTGCCTTTGAAATGGCCGCAGACGCACATAAAGAAATGCGCCGGAAATCCGGCGAGCCTTATATTCTCCATCCTTTAGCCGTTGCGCGAATCGTAGTGGAAGAAATCGGCTTAGGAGTTACCTCCGCCTGCTGCGCCCTGCTGCACGATGTAGTGGAAGATACGGATATCACACTGGAAAATATCGAATCAGAATTTGGCAAGTCTTTTGCCCGCATCATAGATGGCCTCACGAAAATTTCTAATGTTGTGGACATTAATGGCTCGGCATCCATGCAGGCCGAAAACTTCCGTAAAATCCTGCTGACCCTTGCTGAAGACCCGCGTGTTATCCTCATCAAGCTTGCAGACCGCCTGCACAATATGCGCACCTTATCCAGCATGAGAAGGGACAAGCAACTGAAGATCGCATCGGAAACCACCTATATCTTTACCCCGCTCGCCCATCGCCTGGGACTATATGAGATAAAAACAGAGCTCGAAGATCTGGCATTGAAATATACCCAGCCGGATGTTTATGTGGACATTGTGCGTAAACTGAAAGAAACCAAAAGGGAACGCACCCGCTATATCAATGAGTTCATCAAGCCGGTAAAAGAAGAGCTGCTGCGCCAGGGTTTTGACTGCCAGATTTATGGAAGACCGAAATCCATCCATTCGATTTATAATAAAATGCGCACCAAAAATGTAGCTTTCGAGGAAGTATTCGACTTGTTTGCCATCCGCATCATCATCAATACATCAAAAGAGCGGGAAAAAGAAGAATGCTGGCGCGCTTACTCCATCATTACCAATTTTTATCAACCCAGCACAGAGCGACTGCGCGACTGGCTGAGCGTGCCTAAAAGCAATGGATATGAGGCGCTGCATACCACCGTAATGGGGCCCGGCGGGCGCTGGGTGGAGGTGCAGATCCGCACCAAACGCATGAATGAGATAGCAGAAAAAGGCCTGGCCGCACACTGGAAATATAAGGAAGGTTCCAACAGCGAAAGTAAAATAGATCTGTGGTTGAATCAGCTCGGGGATATGCTCAGTAACCCCGATACCGACACCGTTGATTTTATCCAGGATTTTAAATCAGATTTGTTCACTAAAGAAATTTATGTCTATACACCTAAGGGCGATATGCGGGTATTGCCCAAAGATGCTACAGCGCTTGATTTAGCATTTGATATTCATTCGGAGCTGGGTGCGCATTGCATCGGTGCTAAGGTGAACTACCGTTTAGTGCCGATCAGCCAGGCTTTAAAGAGTGGCGACCAGGTGGAAATTATTACTTCTTCCCGGCAAAAGCCCAATGAAGACTGGTTGCAGTTTGTAACCACTGCAAAAGCGAAATCCCGAATCAAATATTACCTGAAAGAAGAAAAGCGGAAGATTGCAGACGATGGCAGGGAAATCTTACAACGCAAGCTGAATCACATGAATGCAAGCTTGTCACCGCAAAATACAAATGAGCTGACGGGTTATTTCAAATTCATTGCGCCCATTGATTTATTTTATGGTATTGCAGTCGGCTCCGTTGATTTAAAAGAATTAAAAAAGTTTAGGGTTGTTGGCGATCGCCTGATACCTCCTGCACGGGAACAAAAACCGGATATCCGGCAAAATTTCGACCCGGGCAGAGAGCCCGGCACCAAGGACGGAGAACTGATTATCTTTGGAGAAAGCTCGGATAAAATTCTCTACAAGCTGGCGCAATGCTGTCAGCCTATCCCCGGTGATGACGTGTTCGGCTTCCTCAGCACCGGTGAAGGTCTGAAGATTCACCGCACCGACTGCCCCAATGCGGCACAATTAATGGCCAATTACGCACACCGGATCGTAAAAACCAAATGGGCAAAAAACAAAGAGATCTCCTTTCTGTCGGGAATACAGCTTACAGGCCTCGATGATGTGGGCATCATTCAGGGCATAACGGGCGTGATTACCGGCGAACTTAAGATGAATATGCGTTCGATCAGCGTGGACTCACAAGACGGCGTATTTCACGGTATCATAAAAGTATTCGTACACGACCGCGATGAACTGGATTTGCTGTGTCAAAAACTGGAAGACATTCCGGGAATTACCAAAGTACAGCGTATGGATGCCAATGTAGAAGATTAACCGGCACTTGTTAAATTGAAATGGTTTTAATTTTAAATGTAAAAAATATCATGTATTCTCCATTGCTTTTCAGATTTGGCAACTTTCGGATTTGACAACTTTTCGAAAGTTGTAAAATCTATCAAATATCTATCACAAATTAACAATGCCGATTAACTTTGTCCCATGCTCATTTCTCCTTCCCTTCCCTTCCCCCCCCTCAGTTGGTGGAGCATGGCTTTGCAGCAGCAGAATACCCTCATTGACCTCGGCGAACATTATCAGAAAAGAAGCTTTCGTAATCGTTATTATCTGGCAGGTCCGCAGGGAAAACAACTGATGAGTATTCCACTACAGGCCGGACGTAATCAGCGTAATGCTGTGCGTGCAGTTCATATTGATTATACAGAAAACTGGCAAAGCCGTCATTGGAAAACTATTACATCACTGTACAAAAGGTCGCCTTTTTTTGACTATTTTGAGTATAAAATTCATCCGCTTTTTGAAGGAAAAACACCTCTGCTTTACGAATGGAACCAGGCATCTGTTAACTGCATCAATGCACTGCTGAATCTGAACCTGCATTTTTCCAACACCTCCGAATATATCGAAAACTATCCCGACGACCGGGATATCCGAAGCAGCTATCACCCTCAGGAGATTTATCAGAAAAGCATTACACCGTACTATCAGGTATTTAAAGATCGAACAGGATTTATCCCTGATTGTTCCGTTCTGGATATGATATTTTGTGAAGGAAATGCGAGTCCGGCCTTGTTACGCGAAGTATAATTTGTCCGGGGTCGCAGGGGCTATTTCCCGCCCGACTGTAAAAAAAACCTGAACTGGTTTTTACTTTCATCTGTTGAAAAGACAGACTCCAGGCTTTGATATTGCTTCTGATTTTCCACCTTCCCATAAGCATATTTGAGGAAGGCTAACTTCGTATCGTCAAACAGCAGCCAGGATGCAATGTCGGCAAGGTCTTCGGTATTGTATTTATTTTTATCGGCATAAGCCTTTGCCAGTTTCAGCTTATCCATATCCGCCGCCTGGCGATCCATACCTGCCTTCAGGGATTCCAACTGAGGCATCATTTGAATATCTGCCGGTACACCAGCGGCATACTCGCCGTCTTCCGGCTGATTATACAGAACAGGAGCAATTCCTTCGCGCACGGACAGTTTGCCGTTCTTCACATTCACCACCGCTTCATAGGATTTTCCCGGCTTAATTTTAACGGTACCACTGAAAATCAATACAGCCTTTCCACCTTTACCGTCCTGAAAGGGGCGGTATTTGTATATCTTAAAGTAAGGTCGTTTCCCCGGCAAATCGCCAAGCGTGATGCGCTTGCCTGCTTTTTTATAATAGCGGTTATTGACGGCCAGAGTTAAAGGGGAATCATCGCTAAGTGTAACGCGAATAGTGCTGCGTGGCCGGCGTTTCTGCGCGTCTGCATGGGTATAAAACATTATTAAAAAAGCAGCAGTCAATGCAAGCCATCCTATCTTTTTCATCTGAAAAAATATTTGTTTGTTTTAAAAGTTCAGAGGAAACTGCCTGTAATGACATTGTATTCTTTGCCTAACGCGGTACAACGTTGTATTCATCATGCCGTTCTTCTGAAAAAAAATTCTGAGCCATATTAGACTTCCGGCTAACATTAAAGTTTAGCCATTCCAAAGCTTATGGACGAATCAACAGGGCAGTTGCATAAGCCATCACACCTTCTTCCCGACCGACAAAACCCATTTCTTCAGCAGTAGTCGCCTTGACCGAAACGGCATCTGCAGGAACTTCCAGTATGCGGGCAATAGCTTCCCGCATACGGTCGATATACGGCCGCAATTTGGGAGCCTGCAAGCAAACGGTGGCATCAATATTATTCACATAAAATCCTTTTTCCCTAATCAGGTAAAAGCAGCGTTGCAGCAGCACCTTACTATCTATATCCTTGTATCGGGCATCCGTGTCCGGAAAATGCGCTCCGATATCGCCTAAGGCAAGCGCACCCAGCAGGGCATCACAAATGGCATGAAGCAGGACATCCGCATCGGAATGCCCCACCGCTCCCTGATGATGCGGAACAAGGATACCACCGATCCAAAAATCCCAACCTGCTGCCAACTGATGGTAATCAATACCGTTTCCTATTCTTAATTGCATAATGATGATGAAGATTATAAAACCGAACCCGCCAAAATTGGTAAGGTGATAAATTGCATCCGGGCTTATGTTTATGACTGCCGGTTGAATTTATCACCTTAGTATTATCAACTTTGTTACCCTACAAATATAGGGAATGTGTTTTAATTGTTCAAGCGTTCCTTATGATTCGTTATTATTCATTTTATCAAAATCAAAGGTAAGCGAGAAACGTAAGGTATTGGATAATGGATTGCGTGCAATACCCGATCCCGAAGATACCAGATAGGAAACATTCAGACCAAATACGCTATAGCGAACGCCAACACCGCAGGTGAAATACTGACGGGCACCATTATTTTTGTTTTCATAAAAATAACCGGCACGTACAGCAAACTGCTCCTGATACCAATATTCAGCGCCCAGTGAAATCGTGGTTCCATATCCGGGAGGAGCTTTGGCAAAGGAATTAAAAACTCCGGCAACCACACCCATTTCAGGATACTCCCAATAAGGTTTGTCTAAGCCACTGGAATCGGTTCCAATTTTCTGAACAGGCGCCGGGACCAGCGCTTTGTTCAGATCCAATGCTACGGTAAATTTATTGAAATGATCGATCTTATAGGTATAAGCGCCGCCCAGTCCTAAATTGGTAGGGATAAAATCCTTACGGGTCTGTGTATAAGAAATCTTGGAACCCAGGTTCGACACTACAGCGCCCAGGCTCAGCGTGCCGCTTTGTTCTTCACCAATCTCCTGAGTATTGGTATAAAAAATACCGGCATCCGCTGCAAAAGCCGATCCGGGCTTATAATTTGCAGCATCTTCCGTAGCAGCGCCGGCAGCAATATTTGAGCTAATATATCGTAAACTTACGCCCGCAGAAAGATATTGCGATAATTTCCGGGAATAGCCGAGATCAAAAGAAAATTCACGAGGCTTACCAGTTCCGGCCGGCGTACCTAGGCGATCCGCATAATTGATATCACCAAGATTAAAATAACGTAGTGAGGCACTGATAGCCTGGTTATTATCCTGACCGAATTTCTTATATCCCGCAAGATAACCCAGGAATACATCCGGAACCAGATCCTTTAACCAGGGCGTATAGGTAACGGAGAATCCCATATCCTTATCGCTCATAGCCAGCTTGGCCACATTCCAGTATTGAGCATTGGCATCCGGAGAAATTGCCAGCCCCACATCTCCCATCGCTCCGCTTCGCGCATCAGGCGATATCCTTAAAAAAGGCACAGCCGTGGTGATAACCCCCACCCTTCCATCCTGCGTCGGTTCTAATCCACTACCCGTTTGAGCATAGGATTGCGTAACCATCATACCGGACAACATAGTCAACCCGGCTAATGCAAATCGTTTTGTCATTATTGATCTTTTTGTGATAATTTGAATTTTTAAAAGTAAAATTCCCCGATAGTTATGAAGACGATTTTGATTTGAGGTGCAAATATAGCTTTATTTGGGATTTTAGCAACTGAAAAAGATATTTTATTATTAAAAAATATATCCAATATGCCGGCTACTTTATCCGGATCTTTTCACAGCTACCAGCCTGTTCCGACATGATTTGGCAAGAACCGGTAATTAACGGATAAGTGATAATTTTTGTTGCGCAGTCGCATAAATTCCTTTTTTTGTTTTTATCTGTACTTTATAAAAATAAACGCCGCTGCTCATGGCAAAACCATTATCGCTTTCTCCATCCCAGCCGATTTCCGTTCTGTTTCCTTCCGGGGTAATATTCTGCTCCAGGCTGCGCACTAACTGACCTGATGTATTGTATACCCTGATGATGACATCCAGGTTCTCTTTAGATAAATTATGCTGGATCACAAAGGTTGTTTGCTGCGTAAACGGGTTCGGGTAATTATAAACTTCGCTTATGGCGCCCTGGCTTTTATCCACTACCTCAAAGGTAACGGCACCTTCGCCGGAATTATTGTACGTATCCCAGGCTTTAACCCTGATACGGTGCCGGCCGGGGGCAATGCCCGACATGGGGAATGAAACCGTTCCCGACTGAAAATCATCGGGATTAGTTTGATAATAATTATTCAGAACGAAGGGGTTATCGGCATCATCATCCAGAATTGCTACCAGGTCGTGTCCGATAGAGCTGCCGGTAACGTTAATGCCATTATCGTCTGAAAGTTTTACAAACAACAGGGGATCCGGTCCGGTTACTCCGCCTTCGCGAAATTTATCATTATCAATAAATGCCTGCACGACGGGGCCTTCATTGTCTTCCGGCGCATTCGCTGAAAAACCACCTACCGTAAAGGTGGTATCGGCTCCCGATGCATCAACCAGGCTGTCATCTGCATAATAGCTGATCTTGCCATTTCCAAAGCTGTAATTAATATCCTTTGGTACAACAAAGCTAAGGGAAAACTGCCCGTTGGTTACGGTAGCAATACCTTTATAAATAACGCTCGTCTGGGAGGAATACTCCGAAATATCCGGCGGCATAGGATCGGAAACAATCGGAATTTCACTGGGCTTATCGAAAATGGTTACATATACTTTTCCATTGAAGCCGGTCATCAGGGAATTGTGCTCATCGGTCACGGAGCCATTCAGCTTATAACGGCCTAAAGCCTTAATCGTATCCGAAGTAACATGTTCCTGATCCAGGATTAAAAGCGAATCGGTGCGCACATTGTACTGTGGCAATGCCAGTATGAGGGCAGGATCACCCAATAAGGCAAATTTCTGATTATTCTGGTACTGACCAAAGCTACCTGAAGCAACAGATTCATTTTTTGCATTCATCACCGCCTCGCCTAACGAATTCCATCGGTTATGCTCATTTTTATTGAACTGGTTTTGCAGGTAAAAGGTATTCATGGTAGAATTAGGGCCGGGGTACACTAACTGGGTAGTGGTTAACGATGCAATGGAGCCGCCGTCATTTTTCATCATAATACGTGCGCCGCCAGATCGGTTTGCCGGATCATCGAAACGTCCGAAATCACAGGTGGCGGTCACAAAAACCGGCAATTTATTGATATTGACCCAGGAATTAATATCGCTTTGCGTTACCAGATCCTCAGCAGCCAGTCTTACCGGTGCGCCATGTCCGCTATAGTTAATCAAAAAAGTACCCAGAAATATCTGATCGTTCAGCGCCTTGTTTTGTGCAATCATCTTATTTCCGCTCGGCGTAGACTCCAAAGGAAAAACATCGCCATAAAGCTTCACCTGATTGTAAACCGGGCTGGCATTCTGAATCACTTCACTCACCGCCTCAGCATCTCTTGTATGACTGGTGGTCCAGGAGGGATCCACATTATCCGATACGAAGGTGAAGGTATTCTTCCAGGGACCGAAGGAAGCATTTTGTTTATAATGATTGATTTTTTCCACAACGTCCTGCGCTTCCTCCAGGTTATAGGCAGGGATACGCCCTACACCTACATCCAAAAGGCTAACGGAGGCCATACTTTCTCCTTCATCCAATAAGGCATAAAAATCATCAGAGCTGAATGCATAACTATTGGCTATACTTACCGCAGTTTGATAAACCGGCACAATATTGGTATTGGCGGCAATCCGGTCTTTATAATCATAAGATGCAGCACCCAGCAGCAGCACATTCTTAGGCAGTTCGTCCTCACCGTTTGCCCGGTCGTAGAACATTTTAATAAAATTGCGGATACCGGAAATATCCTGACCGCCGGATGAAAACTCATTGTAAATCTTATCCACAGTGGCCACATTAACGCTCAGGCCTTCCGTATTACGGTGGAAATTGGCTAATTCTTCTGCCGCCGGCAACAAATCCTGCCGGGTGATGATCAGCAGGTCAGCCTGCGGCAATCCATGCAGGTTCTGATGCTCGACCGGGCCAATGAATGCAGGCGTGAAATACTGGCTGCCGTCAAAAGCGATATATTCCCGCAGCGAGTCCGTTGGCCGGACAATGGTATAATTAGTCCCACTCAGGCTTCCATTCAAGTTACGCGGATGCAGCGGATTCGTCACTTCCCAGACTTTCGTATTAGCATTTGCACTCTGAATTTTGAAAGCTGCCTGAATATTATTTGATGAAACATATCCCGCAGTATCCCGGAAGAGCAGCTGTCCACCTGTTCCGGACATGGTCAGGGATCGGCGGGCATTGAAGCGCATAAAATCTAAATATGCCGCTCCTGATGCGCCTGTGGTCAGCGTTGTTTTTATCGTCATATTTCCGGAGCCGGAAGCTACTTTTTTATTAATAAAAGCAGCATACATATTGGCCGAGCTGGCCGGCCGGTTCAGGGTGATATTGGTATCCGAAACATTATTGATGCTGATGTTGTAATTATTGCCGTCCACATCCATCACGCCACCCACCTGAGCCTGCATCGTTACCGGGCCGGTGAGCGTGCCCATATTTACATTAAAGGATAATGAAGATGTGCCCGATCCCGGATTAATCAGCCGGTAGCCCCACCATACCTTTCCAACCGTGCCGGGATTGAAGCTGTCCGCTTCCACTACGGTATAATCATCAAAGGATGTCAGGGTAATATTAGCCGTACCTGTTGCGGCTTGACCGGAAATGCGTTTCCCGTTACCGATATCGAAATTCAGGAAGTAATAGCTGTTATCTTCATAAAAATTAGGCGTATGCTCAAACAGCTTTGCATAAATATCATAATCCCATTTTACAGGACCTCCGGCATAAAAAAGAATATAATCGTTTTGTCCGAAGCTGCTTCCCGACGCATTTACATAAATGGAATTTTCTTCCAAATCATCAATGACACCGCTTGTAACCTGCTCCGGCAATACCGTTCCGCCATTTCCGTACAACCTGATTTTAGCCGGATTAATTTGCGAAGGATTCAGCCCTAAGCTTTGCAGAAAAGCATAATCTATCTTGTAAATACCTCTTTTCTTTACGGCAATCTTATACCAGCTACCGGAAGTCAACACAGAATTGGCCACCCCGGTGGGTCTTTGCAGCAAATGCGATGGTGAGGCTTCCGAAGTTTCGATGGTCACGGTACAGGATGCCAAAGCGGTTTTTACACCATCAAGATCAATATACATCGGTAAGCTGATAATGGCAATGGGTTGTTTTTTCTTTAAAGCCACATGAACAACCGGAACTACCTTATCTGCATTAATTTGCCGGCCGTCCCGCGCTATTACATTAGCGACAGTCACCTCCGGCAATGCCCTGCCTGCTACCGGAACGGAAATGCCATACCAATCTTCATGCTCCGCATCGGGCTGCGGAAAGTTGACTTCTTTAACCACCTGAGCAAACAATTGGTTTCCTATGAGAAAAATTATGGCAAAAAATAAAATCCTGTTCATATTAAAAAAACAAAGGGTCAGTTATCTATAACGATCTGATGCTTTAATTAGTGTATTCTGATCAAAATTATGGAAAAAGCATTAGCCCCTTGTAAAGCCGGGGAGATTTAACAATGAGCATATCACACCTTTGCCAGCATCTTTTTTACGGAATTTGCCAGCAAGGCACTCATTATCAGCAACATGATAATGCCAATACCCGGCACCGGCCAGACAGCCGCCGGGGACACCTTTAAATCCATAGCACTTAGCCATTGCAATAAGCCAAAATGAAGCGCCATTGCCAGGGTTAAGGCGGCCAATACCGCAGAACCCATCCAGGGAAGAAAGAAACGGTAAATGGTGCGACGCAATTTGTCGGGCGCATAGCCGATCTGCATCATCAGCCGGATATGGCCGGCTGCTCGCTGTACCGTAATCTCCACAAATAAGATAAAAGCCAGTATGGCCATGCCTACCACAACCAGCGCTACTACCCCAACGGAGGTAACAATAGCCTGAACGGCAGTACGAATCCGGCTCCAGCGAAGCTGATCCTGATTCACATTATAATGATGTGTTTCCAGAAAGTTAATAAAGGCAGCATCCGAGGGATCCTTCACTTTTACAATCACCCGGGACGGGTTTTCATGTGCGCCTTGGCCATAAATTTTATTCATTTCATTCATGAAGCTTTGCGGAACTAAAACAGAGCTGATGCGATCGGAAAAGCCTGCTATCCGGGCATAATACTGTTCCTTTCCTGCCACGGTAATCGTAAAAGGCACAGATTGTATATTTTTCCGGGATAACTGCGGGTATCCCTGGCTCAGGGCAAATCCGTAATTATACAGGTTCAGAAATTCGTTGGACATGATCACCGGAAGCGCCGGATCGCCTGGCTTCCAGACCCATTGTTGCGGAAGTGCATCCAGAAATTTATCATCAACCGACTCCAGAAACAATTCCGTATAAAAGCCCATACTCCCCCCCATCGTTGCAGAAACCGGGAAACGGTTTGAGGTAAGTCTGCCTACTTCCTGCACTCCGTTTGCTTTTTTAAGCGCTTCCAGTTCCTGAGTATCGAAAAGATTGCGCTGTACATTCCGGCCGGCATTTTGATCGCCGATAGTTTTTCCTATCACTAAGTATTCCGACATGGAATCATTGCCTCCCTTTCCGGACAATACTTCCCGGAAATCAATCCAGGCTATCATGGCAACAAAAAGCAACAGTATGCCCAGACATAATGCCAGCCAGGAGCCGTACATCCGGAACTTCTTATCTCCCGGACGCAATAATTTCAATAATATCTGCTTCTGGCTTATCATCCTGTTTTTATACTATTGTAAATTGAAAAGTCAAAAGTCAAAATTTTCCGCTACTCAGCGGGTAAATTCAATCACCTTTTCGCTTTGGTTTAAGTTCTCATCAAGGGCTTTTATCGTTAATACATTTTTGCCTTTGGGGCAATGTTCGTCAAAGATATAGGTATAAGTATCGCCCCGACGCACAAAGCGCAGCCATTTTCCGTTCAGCTCCGCGCGCACTTCGTCCACCGAAGTAATCTTTTCCGTGACGGTAAATTGTATGCTTTTCGCTGCGGAAAGATTGCTTCCGTTTTTAATACTGGCCTGGATAAGGGGTGGAATCGTATCCGCCGTTACATAATAGTTGCCCAAAGTACGTACATAGGCTACGGCAAATCCGTTTTCATATACTGCAGACATACCGCTTTGGGGATTGTTTCCGGGCAACGCTGCTGGGCGGATATGATGCACAAAAGCCAGCTTGGAACGCAGCTCAAACGGCACCGGTCTGCTGAGCTTCAAAGCCAGTCGGCAGGTAGTTTGAACCGGCACCTCCGAACTCAATAACTGTAAAACCGGCGACCATTTTCCTTGATCGTGGCTGAGAGAATAATCCAAACAAACCTGATCATACATCGTATTCAACGATCCGGTAAAAGAAAAATATTCATTTTCTATTTTCAAAGTCCGGCCATAATCCACGGCAGAATCACATGCTGGATGAGCCTGTGTTGAGCCATCGTACTGAATCTTAAACCGGATCTGAGTCGTATTGCCCAATACATCCATCAGCTGAATGCGAACCGTATGGATTGCCGTATCGCTCAAATCCAAAGCGCCCTGGTCATTATTCAGAAAAGTAAAGGCATTCAGCTGGTTTCCCGGCAGGCGGAAAAGCAATTCGTACCAATGTCCCGTTTGTTCTTTCAGCCGGTAATCTGCAAAAGCATTTACATACCGGTTTTGTGAAAAATCCAGATCACGAAGCTGCCAGCCGGCCTGTAATGCCTCGTCTAGGTATAGATTCATCGCATATACTCCAAGCTTATTGGCACTGCCGGGCATCCTATCATCCGCCAGCACGGCCAGTCGCATCAGCGGGCTGCTCCATTTCAGGACATCCGGTGTAACCGTATAAAACTGTCCTTGCTTTTTCAAGGTAAATAGCTGTGGCTTTTGCCGGTAAATGCTTTTCTGGTTATACAGCGCAATGCTGACCGGCACCGGCGGCAGATCATCTGTTACCGGTAATCCAAAAAGCCCTGCATTGAGCACGTGTTCGGTTTTTGCATCCCGGATTTCAAAATGCAGGTGCGGGGCAGTAGATCCTCCGGTATTTCCCGAATATGCAATCAGCTCTCCCTGCTTTCTTTCAAACATGCCTTCGGGAATGGACAGATCTACATTCCAGCTTTCCTTCTCGTATTGTCGGATTATCACATATTGCATCAGTTCCGGATAGAAATCGTTCAGGTGGGCATAAACCGTAACATAGCCGTTAGGGTGTCGCATATAAATACAGTTTCCATAACCCGAATGCGATACCGAAACCCGATACACATAACCATCGGCAGCGGCATGCACCGGTAAGTTTTCCCTCCCCTGAGTTTTGATATCCAGGCCAGTATGAAAATGATTCGGGCGGCATTCGCCAAAATTGCCGGCTAAAGAAATGGGGATATGGAGCGGATTCCGGAAATAGTTTTGCGGATAGGAAGACTCCGCCTGACTTTGAGCCGAAAGCGGAGCTATGCAAATCAGTATTCCGGAAATTATTTTTCTCACTAAAGACATTGTTGTTTATCCTTATTTTTCGCCCGGATTTCCACAGATGGTATATTCACTTTTCCGGCGCCTTTCGACGAATGCGAAACTTATACTTTTCTCATTGGCAATACCGATTTATACCGATAAAATATTTTGTATCTTCTATTATATGCTAAGGGCAATTTTTTTAATGAAACAAACTTTCCAAATGTTGTTCCAGCTCGTATTCTGTACTCATCAATACTTCCCGGGGCTTGCTGCCGGATGCTGCCCCCACAATACCTGCGGCCTCCAACTGGTCCATAATGCGCCCGGCTCTGTTATATCCCAGGTTGAACTTTCGCTGTAACATAGATGTGGAACCACTTTGCGAACTGACTACCAGGCGTGCGCACTCTTCAAACATCTTGTCCCTTTTGGTAAGATCTACAGATTCCCGCGCTTCACGTTCCTCTTCAGCGCCTTCGTATTCCGGCAGTTCAAAGGCTGAGGGATAGCCCCGTTGAGTCCCGATGAAATCTACAATACGTTCTACCTCCGGTGTATCCACAAAGGCACATTGCAGACGCAGCAATTCGCTGCCGTGGGATACCAGCATATCGCCGCGTCCAATCAACTGTTCTGCGCCGCCGGCATCCAGGATGGTCCTGCTATCTACCTTCGCAGAAACTTTGAAGGCAATACGCGCAGGGAAATTGGCCTTGATAATACCCGTGATCACATTTACGGACGGGCGCTGTGTAGCAATGACAATATGAATTCCGACAGCTCTGGCTAATTGCGCCAGGCGGGCAATCGGCATTTCCACTTCTTTACCGGCAGTCATGATCAGGTCGGCAAATTCATCTATAACCAGGATGATAAAGGGCAAAAACTTATGCCCGTTCTGAGGGTTGAGCCTGCGCTTTATAAACTTATCGTTATATTCCCTGATATTACGGGCGCCGGCATCTTTGAGCAACTCATAACGGTTATCCATTTCAATACAAAGCGCATTTACGGTATTGATCACCTTTTTAGTATCCGTAATAATGGCTTCTTCTTCATTTGGCAATTTAGCCAGGTAATGCTGTTCAATCAGGCGATAAACTGACAGCTCTACTTTCTTGGGATCCACCATCACAAATTTCAACTGGGAGGGATGCTTTTTATAAAGCAGGGATACTAAGATTGCATTAATTCCTACGGATTTTCCCTGACCGGTAGCCCCCGCCATCAGCAGGTGCGGCATAGTAGCCAGGTCAACGATGTAATTTTCATTGTCAATTTTCTTACCCAGCGCTATGGGGAGGCTCATCTTGTTACTGATGAACTTGTCGCTGGAAAGAATGCTGCGCATGGAAACGATTTGCTTATTGGTATTCGGCACTTCTATACCGATGGTGCCACGACCCGGGATAGGTGCAATAATACGAATACCTAATGCCGCAAGATTCAGCGCAATATCATCTTCCAGGTTACGGATTTTAGAGATGCGCACACCTTCAGCCGGAACAATCTCATATAAAGTAACGGTAGGGCCTACGGTAGCCGTGATTCGCTGTATTTCAATACCAAAGCTGCGCAATGTATTAATGATCTGGGTTTTGTTTTTTTCCAGCTCTTCCCGGTCTAAGGAAATATCGCTTTGCGGACGTTCATCCAGCAAATCCAGAGTCGGGAATTTATAGTCGGGGAGATCGAGCGCCGGATCGTAGGGTTCGTTATCCTGAATGGTTATATGCGCTCCGTGCCGGGGAACGATTTTTTCCGGCGGTTGGGCGGAAGCGATGATCATTTCCACATCTTCAACGGGCAATGGTTCTTCCTGTGCATCATCTTCTTCCTCACCGGACGGCTCCGGGATATCCGTAACCTGAGGAAGCTCCAGCTCTATTCCCGGTTTTTTAATGGTGGCAATACTATTGGGATGTCCTTCAACCACAGGATGAGCAGGCATCTGTTCTATTATTGTCAACCGGCAATCGCCGCCTTCCGGCGTTTCTTCCCGGATTACCGGCAGGGTTTGTTCATCTTTAAGCTTATTTCTGAATGAGGCCGCCGGCCGAAGCGCGTCTTCCGCATCAGGTATATCCTCATTCTCCTCATTAATAAAATTTCCGGCAGGTTCATTATTGCCGGCAGAAGGATTAGGAGTCCTCGCCGGAATAAACCGGGCAGCCCGGTTTAATAAGGGTCTGATATCCCATTGAAAAACGATAAAAACGAAAAAGAAAAAAACGCCAACCAGCATAATGAGGGTTCCGGCCATACCGGCAAACCCATCTGTCCATTCCACCAGACCCTGTCCCAATGCACCGCCGAGCGGGAAAATGTCATTTGAAAAACCCAGAGACAGGAGGGGGCAAAGAAATAAAAAGCCCAGCGCCATCCAGCGCAGCCATTTCACAGTGGGCAATATTCTTTGACCATAGATAATATTGATACCAATACCAGCAAGCCAAAGCGTAAAGAATAATGCGGAGATACCTACACCTCCGTAAACCATGAAGTGAGCAATACCTGCTCCGAGGCGTCCACACCAGTTTTGCACAGGCGTATTATCCTGAAACAGAAAATGAAACAAGGACTGAGAGGCCATCAGACTATCCTGATCCTGCTTCCAGCTCAGGCAATAGCTAATAATAGAAAGCGTAAAAAAACAGCCCAGCAGCAGTAGCAGGAATCCGGTAATCAGCCTGAACTTACCTGAACGGCCAGGAGAATACTCCATATCATCCCGGGAAGAAGCCCCTTCATCCGGCTTTTTTTTACTTTTAGGCTTTGTTTTTTTTTGGTTCGGCATATTCACAAGCAAACAAGGTATGAAGTTACAAATTTACAGGCAAGCATCCATATCTAACTAAAAAAGAGCCGGAAACTCCGGCTCCATTAAGAAGATATATCATGAAAAGACAATTAATCAGCGTTCCCACATATCGCTTTCCCGGTTGATAAGGTCATTAAGCATTTCCTGGCCTTCATACAAGCCGTTTAAGCCATCAGGAAGACGATTTCCAAGTGGATTATTAATAGAGGTTTTAATGATATAGCTGGAAAAGTAACGCCGGTCTAAAAAGTCAGTCCAGTTCATACGGCTGACCATATTAACCGGGTTATATACTTCATAATTAACCAATTCCCTTCTTGCTTCAGGGTAGTAAATCCAGAACATAGGCGTAGAATACTTATATTGCTGCGTGGCTTCATCATAACGGTCAATTAAGGGGGCAATTCCAATAATCCTAACAACAAGCTTACCGAGGTTCCGATCAAATATCCAATCCTCTTTGATCTGATATTTAGTAATCAGATCGATATTCAATTCCCTTTTAGTGATTTTTTTTGTTATTTCACCAGTAATCACATCAGGAACCTCAACCGTATCGTAGCCGCCACCAATAGCATTGTCAAAAGATTCTTTGGTCAAAGGAGTGGCAAAGCGATCATCAATCGGATTATAGGCCATCACTTTCCCTTTCTTAATCAAGTCGATCAAAATTTCAATGAAAGCGCCACCACCGGTACGATCATCGCCTGCATAAATGAAGGCCTGATTCTGTTTCTGGCGCACATCAATCTGCCGCCAAACCCGTTGTGCCCATGCCACATCATTTTCACGGATTTTATTCCATTCTATCGCCTTATTAATATGTTCAATATGGTCGATTACACCATCATTTACCAATGAAGGCTGCCATGTTGATTTTACAATATTATCCCGGTTAGATGAATTACCCTGCGGCTGATCCGTTGTCATCGGATCCTGTCCAAAAGCCAGAGTGCCAAAGCTGAATAAAGCAATGAGTGTTAATTTGTATTTATTTAGGATAACCATAATCCTTCAGAATTTTTAAGAGATTAATTAAGTGTGATTGCCAATGGGTTAATTGTCTGTGTTCTTCCGTCAGGACCTAAAACCCTGATTTCATCAACAAACCATTTATCCCCCGGTTTAGACCGACTCATAAAGGTTTGAATAGTAGCATTAAATACAGGACCTTGATTGGCTTCTTCCAGGGGTTGGCCATTTTTAGGTACAAAAGCAAAACGGAAACTCAAAACCTTAAATTTAGTATCAAAATCAAAATTTTCCAGTTTCGCAATAACACCCTGCTGAGCCTTAGCCGTACTGGAAGCCATAAATCCGGAAGACTTTCCACCCACGGTTGCCGTTGGAGGCGGAATAACCTTAACACGCAATTTTCCGGTTCCAACAGTAGAATTACCGCCAGCCTTACTTTTAGCCACAATGGCATAGGGCATATCATTCGTTTGCTTTTCTACCCAAACATCATAAGTACCTTTTCCGGTTGAAGTTACCGTCTTAGCGCCAGGAATACTCAGCGAAACATCCTGAATATTATAGCCGGCAGCAGAGATTGTAACAGGATTAGGAACACCAATATACATCACATTCATTTTATCCAGTTGTAATGAAGCGCCCGCACTACCTACAACATAATCGAAATTATAATTAAAATTCTGCTTTCCACGTTGCGTTACAATCGAGATGACCCCGTTAACAGTTTTAACTCCGGCGCCTGAAGCCTTGAACTTCAATGTACCAATTCCATCCTTTACTGCAACAGAGCCGGCAGAGGATGTAATAGTCGGGTTTAAGTTTTTGTTCGAGGCAACTAAAGAGATTGTTGCTTCAATTTCGTCTCCTTCCAGCGCATAGCTGTTTTTAGGAACCGCAATTGCCATCAGGGTATCAAATTTCATATCGGTTGCGTGAATTTGCTCGAACAGATATTTAACCACGGTCGCTTCCGAGTTTTTAACATCATTCTGAAATTTAGACAACATGGCAATGGAAGCTACAACCGGTATGTTATGGAAGGTACCATATACCCAGTCGCCGCTTTTATTTTCGTCCGTAACCGGCAATTTATCAGGGACATAAAGCAATTGCTTACGCATACTTTCCCGGGCGGAATCAGGTAATTTGGAAATAATAAATTCAGAATACTCGTTCAGCCGCTGCTTAATCTCAGCGCCATGCTTATTCTCTATAAAGATACGCGTTGAGGCATCAATGTCTTCAATACTTTTAATTACTTGCTCGCCCTGGGAATTAGTCTCATATCCACCCGAATGCAAGATCACGCTATCTTTCCAAGCCTGGAGATAATCAACCAGATCCTCGGATTTCGCTTTTATGTCTTTAGCCATATCGTTCCAGGGCTTAACCTTAGCGGCATCGGCTTCATTATCCTCAGCCTTATTAAACTGATCGTAATAAAAGTTATTTTTATCCGTGATGGAACTATTTGACAACTCGATACTCGAATTAATAGTTTGGAATGCATTCAACACTTCCCGCGTAATATTCAATGCCAGCATTGCTGTCAATACGAGATACATCATATTGATCATCTGCTGCCTCGGCTCTTTAGGTAATGACATCCTTTGACTTTTTCTTTGTTATATTTTTATCAATTATAAAAAACGTGCTAAGTATTGAAAGGATTAGCGGCCTTGCATGGCAGTGAGCATATTACCATAGATACTATTCAGGGAAGATAAATTCTTTGACAACATAGCAATTTGATCTTTTGCCGCTATGGCATCACTGGCACTGGAGGCCATGGCATCCGAGGCGTTTACTAAATTGCTGTAGAACTTATTCATAGCTTTCAGGTGATTATTGGCATCCTGCAATTCTACTTCGTAAATCTGATTCAGATTGCCTAAATTCCTGGACAATACCTGCACCTGCTGATGGAATTGAGCAGTGCTTTCCGATGCATCATTAAATGACTGCATCGTGTTAACAGCTCCGGTATAAGTATCTTTCAGTTTGTTTAAGGAGCTGGCTGCCTCACGCGCGCTTTGAGAATATTCCCCTGTAGCCGCAGTAACGTCTGAAATATCTTTTATTTGCTCTACGGTATTACCGAATTTCCGGAAATTATCGCTCAGGCGTTTCAGGTTAGGCGCATTAATCTCCGCTTCCTCAAGCATTTTATCTAAGGAACCGGTAGCTGAACCACCAACTCCGCCTGCGCCCAGGGGTGTGGTAGGAGGAACAAATTCCACACCTTTTCTATATGCTTCAATCTCGGGATTTTCATCTAAATTCGGATAATAGCGTTCCCAATAGTAATCTTTAACCGGCGGCACAATACCCTGCAAGGCAAAGATGAATGCTTCCGTTACCATCCCAATGGTCAGCATCGCTCCGGCACCTTCCCAGTGCTGCAGTTTAAACAACGCACCCAATAACACAATTGACGCACCAACACCAATAATCAGGTTTTTAATATATTTCCCGTTTTTGGTCTCAAAAAACAAAGTGAGTGATTTCATTTTTTCCTTATTTACTTTTTATTAATTTAATTATTGAAAACCTGTTATTTTATTATATTATAGATAATTATCGCTTGCCCATGTGCTGGTTGGTGAGTGCCGGAGCAATTTCCTGATAAACGGTACGGAAACCGATATAGGCTTTTGCCGTGTCTGCAAATTCATAATCGCGTACATTCACATTCAGGAAGTAAGCCGGATCTCTCCAACTTCCGCCGCGTACCGATTTCCTGCGCATCCATTGAGGGTCGTTTTCCTTGATACGATACTGAATATCCGGGTTCAAATCGGCAACAGCATCATAAGAGCTTCCGAAATAAGAACTGCTGGTCCATTCAGCCACATTCCCGGACATATTATATAAGCCATAGTCATTAGGCCAGTAAGCATTCACCCGAACGGTATAAAGCCCGCCATCTGCGGAGTAATCGCCCCGTTCCGGCTTGAAATTAGCCAGATAACAGCCCTTTTTGTTCATTGTATATGGCCCGCCCCAGGGATAAGGCGACAACTGACGGCCACCGCGCGCTGCCCATTCCCATTCCAACTCGGTGGGCAGGCGGAACTGACTTTCAAAGTACATCTTATTTTTAGTGCGATAACTTTTCCACAATTGAGTACGCCAGTGACAGAAGGCATTAGCCTGGTACCAGTTTACGCCGACCACAGGATATTCATCAAATGCCTGAAACCAGAAATACTGACGGGCAATAGGCTCATTATTGGAATACGCAAACTGACGCATCCAAACGAGCGTATCAGGATAAGCATTAATAGTATTGTTTACTACAAAATTGGAACGGGGTTGTTCCGGATTCTGAGCAGCCATTTCAAAATCGAAATAGGTATATTTATAGGTAAGCTTAGTGTTATCTAATTCTTTGGCGCCCCAGCCGCTTTGCTCAGCCGGAATGTACATACCCATTAACTGATCCTGCACATCCTGATCCTTCCAGTTGATTCTTTTGCTCCAGTCGAGTTGCTGGGTTCCGTCGTCATTATCACTATAATCACCCAACATAGTGTGTGCTATCGAATCACGAACCCAGTTGGTAAACTGGCGGTATTCCGCATTGGAGATTTCCGTGGCGTCCATATAGAATCCGGAAACATTGAAATTGCGAATGCTCGCATCCAATGCATTTTGAATATCCTGATCACCGGCGCCGGCTGTCATCACACCCGAAGGAATGGCTACCATTCCAATGGGAACCGGAGCCCTGTAATTCATACTATTGGAATAGTCTCCAACCAACTGCCCCTGCGGGCCCGATTTTCCACAGCTTACAGCAAACATTGCCATGGCTGCTACCGCAATACTCAGTGAGCGTTGTTTCATCTGAATGTGTTTTGTCATTTTTATGCGCTGATACATCTTTTGTAAAACCTGTTCCGTGTATCGTTTTTTTTAAAAAATGTACTTATAAAACTAAGCTATTATCCTTAGCGTGGGGCAAGGTAAAAAAATTACTTTAACTAACCTATATTCCTCAATATTTTTTACTGTTTTCCACGAATTGGCTCACAATATTCAAATAAAATTTTGAAATTACAACATTCCCTTTAAATTTTTTTTTACCTGCAATTCCCAGGGGATAGTTTCATGAACCGGGTATAGTTTAAGCGGCTAAATAAATATTTTTTTTGCTTAAAAACAAGAAAACCTATTTTTTTAGCTGATTTAAAATGGACATAAGGTTTTGTTCGGGCAGGCCGCAGGCAAATTCCGAGCAAAGGTAAAAGCGGGTTTCCCCCTCCCGGTATTTATCTCGCATAGCTGCAACAGACGCTGTTTTCGTTGTAAAATAACCGTGAACCGCAGGATAATACTGCTGCTGCCAGAGCTCGGATTGCGCCTGGGCATCATCGCCTGCAATAATCAACTGCCGGATACCATAAACATATTGCTGACAGAAGGCTGCCCAGTTGCTGAATGATAAAGGATACCGCATGACCGTTTCCACCATTGACCGCATCATTGTGTAGCTGCGTTCCGTCCAGTCGCTGCGCTCCAACAGGTTGCCGGCCTCCCAAAGCGCCTGCATCATCAGGGAATTAGCCGATGGTATGGCGCCGTCATAAATCTCGGTTTTCCGCACAATAATATCCTGCTGCTGGTGTGCGGAAAAGTAAAAAAACACGCCCTTTTCATCACTAAACCCGGCTACCGCCTTTTCTATAAAATCCCCGGCAACTGTGATGTATCCGGTATGGCCGCTACTTCCTGCCAAATACAGCAGGGCCTGAACCAAACAGGCATAGTCTTCCAGTTTACCCTCAATTTTCGCTACACCATTTTTATACACATGGAACAGTCCGTTCTCTTTCGTGGTGAAATAACGCCGTAACTCCTCCATGTGCGACAAGGCCTGCTGCATATACGTATCGCAGCCTAATGCAACGGCAGCGCTTGTCAGGGCATAATTCATCAGGGCATTCCAGGACAGAATCATCTTATCATCCGTTGCAGGCGCTATTCTTTTCCGGCGCGCCCGCAGGAGTCTCTGCCGGTGCTCCGCAAGGATTTGCGCCCATTCTTCCGGGGAAATCCTCCATATCTTTTGGATAGTTTCCGCATCCTTAGCGCAATGCAGGATGTTGGTGCCTTCCCAATTGCCTTCCTCCCGTACACCAAAGTAATCCGTAACAGCAGGGTGGGCATCAGGAAGCGCTTCCAGCCATTCCGTCCGGGTCCAGGTGTAATATTTCCCCTCCATACCTTCCGAGTCGGCGTCCAGCGCACAGTAAAACAAGCCGCCCTCATCGCGCAACTCCCGGTTACAAAAATCAATAGTACCCTCTATCACCGTTTTATACCGCGACAGGCCGGTAAGGCGATAGGCATCGCATAGCACGGTTATCAGCAGGGCATTATCATACAGCATCTTTTCAAAATGCGGAACCACCCATTGTTTATCGGTGGAATATCGGGCAAAGCCGCCGCCAATCTGATCATAAATACCTCCGGCAATCATTTTATCTAATGATAATAAAGCCTGTTGCAGCGAAGCAGAATTACCGGAAAAATGTGCATGCTCCAGCAGATAGCGGATGGCCTGCGTGGCAGGAAATTTCGGCGCCTGACCAAAGCCGCCGAATTCCGGATCGGCATCCCGAAGCAACTTGTCCGCTATGGTGTCCGACAGCGACTTTTCGGGTTGAGCATACGTTCCGCCTGCTATTTGCGAAGCATTCTGCAAGTGCCGGGTCAGTTGTTCGGACTGAAGCGTTATATCTTCCCGTTTCGTTTCCCAGCTTTGCAATACTGCCTGCAATACCTCCATCCAGGACACCCGTCCGTAAGCCGGTCTCGGAGGAAAATAAGTACCGCCGTAGAAAGGTTTCCGGTTGGGAGTTACAAACATATTCAAAGGCCAGCCGCCCTGACCGGCAATGGACTGAAGTGCATCCATATACAGGTGATCCACATCCGGATGTTCTTCACGATCCACTTTGATGCAAATGAAATGTTCATTCATAAATGCCGCTATGGCTTCATCCTCAAAACTTTCCTGCTCCATCACATGACACCAGTGGCAGGCCGCATAGCCGATGCTCAGCAATACCGGTTTATCCGTTGCTTTCGCCAGGTCAAAGGCTTCTTCACCCCACGGAAACCAATCTACAGGATTGGATGCATGTTGCAATAAATAAGGGCTGGTTTCGTATTGAAGGCGGTTCATTATTCTAAGGAAGCATTTTTTTTATTTCACCTGCTGCATGGCCACTAACTTAGCATAAAAATCGTTTTGCTGCATCAATGCAGTATGCGTACCGCGCTCTACTATTTCACCATTATTCATCACGATGATCTCATCCGCATGTTGTACAGTGGACAGCCGGTGAGCAATTACAATACAAGTCCGGTTTTGCATTAACTGGTTGATGGCATCCTGCACAATTCGTTCCGATTCGGTATCTAATGAAGATGTGGCCTCGTCTAAGATGAGTATGGGCGGGTTTTTGAGCACGGCTCTTGCAATAGTGATGCGCTGACGTTCCCCGCCGCTTAACCTTGCTCCCCGGTCACCGGCAACAGTCTGATAGCCATCTTTCTTTTCGAGAATAAAATTATGGGCATTGGCCACTTTTGCGGCTGCCTCCACCTCCTGTCCCGTAGCACCACCGGTACCTAAAGTAATATTATTATAAATGGTATCGTTAAAGAGAATCGGATCCTGCGAAACAACGCCAATCAACCGGCGGAAATCATACAGTTTAAGGTCACGGACGTCAACGCCGTCAATCAGAATGGCGCCGTCAGTTACCTCATGAAAACGCGGTATCAAATCGGCTAAGGTGCTTTTACCCGCTCCCGACGCGCCAACCAGGGCTATTGTTCTTCCTTTTTGAATATTCAGGTTAATATTTTTCAAAACCTGTTTATTCCCGTAAGCAAAAGAAACGTTTCTAAACTCAATATTTTGCTCAAATTGATTAATGGCAATGGCATCCGGCTTTTCCAGTATCGTATTTTCCACGTTCAGGAAGACATTAATCCGGTCTAAAGCGGCACTCCCTTTTTGAATATTATAAAATGCTGTTGACAGATTTTTCAACGGATTAATGATTTGATAAAACAATCCGATGAAGGCAATAAACCAGGCTCCGGTAAGCGCAGTGCTTTTATTAAAAATCAGCCAGCCGCCATACCACAGGATAATACACACGACAATGATACCGAGCGTTTCCGACAAAGGAGAGCCTGCATCGCGGCGGGCGGCAATTTTGTTCCGGGTGCGAAACAGGATATTATTGATTTGACGGAAGCGCAATTGCTGGTTTCGCTCCGCATTGAACGCTTTAACCACGCGCATCCCCGACAGCGTTTCGTCCATCGTGCCCAGCATCTCGCCCAACTGCTCCTGAGCCAGGTTGGACGGGCGCTTCAGCGAACGCCCCACCCTGCCGATTAAAAGGCCGGCAACGGGAAGAAATAAAAGTAAGAACAAGGTAAGCGACGGGCTTATCAGCAGCATCGACACCAGGGTGATAATAATGGTTAGCGGTTCGCGAATGACCGTTTCAATAACATTGATGATAGAAGCCTCCACTTCGTTCACATCATTCGTCATTCTGGAGATCAGGTCGCCCTTTCTTTCTTCATTGAAAAAACCTATGGGCAATGATAATGCTTTGCCGAACATGTCATCGCGAATACGCCGGATTACACCGTTTCTCAAAGGATTCAGGATAAGCTGTGAAAGATAAACAAACAGGTTTTTAAGGATGGTAAAAACAATAACAATGATCACCGAATAAGTAAGCGCAGTTAGTTTATCCTGCTCCAGGATAACCTGGTTGAACCACCCGGTAATCTTACCAATAATATTGCCTTTCCCCACCGGCACCTGTTGCACGCCAACAAAAAGCACCTGCAATACAGGCGCAATCATGGTAAAAGAAAACAACGAGAAGATAATGCCCATCAGACTTGTAAAAAAATACAAGGCTATCTTTCCTTTATATGCTTTAAGGTAGCGAAGTAGTTTGAGCAGGTTTTTCATTGAGTGTTTTTCAGACCCTGTTAAGCTTTTTGACAGGTAACAGGTTTTTATTTAGCCTGCGAAGATACGCTGAAAAAACGCTGTTTAAATAAGAATTAGGTGAAGTGAGCTGCCTGTTGTTTGAAATGTCAGCAAGGCATTCAATAAGCCTTTTTACCTTCTCTAAAGTATCAGGCAAAAAGTTTTCTTTAATCACCCGTACAATGGTACAATGCTAATATCAACGCCGGCATAATCGTGAACTATGCCATTACGAAAGCCTCGAATACTGAATCAATATCGGCATGCTGTTCTTTAAATTCTTCAGAAAGACGATTAGCTGCTTCCCCAATAATTTCAAAATTGCGTATAACCGCATCTATTACTATTTCGTTTGCAGCAAATTCTTCAAATGGTAGTTGAGAAGTGTACGTAAAATTTTTTCACCGCTTTGGAGAATGTCGTTGATGAGTAAATATACCGAGCATTCAGACATAAACAATTTTATCCTTGATTACAATCAAAGTAGCTTTGTTTAATCTGTAACCTTTTTCTTATGTAATATTAATATTCAGTTTTGCGGGTAATTTTTTTGTTCTTGTACGATAGGTTCAATTATCCATTCATTGTTTATTTTCACTTTTTTGACATCTGCCAAAAACTCTATAAAATCCCTGATGGAATATTTACTGATGAGTTTATTTTCTTTCAACAAGGCATAAATTTTATGATGTACTAAGAGCCTGTTTAAAAAATAAATAAAAAAGCACCAGTATTGTATGTTGAGCCAT
>CAZUSO010000010.1:0-61558 GCA_964622775.1 uncultured Taibaiella sp. | reverse complement strand
GAATAAAGTCATTGGGATTGGAAGCCAGGGAATAGTAAGCGCCCCAGTTGCCTGCGTCGTTTCTGCATACAACCCTTCCCTGGAAAAATGCCGAGCCGGCCAGCACGCCGAAATTTTCATTTACAAAATGTACACGGTACGCAGCAATGTTCTGCCCGTGCGGCACCTCACTCCACATTTCGCCGCCATTGCTTGTCGCGTATAGTACTCCGGTATAAACCGGCGACGCATGATTCGACAAAATAAGATAGCCGGTATCTTCCGTGATGAACTGGACATCAACGATGTCCTGTGCATTTTCAAGCAGCATGACACCCGGAACAGGGATAACCTGCCAGCTTTCGCCGGCATCGGTTGACTTCATCAGCAGGCCGTCGCTCCCGGAAGCATAACCCGTTTGCGGCGTAGGAAAGCTCACCGACAGCAGATCTTTTTGCGTAGGCGTTGAAATGGTGCGCCAGTGGCCGCTTTGGGCAATAGCCTGACTGCTCAGGCAACTGATCAGAAAGATGGAAGTAAGTAGTTTCATAACGTTTAAATTTTTCTCAGCCCAAATGTCGGTAGCGCATAGCATTTATAGTTGCAATATTGCGCCTGATACTTGCAAAAATCAGCCTTTGTATTCCGAAGGTGCAATGCCTGTTTGTTTGCGAAACCAGTTGCTGAAATGTGCAGGCTCTTTAAAACCCAGTTCATAGGTAATCTCAGCGATGCTTTGTCCGCTGGTGATCAGCAGCCGCTTTGCTTCCTTCAGCAATCGCTCCTGCTGTAAATGCAGCAGCGATCTTCCCGATGCTTTCCGGATGCGCTTTTGCAGTGTAGATGGCGCAAGGTGCAGTTTAGTTGCATATTCCGAGACCGGGAGATGCTCTTTGTAGTATTGATCTATTAGATGAATAAGCTCAAAAATAACAGGGTCATCCAGTTTGCTATGCTTATTGTCATTGAAAAAAGTAGTAGCAATTTTGGTAAGAAAGGCGCCAATGAGATTGAGCATATAAACCGCGTCCTGCTGGCTGGCGGGCAGTTCCTGGAAGATATGGGAAAAGCTTTCGCGCTGCATTTCGTCCAGTTTCAGGATACGGCTATGATCGAATTGCTCCCGGTAGTTGATATCAGGATTCATGAACTGTAATTTTTCCAGAAACTGATCTTTGTAAACAATGGCAAAGCCATAGGAATTTTCGCTGCGCTCTACCCAATGCAAATCGTGAGCCGCCAGCAGATGAATGGATGAATCGGGGATGGGATGATTCTGAAAGTTGATATTATGCGTTCCGCCGCCTTTGATAAAGACCAATAATTCGTTGTATTCGTGCGAATGAAAATTGTCGAAAGCGTAGCCGTCGGGATTGTCGAGCTGCACGAAGCGGGCAAGACGCTGATTGGCATCTTCAATGGAATAACGGTATGTTGGATAGGTTGCCACAAAAGATCAGGTTTTCACTTGTATAGACAACAAAAAAAGAACGAAAGTTAGGATGGTGGAATTTTGGGGGGCAGCTTAAATTCCAGTCAGATCATTTCCGTTCCAAAATAATCTCCATAACCTTATACTCCTGATTTTTTACCGTCATATACATTTCCAGCACCTGCCTGTCAGGGTCGGCTATAGTGAATGTTTCGCGGTAATCAGTCAGGGCTCCGATTTGCGGATCGGAAGTGTAACCCTGAAAGGCAATTTGTTTTTTCGCGCTGTCATACTGCCCTTCGGCGTACATCATACTGGTGCCCATATTGTCGATCCAGGTGGTGAGGAATACCTTCCGGGCATTGTCGTATGCTGTAGTGCCGACACCTTCAAAGGGCATCCCCATCATCATGCCCTTATAAACGCTTTGCTGGTAGCGCCCGCCCAATATCATGGAATTGGTGCATTCCGCCTGAGACGTTTCGCCTTTTTCGCCCTGGTTCCAGAAAGTGATCGTGGCGGACCATATCCCATCTGATTGTTGCAGCAATTTATGAAAAGGGCCGGGTGTCATAAACTCCATCCACGCAGCTTGTTCCTGCTCCTGAGCGGCAGCCGGAGCAACGAGAGCAAGCAGACAAAATGCTGCCATAATATTTCTTATTCGCATAACAGGTATTTTATTCAATTAGAAGAAAATGATAAATCAGGGTAAATTTAATCAATTCCGTATTAGGATGCATCCCATATAAATCCCGTAATATGACTATCAAAAATACCTCCTACCTTTACCGCCGGTTAAAAAGACAGCATACTACGTGTCAGCAAACATAAATAAGGTTTCTTTTGCGGGCTTAATCATTGCTTTGGGAATTGTTTACGGTGATATTGGTACTTCGCCTCTTTATGCTATGAATGCCATTATCCGCGGAAGAACTGTTACCGAGCTGCTTATTACCGGGAGTGTTTCCTGTGTATTCTGGACGCTGACCCTGCAAACAACCATTAAATATGTATGGCTTACGCTGCGGGCAGATAATAAAGGAGAAGGCGGAATTTTTTCCCTCTATGCCCTCGTGCGGCGGCATTCAAGATGGATTGTCTTTTTTGGGATGATTGGCGGCGCCATGCTGCTGGCAGACGGATTGATTACGCCCCCCATCACGGTGACTTCTGCGGTGGAAGGCCTGGGTCAGGATCAGAACACCACGATCCTGATTGTTGTAGTCATCCTGGCGTTCATATTTATCATGCAGCAGTTCGGAACCATATCTATAGGGAAATTATTCGGACCGATAATGCTGCTTTGGTTCCTGATGATGGCAGTCATGGGTATGCTCCATATCGGCGATGATTTCCGAATATTTAAGGCATTTAACCCATATTATGCCATTGAATTGCTGGTGCAGTATCCGCAGGGCTTCTGGCTGCTGGGCGCCGTATTCTTGTGTACTACAGGAGCTGAAGCGCTCTATTCCGATCTTGGACACTGCGGGCGGCGTAATATACGGGTGTCCTGGATATTTGTAAAGGTTTGCTTAGTGCTGAACTATGTTGGACAGGGTGCCTGGCTGCTCAAGAGCTACCGGGGTGGTGTGCTGCCGGCCGATGTCAATCCGTTTTTTCATATTATGCCGCCGGTTTTCCGGACTGTCGGCGTAATCATTGCCGCGCTTGCGGCTATTATAGCGAGCCAGGCGCTTATCTCCGGCGCCTTTACGCTGGTGAGCGAAGCCATCAAGCTCAATCTCTGGCCCAAGATGAAAATCAATTACCCTACTGATCAGCGGGGGCAGATTTATATTCCGGGTATCAATTTATTGCTTTGGGTCTGTTGTACCTTAGTGGTGCTGCACTTCAGAGAGTCCGCCGCTATGGAAGGCGCCTATGGCTTATCCATAACGCTTACTATGATCATGACCTCTCTGCTGTTCAGCTTTTACCTTTATACCCGCCGTGTACGCCATATATGGATCGGCATATATTTAGTGTGTTACCTGACCATTGAAACGGCATTCCTGATTGCCAACCTGGAGAAATTCCGGCATGGCGGTTATGTTACCATTATTATGGGCGGAACGCTCTTTGGTGTAATGTATGTCTGGTACCGGTCGAGGAAGATTAAAAACCGATTTGTAGAGTTTGCCAGGCTGGAAGATTATTTGCCCATTATACAGGAATTGAACAACGACCGGAGCATCCCGAAATACGCCACCCATCTCGTATACCTCACCAGCGCCAACAACCCGCGGGAGATTGAACATAAGATCATCAACTCTATTCTATACAGCAAGCCAAAGCGGGCGGATATCTATTGGTTTATCCACGTGCATGTGGTGGACGACCCGTACAGAATGGACTATGTGGTAGATACCATTATTCCCAATGAAATCATTCGCATTGAGTTTCGCCTGGGATTTCGCGTAGAGCACCGGGTGCAGATGATGTTCCGGAAAGTGGTCATGGAGCTGGTCAATAATAAAGAAGTGAACGTGACCAGCCGCTACGAATCGCTGAGCCGGAACAATGTGCGTGGTGATTTTCGCTTTGTGGTGATGGAGAAATTTTTGTCCCATGATAATGAATTACCTTTCATAGAGAAACTAATTATGCGGGCTTATTTTCTTCTGAAAAAAATAAGCCTTTCGGAAGAGCGCAGCTTTGGGCTTGATCAAAGTGACGTTGTAGTAGAAAAGATACCTCTGATCGTTTCCCAAACCGGCGATATCGATCTGAGAAGAGTCAGTCACGATCCCTATTCATAAAACCAATGGCCGTTTTTTTTCAATATGATCATTTGCCGGCATTCCGGAATCCTGTCATTACTATAGGCTCTTTTGATGGTGTACATCAGGGCCACAAGGCTATCCTGGATCAGGTAGTACAATGTACAGACCGGATTAACGGAGAAAGCATCCTTGTGACTTTCGAGCCGCATCCGCGAAAGATTATTCAGCCTGATGCACACCTCGGACTTTTGACTTCACCGGAACATAAAATTAAGTTGCTACAGGCTGCCGGTATTCACCATATCCTTGTGGTGCCGTTCACACGCGATTTTTCCATGCTGTCGGCGGAGGAGTATATCCACCGTTTTTTAATAGAAAAATTGCACCCGCATACGATCATTATTGGTTATGATCATCACTTCGGCCATAGCCGGGAAGGCGGAATCGGCATGTTGCAATCAGAGGCGCCGCCTGAAGTGCATATTCTGGAGATACCGGCGCGGCTTATTGATCATGCCGCAGTAAGCTCTACAAAGATCCGGAAAGCGCTGACGGAAGGAGATGTTGAGGAAGCTTCTGCCATGCTGGGGCGCCCATACTCTTACCAGGCCATTGTGGTGCATGGCGATAAAATTGGCCGGAGCATCGGTTACCCGACGGCAAATCTCCAGGCCGGTTACCCGGATATTTTAATCCCCGGAATCGGCATTTATGCGGTTATGGTAAAATTCAGCAATCGGGTTTACCGGGGGATGATGAGCATTGGCTATCGCCCGACTGTAACTGATCAGAAAGTAATCATCAGTGAAGTCAATCTTCTCGATTTTAAGGAAGATATTTATGGCAACCGCCTGGAGATTTATTTTATCAAACGATTACGCGGTGAAGAAAAGTTTGATAATCTGGAAGCATTGACCCGTCAAATTGCAAAAGATGAAATCGCGGCACGAGCTGCATTGGAGCAGGTTTCCGAACAGGATTTATTTTGACGGGAATATAAAATCATTTTATTATTGAAAAAATTATGGCTGAAATCCGTACCGTAAATGTAACCCGTTATGTGACGCCGCTGCGCGAAGGCGGTTCTCTGCCGGCAATTGCGGAGGCGGACGATGAATTTTTATACGTCCTGAAATTTCGTGGCGCAGGGCAGGGTGCGAAGGCACTAATAGCCGAGCTGATCGGAGGAGAGATTGCCCGGCTTATTGGCCTGAGAGTGCCGGAAATAGTATTTGCCAATCTGGATGAAGCCTTCGGGCGCACGGAACCTGATGAGGAAATTCAGGATCTGCTGAAGACCAGCATCGGTAAAAACCTGGCCTTACATTATCTCAGCGGCGCCATAACCTTTGATCCGGCCGTTACGCAGGTGGATGAAGAAACTGCTTCCCGGATTGTATGGCTGGATGCGCTGCTGACTAATGTGGATCGCACCGCCCGCAATACCAATATGCTGATGTGGCGTCGGGAACTGTGGCTGATTGATCATGGGGCATGCCTTTATTTTCACCACAACTGGGAAACATGGAAACAACAGGCGCAAAGTTCTTTTGCTTTGATTAAAAATCATGTATTATTACCTTTTGCCGCGGCACTGGAATCTGCTGACGCAATCTGCCGGGAGCTTTTGGATGAAACGAAAATTTCCGGAATCCTGCAACAGGTTCCGGAAGACTGGCTGTCCGGTTTTGAGGAACAATCGCCCGATACGGTTCGGGACATTTATTTGCAGTTTATCATGACCCGTTTGAATCATACTTCCGTTTTTTTAAATGAAGCCGTCCATGCAAGAGCCGCAATTATATGAGTATGCAATAATTCGTGTGGTGCCCCGTGTGGAACGCGGGGAGTTTGTCAATGTAGGAGTTGTGCTCTTTTGCAAATCTTCCGGATTGCTGCTGTGCCGAATCGCATTCCGGGAAGAACGGGTGTTGTGCCTTTGCCGGGAAGCTGATATGGAACAGATCGGGACTCATCTGGATGCATTTGAAAAAATTGCTGCCGGCAATAAAGCTGCCGGAGCAATTGCCGCATTGGAAACCGCCGCCCGTTTTCGCTGGCTAACTGCCGTGCGCAGCACTATGATCCAATGCTCCGGAGTACATCCCGGGATGAGCCGCAATCCTGAAGGCGAAACAGAAAGATTACTGCGACATTTTGTACTTTAAAATACCCGGAACTTTTATACTTCATCATTACAAACAATAAATACGCAGTAATCCGACTTGGCTGTTTTTTTGGGTTTGTCGGGGATTGATGCCAGGGAATATACCTTAAAACTTCTTACTGTGTTTTGTCATGGTTTTTGTGTTGCATCACAGCAAAAACCCATGCTTTATTACCCGGGCTTCCGGGGCTGTCATACTAAAAGGGGTATTCCCTGCCTTTTTGGATTGTATCCCAGATGTTGCATGTGGTGTAAGGTTTTTTGTCATTCCGAAAAAACGTGCCATCATTCCGAAAAGAAAATCCCGGATTACGCTTAATCCGATTAGGATTTTCGCATGGAGGAATCTCCCAATCGGGAGGATGGGAAAACGCCCGGGAGATTCCTCCGCTCCGTAATATTTACTGCGCTGCGTTCCGTAAATTTCACTCCGGTCGGAATGACGACCGCTTATACACTTTACCTGGAATGACGATATCTTTTACCTTCGGGAGATTGCTCCGGTGCGACAATTTGGGATGCACCTTTTCGGATCAAGTTGCAACGCCTATTGCTTTTTTTGCTAATTTAGCCATTCACCAAACTCGGGCAAAGTCTCATTTTACTCAAAACCTTCTGTTTCGGTTTTTTACCGCCTCATCAGCCTGCTACCGTGCATTCGATGAAAAGATGCAGATGCGTATTATCCGTAAGATTATGCAAAGAAAAATTGATATCCATACCCACATCATGCCGGAAACCATTCCGAACTGGTTTGAAAAATTTGGCTACGGGGATTTTATTACGCTGCAACATCATAAGCCTTGTTGCGCTAAAATGATTAAAGGCGATAAGTTGTTCCGGGAGATAGAGGCGAACTGTTGGGATGCTCATGTCCGGATGAAAGAGATGGATGCTACGGAAGTAAGTATGCAGGTATTATCCACGATCCCTGTTTTATTCAATTATTGGGCCAAGCCTGCTCATGCATTGGAATCCGCACGCTTTTTCAATGACCATATTGCATCTTGTGCTGCATCGTATCCCCAATGTTTTATCGGTATCGGAACCCTGCCTATGCAGGATGTGGATCTGGCCGTCAGGGAGTTGGAGCGTTGCATCCGCGAGCTGAAAATGCCGGGCGTGGAGATAGGCACCAATATCAATGGCCGCAACCTCAGCGATCCGGTTTTCCATCCTTTATGGGAAGCTGCAACCGAGCTGGATGCCTGTTTTTTCGTGCATCCCTGGGAAATGATGGGGCAGGCTGAGCTTCAGCGCTATTGGCTGCCTTGGTTAGTGAGCATGCCGGCCGAGACTTCACGGGCCATCTGCTCCCTGATTTTCGGTGGCGTTTTTGAAAAATTTCCACGTTTGCGTTTTGCCTTTGCGCATGGTGGCGGCAGCTTTCCGGCAACTATCGGGCGCATTGAACACGGCTTCAATGTTCGCCCGGATTTATGTGCCATTGACAACAATGTTAACCCACGAAATTACCTGGGGAAATTCTGGATTGATTCCTTAGTGCATGATCCTAAAGCGCTGGACTTTATTATGGATATCATCGGTGAAGACCGCATTTGCTTAGGCAGCGATTACCCCTTTCCTTTGGGAGAGCATCATCCCGGAAAACTTATTGAGCATACCCTTGTTTCGTCTTCGCAACAGGAAAAGTTGTTATGGAATAATGCTATGGAGTGGCTGGGGCATGCTGAGCCATAAAGCGTGCTGTATTATATTTTCCCCATATAAAAACGATAGGTACTGAGAAGGATGTGCCCCCAATTGGTGTACCTGAGGTTATTGGTACGGCAAAAAATGTGGCATTATTTACCTTCGGTGAGAAAAAGTTTGACCAAAATTAAAACCATGTAGCGCGGCAAAATGATTTTAATGGAGTGGAGCAATTTCCCGGATGGGTTGTGTGGTGGCGACATGAAAAAAATCGCTATTCCAAACACGGTAAGAGACTTCTCCATGCGGAAATTCTGTTGCCGTGGGTGCCCACACCACTTACCACAAGATAATAAGAGATGAAATTTGCCAACTATGGTACGCGGATTCGCGTGCCATCAGGGGACAGCTTGGGTTGTATCTACTGAAAATGTCATAAAAAAGAGGCTGTCCGATAAGGACAACCTCTTTTGATTATTTGTGCAAATATATTATTGCAATACTACTTTCTTTATCCGTCGCTCACCGGAGTCTGCGTCATAGATGTGAACCAGATAGTTTCCGCGTGCAAATCCGGAGGTATGAATATCAACGGATTGGTTCATCTCGCCGGACCATACTTTTTGCCCGATCATATTGTATATTTCCACCGTTAGCGGCTGCCGGACGGTTTTGCCATAGCGAATACTGAGCAAAGAGGTTGCCGGGTTCGGGAAAACCTGGATGGCGTTATCATCTGTAATATCCTTCACGCCGGTTGGATTACCGTGAATGCGGATATCCGCTTTGGAAATATCAAAAAAGATATTGCCTGATCCCTTCACCTTAAAACGTACACTGTCGCTATATGTATCAATTACTGTCCAGTTGTAAGATCCTGTATTCGGGGTTTCTCCAACAATTTGATTGGAGTAAGTTTTCCCGCCATCGTATGATATAAAGATGTCCACATAGGAGCAATTAATCGGATCCTGGCGTGAACCGCCGGTATCCCAGGTGATGGTTTGAGTAGAGCCCACATCCCAGGTAGCTGTATCGTCCGGTGTCAGTACACGAAACTCGGACAGGTTGGCTACTTTAATATGTGTAGCGCCGTCGGTCGTATTGAAAGTACCGTATCCGCTCTTTAAGCTTCGGGCGGTAAGCCGGAAGTTCATTACCCGTTCTGCTTTAGGCAGACGCTGACCTATGGTACTGTAGTCTCCCGACAGTATAACATCCATTTTGGGGAAGGTGCGCAAACGATTCGTTGTCGGTGCAAAGCTTTGCATAATCGGACCCGCATCCCAGGTTGCTGATGCGGACTCCAGTTCGGTAAAATGCCCTAAATCCCATTCTTCCCAATTATAGGTAATCAATGGATTGCTTTCATACGCTTCTGCTTCGGGAGCAAGCAGCTCGAAAGGTGTATTTTTAGGGATTGCATAGGTGTCAGCAAGGTCAGGAATAAAAATCGGCGGCACGCCTTCTTCCGGAGCGCCACAAGTCAAAGTACTCAGGAAGCTGGTCATAACATCCAGACTGTACACATGATAATAGTTTACGGGTGTACCCTCCACATTATCTGCTGCACAGACACCATTATAAGACATGATACTGGTACCACTACCAGGCTCATAAGCAGAGGTTTCGGAACCGTTACCACTACATCCGCCCTGATCGGAATTAAAAGTATGCTGCGATCCCATCTGGTGACCCATTTCGTGAATAATGGTTCCGATATCTTCGGCGCCGAAAGCCCCGCTTACACCGCTGGCTTTACCGCCATTCTGACAAATTGAATTTAACTGAGCCAGACCGCCGCCGGCAGTATTCAGAATATGACCGATATCATATTCCGACCCTGTTGGAAATACCGCATCAAAATTAGTCTGGTTTTCACCGATCAGGCAATCATTATTAGCATCACAGGTATAAGGATCGGTATTAGGATCTAAATATACCACTAAATTATTCTGAGGGATCAATTCCATTCGTACGGAAAGCTCTCTTTCAAAGACTCCGTTAGCATTGTTCATCAGGGCAATAATAATGTTCATAACATCAGCTGTGTTAGGAATACCGCCGGAGACAGCGATAGCCCATTCCGCCGTGCAGGCAATGGCGCAGCGGTAAACACGGTGCACCTCTCCGTTTTGGCGTAAAGCCCGACCGGGAGAAGGCGTGGTAGCCGCATTAATGTTAGCGGGAATTCCCTCAACCATTGACTGCTGCTCACTGCTCACACCGCAGACACCCCGGCTCATTGCCGTATTGGTATAATCTTTTTGATTAAATACCAGGTAATACCCGTCGCGTACATGGCTGTACGGCGCTATAAAATAATTGCTTTCCGGGCTGTAAACCATGATATGAAACCCACGCGGGGTACTGGTGATCTTTGCGGTTATAAGTTCATTCCCCTCGCAAACGCCGGTATAGGTACGGATATCAGGGAACTGAGCCTGTAATTCCGGCGCCATAACGGGAGTTTCCCATACTAAAAAGGTACGGAAATTATTGTCCACATCCGGCAGCAGGATGCTTGTCGGCTTGTCCGGGCTGGAAGAGGCCAGCTTTAGCGTTGCAATCAATGCAGCATCATCCAGGTGGAATGCCGTATAGCTATTGGGGAATATTGCCTGTTTGTTCGTGGATGGAATACTGCTATATATACGATCCCAATTACCTTTCCCGGCATTAGAAACCGTAGCGGTCAACATTAAGCAACACACTAAGGTTATAACGTTGAATTTTTTCATCATTGAATAATTATTAATTTTGCGCTTAAAGATAGAAATAATTCGGGTTTGTCTTAGTAAGACACGCCATTTTTTTTTATCGTTGGCGAATCCGGCATAAAAAACGTGGTTTAGTGACCCAAAAAATCCTCCCGGTCCCGGCGTTGTTTTTTTGTCGGTTTGCCGGTTTTGCTCAATCGTTTCCCCGTATAAAAACTGGCGGATAATTTTTCCCGGATATTTTTCTCCTCTTCCGGCGTATGGTCTGTATAATATTGTATGGCTTCCGCATAGGCTTTTCGCTGAGCCAGCAGGCCGGTTACTTCGATTTGCCAGTTACGGCCTTCGGCACGAATAAAATAATGCTCTCCCACATTCACCGGTTTTGAGGGTTTCACCGGCTGGTCGTTCCACTTTACCCTCCCGCTTTCACAGGCATCAGCCGCCAGACTACGGGTCTTGAAAATGCGTATCGCCCAAAGATATTTGTCTATGCGTAATTTTTCCATTGAACATTCAAAAATAAGCATTCTGTAACTATAGCTATACGGATGAATGATATTCAGTTGAAAATTGGAAACGAGGAAACCATTACCATCACTATATTGTCCTCCGATAGGCCAATTCATGTAAATGCCATTTCCCGTATATTGAATAAGGTCGCTTAGGGAGCAAGATTCCAGTCAATCGGGGAGCGCCCCTGCTGCTGTAACAATACATTGGTTTTGCTGAAATGGCGACATCCGAAAAAGCCGGCATGAGCGGAAAAGGGCGAGGGATGTGCCGCTTTCAGCACAAAATGACGGGCGGTATCAATAAGCGCTTCCTTTTGCTGGGCAAATTTTCCCCATAATAAAAAAACGATGCCATCCTTTTCTTCCGATACTTTCCGGATAACTGCATCCGTGAAGGATGCCCAGCCTATACCGGCGTGTGACATCGGCCGGCCGGCTTCTACCGTCAGGGATGCATTGAGCATCAGCAAGCCCTGGCGCGCCCAGTCTTCCAGACAACCGTGCGGAGGCGGTACGAATCCCGTGTCGTCCTGGAGCTCCTTATAGATATTTTGCAGCGATGGCGGCAAGCGTATGCCTTTCTGCACGGAAAAACATAAGCCATGAGCCTGGCCTGCACCATGATAGGGATCCTGCCCCAGGATAACGGCCTTTACCTGGCCGAAAGGCGTTAGTGCGAATGCATTAAAAATAAGCGGGCCCGGAGGATAAATACATTTCCCGGCGGCTTTTGCTTCTTTTAAAAATTGAACAATCCCGCCGAAATAAGGCTTGTCGAATTCGCTTTGCAGGGCAGTTTTCCAACCGGGTTCTATTTGAACATCCACAATATTGCTGAATTGAATTTGTGATAAAGATCAAAGATAATAATTCTCTTTCAGGTTCGTCATTGATGCTGCTTCCTGTTCAGCTTGCTATGCCGGTAGCCATATAAAAAATAAACAAACAGGCCGATCACCAGCCATATCAGGAAGCGCAGCCAGTTGGTATGACTCTCCTGTGCCATCAGGTAGAAGCAACTGATCAGTCCCAGCACCGGAAGCAGGGAGAGTTTTTTCCGGAATGATAATACGGCAGTGACTGTCACCACAACCCAGAACATCAACATGGGAAATAATTCGAGGCTGAGTATTTCCCGGAAATGCTGCGGGTATTTCAGCAAAATAATCATGATTGCTGTTAGCGCCATTAAAGGGAAAATATACTGACCATTGATATAAGGCACTCTGAAGCGACTTAGAGGTCTTTCTTTCTGTTGCTGCAATACCAGTACGCCGCTACAAACCAGCACAAAGGCAAATAAGGTTCCGATGCTCGTAAGCGCCAGCACTACTTCCAGATTCAGGAATAAGGCCGGGATGGCCACAACTAATCCGGTAACAATTGTAGCAAAGGAAGGCGTTTGATATTTCGGATGAATGCGGGAAAATATCTTTGGCAATAATCCGTCGCGGCTCATGCTCATCCAGATACGTGGCTGCCCTAACTGGAATACTAACAATACACTGGCCGTAGCTACGATAGCGCTTGCCGCCACGATAGCGGAAATCACCTTCAGGCCGCGCTCATCAAAAACCATAGCTAAAGGATCACCCACATTCAGCTTGGTATAATGCACCATTCCCGTGAGCACCAATGCCAGTATCACATAAAGCACCGTACAGATGATCAGGGCGTAGATCATGCCGCGCGGCATATCCCGCTGGGGATCTTTGCACTCCTCCGCCGTGGTGGAGATGGCGTCGAAACCTATATAGGCAAAGAAAACCGCAGAAACACCTTTCAGAATACCTCCCATACCTGTTGGCGTAAACGGTGACCAGTTTTCGGGATTGACATAACAGGCGCCCACTACAATTACCAGGAAAATAACCGCCAGCTTGATCCCTACCATAATATTACTCATTGCACGGGATTCCCGGATCCCAACGAATACCACATAGGTGATAATCCCGACGATCATTAATGCCGGAATATCCATAATAACCGGCATGCCGAACAGCCTCGGGGCTAAGTTCCAGGCCTGGTATCCCACTTGGGTGGCGGCATCAAGCGACTGAACCGATGCGCCCTGATGCAATGTTTCGGAAACCGTACGGAAGGCATTCCGTGCGGTCACATAGTCCATCGTAAGCCAGTCGGGTATATGCATACCTGCCTTGTTCATTAAATTGGTAAAATAATCGCTCCAGGAAATGGCAACGGCAATATTGCCGATAGCATATTCCATCAGGAGATCCCAGCCAATGATCCAGGCAAAAATCTCTCCGAAAGCCACATAAGAATAGGTGTAAGCGCTTCCTGATACCGGAACCGTAGAAGCAAATTCTGCATAGCACAATGCCGCGAATCCGCAGGCAATTGCCGTGAAGATATACAGGAATACAACGCCCGGCCCACCGTCGTAGGCGGCTTTACCGATGCTGCTGAAGATGCCGGCGCCGATCACGGCAGCCACGCCCAATGCGGTGAGATCCCGCACGCCCAATACCTTTTTTAAACCTAATGCAGCTGCCGGCAATTCGTGGGAATCGGTCGGGCCGTACTCGGCTTCCTTCAGGATGTCATATATCTTTTTCTTTCGGAGGAGAGAAGAACGCATGGGCTTTTGATTAAAAATTTTGCGCAACAAAATACAATTATTCCTGATATTATGTACAATGATTCCAAATATTTACTTCTACAAAAAGTTTCTGCCGGTGCAGGCGCTCTTGTGGCATTTTCACCAGCAGGGAAATTCTTTTCAATGTCAAATTATCAAATAACCCCAATATCAAATTGCCAGGCGCATTACAAATTCTGTTTCATCAATGGTTCGGGATACGCTGCACTAATCCCAAACAGCAGGTACATCCCAATTTTTAATAAATGCTAATGATTATTTGTACTTATCTTCGTACAGATAATTTTTGATGATGAGCCAACATGACGGCGGGCAGGAGCATTTCGGCAGGAAACGAATAAAACGCTATCTGGCAGGCTCCAGATAATTTTTAAAAATAAAAAGTATCTTCTAATGAAATATATACTATACATAATGGCTTCTCTTTTTTTCTGGTCCTGTAAAACAACGGCTCAGGACGGCGATGTTCCTAAAAGCATTTATGAATTTCAGGTGGCCGGCCTGACCGGGGACACGATTAATTTTGCCGACTTTAAAGGTAAAAAGATCCTCATTGTCAATACGGCTTCCAAATGTGGAAATACGCCTCAGTACGAGGATTTGGAAAAGCTTTATAAACAATACAAAGACAGACTGGTGATCGTGGGTTTCCCGGCGAATAATTTTATGTGGCAGGAGCCCGGAAATAATCAGGAGATTGCTGAGTTTTGCCAGAAAAATTATGGCGTAACCTTCCCCATGGCGGCCAAGATTTCTGTGAAGGGAAAAGACATGGCGCCCATTTACCGGTGGCTGACCCGGCAAAAGTTTAATCACTATAAGGATAGCGATGTAAAATGGAATTTTCAAAAATACCTGATTAACGAGGAAGGAAACCTGATTGCCGTATTTGATCCTAAAACACTACCGTTGAGCGATGAGGTTATACTGGGATTAGATTTTTAAAATAAAATCTTAATGTTGCATTTACAACAGGTTCCAATAGCAAGGTTAATTTTGCCGGATTCAGGCATTAACCTTACGGTTCATATAGATTAGTGGTTTATTCACGCTGCAAAATTCATGATGACATTCATTAAAAAGTTCGCGACCCGGTCATTTTCTGCTCTTGCCTTTTGGGCATTTACCCTGACGACCTATGCGCAACAACCGGTTAGCAACCGCCCGGAGACTTTTCCGCTGCATCATGCTAACGAACAATTCCGGCAGGAACACTATGCGCTGGCACTACGGTCTTATCAGCAATATCTTCGTCAGGAAGTGGTGACCATGGAGCGCAACCCTGCTCTGATATCTGATCGGGACAGGCAACAGGCGGAATATGGCATAACCGTTTGCAAGATTAAATTAGCGCACGAAGACGCGGCTGAGCATGCCGCATCTTATGTCCGGGAAACTGCTAATCCTGTTTATAAGCAACGTGCTGCTTTTGCCCTTGCTCAATATTATTTTCAACGAAACAACTTAGGGCAGGCCATTATGTATTATGAAATGGCCGGCATTGACAATCTCAGTAATGCAGAAATCAGCGATAAAAATTTTGAATCAGGCTATTCCTATTTTAATGACCAAAGGCTTGAAAAGGCCAAGCCGCTTTTTGCCTCTATTAAAGAACTGGAAAGCGGAAAATATTTTGTGCCTGGCAATTATTATTATGGATTACTGGCGTATAACGACGGTCAGTATGACCAGGCGCTACGCAGCTTTAGCCGTATTGACAGTCTGGAAAATTATAAAGATGTAGTACCTTATTACATCGCTGAGATTTATTATTTCAAAAGTGATTATGACAAAGTGCTACAGATTGCCAACCGTCACCTGAATGCAAAGGATACGCTTTATTATAACAAAGAACTCCATCTGCTGGCGGCGCAAACCCATTTTGAAAGAAAAGAATACGAAGAAGCGCTTCCCTATTTCGAATACTATTACAACCATTCGGATAAGATTCGCAAGGAAGAGTTGTATGAAATAGCTTATACGTATTACCGTCTGGAAAGATGGAACAAAGCGATTGCAAATTTCCGGCAACTGAGCGATCTGAAGGATTCGTTGGGGCAAACTTCCATGTACCTGCTCGGTGATTGCTATCTGAAGACAAATGATAAGAAAGGTGCCCGGAATGCTTTTGGATTCTGTGCCGATATGGACTTTAATCCCGCCCAACAGGAAGCAGCACTATTCTTATATTCCAAACTTTCTGCAGAATTGGGTTATGAAGCGGTAGCTACCCGGGGTCTGAGCAATTTCATCCGTCAATATCCGCAATCATCATTTAATCACGAGGCGCACTGGCTGCTGGCTGATCTGCTGAGCAAAAGCAGCAATTTTGCCGACGCCTTTGCCGTCATCAGCGACCTTCCTGTAAAAGATAATGCCACCTGGGCAATCTACCAGAAAGTAGCAGTAGGTCGTGCCATGCAATTGATGCAAAACAAAGCGTTATCTGCTGCGGACAGCGTATTCAACCTTTCTCTTCAACAACCTACGGACAGCGATTACGAAGCCATCACCTATTTCTGGAAAAGTGAGATTGCCTATCGTGAAGGCCGCTTTCCCCAAACTGTTCAGTTTGCAAAAACTTTTGTGACCAGGGCAAAATCCTCCGGACAGCACCGGATCAAACAAATCAGTCCGCAGGCCACCGTTCAAAATGCCCAACTGAATATCGGGTTTGCCGAAATGGCGCTGGAAAATTTTGAATCTGCCCGGAAGGCATTTGCCGATGCGCAGAGCAATTCGGGATCTTCCGGTCAAAACAGTGAGGCGCTTACAGCCGAAGCCTTGTTGCGGGAAGCGGATGCCGCGTTCATGATGAAAGACTTCGACCGGGCGGTGCTCCTGTACGATAAAAGCATGCAGCCGGGTTCTGCTAATCCGGATTATGCGGCCTTTCAAAAAGCCCTGATTCTGGGATTACAAAATAAGCCCGCGGAAAAGATCGGCTTACTCCGTCAGATCATGAACCAGCAACCCGAATCTGCGGAAAAGGCAAAAGCGACTTATGAGCTTGCCGTTTCTTACTTAGAAGCCGACCGGAATACAGAAGCGGTATCACTCCTGCAACAGCTCTCCTCAGATCAGAGCAGTGCGGAAAGCATGCGGAGCAAAGCTACATTTAAACTGGCCTACGCTTATCAGGAATCAGGTAAAAACGAGCTTGCGCTTGCCGCTTATCAGGATTTCCTGACCCGGTATCCGGCTTCCGCCGATCGTGCAGCTGCTATTGACGCTTTACGCAATTTATACATCAACCTGGGTCGTCCTCAGGACTATGCCGCCTTTGTCAGCGCACAACAGCTCCCCGATATTGATGCGGCAGAGATAGATAATACTTTCTATGCCACCGCAGAAAATGAATATGCCTCCAATAATTATACTAAGGCTATTGATCAGTTTAAGAAATATCTCTCAAAGTATCCCCACGGCTTGTCATCCCTGAAAGCTGAATTTTACCTGGCGGAGAGCTATTGGCAAACCGGTGACCCTGCAAATGCGCTGAAACATTATGACCAGGTTCTTCATGAGGGATGGAGCGATTTTAGCGAAATTGCCGCAGAAAAGGCCGCGAATATCGCTATGGATTTAAAACAGTACAGTGCAGCAAGCGACTATTATAATCAATTGCGTGAAAATGCTATCTCGGCAATAAACCTGCAAAAGGCTTACCAGGGGCTCATGAAGGCCGCGTATCATCAGGAAAATTACGATGGCACCATCCGGTATGCAGACACTGTGCTCAGCATGCCAAATCCTGCAGAGGTACGTGAAGCCAGTCTTTATAAAGCCAATGCACTTTATCAGCAAGGAAATTTCGATATGGCAATTCCGGTTTATAAAAGCATTGAGCACAATAATGCAGATGCTGTCAGCGCAGAGGCACGTTACCACATCGGTTCCATTTTATTATCACAAAAGCAGTTAAAAGAAGCAGAAGATTATGCCTCCTACGCCCTGCAAACCGGGTCAGGGAATGATTACTGGCTGACCAAAACCTATTTGCTCATGGCCGATATTCTGACCGCGGAAAAAGATTATTTCAATGCTAAGGCTACGCTGCAAAGCATTATCAAAAATACTAAGGATGAAACCCTGAAATCCGAAGCTGCTTCCCGGTTAAAGGTGGTGAAGGATAAGGAAAGAAAAAGCTCAAAACTATCAGAGGAATAAAGCACAATGATATTAATTATTTCAAATCAGTTTGGTATGCAGTTAAAGCGCTCCTGGTGCTATGCCCTCTTGTTGCTTTGCTGTCCCTTGCTGAGCATGGCACAACAACGGAAGGACACGGATACGATTATTCCGGATCAGACCATAGAGATTATTCAGAACTACAAGCCGGAAGTGGTGACTCCCGAAAAGCCGGAGTGGACACCCCGCCTGAATATTATTGACACCACTAAACCGGTTTATACTTATGAAGTGCCTCAGCAGGCGCTCAGTTATTCGTATCATTCCATCCCGCTCCGACCCTTAGCGATGGGCAGGGTGGAACAGGAGCTGCCTTTCTCCAGTTATGTAAAGGCAGGGTTAGGAAATTTAAGCACTTTCTTATTGGATGCCGGAACAGCTTTAGCGCGGCCAAATGCTTATGAAGGCGCATTGCATCTGTATCACCTTTCTCAAAAAGGCAATATCGCCAATCAGCAGTCTTCAGTTACAGAGGTCAATGCCGATGGAAAATATTACTTCTCCGGTCATGCAGCCGGAGCGGCCATCCATGTGGAACAACGCACTCACAATTACTACGGGTATAATCATAGCCTTTTTGAATACGACAGAAGTGCAGTGCATCAGTCTTTGTGGAACATTGCCGCCCGTGCAGAGCTCAGCAACACAAAAGCCAACAAATGGGATCTCTGGTATCAGCCTGAAATAAGGCTTAATACATACAGCGACAGGATGGGCGCCAGGGAGCAGGGGTTTGATTATGACGTGCCCGTTCGCTGGCAAATTGATTCTTCCCTGAGTCTTTCCCTGTCATTAGCCGGGAATTTTACGGGACTCACAAACGATTCCTTTAGTGTCGGGAATAATTTCTTTCAAATCAAGCCTGCTTTGCGGTTTCGTTTGTCCATGCTTGATTTGAACCTCGGTGTAAATCCTACCTGGGGACAATCGGGGAAAGGCCATTTATTGCCGGATCTCTATCTGAAACTGCATACGGTTAGCGGAAAATTCGCATTCATTGCCGGATGGAAAGGAGCTATCCTTCAAAACACTTATGAGCAGCTCAGCACCAGAAATCCCTTCCTCTATAATATTTATCCCTTACGTCAAACCTGGAATCAGCAGATATTGGGCGGTTTTGAATTGGCATTGGGCAGGCATCTTAACCTGAACGCCAGCCTGAGCTGGCGGCAATGGGATAATATGGCCTTATTCGTAAATGACTATACATTACACCCGGACGGAAAATATTTTACCCTTAATTACGACGATAGGGTTCAGGCCATTGCGCTGGATGCAGACCTGAGCTATCAGTTTGCGGAACAATTCCAGGTGAGCATTGGGGGCGTCTGGACTAATTTTCTGCATCTGGATATTCAGCAAAAGGCCTGGATGGAACCTATGCTGAAATTGTCCGGAAGCCTGAACTGGCAGGTATTCCGTCCATTAAGCATTCAGGTTCGAGCCAGTTATTGGGATGGTATGTATGCACGCGAAGCATTGGGTACGGCCTATAAAATGCCGGTTATTTTTGATTTAGGTGCCGGCGCAGAATACCGTATTATTTCCCGTATATCCTTATTTTTACAAGCAGACAATATTACCGGGCAAAAATATCAGCGATGGTATCAGTATCCCGTTTATGGAACGAATGTAACCGGCGGCTTGCGGGTAAAATTTTAATATCGAATAACAATAACACTGATAAATTATGGACATAGCTAAATACATTGGATTATTCCTGCTTAAAAACGATTATTGTTATTTACCCGGCATCGGAAACCTGGAGATCAAACGGAAGCCTGCATCTTATGATCCGACTTCCCGGCAGTTGAATGCGCCCGAATATGAGTTGTTATACACCCAAACTATCGGCTCCATTGATGACCGGTTTGCCAATTTTATTGCTAATAATGAACGAATCAGTATCGCTCATGCAGCCAATGCCATTAGGGAATTTACAGCTCAGTCAAAGCATATGATACAGAACGGGCACGATTTACCAATCCCCGGTATCGGTAAATTCACGGGAAGTTCAAGCGGCATCCGGTTTATTCCTGATGCAAACCTGCACATTGAAGGTAAATCAATTCCGTTCTTTAAGACCTCCACCCGTGTCGAGGAGCAAAAGGAACAGCCCATTTCAGAGATTTATCAAAACACCTCGTTCCGGGAGCCAAAGGCAGATGAGGAAATTGTGCTGAAGCCCGCTCAGGTCAACTGGGGCAAGATAGCTTTACTGAGTTTTCTGGGACTCATTATTATTTCCGGTGTTTTATTGATTTTCTGGTATTACAATAATAATCCCAACAAAATTTACACACCGGAAAACGCTGACGAACCAACAATGGTTGAAGCCCCTGTAAATACTGGCGATACCTCCTCCGTTTCGGCTGCCGGAACGGATTCTTCGGATGTATCTGGTATTGGAGCAGGTGCCACAGGCGCAAAAGTGATCGTCAATGAATATACAGACGCTGCCCGTGCCGACAAGCGCTTAAAGCAGTTGCAATCCTACGGTCATCAGGTGGAATTAGTTCAACGTGACTCCGGTTACTATATTGTTTTGCCCCTGGGCGGAACGATAAATAATGAGGCCGCTTATCTTGATTCGCTGAAACGTATTTTCAATCCCGGCGGCAATGTGCGCATATTGCATTGATGATATCAGTTCATCATCGGCATCGGCGACCAATTTCGTTGGTGCGGATTGAAGAAAAAAGGTAAGAGATGGGAAGGGCAGTAAAATGGGAAGTTGGAGGAATCCTTCAATTCAATTTATCCATAATATTAGTCTTAGCAAGTACGGTTTTAATTTCTCCTGCATTACGACAATTTGGGTTACTCCCGCTTTATCCTGACTCTGTTTCAAGCGTGAAAAGGTAATGAAGTAAGGTCTGTCCAACGGCCTTCAGCGTCTGGCGGTCAATAACATTCATATTATCCTGATGCGTGTGCCAATGTGCCGGAAATGCCGTTTGCGATCCTATTGGCAGATTGATGATATCAATTGTCGGAATCTTCGCAATCTCGTTCACCGGGATATGATCGTCAATAATTTCACCACTGCTTTCATAGACGAAATAACGGCTGAATCCTGCAGCCTCGGCAGCATTCCATACCTGAGTAATCACCTGGTGGGCATATCTTTGCGAATTGCCTTCCACGGTAAAGCGGGCATTGGCAGCGCCCACCATATCCAGCAGTATTCCGGCCTGCGCCGTATATCCGGCAATATGCGGATTATGTGCCCAATATTGTGTGCCTAAAGCATATGAATCATCTCCCCATGCTGTTTTTCCCCAGTCTTCCACATCAGTCAGTAAAATATCAACACCTAAATTTTCAGGAAGCGCATTAGTATGCAGGATACGCGCAAGTTCCAGCAAAACACCAACACCGCTGGCACCATCGTCCGCCCCCTCAATAGGCTGATCCTTCCGGGACACATCCTGATCGGCCCAGGGGCGCGTATCCCAGTGAGCCAGCAATAATATCCTTTGCGTTGCCTCAGGGTTAAAGACACCGATGAGATTGATACAGCGCAATGGTGTTGTACCGTCACCGGCGGTCAGAGTCGTTTGCTGACGATACACGGTATCGCAATTTTCCCGAAGCCGGGCTTCCATCCAGGCCGCACACTGCTCCTGCGCCTCACTACCGGGAATCCTCGGACCAAAGGCTACCTGCTGGGCAATATAACTGTAGGCGGAATCTGCATTGAAGGCCGGTACGTTCGATGATGGCGTTCCAATTTCCGGAGCGCTAACGGCATTTTGCGATTCGTTGGTGGAATCAGAATTACAAGCGGAAAAAACAAAAAGCCAGCAGATACAGGCCAGCAGTTTTTTGAGGAAATTTCGGTACATGTAGCAATTTAATTAAACAGATCGGAATGCTTAACCGGCGCAAATTAAGCAAAACGAACTTAATGGTTCTATTAAAAAATGCCGGGCGATTCCGCACCCGGTATTTTTAATATGCTTTGTCTTATTACCTGCCTCCACGAGTTGATGTATTGCGGCTTTCACGGGAAGGTGATGAAGCGGATTGGCTATTGGTGCTTCGTTCCACATTTCGGGAAGGTATTGTGCTTTTTTCGACTTTCGGGGCTGGCTGAGGAGCCGGGGCACTTGAGGTACGTGTTGGCGTATTGCCCCGTGGTGCAGGCGCCGGCTGATTCCGGATCGGCTGTTGTTTACGCTGTTCGACCGGTTGTGTGCGCTGTGTATTTTGTCTTTGTGCATCAGCACGTTGTTGTTGTAATCGCTGTGGCTGGGCACTTTGCTGAATGTTCTGCTGAGGTTTTCCATTTTGCTTTCCTGCATCTATGCGTTGTTGTACCCGTTCCTGCTGAATCCCTTGCTTCTTTATGCTTTCATTTTTATTAATCGTCTGATTATTCACCCGGTTTGGAGCAGTAACATTATCCCGGGACTGATTCGGGCTTCTCGTATTTCCGGCATTTGCGGTACGGTTATGATCGACCGTGCTTTGCTCCAGCTTTGTTACATTGCGGGGCACTGCACTGTTGCGTTGACCTTTCGCAATTTCCGGGCGATAAATACTAACCTGACCCCGACTAACACTTGATGCACCGGCGCGGCTTCTGTTGCTTACCTGCGCAACTTCTACAGGTTTTCTGGTAGCCGTTTCCACTTGTGTACGGTTCGGGCCTGTGACATAAGTAGTACGTGAACGGTTATCCACATAAGTATTATTGATGATGGTAGTATTATGAATAATTGTAGTGGTTCGCCTTGGCGCATAGTAGGTGTAAAAACTACGGGAATAGATATGACCGCAAGGGATAAAAGTCCACCAGGGGTCGGGCGTGTAGTAATTGTTTCCAAAAGAAATATGGATACTGATGCCAGGACCCATCGGAGCCCAGCCGTAATATCCTCCGCCCTGACGCCAGGTTACCCATGCCGGTCCCCATTCCCGTCCTGGAATCCATATCCATCCAAAAGTATTACTCATTGCCCAGCGACCATAGTGAAAAGGCGCCCATCCCCAGGGATAGCCGGAAACCCACATATTACCATACTCCGTCATTTGCCAGTATCCGTTGGAATAATAAGGACGGAAATCCCGGCCAACCCTGGGAACCCATACATAACCGTATTGCGGATCACTGTACCATTGTCCGTACGGAGCAAGGTCGTCATAGAAAACCTGATAATCGCCGTAATCATCATAGCTGTTGCCATTATATCCATATTGGGCATAAGCCGGTTCTGTGGCGACAAGCCCAAAAGCGCTCATGAAGGTAAATGCAATTACTGCAACCATTTTATGAATACTGATGCTTCGGTTTTTCATTGCCTGAATTTTTATTGTTTAAAAAAATGTTTACACTCCATAGACCAACAATGCTATTTCACGTTTAATATTGCAAGAAATTCCCGGACTGGAAAAGTATCCTGCCGGATGTTATTTTTTAAATGATGAATTATTTTACCACATTTTTATTTTGCTGTATCATTATCCTGACACAGGGTTTACATGCTCAGAATGCAGCGGATATCCGCCGGCAGATTGACACCTTATGCAGTGAAAATTTTCAGGGCAGGGGTTATGTTGGTGATGGTGTGAATAAGGCAGGAGACTATATTGCCCGACAATATGCAGTGATGGGATTGAAGCCGCTAAAAGACGATGATTATTTTCAGTATTTTACCCTTTCCGTCAATACCTTTCCGGGTGCAGTTGAGGCAAAGTACCGGTGCAAAACCCGAAAGCCGGGAGTAGGTTATCTCATTGATGCATATTCGCCCGGTGTGCACAACATGCAAGGTAAGACAAAAGTTTTTAGCTTAAATGAAATCGCTACGGAGGAAGCCTGGAATGCCTTTACCCGAACGTTAAACGATCGGAAAAGGATTTATGTTTTGAACGATGTGGACAGCCTGCAAAAGCGTTTGTCATGGCGCCCCCGCCAGATTGCCGCATCCTTGCCCGAAGGCATCTTTATTTTTCCGAAAAAATCAAAGCCGCTGTGGTGGCCGGGCACGGGAGTCAATCAGGCAACCGTCGTGTATTGGTTTGATTCAACCCTAAGCTTGCGCAACAATCGTCGTTTCCGGCTTAATGTAGCGCAGCAGTTCATTCCCGAAATGCAGTGTAAGAATGTAATCGGCATTGTTCCGGGCGCAATATCAGACAGCTTTATTGTATTTACCGCACATTACGATCATTTGGGAAAAATGGGAACAGAGGCCATGTTTCCCGGCGCCAGTGACAATGCCAGTGGTACTGCCATGATGCTGTCCCTTGCCGGGTATTATACCCAACATCCGCAACGATACAATATGGTATTCATTGCTTTTGCCGGTGAAGAAACGGGGTTGACAGGCTCGGAGTATTTCGTGAAAAATCCCTTGTTTGATCTACAGAAAATCCGCTTTCTGATCAACATTGATATTATGGGCGATGCGACAAATGGCATATCTGTAGTGAACGGAACCCAACACGAAAAGGAATATGACATGCTGAGGCAGTTGAATCCCATAGTTGCATCCACACAAACCGACACTACTTTTTTATTCCGGGAAATCAGGAAGGGCGGAAGCGCTGCAAATAGTGATCATCATCATTTCAGCGAAGCGGGCGTACCGGCATTTTTTATTTTTTCATTGGGAGGTAAAGGCTTTTACCATGATACCTGGGACAAACCCGAAACATTATCCCTGAAAAATATTCCCGCCGTGCGGCAATTGCTCATTGACTTTGTAAACAAATTGTCTTCGGGGGACAACTAATGTTTTGATGAGTTGGGAAACCTGTTTGGTAATGTGATAACCGGGTAATGCAAAGTCAAAATGTAAAATAGAAAAAGTCAAAATAATGAGTTACACTAATTTTGCGCAGGAGTTTTTTTCATGTTCAGGGCGAAAAAGCCTGGGGAACAGTGAACTATTTAAGGATTTTTCAACGCAGAACAAGGAAAAAAATAAACAAAATGTGGAAGCTATTTTGACATTCTCAACAATACGGATAAAGGCATACCATCACAAAAAGTTGTCAAGGAATAGTGTTATTACAGTAAAAAACAATTGGTGATGTCGTACTTAAAAATATTATTTCTCGCGCCTCTGCTTATAGCTTTGGGGGTAAGAATCAATGCTCAGAATGCAGGCGATTTAGACAGCTCATTCGGGAGTAATGGCATAGTGATTTCCGATTTCGGCGGGAATGAATCCATTAAAAATATACTCATTCAGAATGATGGGAAAATTCTGGTGGTCGGTTATTCCGGCAATGACCTTGCGCTTGCCCGGTACAACGGCAACGGCGCTTTAGATGAAACATTCGGAACAAACGGGAAAACAATTACGGATATAGATGATGGCTCAATAGATGCCGGGAATGCAATAGGATTATCTGACCGGATCATTATTGGTGGCAGCGCATCAGGGAAATACGCCCTGGTAGCCTATACGCCGGAAGGAGACATAGACAGCGCTTTCGGTACTAATGGAAAAACCATTCTTCCTTTTGCCGTCAGCCAGGGAAGCTTCGGTTTCACCGATATAAAAATCCAGGTGGATGGAAAAATCATAGCCTGCGGCAATAACCTGATCATACGGTTTAATGCCGACGGAACGGTCGATTCTTCTTTTGGAATAAACGGCATGGATTCTTTACAAGCGGGAGAAGGTGTCTTTTTTTGTATCGCGATTCAGCCTGACGGAAAAATTTTAGCGGGGGGCGGTGGACAGGGAGGATTCCGGTTAGCAAGATATGTAAGTAATGGCTTGCTTGATCCCGGCTTTGGGAGCAATGGCATAGTGAATACAATGAGCGGCTTTGACGGAGGACAAGGCCCGATATATACTTTAGTTGTTCAGCCTGACGGAAAAATTTTAGCATCAGGTGTAGGAGGAACAATTCTGGGCGATACCAGGCTTGCCTTGATCAGGTATATGAATGACGGTAGCATGGACAGTAGCTTTGCCGGCGGTACCTTGTTAAATACCAGTTTTTATCTGGGACATCCTCCGTCATCCAACTGTATGTCGGAGGATAATGAAGGAGGGATTTTTGCCGTAATAAACAGTTATGACAGCATGGGCATTGAAATGTTTTCGATGGTGAAATACGCTTCAGACGGTACTATTGATACCATGTTTGGCAGCAACGGCATAGTTGCCACACCGGTTAGTTCCACCAATGCTATTCCTCATGCAATTGCTTTGCAATCTGACGGTAAGATTATTTTAGCGGGTGACAGTGGCAATTCCGGCTTTACATTAGCCCGCTATCTGTCCGTTACAGACAGTGCGGGAACGGGCATGAACCATATTCCCGGTTTATCAAAAGCAATCAGCCTCTATCCTAATCCCGCAGCATAATATGCTGACATTACAATATGCTGTTCCGGTACAAGTGCAAAAGATACGGGTAACAGATGTTCAGGGTAAGCAGTATCGGTTATCACACAAAAATAATGAAATCAATATTTCGTCTTTATCACCCGGAATATATCTCCTGAATGTAGAAACCAATATGGGTGTTTGGGTACAGAAATTTGTGAAAGAATAATACTATACACAATAACTAAAGTTTTTATTGGATTGAGGCTCCGGTCCAAATTCACCCGGCATATAGAGCGTCGAAAGTTGGCCCTCCCTGTTGTCTGCCTGGTCTCAAAGAGCACATCAAACTGCTGATAACAGCGGATTTGAAATCTGCTTTATCCCGGCTTCGGGCTGCACTGCGCTGACATCCCGAAGATCGAAAGTATAAATATATTCCCTCCGCGGAGTTCCGGATAAGGGTTTGCTGTTTTTCTATTATCATTATATCCCTTCTGGATTAATAAGGCCAGGGCCTTTCCGTTTTGCAGGCTAGCTATTTTATGGGGAAAGGCATTCCTAAGAGCATCCCGATGTTTATGATGTTGTTACCCATGGGCGGTAGAGGCGAATTGTATTCGCCTTTTTGCAAATTGTATCCATTTCCGTTTATCAATCGTTATCAGGCGAATGTAATTCATCATCATCTTTGGGGCGAATTGCATTCGCCCCTATGGATTACAACCAATTTCACACAAAATGGCAAAGAATCAGATTATCCGTATCCTCTGGAACCCTCCATGAAAAAAAGCCGCAACTGTGAAATAGCTGCGGCCTTCTTAAACCAATGCAACAAACCATTTATTCCTTAGTCAGCTTGGTGGTAATCACCTGGCGACTGTCAATAAATTTTACCAGATAAGTGCCGGAGGCCAGTGTGCTCAGGTCAAAAACAGGCATATCCGAGCCGTCTTTCGCCAAAGGCCGCTGTGCAATCAGTTTGCCGGAAATATCCAATAATTGCACTTCTGCATCGCCGCTGATTTTACCCTGAATGTGCACCATGACGTTATCCCTGGCGGGGTTCGGATGTAGCTTCAGGATAACATCTTCATTACCTTTTACGGCAACATAATATACATTGGAATAACTGCTGCGGCCGTCCATATCTTTTAGCAGCAAACGATAAAATGCTCGTTCCGATAACATTTTACCATCCGTATATTCGTAATGAAGCATCGTCTTGCTATTGCCATCCGAAGCCCTGGAAGGAAGCGTGGCAACAGTTTCATATTTCAGCCCATCTTCGGAGCGCTGCACCTCAAAATCACTGCTGTTATGCTCTGTATAGGTTTCCCAATGCAGCTTCACATAATTTCCGGCAGTAAGGTTACCTTCCAACCGGCTCATAGTTACCGCTAAAGGCGGCGCGCTTACCATAAAAGAAGCGGTCATAGCCAGGCCATGCACAACACAGTAATAATCGTACTGACCCTCCACGGTGGGAACATAATCAAAAGTAGCAGGGGCGGCCATCAGCACATCCCAGATTGCAGCTCCATCCGGCACAGACAAGCTGGTGGTGGTGTGAAATCCGGATGCATAAACGAAGTGTACAGTGTCACCCGGCTCTATAGTCATGCTGGTTGGCGAAAATGAATTGAAAGGCTCGCCAACCTGAACCGTATATACGGTTGCATTGGCTATCCCGGCTGTCAGGAACAAAAGCAGTCCTGGCAATAGTCCTTTCTTAAAGATTTTGTACATTTGATACTGCATAATCATAAAATTTTTTGGGGTAAAACAATAAATGGAAATTCAATTTTGATACAAAAAACAAATTCTTTCTTCCGCTCCAAAGCAGAATGCGGTGAAGCGGGAAACGGACAGACTAAAACCTCCATATCCCCTGCTGAAACGGAATGAACGGAATACTGAAAAATGTCAATTTTACATTACAGCGCCTGCTTTCCTGCTGAAATTTCCGAAACCTGCTTACTCTCAGGAAATTTTTTCAGTGAAAACTCCCTATTCCTGACACATCATGCTTTTTTTCAACCATGGATAAGAATTTGAACTATGAAAAAGAACATTCATGATAATGTGACACGCATTTGCGTTCAATGATAATCTTATCCGCAGCGTTATTGCAGCACATCATTATCCTGATTAAATAATCTGAAGATGAACTTAAATAATTTCACAATCAAAGCACAGGAAGTCCTGCAGGAAGCACAGCAGGAAGCTTTTAACAATGGCAACCCGAATATTGAGACCGCCCATATCTTAAAGGTGCTGGTTGATGACAAGGAAGGATCCATAGATTTCCTGTTGAAAAAAAGCAATGCCAATATTGCGCTGATTCAGTCTAAACTACAGGAAGTGCTTCAAAAACTGCCTAAGCAGCAGGGCGGTGATGCCGGCCAGGTGGTCAGCCGGGAGACGAACAATGTGATCCTCCGCGCCGGCGCGGTGCTGAAAACATTCGGTGATGAATTTGTTGCTCCCGAGCATTTGCTGCTGGCCATTTTACGCGGTAACGATTCCGTAGCCAGCATTCTTAAAGATGCGGGGCTCACCGAAAAAGCGCTGATTGCGGCGATCAAAGATTTGCGTAAAGGCAGTACGGTCAATTCACAAACCGCAGACAGCACGTACCAGGCTTTGCAGCGATATGCCAAAAACCTGAACGAACTGGCTTCAAACGGGAAGCTGGATCCCGTAATCGGTCGTGATGAAGAAATTCGCAGAACACTGCATATCCTTTCCCGGAGAAGTAAAAATAACCCGATCCTGGTGGGCGAACCCGGCGTCGGTAAGACCGCTATCGTAGAAGGTCTGGCACACCGCATAGTGAATGGCGACGTGCCGGAGAATCTGAAATCAAAGGTCATTTATGCCTTAGATATGGGATTGCTGATTGCCGGTGCCAAGTACAAAGGCGAATTTGAAGAGCGGCTGAAAGCCGTCATTAAAGAAGTGGCCGACAGCGACGGGCAAATCATTTTGTTTATTGATGAAATTCATACTCTCGTCGGAGCAGGAGGCAGCGGTGAAGGCGCCATGGATGCGGCCAATATCCTGAAGCCGGCGTTAGCACGTGGCGAGCTGCGGGCTATCGGTGCGACAACACTGGATGAATATCAAAAATATTTTGAAAAGGACAAGGCGCTGGAACGCCGTTTCCAGAAGGTCTATGTGGATGAGCCTGACGAAGAAGATGCCATATCCATCCTGCGCGGACTGAAAGACCGCTACGAAAATCACCATCATGTACGCATTAAAGATGAAGCCATCATTGCCGCGGTAGAATTGTCAAACCGCTATATCACAGACCGTTTTTTGCCGGATAAGGCCATTGACCTTATCGATGAAAGCGCGGCCAAGCTGAAGTTAGAGATGAATTCGATGCCGGAAGAGCTGGATGAACTGAACCGTCGGATCCGGCAGCTGGAGATTGAGCGGGAAGCCATTAAACGGGAGAGCGATGAAGAAAAGCTAAAAGCATTATCAACGGAGATTGCCAATCTTTCCGTACAGCGTGATACTCTGAAAGCCAAATGGGAAGAAGAAAAGGAATACGTGGAAAATATTCAGGAAGCCAAAACAAGGATAGAAGAGCTGAAGCAGGAGGCTGAACGTGCCGAGCGCGATGGTGATTATGGCAGAGTTGCGGAGATTCGTTATGGCAAGGTTCAGGAACAGGAGCAACTTATTGCGGAGCGCACTAAGGAGCTGAGCGAATTATCGGAAAAGCGATTACTGAAAGAAGAAGTAGATGCGGAAGATATTGCGGAAAATGTGGCTAAGGCAACCGGCATTCCGGTGCACCGCATGTTGCAGAGCGAACGTGATAAGCTGATGCATCTGGAAGAAGAGTTGCATAAGCGCGTGGTGGGTCAGGATGAAGCCATCGAAGCGGTATCCGATGCTATTCGCCGCAGCCGTGCCGGCCTGCAGGATGAACGACGGCCTATAGGCTCTTTCATCTTTCTGGGTACGACCGGCGTTGGTAAAACAGAGCTGGCTAAGGCCCTGGCCGAATATCTATTCGATGACGAAAGCATGATGACCCGTATTGACATGAGCGAGTACCAGGAAAAGCACAGTGTGAGCCGCCTGATTGGCGCCCCTCCAGGGTATGTGGGTTATGATGAAGGCGGACAGCTGACAGAGTCTGTGCGACGCAAACCCTATTCCGTGGTGCTGCTGGACGAGATAGAAAAAGCTCATCCGGATGTGTTTAATATTCTGCTTCAGGTATTGGATGACGGACGACTGACGGATAATAAAGGCCGCGTGGTGAATTTTAAAAATACTATCATCATTATGACCAGTAATCTGGGCAGTCATCTGATCCAGGAAAACTTTGACCATCTTAAGGAAGATGATGACATAGAATCGGTAATGGAAGATACCCGTGCCGCCGTGATGAGCCTGCTTCGCCAGACCCTGCGACCGGAATTTCTGAATCGTGTGGATGAAGTGATCATGTTCCATCCCCTGATGCGGAAAGAAATAAAGGAAATCATCCGGATTCAGCTGGAGCTGTTGAAAGCTCAGTTGCTGAAACAGGGTATAACCCTACAGTTTTCGGATTACGCCTTAGATTATTTTGTAGAACAGGGCTTCGATCCGCAATTCGGAGCGCGTCCGCTGAAAAGAGTCATTCAAAAGGAAATCATCAACCTGCTGAGCAAGAAAATTATTGCAGGTGAGATTGACAAGTCGAAACCTGTGTTGATTGATGTATTTGATGGCACGGTTGTGGTACGGAATGAAAGCGGAGGGTTAGTGAATAATGAATAATGAATAATGAATACCGCTCATGCGAAGGGGATAAATGATTTATTGTGAGGCATTGTCAATTAATAATTGACAATGCCTCTTTTTCAACGCTTCATCTTCTTCAATCCCTAATGTGTAATGCTACAATTTGGGAGGCACCCACCTCTCCGGTATAAGAGCAAATAAAATTGACAGGTTTGTTTTAGCATGTAAGGGAAAGGATATTGGCTAAGACTTTATAAGTTGTGTGCTGCATTCATTCACTAAGGTTAAAGTTGCCAGTAAGGTAAAATTATTAAAGGAGCGGCATTTATAAGTCTGTAAATACCTAAGCGTTCGGGAACCTGGCAAAATATATCCGGTTCGTTTCTCCCGGCTATTCATGAAAACAATTTTTTATCAAGATAAAAAAACGGTAAAAAATAAATACTTTTAAATTTGCACCCGGCGCTCATTAAGCCGGTATTGAAAACCGATTTAGCTTTAAAAAGAGAGAAAATCATAAAGATTAATAAATAACGACCTTTTGCACAAAAAAAACTTTAATAAAAGCTACGCCCCTCTGTTATTAATAATTACAGGCTTTGTTTTATTAAAACTACCACATTTATACCTGCCCCATTATTGGGACGAATCATGGTCTTATTCCACAGCCATTCAATTAATGTACGAAAAAGGCTCAACGCTTTTACCCGGATTTATAGATGTAGAAGCCACCCGTGGACATCCGCTGCTGTTTTATGCCTCTGCCGCATCCTGGATGAACATTTTTGGAGCATCATTAATTTCCAAACATTCGTTCGCATTGTTTATCTCGGTTCTGTTGCTGATAGCTATTTATGCAGCCGGCTATAAATTGTATAATATCCGGGTTGCCATTATATCTACTGTCTTATCTGCTTCGCAGATATTCTTTTTTGTACAATCGTCCATGCTGCTCCCGGAAGTAATGGTCGCGCTATTCTTTTTTACATCAGTTTATTTTTTCGTCTGTGAAAAATATAATGCCCTTGCCGCTGCCCTTTCGCTTTTATATCTTACTAAAGAAAGCGGGTTGGTTTTAGGTGTTGTTTTGAGTATTGCGTTTACTGTTTCATTGTTCAGCAAAGATTATTCAAAGCAGGATAAATTGAAGATGTTTGTTGCCCTACTGATTCCGGGATTAATCATTGTCTCTTTTTTTATTATTCAAAAATTACAGTACGGCTGGTTCTTCTTTCCCGAACATATTGGGCTGATTGATACAAACCTGAATGATTTTTCTGCAAAGTTTCAGTCAATGTTGTTTGTCATTTTTATTGAAGAAAAGCGTAAATGGTTGTGGATGATTATTGGTGTCTCAGCTGTTTTTTATTCGATAAGAAAAAAGAAATACACAGGGTTTTTATTCGTGCTTGCTTTAGCAATGATTTTTGCTTTTAAAAATATTCCTCTTGAATTTTTAAAGAAACCAATCATTACCATCGCCTTTATCACATACACTCTATTTATCTGTGCCAGGTATTGGTGTATTGTTTCTCGTAATGAGCAGCATGGCAGGTTTATCATCATAGCAGCAGCATTCAGTATTGTTTATTTAATTTTTTGTTCTGTCAATTTTTATACCGTCCGGTATTTAATGCCGGTATTGTTATTGTCCCTTTTTGCATTTGCATTTTGGCTTGATACAGTTATTAAGGATACAGGGCTTAAATTTTATCTGCCATTTACAATTATAGTCCTCACATTGACCATACAATCTTACTTAAAGAATAATGATATTGGAGATACAGGCCTGGGCTCGTATAGTGCGTTAAAGGTGCAGCAGGGCATCATCAGTTTTTTAGTAAATCATAATGCACAAAAAAGTCAAATCGGCATCAATTCTTTTCAACAAACAGTCAATATGAAAAACCCGGCCTGCGGATTTATTAAAGACAATCATGAGCCTTTTCAGAACATCCGTTGGGAAATTGATGCAAATACTGATTATGCCGTTTTTGATAATATTGAACCTGACAGTCGTTATGAAGCAATCAGGAACGATAAAAATTTCGTACTGATATACGAAATCCACGAGCAGAAAGTCCGGGGAATCATATATAAAAGAATAAAAGGCCAATAACTTCGCCTCAATCAAGGATGGCTCGGAAAATAGTGACAGGAATTTACCCCGACTTTTCAAACGGAAAGATTGAACTTCCTGTGATTTATTTGACGGAACTCCAGCAGACATTACTATCTTTGACGGGATGGGCAAAAAAACTTTTTCGGGGAAGATGCACATGAAACAAAGCTGCCGTTTAAACCTGGATTTACAGTATGGTGCCTATTGATTGGAACTAAACCTGAAGCAGGGTCGTGCAATGTAAACAGTTGACTATTCAAAAATGGGATAAGCTTTCCTGCCGAAATATACAGGATTCGGATACTAAAGATTCTGGACGAACAGTTACAATTTCCAGCATGGAGTGAAGACCGGTGTTCCTGGGGTTGTCGCTTTCCTCATTGTAGATTGACAGCGATCAAAACGGGTGCATCTCAAGTGAGGTTATCCGTATGGCAAAAATGCGACCGACTGCAAGGAACGAAGCAGGCAGCAGCTTCCCAGGCGTTCATCACTGAGATTAGTGTTCTCATCAAGCACTATCAGTACCGGTTCCCGGCAATAAGATTATCCGTTTTATCGTCCTTCCGACTAAGAAAATCCCGGATTGCTATGCAATCCGATCAGGATTTTCGCGTGGAGAAATATCCCATGCGGGAGGATGGGCGAGCGCCCGGGAGATTCCGCTGCGCTACACCCGGAATGACGATACCTTTTACATTCGGGAGATTGCTCAGGTGCGACAATTTGGGATGCACTCCAAAGGCTGATAACCACATTTGTGGAATTATGGCTTGGGGTGAACTGCCGCTATATATGCAGCGGTGGAGCAGTATGACGGAGAAAAGCTATCACAATGGATTTAAAAGATTCTTTTTACTGGTTCAGCTTTTAGCTGGTGAAGCGGTACAACGGCAAAGAAGTGATTGCAGTGTTTACCGTAAATACTTCTATCATTTTGTTTGAGTTGAATTAAAAAGTTTCTTCTACTAATTTTCCATTCACTACAGCCCCTGTTAGGTTGCCTGTATAAACTGCATTTGCAACAGAACGCATCATATTACTATTATCGCCACAAGCAAATACACCACTGATATTGGTCTCCTGAAACGGACTCACTTTGATATACCCGTGTTCATTAAATTCACAACCTAATGATGCAGGTATGTCAGCGTGTTGCGTAAATGGTAATGAAGCATAAAGTGCATCAAAACTTTTTTTAGAACCATCAGAGAAAACTACATTTTTCACTTTTCCATTTTCGTGCTCCATCGCTGTAATGGTTGTTTCAATGATTTCAATATTGTGCTTCTTAATTTTTATAGTTTGTTCTTCCGTAAAATCTGCCTTGCTATTAGTAAGTATTGTAAGTTTATCCGTAAGATTATTAACCATAGATGCTAAATGAAAACCCCTTGCACCATCGGCAAGTATGCCCGTGTTTTTATTTCTGATTTCGTATCCGTGACAATAAGGACAATGAACTACTGAAATTCCCCAACACGCTGAAAAGCCTTTTATCTCAGGCATAGTATCGTTTATACCTGTTGCGAAAATCAATTTCTTTGCATGAAACTCTTTGCCTGATTGGGTAAGGATTGTAAAACTGTTTTCATTTTTTTTACCACTTATAGCCGTGTCATTTAGAAAAGAAACTGTATCATATTTCAACACATCGGCTTTTGCTTTTTTTGCAATTTCGCCTGGATTTTCTCCATCGTGTGTTATAAAATTATGGGAGTGTGGAGTTTGTCTGTTGCAAGGTAAATCTCCGTCAATTATTAAAACGTTTCTTAATGAACGTCCTAATGCCATTGCAGCAGAAAGTCCTGCGTAACTGCCGCCTATGATGATTACCTCAAAGTCTTTAGTGTCTGTCATTTGATTGTATTTTGTAAATGCAGTTAATGGAAGCAGTAAAGCCAGGGATGCCAGGGAAAGCCCGCTTAGTCTGATGATTTCCCTCCGGTTCATTCTATGCAAAACTTTCGGCAAAAATAGATATAGTTTTCATTATTGCAACAATGTCGCAATAATATTTTTTGACTAATTTTGTGGCATGATGAAACGAAGAAATACTGCGACAAAAGAGGCTGTTTTATCTGTGCTGACCAGCCAAAGAAGGGCAATGAGTCAGGATGCTATTATAAAGCAAATGGATGTGGATGCAGACAGAGCAACTGTTTACCGAATATTAAACCGCTTTTGCGAGGATGAAATCGTCCATAAGATGGTTGCTGATGATGGGAAACAGTATTTTGCTGTCTGTGTGAAATGTGATGAAAAAACTATTCCTGACAGTCATTTCCATTTTCGCTGCACAAAATGCGAAACTATTGAGTGCCTTCCTACAACGGTGGAATTTTCAGTTCCCAAAAAATATAAAGTTCAACGCATGAACTGTATCCTTATTGGTGTTTGTAAGGATTGTTCTTAGTCCAGTGAGTCGTCCGCCAAAGTCTGTTCTATGGTCGTCCGTTTGATGTCTGCACGGTCGGCCGCAGGATTTCTGCTAACGGTTTCGGGGCTTGACGAGGGTGGTACTTTCAGCACAAATATTGAATAGAATTACTGCCTTTCCACTTTTCAGAAATGTGCAGTAGAAGCCGTGTCCTACCACTCTTGCTAGACTGCTGTTATGACCAGGTTGGGTATTTTGTTCTACTTTTTTTGTCTTTTTTCTTTCCTGTTTGTTTGAGTTCGTCCTTTCCTTTGAGTGCTGTCTTTGCATTTAAAGAGGTTACTATTTTTTTGTCTGTTTGCGTTTCCAATACTTTTCGAGGCATCGCCTGCAATTTTACCGATTCGTTCAGCAACTTTTGCACTTTCTTCGGTAATAATATCGGTAAGTGGCGCGAATTGAATACCTTCTTTCGGCCCTCGTTTTCCCGCTCGTCCCTGAGTTCTTTGCGGGTTTCAATACTTTTCAGACATTGGTTAATCCGGTTTTCTGAATATCCTAATTGGGTGTATCCCAAATTTTCTCACCTGAGCAACCTCCCGAATATAAAAGGTATCGTCATTCCTGGTGAAATGTATAAGCGGTCGTCATTCCGACCAAAGTAAAATTTACGGAACGCAGCGCAGTAAATTTTATGGAGCGGAGGAATCTCCCGGGCGCTCACCCATCCTCCCGCATGGGAGATTCCTCCACGCGAAAATCCTGATCGGATTGCTGCGCAATCCGGGATTTTCTTTTCGGAAGGACGATAAAAACTTACACCACATGCAATATTTGGGATACACCCTCCCTGCTCATCATAGCAGACCGCTATCTTGTATTGCCGGGAGGCAGCAGTAAAGCCTGTAAGGTATACGGGACGATAAGCACTCTTCATAAAAGGTGGTTTTGAGCGCCGGAATATTGGTTGTGGATGTCCATTGGGTTGTTGCGGATAGGCGGCCCTGAAAAAGATCGGGGGGCGACCAGGCAAAATCGGGCACATGCCAGATGAACAACAGGCTAAACAACCTGGCCGGTTTCCGGTTCCGGGCACAGTGAAAAAGACGCTTATGTTTAACTTTCACGGCTGTTTTTTTGGTTTACAAGCACTACTCATCTTCCCATCCCGCCAAGATAAAAAGGGCGCAAAGGAAATGCAACATGGATCTTTAATTGTTTTCCTCTCTCATGTTTGTCACTTTATGCTGTTGCAGCCAGCCCTCAAAAGCCTGGGCATCCTTCGGCACAAAATGGACGATATCACCATTTTTCAGCTTCATGGTGAATATTCCTGCAGCTTTCAGGTATTTGATAATGTCCTCGTATGAATAGGCGAAATCCGGGTAGATTTTTTCTGCGCTCATAGTTCAAAATCGTTTGGTATGCAGACACCCCCGCTTGCCGCCTGACAGAAAAAGAGCGCAGGCAGACAGCTTACCGGTAACCGAGGCCGTAGGAAGCCCGCCACAAGATAAGTGACACCCGCGCCTTAGCGCGAGCGGGTCAATCTTATCTCTTGTGGCTCAGTTGAAATTTCCTACGTTTCGGTTAGCCAAGAATCAAAGTATTCCGCTCAAAAATTTTACTCCTGCAAAGATATGCATTAAAAAGCATGTCAGTACATTTTTTAATAACGAAAAATTGCCGGAAATGTCGTTTTACATTTTGATGGCACAGATTGAGGCAGATTGGTTGTAGATTGATGGAAGTTGTGTGACAACATCGCTCATCATCAATCACTGATCACTCATGATTTTGGCATGCGCAATAACATGAAATATGCCTGGAGCCCAGGACAACTAAACCTGAAACACGCCACCCTTCCATTCTTTAGTGATGGGGGCATGATCAGCAGCGGCAATGCCTTCGGCAATCACCTTCCGGGTCTCCGCCGGATCAATTATTTCATCAACCCACAAACGTGCAGCAGCATAATACGCCGTAGTTTGCTGATTGTAGCGTTCCGTAATTTTATGAAGTAATGCCTGTTCTTTTTCGGGATCGATAGTTTCTCCTTTAGACTTAAGGGAAGCCACCTGAATTTGCAACAAGGTCTTTGCAGCCTGTTCGCCGCCCATAACGGCAATTTTCGCATTGGGCCAGGCATAAATGAAGCGCGGATCATAAGCTTTTCCGCACATCGCGTAATTGCCCGCACCATAGCTGTTCCCTACAATAACAGTGATCTTGGGCACCACGGAATTGGCCACGGCATTCACTAATTTCGCACCGTCCTTAATAATGCCGGAATGTTCGCTGCGGCTGCCGACCATGAAGCCGGTAACATCCTGCAAGAATACCAGCGGTATCTTTTTCTGATTACAATTCTGAATGAACCGTGCAGCCTTATCTGCACTATCATTATAGATGACGCCGCCCATCTGCATTTCCTTTTTCCCGCTTTTTACAATGGTGCGCTGGTTGGCCACAATGCCAACGGCCCAGCCCTCAATGCGGGCATAGCCGCATACAATGGTCTTGCCGTAATCCTCTTTAAACTGATCAAATTCAGAATCATCCGTCAGGCATTTAATCAACTCCACCATATCATAAGGCTTGCTGTTGTTTGCAGCCACTAAGCCATACGCTTCTTTAATATCTTTTTTAGGCGGCCGGGGAGCGGTATGATCAAAGCCGGCACGAGGCTGCTGACCAATTTTATCCATAATCCGGCGTACCTGATCTAAGCAGTCCTGCTCGTTGTCAAACTTATAATCTGCAATCCCGCTGATCTCCGTATGTGTTTTTGCACCGCCTAATGTTTCGCTGTCCACATCCTCACCAATAGCGGCTTTTACCAAATAAGGGCCTGCTAAAAAGATAGAGGCATTTCCATCCACCATCAGTGTTTCGTCGCTCATAATCGGCAGGTAAGCGCCTCCGGCCACGCAACTGCCCATTACGGCGGCAATCTGTGTGATACCCATGGCGCTCATTTGCGCATTATTGCGAAAGATACGGCCAAAGTGTTCTTTATCCGGAAAAATTTCATCCTGCATGGGCAGGTAAACACCTGCACTGTCCACAATATAGATTACCGGCAGATGGTTTTCCATGGCTATTTCCTGCAACCGGAGATTTTTCTTTCCCGTAATCGGAAACCAGGCTCCGGCCTTTACCGTATAATCATTAGCGACAATCACACATTGCCGGCCGGCCACATAACCCAGCCCTGCCACAGTGCCTCCGGCAGGACATCCTCCCTCCTCCTGATACATTTCATATCCCGCAAAGGCTCCAAGCTCAATAAAATTACTGTCCTTGTCTATTAAATACTGAATGCGTTCCCGCGGAGTCATTTTATTTCTTGCACGTGCCTTTTCTATTGCTTTCTTTCCGCCTCCTTCTTCAATTTTAGCGAGCCTTTGTTTCATTTGGCTGATCAGCAGACGCATGGCGTCTTCATTCTTGTTAAATTCCAGATTCATTAAGTACCTATTTTTGAGAGCGTAAAAGTAGTATATTAAGCAGGGTCTTCCAACAGTATTTTCCACTTTGCTACAGCTCATAACCATGAAAAGTAATTAGTGATTACAGACAACATCTCGTAATTCATAATCCACAATTCGTAATGGACATCCCAATCTTCTCCAATCCCCAGGATATAAAGCAACAACTTTCAATGTGTCCCGGTAAACAGTTTACAAATTCTCCGGTATTCCAGCCAGGCAAGAGGAATTTACCCCGGTACGGGTTATTTGATTCGATGTTTCCTTTCCCTATTTTTGCGCGGAACACAATAATTAATAATGATGTTTATGAAAAAGATTTTACTGAGCTTTATGGCTTTTGCTTTTGCCCTGCAGGTTCGTGCAGATGAAGGCATGTGGATCCCCATGCTGATCGGAAAAAATATAAACGAAATGCAGCAAATGGGTTTTCACCTTACAGCTCAGGATGTATATGATGTAAATCATGCCAGCCTGAAAGACGCCATTGTGCATTTTGGCGGGGGCTGTACCGGAGAAATGGTTTCTCCAAACGGCCTGTTGTTTACTAACCACCACTGCGGATACGGAAGCATTGCGGCGTTGAGTACTGTAGAAAATAATTACCTTGATAATGGATTCTGGGCTAAAAGCTATGAAGCGGAAATTCCGGCTCCGGGCCTGTCTGTAAAATTCTTAATCAGGATGGAAGATGTGACTGCACAACTGGGATCGGTTATTGCTGAAAATGAAAAGAAATCAAAGCGCCGGCAAAAATCCTTAGCAGAACTAAAAAATGCTATTGAAGATGCAGCTGCCGAAGATGGAAAATATCAGGCTCAGATTTCCACCTTTTACAACGGCAACCAGTATTTCCTGCTGGTCTATCAGGTGTATAATGACGTTCGGCTGGTAGGCACGCCTCCAAAATCACTGGGAAAATATGGCGGCGATACGGACAACTGGATGTGGCCAAGACATACTGCAGACTTTTCCATCTTCCGCGTGTACGCCGATAAAAACAACAATCCGGCGGCCTACTCCAAAGATAATGTGCCGTACAAATCCAGGAAATATTTACCGGTTTCCATCCGGGGCGTAAAAGATCGCGACTTTGCTATGGTAATGGGTTATCCCGGTCGTACCAACCGCTATGAAACTTCTTACGGTGTGGAAATGGCCATCAATGATGTAAATCCTTCCATTGTAAATATCCGGGATATGCGATTAGCAACGATGCGGGAGTTTATGCAAAAAGATCCGGCCGTAAACCTGAAACTCAGCAGCAGGTATGCCGGTATCGCTAATTACTGGAAATATTACATCGGACAAACCGAGCAACTGAAAAGGCTGATGGTCATTGCCGAAAAGCAAAAAGAGGAAAAGGAATTTACGGATTGGGCAAAATCCGGCAACAATGCCTATGCCGACATCATGAGTAAATTCTCCAAAGCTTATACCCTTTACCGCCCTTACGCCAAACACAATATTTATTATTCAGAGTGCTTCAAAGGCTCCGCAGTAGCCAGTCTTGCAGCAAGCGCCCACGAGCTGTACACTATGCTTAAGGACAAAAAAACCAAACGGGCAGATCTGCTGAAAGAAGCAGGCAGGCTGAGGGACCAGCGCGTAGCCATGATGAAATATTTTGATTACCAGGCTGAGCAGGTATTGTTAGCAAAAACCGCACTGATGTTTTATAAGGACATTCCCCAAAGCCAGCAACCTGCCATTTATCAAACCTTTATCTTTAAGCAATTTGGCAACAATGACTGGGAAAAAACCTTTGCGGATTTTGCCCGGTATGTTTTTGCCAATTCCTTCCTGCTCAACGATGCTCAATTTGAATCTTTCGTGAGCCATCCCAACCTTCCAGACCTGGAAGCTGACCCTGCCATGCAATATGCTTTCAGCTTCGTGGAAAATTATCAGGATAATTATTCCGGGAAATATATAGATTTTTCAACCACAAGAAATGAACTGGCTAAGCAATATATCAAAGGCCTGATGGAAAAAAATAAAGACCGTTCTTTCTATCCGGACGCCAACAGTACGATGCGGGTTACTTACGGCAGCGTGGGCGGATACAGTCCCGAGGATGCCGTATCGTACAATTACTTTACTACTATGGACGGGTTATTGGCAAAATATAAACCCGGCGATGCTGAATTTGATCTGCCTGTCGATTTCCTGAAGCTTGTAAAGACTAAGGATTACGGCCGTTATGCCAATACCAGCGGCGACCTCGTAACCTGCTTCATTACGAATGATGATATCACCGGAGGCAACAGCGGAAGTCCCGTTATCAATGCCAACGGAGAGCTTATCGGACTTGCATTTGACGGAAACTGGGAAGCCATGAGCGGCGATATTGCTTTTGATAAAAAATACAAACGCACCATTGCCGTTGATATCCGTTTTGTACTCTGGCTGATCGATAAATATGGCGACGCAAAGAATATTATTGAAGAATTGGATATCCGATAGTGCCCATTGAATCAGGATCAAAAGTAGGTTGTCTTATGACAGCCTCCTTTTCCGCAATGGGGGATGAAACGGTGAGGCGCATTGTGCAATCCAAATTGAAATATTTCTTTTCCTTCCCGATATTGATCGTTTTTAAAAATTGCCTATAACTTCAATGAGAAATGAGAAAAAACAAACTATTCTTCATCCCTCTGCTGAGTACCGTATTGCTGTTCCATATTTCCAAAGCCCATGCGCAAAAGGACAATGTATGGGGAAGTTGGATCATCAGCAACATTGAATACGGATTTTCACCAGAGTTATATGGATATTTCGAGTTGCAAACACGCTCCCAATCCATATTCCGGCAGTTTTATTATTATGAGGTAAAAGGAGGAATCGGTTACCGGATCAATGATAATTTCAGCGCGCTGATCGGCTTCGGGAATTATGGCACTTATGACTGGATGGATCTTTCCGCTCCGAAAGTAAATGATGAATTGCGACTTTGGGAGCAATTTGTAATGACCCAGCCTTTGAAGCGAATCAGATTTGAACATCGTTTTCGTGCCGAGCAAGCCACTATCAATAATACGTACCGGAACCGCTTCCGGTATCGCCTTAGCCTCCTTGTGCCGCTTAACAGAAAACAAATTGCGCCCGGCACACTCTACGCAGTTGTATTTGATGAGCTCTTTCTCACAGATAAGGCGCCTTATTTTATGCGCAACCGAATTTATGCCGGGCTGGCATATCCGTTCAATGCCATCTTAACCGTAAATCTCGGATGGGTAAATCAATTCAATTACAGCCTGAGTACGTCAGGTGCTAAGGATAATCTGCTATTATCCCTTGGATTCCGGCTTTAGCAGAAGCTATATTTGCCCGGACAGGTGTCAGGCATCCTGTTGCTGTATTAACGTAACAAACATTTCTTTTGGTGAAAATACCAATCCCGACGGAAGGCAGAAAGAACACGAGCTATAGGAGTAAATCGTTGTTCTCTTCGTATTCTTTGTTCGCGTGAAATACACATTGCCTGATGCCTTTTCAAAAGGGTCTGTCGGCATAACTGAATCATGGAAGCATTCGACCGGCACAATCAGGTTCGGGAACCGGATGCATCATTTTTCTTTTCCCTGTTTTCATATCCCCACGGTATCCTCCACCAGTTCCAATGTTTTTTTCTCCTGGCGCTGTTTGAGTAGTCGTTCTTTCGCAGCAAGCTCTTTTAGCCGGTTTTTTTCCGTCATAATCTTTACCGGACTTCCGAAAATATAAAAGAGCTTTTTCCTCCATGTTTTTGCAGATTTTACATCTTGCCACATATCCCGGTATTCGTGAAAATTAATGTGAAAGGGATTGGCTTTATTTTCGATATTGGTCGTGATACCGTAAATCACCTGTTCGTCTTCCGGCTCATAAGTTTTCCAGATTTTATCCCAGAAAATAAAAGTGGCGCCGTAATTTTTATCAATATACTGCTCCTGAGAACCGTGATGCACGCGGTGATTGGATGGGGTAGCAAAGATAGCTTCCACCCATGCCGGGCATTTCCGAATGTACTCGGTATGAACCCAGAACTGAAACAATACGGCAATTTGATTAGTTATAAAAAAAACGACAGGATGAAATCCGAAAAAAAGCAGCGGAATAAAAAATACCACCTTCAGGTTCTGAACCCAGCTCAGGCGGAATGATACGGTAAGATTATAATGTTCGCCACTGTGATGCGCAACATGGGTAGCCCACCAGAAACGCTGCTCATGTGCAATCCTGTGCGCCCAGTATTGACACAGATCATAGAGCAAATAACAGGGGATGAATGTCCACCAGTACGACTGCCAGTGCCAGGGAGCGAGGTCATAGTTCAAAGCCATGCGCCAGGGCACTAAATTGTAAATCCAAACGATAACATAGAGCATCACGACTTTTAATGCCGCACTGATGAGCAGGTTTCCAGTCCCGACCAGAACAGATCCGATCGTTTCATTTTTCTCGTAATATTTCCGATCCTGCAAATAGGAGATTAAAATTTCGAGCCCTGCAAAAAAAACCATAGCAGGTACGGCCCATGCAATCAGATTAGGCGCTTTACTTTCTAATTGGTGAATAAGATCCATAGGAATTTTATCCGCGCCGAATAACTGCAATAAGAACATAAGCAATGCAAAAATTTATTGTTATTTTGAAATAAGGAAAGGTATTATACCAAAGCACCAAACAGATAAAGGTAAGTGAAAATACAAGAAAACCGCATTTTTCTCCATTCAATTTCAAATTAATATCAGCAGGGAATAAATCAACATCACGCCGTCTATGCAAAGCAAATGGAAGAAATCGCTGTGGAATCGTTTTGATAATTGAATCATTCCCTTCGTAATTGATGCAATCAAAAATCCGCTGACGAGGCGGTGCATGATCGGGTAACGCGCATACTGCCATATCACCAGCAGTATAAAAATAATGATGGAAATATTAATGAGCCGGTAAGCATTACGCAAGCCAATGGCATTAGGCAGGGTGTAGATCTGATGTGCTTTGTCCACTTCCATATCACGGATATCGAAGGCGATGCACAATGGCATCATCAGCACAAACCGCAGGAGGAACTCTACCTGATAATGATCAAATCTTTTTTGCCAGTAGATCATAGGGATGATCACCGTAACACAAGCCCAGACAAAGCATAGTAAAAAAATCTTCAGCAGTCCCCAGTCTTTAAGCCGTTTTTTATTTTTAAAAGGCAATACAGGCAGGGAATAACCTAATGACAGTACGCCCAGCAACAGACTCACCAATAACACATTAAAGGGTAAATAAAAAAGGCAGATTCCCGACAGGAGAAGGCTCAGTCCAATCAGCGCAGGATGTACATACGGATAGCGGTGCGCCCAGTCCGCCCGGTCTGAAATTCCCGGCGGGATTTTTTTTATGCCGTAATGCAAATTGTAAACCAGCAGGGTATTTCCGAATATGAAACCATGCAGCGGCGTACCGACAGGCGGTATTTGTTGCAGGAGCAACTGCTCTGTGGCTATACTGAACGCCACTGCACAGATTCCTGCAAATATGCTGGTATATAATATCCATTTTAAGGCACGCATAAAAAACATCCCGAACAAACAAGGCGAAGCAAGTTAATCAAATCTTTGTTTTAGCCGATTAATTTTTAGAACTTTACCCGTTTTCCCTTTTATTTAGTCATGGTAGTATTAAACCAATTCGAAGCAATATGAAGAAACTTGTTCTGGCTTCCCTCATTTTACCGGTCAGCATGATGAGCAATACAGCCGCCGGACAGGCCAAATTAGTAGAGTCTGTTAAGAAAAGCGGGGATGAAATCGTCATTCCTTATGATAAATATGTCTTGCCCAACGGCCTGACTGTACTTATTCATGAAGACCACAGCGACCCGATTGTGCATGTGGATGTTACTTACCACGTAGGTTCGGCACGGGAAGAGATCAACAAATCCGGATTCGCCCACTTTTTTGAGCACATGATGTTCCAGGGATCCGATAATGTGGCCGATGAGCAACATTTCAGGATTATCACCGAGGCAGGCGGTACCCTTAACGGAACCACCAACCGCGACCGTACCAATTATTTTGAAACGGTACCGGCTAACCAGCTTGAAAAAATGCTGTGGTTAGAAGCAGATCGCATGGGGTTTTTATTGGACGCCGTAACTCAGGAAAAATTTGAAGTTCAAAGAGCTACCGTGAAAAATGAACGCGGACAACGTTACGACAATCAGCCTTATGGCCTGGTTAATGAAGTATCCGCGCGAAACCTGTATGCTTACGGCCATCCTTATTCCTGGCTCACTATAGGTTATGTAGAAGATCTGAACCGCGTGAATGTGCAGGATTTGAAAAATTTCTTCCTGCGCTGGTACGGCCCCAACAATGCAGTGCTTACTATTGGCGGCGATGTAGATCCTAAACAAACAATTGCCTGGGTGGAAAAATATTTCGGTTCTATTCCCGGAGGCCCGGAAGTATCTCCCGTCAGGCTGGCCTTGCCGGTGCTGTCGGAAGATCGTTATGTGTCCATGACCGACAATTATGCCAAGCTGCCTATGCTGCGCATGGTGTTTCCCGTTCCGCCGCAGTACAGCAATGACGAACCTGCATTGGATTGTTTAGCGGAGATCATCGGGCAGGGTAAAAACTCGCTGTTTTATAAAAATTTAGTCAAGAAAAATATTGCGGTCAATGCAGTTGCATACAACAGCACCTCCGAGCTTGCCGGCGAATTTACCATCAGCGTAACGCCCTATCCGGGTCAGCAACTGGCAGACATTGAAAAAGTTATTCGGAGCAGTTTTGAAGAATTTGAAACACAAGGCATATCGGATGAAGATATCAAAAAGTTTATCAACTCGCAGGAAGCTGATATCGTGTATGGCCTGGAAAGCATATCCAGCCGGGTTTCTCAACTTGCCTCTTTCTATACCTTCACCGGTAATGCCAATTATATCAGTAAGATGCTGAAAGATTATACTACGGTTACTAAGGAAGATGTCATGCGTGTGTACCGGCAGTATATAAAGGGTAAACATGCCGTCATACTCAGCGTGCTCACTCAGGATGGTTCCGCTAACCCGGCGGGCAAAGACAATTATACGGTAAGTCAAGAGGGTTATATCGCTCCTGATTATGGCTATGGTCAGTTAAAATATATCAAGGCAAAAGATCAGTTTGACCGGAACAAGATGCCTGACGCAGGGCCGGCCGTGGTGGTCAATGCGCCTGCATACTGGGAAGGAAAGGCTGGCACTGCACGCGTTATTGGCGCTACTACCGAAGAAATTCCCGCCATTAATATCATTATGCAGTTCAAAGGTGGCAAACTGGCCGAGCCGGTGGATAAGAACGGACTGGCCAACCTGTTTGCCTCCATGATGAACGAGGATACTAAAAATTATTCCGCCGAAGCATTTTCCATGGCTTTAGATCAATTGGGCAGCAGCATTTCCATCTCGGCCGGAAGCGATAAAACATCGGTAAGAATACGCAGCCTGGCCAGGAATTTAGATGCTACCCTTGAAATGTTGCAGGAGCGTTTGCTCAACCCCGTATTCACTCAGGAAGATTTTGACCGGAATAAAAAGCAGGCTATTGAAAGTGCAAAGAACGCACTGAACCGCCCGGCCTATATTGCCAGCACTGCATTTGAAAGGCTGCTGTATGGCAATGCTACTGCTTACGGACTGCCGGCTATGGGTACAGAAAAAACATTAGCCGATATTACGCTTGCCGATATTCAACAGTACTATGAAGATTATTTTTCGCTTCAGAATGCAGACATCGTTGTGGTAGGCGATGTGACTAAGGAAGACCTGTTGCCCAAATTATCTTTCCTGCAAAAAATGAAAACGAATACCGTTATTTTACCACAGGTGCAAATACCGGCTCCGCCACCACCGGTGAGCGATAGAAAACCGGAAGTTATTTTCGTAGATGTACCGGGCGCGGCACAAACCGAGTTCCGGGTAGGTTTTGTGAGCAATATGCCTTATGATGCCACCGGAGAGTTTTATCGCAGCAATGTGATGAACTATCCTTTAGGCGGTGCATTCAACAGCCGGCTGAACCTATATCTCCGGGAAGAGAAAGGCTGGACCTACGGCGCACGTTCTGCTTTTAACGGAGATAAATACACCGGCGATTATATCTTCAGCGCAGGCATCAAAGCAGAACCTACTGACAGTGCATTAACCGACATCATACACATCATTGAAAAATTCCGTAGTGAAGGTATTTCCAATGAGGAACTGACCTTTACGCAAAATTCCATGACACAAAGCGAGGCTCGGAAATATGAGACCGGTTTTCAGAAAGCCGCTTTCCTCAGTAATATCCTCACCTATAACTTACCCGGCAATTACCCTCAGCTTCAAAATGAAGTGCTGAAAAAAATAACCACTGCCGATTTTGCCCAACTGGCAAGAAAGAATATCCGGCCGGTTAAGGATATGACAATCTTATTGGTAGGGGACAAGGCGCGCCTCGCCGACAAACTGAAAGAATTAGGTTATGTGGTTGTGGAAGCAGATGCGGAAGGTAATTTGAAATGATGAAATGCATCCGAAATTGTCGTACTTATACGGTTGTTAGTACGACAAAAAGTGCCATGCCATTTCGAGCGTACTATTATTTGAAATAGGAAAATTATATAGCGCAGCAAAGTGATTTTAATGAAGTGGGAATTGAAAATAGGCGAAGCCAAATCTCCCGGGCATTGTGAAGTGACGGCATGAAGGGTGACACTATTCCAAATGCTGTCGGAATTTTCGCAGTCATAAGGCCACCGTCTGGAAGGAGAAAGCGACCCTTGGAAGGAGATGACGAAAAACTGAGCAACTAAACGGGAACTTTATTCAAACCCGAGTAGTTTTTTCATCTTCTCGCCCACTTCGGTCTTCATCAGCCATTCTTTTATTTTCTGTAAACGCTCATAAGCGGGCGTATCATCCCGGAATGCAGGAGCCAAAGCGCTCAGCTCATCATACATCCATCGTGTAGCAGGAGAAAGCCTGTCGGAAAAGTCTTTGTATGCTATCGCTTGTATAATAGCCAGGGCGTGCACGGACAATACTTCGAAGGTATTTTCAATAACACGGGCACACATCAATGCGGCATTCGTGCCCATGCTCACGATGTCCTGGTTGTCGTTATTGTTGGGTATGCTGTGAATATAAACCGGATTGCTCATGGCCTGGTTTTCCGCCACATTGCTCACAGCCGGGTATTGAATACCCTGCACGCCGAAGTTCAACCCTAATATGCCTTTATTGATAAAGGGCGTAAGCTTTTTGTTCAATGCCGGATTCAGCAGGAAATTAAGCTGCCGCTCGGCAAGCATGGATAATTTAGTGACGGCTATTTTCAATTTATCCATCTCAATAGCCACATAGTCGCCGTGGAAATTTCCGCCGTGAAAAATATTTTTATTCCGGTAGTCGATCACCGGATTATCGTTGACCGAGTTCAGCTCCTGGGTAATAATCTGCGCTGAAAATTCAATGGTATCATACACCGGGCCTAAAATCTGCGGCACGCAGCGCAGGGAATAATATTCCTGAACTTTATCTTCCAATACCGTTTCGGTAATTTTCTTTTCATACAAATACTCATGACGCTTACGCATCAGCTTGCTGTTTTTGGAAATAGCCCGCATTGCCGCCGCTACGGTTTGCTGGCCTTTATGCAATTTAACGCCGTTCAGCTCTTCGGAAAAATGATCATCATAGGCTTCCATGATCTCATTCACCATTAATGAAAAAAGGATTTGCCCCGTTAGCAGCTTGCGTGCGTGAATCACATTGATAGCGCCGATTCCCGTCATGGCAGAGGTGCCATTCAGCAGCGATAAGGCTTCCCGGATATGAATCTTCAAAGGGGCAATATTCAGCGTTTCAAAAACCGTTTCCGCACGAACCACTTTCCCTTTAAACCAAAAATTGCCTTCACCGATCAGGCCCAGCGCAAGGTGTGCCAACTGTACCAGGTCGCCGCTGGCGCCAACCCCGCCATGCTGATAAATGCAGGGATAGGCATCAGCATTCATCAACTGAGTCATTAACTGAACCGTGTAAGGATGCACACCCGAATAGGCACGCATCATGGTATTAAGGCGTGCCAACACCGTAGCCCGCGTTTGCAGCGGGGAAAGCAACTGGCCCATTCCGCTGCAATGACTGCGAATCAGGTTCAGTTGAAGCTGCATGCGATCCTCTTCCTCAATACGGTATTGCGCCATCGGCCCGAAGCCGGTGTTGATCCCATAGATCAGTTTATCTTTTGAAAAGTCTGCTAAGAAATGAAAAGACTGAGCAACTTCATCGAGTGCGGTTGCTGAAAGCTGGACGGGCTCCTGCTGTAAAACGATTTGCTCAAGCGTTTCGAGTTCCAGCAGCCGGTTTCCTATTTGGGCCATTTAATCAATGTTGAAGGAATCAATAATCGGAGCAAAAGTAGTTATATAAAAACGAAAAGCCAATTCACCAACCCGAGTCCTGAGCTGTCTTTTCTGTAAAAGCCTCACACGATTAAAAGAAAAAGCAAGTGATCGTGATTTATTTTTTGGCAAAAGCCATTTGCTTTAATGACAATTGCCATTCACAAATTCAAAGTCACCATTCAAAAAGTAGGTGTAATAGCCGCCAACCCCTTCTACCAGATAAAAGTCTGTTAGTGAAATTTACACGGGTGTTTAATACAAATGTTATCCAGGCTGTGTTCGATGGCAAGAAACGTATTGATATGAGAAAACCGGCCATTTATGATAAGGTATTGATCTGAAAATATGAGGATGAGGCTGTAATAATTTTTCCCTGGGTAAGGCTCAGATTAAAGCCCGACCCGATAAAACATAATGCTACTTAGGCTTAATATATAAAAAATGAAATGGAAAATTTGGAAATTGAGTGTCTGCATGATTGTGCTTCCTTTATTAACGGCTATCAATAATTATGGTCAAACCAGCTATGAAAAGATATGGACGTTTGGTGCGAATGCAGGATTAGATTTTACCAGTGGCAGTCCTGTATCTTTTTATAGTAATATCGTTGCCAATGAGGGTGTAGCTACTCAATGTGATGCTTCCGGACAGTTGCTGTTTTATACCAATAAAAATGCTGTTTGGGACAGGAATCATAATATAATGCCCAATGGCAATAACCTGGATCCAACAGATCCTTCAACATCCACTACACAGGGGGTAGTAGCGGCGCCCTGGCCCGGGCAAAACAGTAAGTATTTCATATTCACTATCGGGCGCGTAGCGGAAGGTTGTTATGCAGAATTACCTTACTGTGGGTATCTTTCTTACACTGTAGTAGATATGAGTGCTAACGGAGGTATAGGCGATGTAATAGCCACTCAAAAAGGCATTATCATAGACTCTTCCATGGCAGAACAAATGATCGTAGTGCAGGGAGAGAATTGCAACGAGTATTGGCTTATCGTACATAATAAAAATGATATCAGTTTTAAGAGTTACCGGATTGACACCAGTGGTTTAAATCCATATCCTGTATTATCGGCTACGAGTACTTTAGGATATTATTATAGCCGTCCGCAGGGTAGTTTTGTTTATGGTCCCGCAACAAAAAAAATTGCAGCAGCTTTAAGAGATCCTTTACCCACACCCGGGATCAAGAATGTAGTTGAATTGTTTGACTTCAATACTTCCACAGGCGTCGTATCCAACCCGCAGTTACTGGACAGTAATACCCTGACACCTTATGGAATTTGTTTTTCACCGGATGAAACCAAATTATATTATTCTGACCCACAGGTGTATCAACTGGATCTCAGCTTACCCACACTGTCCGCCATCCGGGCATCTAAAACTTTACTTACTACAGATCTAATAGCTGCCTTAAAACTCGGCCCTGATCAAAAAATATACCTGGCTAATGTTAGCGACTTTAATCATTTAAGCTGTATCAATAAACCGGATTTGCAGGGTACAGCCTGCGAATACACTTCCGGCGCAGAAGCGGTTGCTTTGGTGCCGGGTACAAACAGTGAGTTGGGCTTGCCTAATATTATGTATATCCACCCAGGTATTCATGATACAGGTTCCGTTTCCCATACCCATAAGCGATGGCTATGTGATGGAAAACCGTTAGTATTAAAAGCGCCCGTAACAGAGGGCACCTCCTTTACCTGGAATGATGGCAGCACGGCGGACAGCATGGTGGTAACATTGCCCGGCATATATTGGATAACCAGCAATGAGCCATGCTTTCCCCAAACAGATACCTTTATTGTTACGTCATTTGACCATCGCTTGTTTTTAGGCAATGACACGGTGATCTGCGAGGGCGACGAACTGGTACTGACCGCCCCGGATATAGAAGGCGCCATATATCTGTGGCAGGACGGCAACGCTACATCTGTTTACACTGTAAAGAATGCCGGCACCTATAAATTAAAAATAACAGCGGGGGACTGTGAAATGGAAGATGATTTAAAGATAACAGTGCAGAACTGTAAATGCCGCCCATGGCTGGCTACAGCCTTTTCACCGAATGGCGATGGAATAAACGATACTTATAAACCGGAGTTCTCCGATAACTGCCAGGTCAAAGATTATGTTTTCAGAATATTTAACCGATGGGGGCAACAAATATTTAATGCTACTGAACCAAATCAGGCATGGGATGGATTTTACAATAATATGAAGGCGGAAATCGGCACTTATTTTTACTTTCTGTCTTATTACCAGGGAAAGACACAGTATCTCAAAGGTGACTTCACCCTGGTAAGATAGTCCTGTAATTAATTAAATATCCTGAATAAAACCCCGGAGTTCAGACAAAAATGGACGCTTCATTGCCATTCACAAATTCAAAGCTGCCATTCAAAAGAATAATAGCCTGTTTTCCAACTAATGTTATGATAATCCGGTCTATAATAAGTTGTCTTTCAATTTCAGAATATGAAGCCATTAAGCCACCAGTATGACATCTGCATTCTTCAATTGTCCAACCCGGACAAAGCGCTGCTTTTTAAAAAAAATGATAGGTATATTAAAACAGGAATATAGGAATACGACAACCCACACGAACAGGTGGCATCAAAATTACCAATATCATGCCGGGAGCCATCTCCTGAAAAAGCGATGGGGTGGTTTTATTGTTTTGTTGTTTTTCTATTGCACCGTCAACGGGCAGGGAGCAGACAGGTTCTGGATGTTTGGACATCAAAACGGGCTTGACTTTGCTACCAGCCCTCCAACTTTTTTTCAAAGCAATATGGAGAGTGTCGAAGGTTGTGCCGTCATTTCGGATGCTTCCGGTAATTTACTTTTTTATTCAAACGGTAATGAGATATGGAATGCTGCGGGTAATATAATGCCTAACGGTTCGGGGATTTTAGGAAACGGGCCTTCTTATGCCGGGCTGCCAGGCTCAGCAGCCCAGGGCGTAATTATCGTCCAGCACCCCGGCAATGATGATCAATATTACCTCTTCACATTAGACGCTACGGAAGATATAAGCTCCCTTTATCCGGGCTATTTACGCTATTCCATCATTGATATGAGCCTTAATGCCGGGCTTGGTGATGTGCTATCCGGGTATAAAAATATTATTATAGACAGCACATTAACCGAATTGATGGCCGTTACCAAAGGCCATGGATGCTATGCCTGGCTGCTTACACATAAACGTGACACGAACGAATACATAGCTTATAAGATTGACGCTTCGGGCATCAATCTTCCGGTCAGCTCCACCGGCACCTGGATAGGTACAACAGGTGGCGGGGAAATGAAAATATCACCTGACGGATCTAAGGTTGCGTTAGGTATAGGGTTTTCAAATCTTTTACCAGACGGGTTTGAAATTGGTTCTTTTAATAATGGTACAGGGATGGTAAGTAATACTATATTTCTTGATACGATACCCTCTTCCGGTTATCCCCGATACGGGTTTTGCTTTTCTCCGGATAACAACAAGCTTTATGTTACGGCAGAAGTGGGAGGCCTGGCACAATATGACTTATCCGCATTCCCTAATGCAGCCTCTGTCCTTTCCAGCAAGACGGTTATTGACAATACATTGTTTTATTACGGGTTAAGAAACGGGAAAGATGGTAAAATTTACGTTGCACGAAACTATGAGCCTTATATTGGTGTTATTAACAGTCCTAATACCGCCGGATCAGCCTGTAATTTTGACCCTATGGCATTATCCCAACCAGCCTGGGCACCCTTTCCCGGTATGGTGAACGTATATGGTTATGGCTTCGGCTCAGATATTATTTCAGGTTTTAACAGGGATACCATACCCGGAACCATAAACGATACTGTAATTTGCGCTACCGACGACTCCATTATGCTGCCTGCTCCCTCGGGCTTTGAGGAGTATATCTGGAATGACGGCAGTACGGGTTCTGCAAAGTACATTCATACCGGAGGAACTTATTGGGTCTCATGCTACCACAACTGTGAGGTTCAGATTGACACGATACGGGTAACCATGGTAAACTTGTCTTTTGACCTGGGAGCAGATACTATCCTATGTCCCGGGACAACTATAGTGATGGACGCTTCCCTTGAGGGAGCGTCCTATCTATGGCAGAATGGAACCACGGCACAAACCTGTAACGCGACTCAGGAAGGCACTTATTTTGTAACGGTTACCAAGGGATCGTGCAGCGCTTCAGACACCATAAACATCAGTTTGTTAACTCCTTTTATAAACATCGGGGAGGCCGATACCCTTATTTGTGAAGGCGCGCAGCTAACGTTGCATGCCCATACTTTCCCCGAAGCAGAGATGGTATGGAATACAGGAGCGGTCGGCAGCACCACAGAGGTAAATCAGGCAGGTCTATATATCATACACAGCGATAATATCTGTGGGAGACTATACGACTCCGTACAAGTGATCTACGAAGATTGTTCCTGCTTAAAATTCATACCCAATGCATTTTCCCCCAACGGGGATAATATTAATGATCAGTTTATCATTCAACCCAACTGTCTTTATCAAAATTTTATGTTGCGCATCTATAACCGATTCGGGGAATGTGTTTATTATACTGCTGATCCTGATGCAGGCTGGAACGGCTATTATAAAAACAGGCCATGTGAAGCAGGTACTTATTTCTATTTCATACAGCTAAAAGATATGCAGGAAAATAAATACTCAAAAAAAGGTGACCTGCAATTGGTACGTTAGCAAAACCAACAATGATCATTTTAAAAAATGTTATCAAAGGCGATCCCGGCTCCCCCATCTTCTAATATTAAATCAGATAAAAACAGTACAGTGTTTCAAAATCATTTAAACGACCCAAGCTCCTTGTGCAACACCTGGATGAAACAAAAAAGCATGGTTTTGTATTCGAAAAGAACACTAAAAACAACAATTCCCTTCCATGAATCAACAAGATTTTTCAACTTTAAACGGAACATTAAAATTAAACCTGGTCTTCCCCGGCAAGCAAATGATACAATTATGATTTGTATAAGCTGAAAGATAACGGACACGGATTTAACAGATGTGTTCCGGACAACGAAACTTAGATAATAAAGACAGCGTAATAAAATTATGAAAGACTTCAACTGGACTACTTTTACAAAAAAGATAGTCATTAAATCTGAACTACACACCCTTTATAATGCCTGGACCGTCGCCGCCGAGATAGAAAGATGGTTTCTCAGAAGAGCAACATATTTTGATAAGGCAGGCAAACTCCTTTCCATATACCAGAACTTTGAAGCCGGGAATACCTACATTTGGTCATGGTATGCACAGAATGTGGTAGAAAACGGGAAAATTTTAGCTGCTAATGGCAAAGATTTTATAACATTTACGTTTGCCGGCAATTGTATCGTAGAAGTTCAATTGACAAAAATAGATCAGTATGTAATGGTGCATCTTATACAAAGAGACATCCCTACAGATGAAGATTCCAGGCAAAACATATATTTGAGATGTGTGTCTGACTGGCTGTTCTATTTAATTAATTTAAAGTCGGTTTATGAAGGTGGTCTGGATCTGAGGAATAAGTACAATGCCCTTACCTTAGTGAATTAAGATGGCTTTGGACATTTCTTTGTGCAAGGCATGCATATGTGGGGATACGCTTTACTTTACCGCCGTTATTGTTTTTTCACCAACAACAGCGGTAATCTGACCACCTAATCTTCCTCTACCGGAGATCAATAACATCCACGCCCGGATGCGCTTTAGTATCAAAAGTAAACTGCGCATCGGAAACGGCCGCATTGGGCGTAATACCCGAAATGGTGTATGTATAAAAATTGCCGGATTTTTCAAAGATATTGCCGCCGGATATATTCCCGGATGGATCTACATACAATTCTACACGGCTAATGTCCATATTGCCTTTGGGCTTTAGTTCAATCATATCAACGGATTTCCCGTTGAATGTTTTTTTGCCCTTATAGCTATAGCTATATTCTTTTTCATAAACACCGGAAAACAGCTTTGCAGGAGAGATAGCCTGCTCATCAGGATTAAATGTGGCAATCTGCACCTCGTTGTTTTTTTTCAGATAGGTCCAAACGCTTTTAGCGTCGCAAATGATTTCCTGTGCGCCGGCATTTACCCGGTATTTATTGCCTTTCATCATAAACACGCCGGAAATAGTCTGACCCACACTGCCTTTGGCATCTTTCATCGCCAGCGAAAAATCAGCTTTCAGGGTTTTTGCCGTTTTCATTTTTGCACTTACTTTATTCAGAATACTCTTTGCTTTTGCATCCTGGGCATGCACAGTATTCAGGGTAAATAATCCGGTAAGGGCTAATAATATTAAGGCTGTTAAGTTTCTCATTTGTATATATTTATATTGTATAACATTTATAATAGATCAATAAATCCATGAAATTAGCGCTTTAGAAATAAATCTACGCTAAAGGTTTAAGCAACCCCACCGGGCAAGTCAGGATTTTAACAAAGGCAGATCTACGATAAAGGTGGAACCTTTCCCGGGCACACTCTCTACCTTTATTTTACCCTGATGTGCGGTCACCACAGTTTTAACATAACTAAGCCCCAGTCCAAAACCTTTTACATTATGAATATTGCCGGTATGCGCACGGTAAAATTTCTCAAAGATACGCGACTGGGTGTCTTTCGACATACCGATTCCGTTATCCTTGATTTTTATGACTATGTTCGATGGAGTAGGATTGAAGGTTTCAATCCGTACCAACGGTTTTTCACTCGAATATTTTACGGCATTGTCGAGCAGGTTGTTAATCAGGTTGGTAAAATGCACCTCATCCAAATTGAGCACATACTGCTTTGCGTTGAGCTTTTGAATCAGGCTTCCGTTTCGCTGATTGATGGACAGTAATATATTATTGGCAGCTTTTGTGATTTCTTCATGAACATTTACCGGCTGTAGATTCAAATCCAGCTCATTACTTTCTAATTTTGCAGCCTGCAATATTTTTTCCACCTGCTTATTCATGCGCGTATTTTCATCCCGGATAATACCGGCGAAATAAGACAACTTTTCGGGATCTTCCTGCACCTTTTTGGTATTGAGCGCCCCAACCGCCAGAGATATGGTTGCCAGCGGCGTCTTAAATTCATGCGTCATATTATTGATAAAATCCGTCTTTATTTCCGATATCTTTTTTTGCCGGAAAATTGTACCTACAGTCAGCACAAATGCAGTTACAATAATCACCGAAAACAGTATGGAAGCTACAATAGTCCACCACAGGCGCCCCCAGATGAAATTAGTAGGTTCTTTGATATACAGATAAAGGACAAAATTACCATCGCCGGATAAATTGCGCTTAAACGATTGAGTAATGTCATTTTTAGAATAACCCGGCGACCGCTTCAAAATAAAGTCTAACTGATTCACAATGGCAAATTCAAAATCCAGTGTAATATCATTTTTCTTCAACTGCGTTCTGATAATTGCATTGATCTCATTGGGTTCGATAGCCGTTATATTTTGCCAGAAAAAATTTCCCGCCGCATCATCAGTGAGATTGGCATAATCCGGGTTGAATCCATAAATTTCAATAGCGCGATTCAGCAAATCTTTCCGTATATCATTGATCGAATTTTCGACCTGGTTTTGATATTTTGTCTTTTGAACAATAACGGCATTCTTGATCCAGGAAAATTGAAAATACATCAGCCCCAGCAAAGACAGCGAGATAAATATAACGATGGCCGGAAATACTTTTTTCATTCAATGCTCCAATGAATTGTCAGCAACAAAGATAATATTTTACACCTGTTCGCAGGAAATACATTTCAGGGCGAGGCGACACAAATTGCCACACTACAATGACATTAACCCCTTTGATGTCAACCCGCCACTTTCATTGTAAGTGAAGAGTCAATCGTAACGTCACAACACGGAGTAAGGTCAAAGTTAGTTGTCATTGTAGCACCGCCTGAGGGGGAGGGACAGCCAAAAGTGTGACATAACGATCGAAATTAAAATCATTTCGCTGCGCTATATGGTTTTAATGAAACGGAGCAATCCCCCAGGCGGGTTGTAAGGGGACGCTATTCCAAACGCAACCGGAGATTGCTCCACCCGGAAATTCTAATCAAACTGCTTTGCAATTTGGAATTTCTTTGGTCGTGACCTCATATCTTTTACCGTACAGACAGCTTCACAGGTACGATATTTGGGGGATGTGCCTTTTCAGGGAATACACTGTAGATCACAAAACCTTCCATAAATTGACAGGTGATAATGGACAATATGCAGCCTATGCGTCCATGCTCCATTTCCATTTTCTAAAAAATTATTCTGGTTTGAATCGTTCCGCATAGCTTATTTTTGTGTTCAACCGACTTTGAAAGATGCATACCATAACCATTCCCGAATTATACGATCTGTTTCTGAAGCATCCTTCTGTTTGTACAGACAGCCGGAGCATTAAGCAGGGTGATTTGTTTTTTGCCCTGAAAGGCCCCAGTTTCAATGGCAATCAGTTTGCTTTAGAGGCTTTGAAAAAAGGTGCAGCCTGGGTGATAGCGGATGAAGCGCTTTTTGATGCGCATCCTCGTATTCTTTTTGTGCAGAATGTATTGACCACTTTGCAACAGTTGGCTAAGCACCATCGTTTACAATTAAACATTCCGGTTATTGCTATCACCGGGTCCAACGGAAAGACCACAACCAAAGAATTAGTTGCGCAGGTATTATCAGCAAAATACCATACACTCGCAACGGAAGGCAATCAGAATAACCACATCGGAGTACCGCTTACCCTGCTAAAGATCAGCAGCGATACGGAGATGGCAATTATAGAAATGGGGGCGAATCACCAGGGCGAAATTGCAACATACTGCGAAATCGCGTTACCCGGTTACGGCCTGATTACGAATTGCGGGAAAGCACACCTGGAAGGCTTTGGCGGTATTGAAGGCGTACGCAAAGCTAAAGGAGAACTCTATGACTTTATCCGGAAGTTTGAAGGCAGCATCTTCCGCTGTGCAGATTTGGATTATCTGGAGAAAATGTCAACGGGCATTGAGCACCAGGTAACTTACGGCAGCGCTAATGCCCAAATCACCGGACGGGCCTTAACCGATGGGTTTTTCCTTCAGGTAGCCGTTTTGAGCGCAGGAATGGAAACGACTATCCACACAAAATTAGTGGGCGAGTATAATTTACCGAACGTGCTTGCCGCAATTGCCGTCGGCCATTATTTTGGCATGGTGATAGATGAAATCAAAAAAGCCATTGAAAGCTATGCCCCTTCCAACAGCCGTTCTCAACTCATTCTCAAAGGCGCTAACCGGATTATTTCCGACGCCTACAATGCCAATCCCGCCAGTATGAAATCTGCCTTGCAGAATCTTGCCGGCATGGAGGCAGAACAAAAGTGGCTGATGCTGGGTTCGATGAAAGAAATGGGAAACGCTGAGCATGCAGAGCATCAGGCGCTCATCGACCTGGCGGTACAACTGGGCTTTGAAAATGTAATATTGGTTGGAAAAGAATTTAGCGCTACCCGCCATAATTTTCAATGGTTTGAAGATGCGGATATTGCTGTGCAGTTTCTTCAGGAACATCCGGTAAGTCATGCCCTGATTCTGGTAAAAGGATCGCGGGGGGCGCAAATGGAAAAAATTTTAGCAGTCTTGTAAATGCGGTAATTTCTTGTCGCTGACCACCAATCACCCATATACACCACGCTCCCAAAACGCTTTTTTAGCTTCCGGAAAATAAAAGCCATTACTTTTGTTGCAGCTATGCCACAGGACATTTCGCTGAAGCTTGCGCTGCAGGATTCGCTACAGGATAATATACTGCGCCGGAAAGCGGCCGCCATGCTGCAAATCAAGCCGGACCGCATTCAGGCCATACAGACTTTACGCCGCTCCGTAGATGCGCGCAGCCGTAACATATCCGTTCAGTTGCGGGTTCGTGTTTTTATAGACGAGCCCTTTGCCGATGCTTTTGCATTTACACCGCAACTACAGAATGTGCATAATAAGAAGGAGGTGCTGATTGCGGGCTGCGGCCCGGCCGGATTGTTTGCTGCGCTACGCCTGATCGAAAGAGGACTTAAGCCGGTTATCATTGAGCGCGGTAAAAATGTCCGGGAACGCCGGCGGGATTTGGCAGCAATCAATAAATCAGGCATCGTTAATCCGGAATCCAATTACTGTTTCGGAGAAGGCGGGGCCGGTACCTACAGCGACGGCAAATTATACACCCGATCCACAAAGCGCGGCAACGTCATGCGCAGCCTGCAATGGTTCCACTATTTCGGAGCCGATGAGCGTATCTTGTGCGAAGCGCATCCGCACATCGGAACCAACAAACTGCCGGGTATCATCAGCGCCATGCGGGAGGCTATCATCTCCTGCGGCGGATTGGTTTTATTTCATAGCAAACTGACGGATCTGATTCTTGAGCATGATGTCTTAAAAGGTATTGTCGTTAACGACCGGGATCATATCGCCTGTGACAATCTGATATTGGCCACAGGGCATTCAGCAAGGGATATTTTTGAATTATTAGATCAAAAGAAAATAGAGATTGAGCCTAAGCCTTTTGCATTAGGCGTTCGTGCCGAACATTCCCAGAACCTGGTTGACTGCATTCAGTATCATGAGGAACCGGGCAGCACGCGAAATGCCGGGTTACCTCCGGCAGCCTATAGTTTGGTGAGCCAGGAGCAGGGGCGTGGCGTATTTTCGTTTTGCATGTGTCCGGGAGGTATCATTGCTCCGGCAGCCACTGAACCGGGAGCATTGGTTGTAAATGGCTGGTCACCCTCCAAGCGTGACAACCCTTATGCCAATTCCGGAATAGTGGTAACCGTGGATGAAAAAGATTTTGCACGTTACGGATTAAAGGGTAACCTGGCGGCGATGCATTTTCAGCAAATGACAGAACGCCGGGCCTGGGAAGCCGGCGGCGGAAATCTGGTGGCACCCGCGCAACGGATAACGGATTTTGTTGCGAAAAAATTATCGGCTACCCTACCCGATTGCAGCTATCTGCCAGGAATTAATAGCGCATTACTTCATGAAGCGCTGCCTAAGGAAGTTTTTGCTGCTTTGGCCGCCGGCTTTCAGACATTCGGGAGAAAGATGAAAGGATATTTTTCAGAAGAAGCTATCGTAGTGGCCACGGAGTCGCGCACCTCTTCACCTGTCCGCATCCCTCGGGATGCCATTAGCCTGCAACATCCGCAGGTGAAGGGGCTTTACCCCTGCGCGGAGGGCGCCGGCTATGCCGGAGGCATTATTTCCGCTGCCTTGGATGGAGCGCGTGTAGCAGACAGCATTATAGCCTGAGTTTATTATAGCATACTCCGGTTTATTGCCGTGGTGCAAGCCCTCACTCACCACCCCATTCGGCGTTTCTTCTTGTTAAATGGAAACTAAAGCCTATGACATGTAAACTCTACCCTGTTAAATGGAAATTAAAGCCTGGGACACGGAAACTTTACCTTGTTAAACGGAAATGAAACCCTGGGACATGAAAACTCTACCTTGTTAAACGGAAATGAAACCCTGGGACATGGAAACTTTACCTTGTTAAATGGAAATGAAACCCTGGGACACGGAAACTTTATCTTGTTAAATGGAAATGAAAGCCTGGGACACGGAAACTCTACCTTGTTAAATGGAAACTAAAACCTGGGACATGGAAAGTCTGTCTTGTCCGGTGGAAGCGCTGTCTTGTTAAACGGAAACTAAATCCTCAATAGCGGAAACGGTGATCAGAATACAACAAATATTATTAGCTTCATACATCGCTCCCGCCGTGGTGTGCTCACCCACCGCTCCATCCGGCGTTCCCGGCTCAGTGAATGTCCTTTCCCCCCTCATTCATTTTCCATTGACAATTACCAATTGTCCATAAAGCAAAGCCGCCCCGAAAATTAATCCGGGACGGCTTTGCTTTATGAAACAACCTTATCGTTTCCTCACACTACTTCCTGTTCACCTTGATAGTCTGTGTTGTCACATCATCCTGGTACTTCAGAATGTACATGCCCTGGGACAAATGCTCCATCGGGAATTTGGCAATCCCGTTGCTTTCAATGCCTGCACGGC
>CAZUSO010000009.1:0-63229 GCA_964622775.1 uncultured Taibaiella sp. | reverse complement strand
AACGAGTGTAGAGGCGTGTAGATGCTTACAGCATGACAAGCGCCTGGAGTTTTGAAGTGCTTCGACAAGCGCGACGGCAGGGAGCTTGCATGAGTACATCCCATTGTCATTCCGCAGGAATCTAAAAGCGCTTTGAACGAGGATAGGGCATATAGATGCTTACAGCATGACAAGCGCTTCAACCTTTAAAATTGATTATCAGCCCAAAAGATTTATTTTTAACCTTTTAACCTTTTAATTTTTTAACCCCTTAACTTTTTAATATTTAAAAACCGATTATTAACAAACTACAATTACAATTATGAAAAAGCTATTCTTATTAGCGGCCGGTGCATTCTTATTGCAAACCCCCGCATCTGCACAAACCGGTTTGGATGCCCAGCAAGCTGCTTATCAGCCCAAATCCCATTTCGAGATTGGCGTGGGCGGCATCTCAAGAGTGGATTTCAAAAGAGCCGGCATCAGCGGTAATATCAAATGGATTCTGCCTACAAAAGACGAGGAAGGAAACGGCTTCCTGATTACGGCAAAAGCCACCCACCTGCCCGCCAATAATACGGGGGGCGGATTTTTTGACGGCCTTGATAAAGGTAAATTCAATAATACCTCCTCTCTTTTCCTGATGGTGGGTTACCGGGTGTATATCTTAGACAACCCCAAACCCAACAGCAATCTCTTTTTCGAGTTTAACCTTGGCTTAGCACAGGAAGGTACCTTAAAGACCGGTATCGGCATCAATCCCTTATTCGGATACCAGTTCAGCAAACATTTTGCAATCACCCTCGGTGCGCAGGCTTCCATTGTGAAGAACCCGTCTAACCTGTGGGAGCTTGGACTGTCTTATAGGTTTTAGATTTTCATGGTGCGGGGTCTGATAGATGCTTACAGCATGACAGTGGAAAATGAATAGGGAAAAATAGAGAATTGATTTATACACCGCTTTGTCATTCCGTAGGAATCTATTAGATGCTTACAGCATGACAGGGTGGTTTGTGTCGCCATTTCGGGCGGAACGTAGTGTAGTCGAGAAATCTCCGGGGAATATATTGGAGGTTTTGCTTTGCAAGGAGGAGAAAGATTAGATGCTTACAGCATGACAAGGTGGTGGTGCGATGTTATATCTTATTCTTTTGTCATTCCGTAGGAATCTAAAAAGGATTTGGATGCTTACGGCATGAGAATGTTTAGTCTGTAGCATGAAAGTATCGTTTGCTGTCGTTCCGTATTTGACCCTGATTTTATTTATTTATGATACAACAATTATATTGTGCCGGTTATCAGTGATTTTTTTAAAAAGTACTTAGCGAGCTTTTCTTTTTTTTATGCACGCTTAGGCTACCGGGTATTTATCCGCATCATGCTTAGTCTCGGTATCGGTTTTATGGATGGCTTCGGCTTGGCCATGTTTCTTCCTTTATTGCAAATGGCCGATCCTGCTCAAAAGGCGGAGCATTCCATGGGGAATCTTGATTTTTTAATAAAAATGCTTCATAATATTGGCGTTTCCATCTCCCTGCCCAATATCTTAATGGTGATTTGCTGCTTTTTCCTGTTAAAAGGAGCCGCTATGTTTATCAACAGCTTTTATGAAGTTTCAGTTCGGCAGCTTTTTATTTTAAGGATCAGGATGTTGCTTACCCGGCTTTTTACCCGGCTTGCCTATAAGTCATTTGTCAATTCGGATTCGGGTAGGATACAAAATACGCTTTCCGGCGAAGTGAACAAGATGTCCCAGGCCTATGCCCACTATTTTAATACGATCCAGCAATTTGTCCTGGTGATGATATATATGTCTTTTGCCTTCTTTGTCAACAGCCAGTTTGCCATATTAATCTCCGCAGGAGGCATTGTTACCAACTTTTTGTTCCGGACGATTTATAAAAGAACCAAACAGGCATCAAGGCGACTGACATCCGGCAATAATCAGTACCAGGGACTGATTATCCAGTATGTAGCCAATTTTAAATATTTAAAAGCGAGCGGATCGCTGACTAAGTTCAATACCAAGCTCATTAATACCATTCATGAGCTTGAGCATAACAATAAAAGAATCGGCCGGCTTAACGGTATTGTAACCGCTACCCGGGAACCCCTCTTGATCCTGGTGGTGTGTGCGGTCATCTACTTAGAAGTTACCTTATGGAACGGAACCCTAAGCGCTATATTAGTGAGCCTGTTGTTTTTTTACCGGGCATTATCCGCTTTGGTGATGATGCAAAGCTATTACAATAATTTCCTGGCGGTTTCCGGTTCCATGGATAATATGACCCATTTTCAGGAATATCTGGAAGCGAATGTGGGAACCGACGGTAAGGTACGGTTTAGCCGGTTTAATGACCGCATCCGGATTGAACATGCCGGGTTTAATTACGGAGACCGGAATATCATTAATGATATCAGCCTGAGCATTAGCAAAAACCAGACCGTTGCCTTTGTGGGGGAGAGCGGTAGCGGAAAAACGACATTAGTCAACCTGATTGCGGGGTTAATGCCCCTTGATTCCGGCAATATTTACGTGGATGATATCAGCATTAGTGATTTGAATAAGGAATCCTTTCAGCAACGGATTGGCTATATCACCCAGGAGCCGGTGATCTTTAACGACACCATCTTTAATAATGTTACCTTCTGGGCCGAACCCGATGAAGCAAATGTAAAGCGGTTTCATGCTGCCTTAGAGAAGGCAGCCATAGCGGATTTCGTGGACACCCTGCCGGAGAAGGAAAAAACCATGCTGGGAAACAGCGGTATTAATTTAAGCGGGGGACAACGGCAAAGATTTTCTATTGCCCGTGAGCTTTACAAAGACATTGACATTTTGGTCTTAGACGAAGCCACCAGTGCATTGGATTCCGAGACGGAAAAATCCATCCAGGAAAATATTGACAAGCTGAAAGGCAATTATACCCTTTTAATTGTGGCGCACAGGTTATCCACGATTCGAAATGCTGATGTAATTGTATTGTTAGATAAGGGGGCTATCAAACAAACCGGTTCTTTTTCGGAATTGTTTGACCAATCTGAAAAATTTAAACGAATGGTAAATTTGCAGGAATTTTAAATGGGTACTATACCGGAAATAACAATAGGGAAAAACCGGAATTAAAAGCTGGAATAGTTCAAGGTGAAGAAAAATCTCGTAAAATGATACCTGTTACCAAACCATTTCTTCCTCCGCTAGAGGAATACCAACAATACCTACAGGGAATATGGAAGCGGCAATGGCTCACCAATATGGGGCCGTTGGCAAATGAGCTGGAGCTAAGGCTGAAAGCTTATCTGAACGTAAAGCATTTGCTGTTTGTTACCAACGGAACCGTGGCTTTGCAAATGGCTATTAAAGCGTTGGATTTAAAAGGAGAAATTATTACTACCCCGTTTTCTTTTGTTGCTACGACAAGCACAATCGTTTGGGAAGGGTGTAGCCCTGTTTTTGTTGATATAGATAAGGAGACGTTGAATATAGACGCTTCAAAAATAGAGCAGGCTATTACTGAGAAAACCACGGCAATTCTGGCAACTCACGTGTATGGAAATCCTTGCGATGTAGTAGCCATAGAAAAAATAGCTAAGAAGCATCATTTGAAAATAATCTATGACGGAGCACACGCTTTTGGGGTAAACGTGAATGGAATATCTGTTTTTGAATACGGTGATATTACCACCTGCTCCTTACATGCTACCAAACTTTACCACTCGGCAGAAGGTGGTCTTTTGGTTACAAAAAATGCCGGTCTTTTGAAAAAATTAGCTCGTATTCGTAACTTTGGCTTCAAGGGTTCCGAAGCGTTTGTGGAATTAGGAATAAATGGTAAAAACTCTGAGTTTCATGCCGCCATGGGTCTGGTAAATCTGAATCATATTGAAGCTATCCATAATAAAAGAAAAGAGCTGACGGAGCATTTTGATGAAAAATTAAGAAAATTGAAAGCTTATAAGCCAAAATGGCATCAGGGGGCTAATCTTAATTATGCGTATTATCCGCTGGTTTTAGAAAGTGAAGAATTGTTGTTTAAAATTAAGTCGAAATTAGAAGATAAGGAGATTTTTACAAGACGGTATTTTTACCCGTCTTTAGCTAAAACATTACCTTATTTGCCCGAGCTTAGTATGCTCGTTACAGATGATATAGCAAGCAGGGTATTATGTTTGCCGCTTTATTATGACCTGTCAGAGCCGGAAGTTGACATGATATGTCGGTTGATTTTGAGAGCGCAAAATAATTAAGAAATCAGATAAATTAAATTGATCAACCCTAAGAATAAGAAATAGAATAAAGATATTTTTTGATATGTTTAATTAGACTTATTCCTTATTTATAATGGATTTTATACGCTTTCATTATGAGAATATACTTGTTTGTTGCAAGAAATTAAGGAACAGGATCATAATAAGCAATATCAAAAGTTTAGTATTCCTTATTTACAGAATTTCTATATAATAGACTGACTTTGTTGCAATGAGTATATAATTGATTTTCAATATAGTAAGTCAAGTATTAACTATTGTAAATTTATATAATAGTCAGTGTAGGCGCGCGTTTGAAATAATAGTGTTATTTTTATCAATATTATTAATTATTTGATTTTAAGTAATTTACTGTTGTAGCAAAGTCATATAGGATTATAAAAAACTGTTTTTCTTGTTTGTAAAAGTCACTTATGCCCTCAATTCTACTAACAAATTATTATACGAAACCGTTACTTGATATTGTACATTCTGTGATACCGAGTAGTTTTGAAGTTATATCAATAGATGAAGCTTCAAAGGAGTGTATTATTAAAAAAGCCAGCGGTGCTGATTATTTCATTGTTGGAGGCAGAATTAAAATTGACAGAGATATAATCAATGCGGCTCCCCAATTAAAAATGATTCAAAGAACAGGTGTCGGGTTAGATTCTTTAGATATTCAATTATTGAAGGAAAAGAATATCCCAATATATGTCAATGAAGGAATTAACTCACAAAGTGTTGCAGAGCATGCTGTTATGTTGATTCTTTCCGTTACAAAAAACCTGACTAACATAAATACGTTATTGAAGTCAGGAATTTGGAAAAAACATGAGTCAGGAATCCGTAATTTTGAATTAAAGAATAAAACCATAGGTCTTATAGGTCTGGGTAATATCGGGATTTTAGTATCAAAAATGCTGAGACCCTTTGGGATCAATATAATCTATTATAAGAGAAACAGACTGTATGAAAAAGATGAAAAAAATTTAGGAATTACTTATAAAACATTTCAGGAAGTTTTAGAAATGTCAGATATAGTGAGTTTGCACTGCCCTTTTACCAGAGAGACCAGGAAAATGATTGGGGCTGTTCAACTATCATTGATGAAAAAGGGAAGTTTTATTATCAATACTTCCCGAGGTAAGTTAATTGATGAAAAGGCGCTTATAGAAAACCTTAAATCCGGACACATACGAGGAGCGGGACTTGATGTTTATGAACAGGAACCTATACCCAAAGAAAATGAACTTTTAACGTTGGATAATGTAATCCTTACTCCTCATATAAGTGGAATTACTTATGAATCATATAAAAGTATGATTCAGGGAGCTTTCAATAATATTGAATTATTCGAACAAGGGAAACTTGATTATATAGAATCAAAAAAAATAGTTTATTAATTTTGTTTTAAACCATGAAGCACAATCAATATAATCCGGATTTTAAGTTCTTTAAAGAACCGGTAGAGTTTAATAAATACACGAAAAAAAAATTACTTCAATACTGTCTTGGCGGAACTTTATATATGCCCGCGACAAAAAATATAATTGGAAAGATTCTGACCAAAGATATGAACTATGTTACATCTATGGTCATGTGTTTTGAAGATGCTATTCAGGAGAAGGATGTGAATTTTGCAGAAGAAAATGTGTTAAACCACCTTGATATAATATGTCAGGCTATTCAGGAAAAGAAAATTTCAGTAGATGACATTCCTCTTATATTCCTGAGAGTCAGAAACCCGGAACAATTCAAAAAATTCTCACTAAAATTAAATGCAGATCAGGCCAACGTGCTTTCAGGCTTTGTCTTCCCTAAGTTTTATAGTAATAATGCCGGCGAATATTTAGCATGCTTAAATTTTCTGAACGAATCATTGCATACCAAACTTTATGGTATGCCGATTTTGGAAGGAAAAACAATTGCTTACAGAGAATCAAGAGTACAGGAACTTAATACCTTAAAAGATATTATAGAGCCTTTTAAACACCTGATTTTGAATATCAGGGTTGGCGGAACCGATTTTTCTTCTATTTTCGGAGTGAGAAGAGGCATTACTTCTTCAATCTATGATATTTTGACGGTTCGGGATTGCCTGTCGGACATCTTAAACTATTTTAACCGGGAAGGCACTGATTATACGGTTTCAGCCCCGGTTTGGGAATATTTTTTGGCATATAAAAAAGACAATATAAGTGAGTTGGTAGAGCGGGATATTCATCATTCGTTATTGAGCAGAAACACTATTGTGAATGAAGCGGTAGATGGACTTTTAAGAGAAGTGATTATAGATAAGGCTAACGGGTTTGTCGGGAAAACAATCATACATCCATCACATATTAAATTTGTAAATGCCATGCAGGCGGTTACCAAAGAAGAATATGAGGATGCCATGCAAATACTAGGTACAGATGGAGGAGTAATAAAAAGCACTAAAGCCAATAAAATGAATGAAATAAACCCGCATAGAAATTGGGCTGTTAAAATTGAAAACAGGGCTAAAGCTTATGGTGTGGTGGAAGATGAAAAGTCATACCTGAAATTAATATTGGAGTAATATCCATTCTTTATTATTGGGGAAAAAAGATAGAAAATTTGAAAAATTTAACCGATCAATTTACGGAAGGTCTTTATACTTTAAGCCAGCAGGATTTTTCTGATAAAGTCATTAAAGAAGCAAAGAGATGCTTATTGGATTATCTTGGCGTAACACTTGCCGGGGCAAATATGTTGAAGTGTAAAAGTGCTAGTGCTATTGATGTTTTAGGTGAGACGGGAGCGATTGCTGTTGTGGGATTAAGAAAAAGCTCTTCTATACAAAATGCCATATTATTTAACGGAATTCATGCCCATGTAGTGGAACTGGATGATGGGCATCGTGTTGCGATGATGCATCCCGGAGCTCCGGTTATTTCTGCTTTATTGCCTTTGGTTCAACAAAAAAATATCTCAGGCGATGATTTTTTAAAAGCCATTATATTGGGATATGAAGCTGCTGTAAGATTAGCTTGTGCCTTGCAACCTTCATTAAAAGAAAAGGGATTTCATGGTACGGGTATTGCAGGGACAATAGGGGCTACGGTAGCGATAGCAACAGCATTAAAATTTACAAAACAGCAACTGAAAGATGCTGTTGCGGCAGCTACAACTAGCGCTTCCGGAATACTTAAAGTTATAAAAGATATTTCAGAGTTAAAGCCATTTAATGTGGGGAATGCTGCCCAAAACGGTTACATTTCTGCCATGTTGGCTTTTTCTGGTTTTAAAGGTCCCTATGATACGCTTGGAGGTAAATTAGGATTCCTGTCGATGATGTCCGATAACTATAATGAGCAGTATTTACAATTCAGCGAGCACGACGCTTTGGCGGTCCTGGGTATATACAGAAAGCCCTACGCTGCCTGCAGGCATTGTCATGCTCCTATAGAAGCAGCTTTACGCATTAAAGATAGGTATCAGCTGGATGTAAAAAATATTAAATCGGTTAATGTAAAAACTTATTATTGGGCTGTAGCGGGGCATGAGCATACGAAGATTGTGGGAATAAATTCCGCTAAAATGAGCATCCCGTACAGTATTGCTGTAGCTTTGATTAAATCGAAAGCAGGCTTACCTGAGTTCACAGATGAGATAATAAGCGATGAAGAAATTTTATTGCTTACTCAAAAAATAAGTGTTGAAGCAGATGAGGAACTGACGGCATTAGCTCCCGGGAAAAGAGCTGCAATGATAAGTGTAGAAACAAAAGAAGGTTTAAGGCTTACTCAAAGAGTTGATTACCCGAAAGGTGAACCGGAAAACCCGGTTTCCGAAGAAGAGTTGGAAGATAAATTTATAACTTTGGCTCACTATGCAGGAAAAGATCGGTCAGCGTGTGAAAATATAATTCAAATTGTGAACGATTTAGAAACGGATTGTCCCAGATTATTCCAATATTTGCAGTAATTTTTAATAATTATTATACACTATATATTCTTATGAACCGAACATGATGGCTATCATCATACAATGGCATGAAAAACAATAATGCCATCATGTGAGATCCATCTGTCCATTAAAAACAACCAATATTTTCAGATGAAAGAAAGCAGAAAATTTCTTGAAAAAATAGGTATGCCGTCAGGCGATGCCTATGATTTACCAACCTCCGAAAAGCGTTTTCCGGACGGAGCACAATATCGTTTTGAAGTTCCCGGGATTCAGGGATCCAAAGCCATGAAAGCGCTTTTGGAAGAAATAGATCGATTAGAGTTGGTAATCCACAGAGTAACCCAGACCAAAGGGATCATGTTGCTCTCTGATGATGATATTAAAGAAATGGTTTCTTTGGCAAATGAGTATAAAGTTGAGCTGATTTTAGCCATAGGGCCAAGAGCGACCACGGATACGAGCGCCTCGGTAAATACGCCGGAAGGACAGCGAATGGGGTATAGATTACGTGGGCAGGAACAAATTGTCAGGGCAATGGAGGAAGTGAGAAGAGCTGTTAAATTAGGATGTACTTCTTTTTTGGTTTATGACGAGGGAAGCTTGTGGGTATTTAATAAAATGAGAGAATTAGGCGAAATTCCTGTAGGGTGTCATTTTAAAGTATCCGCTCATACCGGGCACGGAAATCCTTGTTCTGCCAAATTACTGGAGAGTATAGGAGCAAGTTCAATCAACCCTGTCAGGGATATACAATTACAGATGCTGGCTTCTATGCGGCAGGCGATTGATATACCTATTGATGTGCATACTGAAAATCCGGCTTCAACCGGAGGATTCATACGCCATTATGAAGTACCTGAAATGATTCGTGTAGCAGCTCCTATTTATTTGAAAACAGGGGGGTCAGTAGCTAAAACACATAGTTGGGATACTACAGAAGCCGATGCAAAACAACGGGCAAAACAAGTGGCTTTGGTTAAACGAATGATAGATGAATATTATCCGGAAGCAGTTACCAAGCCTTAGTACTGATAACTCATAATAATCCTTAGCCAAAATCAAAAATGAATAACAATAAACAAAGAGATACAGGTGTCGATATTCTTCGAAGTATTGGTATGATTTATATCATTGGGTATTGGCATATTTTCAATTATACAGATCCGTTTCCGGCATACTTCAATTTCTTTACAGACTTATTGACTCGTATAATATTAGCATTTCTTGTTTTAATGTCGGGATATTATGCAGGTAAAGGATTTAATATCAAAAATAGTTTTTGGGATTTTTATCGAAAAAAAGTTATACGAATATATCCATTATATTTTCTAGCTCTTGTAATATTTTTTTTCATAGGAATTAATGGTACAAATGGTACATTAACAGGAGCATTACTAATATCAATGTTTATTAAACCTGTCCCTTGGACATTATGGTTTATAACAATGTTAATGGTATTTTATATTGCAACTCCAATAATCCAACATTGCTTACATCGGTATAAACTGTCTGTATTGATTTATACTTCTATTTTTGTGTGCTCATTACTTCTGTTTTATGGGATAGTAACAAACCAATTAGACGTCAGACTTATTATGTATTTTCCTGCTTATTTGATAGGAATTATTGTAGCTAACCGAAAACTTCATCACTTTTACAAATATAAATACATGTTTGCTATTATTGCTTTTATCATTATTATTGTCATGCCTTTAGATGTGACAAATAATTATCTAAAAGCTCTTATCATAATACCTTTTATTACAATAATTGCATTTATCCTTATGCTTTGGTCGAGATCTATTGATATACAATCAAGCTTTTTTATAAAATATGCAACCATGCTTAGCTATTCAACGTTCTGCATGTACTTGTTTCATCGTCCTGTATATGAACTACTTATGTACATATATCGACCTACACAATTAATTTGGCAGTTATCCTATTTGGTACTAATTGGAGTCCCGCTTACCATTGTTTTATCTTATTATATCCAGAAAAGTTATGATGTATTTATGAATAAACTAGGTAAAACTAATAACTAAGAGTTATGGAATATCATAATTGCTAAAAATACTCTTATACAAAATCAAGATAAATAAAAAAGAATAGATGGATTTAAAAGGAAAAAAACTAATTGTGCTTACAGGTTGTAATGGAGCTAGTGATATCATTCAGTATGCAAAAAGTAAGGGTGTATATACCATTGCTACTGACTACAATAAAACTTCTAAAGTTAAAGATATGGCAGATTGTCGTTACGATATAAGCACTACAGATATTGATTCAATATGTGAGTTGGTTAAAAAACATAACGTTGACGGCATAACTACCGGTACAAGTGAAACATCTATGTACACGATATTAGAGATAAGTAAACGCTTAAGTGTACCTTTTTATGCCTCTTCTGAACAGCTTGAAATCATCAATAATAAAAAGAAATTTAAAGACTTGTTAATAAAGTATGATGTACCCGTTACCAAAGAATATTATGAAAAATCTGAAATACGGTATCCTGCCATAGTAAAGCCGGTTGACAGCAGTGGTTCAAAAGGTATTTCTATATGTCGAAATGAAGGAGAACTTTCAAAGGCTTGCAAATTTGCTTTAAAATTTTCTCGGTCAGGACAAATAATTATCGAAGAATGTGTTAGTGAATTTCCTGAAGTGTTCTTTAATTACACTATAATTGACGGTGAGTTTAGCTTGTCCTGTTCGTTTGATAATTACAAAAATCGTGATAAAAATGGTTTTGCCGGTGATGCTGTGATTAATCTATACCCCTCCAGACGGCTTCAAAGTTATATTGAAAAAGCACACAATAATGTAGTAAATGCTCTAAAGTCTATTGGTTTACAGAATGGCGTAATTTCCATACAAACATTTTTTAACGGAGAGACTTTTTTAGTTTATGAAGCAGGATATCGACTTGGAGGAACTCAATCTTATATATTTACCAACGAAGTTAACGGAATAAATCATATGGAAATGATGGTTAATTATGCCCTTACCGGTAAAATGTCAGAGAAAGATATATTAAAACAAGACAATCCTTTTTTCAATAGACCTTGCTGTCAACGAAATATTTCGCTTAAATCAGGGATGATTTCTAAAATAGAAGGAATTGAAGCAATAAAAAAAATTGGGGGAGTTCTTAATGTAACTCAAGTGCATAAGGAAGGAGATGTTATAAAAAATGAAGGGGCGAGAAAACAGTTGTGTCTAAGAATTCATATAGTAGGAGATTCAATAGAAAAACTTTCAGAAATAAATGACAAGATTAATTCTACAATTGACATAAGAGATGAGAACGGTAATGATATGGTTAATGAACGACATTCCTTTGTTATTGAGGGAGAAACCTTCAAATTAATTTCTAAAGATTCTATTATATATTAAAATGGCATCGTCTATTATAGATTCCGACTATTACCGTGATATGTTTGGTTCTGTCCAAATGCGGGAAGTGTTTTCAGACGAAGCCCGCCTTCAGGCTTGGATAGACACAGAAATAGCTTTAGCTAAAGCACAAACTCAATTAGGGATTATACCTAAAGGAATTGATGAGGTTTTGCAAAAATCGGTAGCTGTCAACAATTTAAATATTGAAGAGATGAAAGCTGATTTTGACAGAGTCGGCTTTCCTATTCTGCCTTTTGTAAAACAGTTGAACAAAGCCTGTGACCCTGAAACAGCCCGTTGGATACATTATGGTGCTACTACGCAAGACATTTTGGATACCGGAATGGTATTGCAAATAAAAAAAGGACTTCAAATAGTTGAAGAACAACTTGATGCTATCATCAAAGCAACGGCTGAACTTTCAAAAAAATACGGCAAAACTGTAATGGCAGGCAGAACTTTCCAGCAGTTAGCTGCTCCGGTAACTTTCGGATATAAAGCAGGAGTATGGCTTGACGAAATGTTAAGACATAGAGAAAGATTACAACAACTCAAAAAAAGAATTTTAGTAGGGCAATGTGCCGGAGCCGTTGGGACATTTGCTACTTTGGGAACCAGGGGGGTAGAAGTGCAAAGGCTGATGATGGATTATTTGGAGTTAGAAATTCCTGCAATCACCTGGCATACAGCCAGAGATTCCTGGGCAGAACTAGTAAACGATTTTGCTATGATGAGTGCCACTTTTGCTAAAATAGCTAACGAAGTAGCTATTTTGATGCGTTCGGAGGTTGGCGAATTAAGTGAGCCTTTTGAAACCGGCCGCGGTGCCAGTACCACTTTGCCTCAAAAAAGAAACCCTATTTCTTGTGAGCCGATTATAGCCATAGCACCTAAAATGAGAGAAATGGTAGGTTCTCAACTAACTGCTATGATTCAGGAACACGAACGTGGCGTAGGGCAGATGAATATTGAATGGATGGTTATTCCCGAAGCATTCATATTGATGTCAGGATCAATGAGACATACACGGTTTATTTTGGAAAATCTGTGGGTGGATGAAGAGAATATGCGTAAAAACCTTGATTTAGGTGGTGGATTGCTGATGTCTGAATCAGTGATGATGGGATTGGCTCCGAAAGTAGGAAAAGCAAAGGCACATCACTTAGTATATGATGCCGCAGGTAAAGCGCATGAGAAAAGAATTACACTGAAAGAAGCATTAATGTCAGACCATGACATTACCAAAGAGCTTACTGAAAAAGAAATTGACAAGCTGATAGACCCGATAAATTATATTGGTTGCGTAGAGGAAATGATAGAACAAGTTCTAAAAAAGGTATAATTCAAGAAGATGACAAAACGCTGGAGAATAAGACCTGAAAATTCAACTTGGGGAGATTGGGGTGAGGACGACCAATTGGGAAGACTAAACCTAATAACTTCTGAAAAGGTAAAACAAGGGATTGCAGAAGTAAAAGAAGGAAAAACATTTTGTTTGAGTCTCCCACTGGATTATCCGGGAGGGCAGGTGATAAATAAAGTAAGGTATCCACCTGTATTAAAACCTGTTATCAGAAATGAAGAGCCGTATTTTAACTATATGTGGAATAAGTTAAATCCGAATCATACTGATATAGGCTCTGACGATGTAGTACTGTTACATACACAATACTCTACACAATGGGACAGTTTGGCACACAGAGGGGCATTATTTGATATAATGGGTAGTGGAATAGAACAAGCTGTTTATTATAACGGTTTCAGAGTTGGAGAGGATATTGTAATGAATGAGCAATTGGAAACTTCTGCTAAAGCCTTGGGAATAGAAAATATGGCCTTTCACGGTGTACAGGGAAGGGGTGTTTTAGTTGATTTATTTAGTGAATGTGGAGAATTCCCAAGAAAAGAGATTGGATATGATGATTTAATGAGGACTATGGACAGAAGGGGTATTGTTGTCGAACGGGGTGATATCCTTTGCCTTTGGACAGGGTTAGATCAAGCGATTTTAAGAATGAGAGGAAAACCTGATGATAGTATTAATCAAGCTTGCGCTGTTTTAAATGGGTTTGACGATAAATTATTAAAATGGATTATAGATTCTGATGTAGCTGCAATTGCCTCAGATAATTTAGCAGTAGAAGCGGTAGGGAAAAAAGTACCGGAAGGAAAACGAGGGACAAATATGCCTATACATGAGCTATGCTTGTTTCGTTTAGGAGTACATTTAGGAGAGTTATGGCAACTATGTGATTTGGCAAAATGGTTAAACGAAAATAATCGTTCAAGGTTTTTAATTACAGCGCCACCATTAAGATTAACAGGAGCAGTGGGATCGCCTGTAACACCTATTGCAACAGTCTGATATATTTAAAATAAAACATGGCGTTTAAAGAATTTCTTGAAAAATACCAGAAGGTTCCCATAGAGGAATACCCTAATAGAGTTTTGGAATCTGTACCTGAGCCGATGGTTTCATGTAAAGTAAGTACCTATCAACATGTTTCTTATATCAAGCAGTGTTTAGATGGAATTTTGATGCAACAAACAGACTTCCCAATTGAAATAGTTATTGGAGAAGATGAGTCAATTGATGGGACTAGAGAAATATGTATTGAGTACGCACAGAGATACCCCGGAAAAATTAGACTTTTTCTCCATAGAAGAGAGAATAATATTTTGAGGAATGGTAGGCCAAGTGCCAGGTTTCAAAGTACTTATACTAGATTTAATTGCAGGGGGAAATATATAGCTACTTGTGAAGGTGATGATTTCTGGACGGACCCGTTAAAATTGCAGAAGCAGGTGGATTTTATGGAAGAGAATGAAGATTGTAGTATGTGTTATCATGGGGTAAGGCATGTTTTTATGACTGCTAATAAATCAGATAAAATTGTAAAAGAGAAAACTGATTTAAATTTAAAATTTACGTCTGAAGAGTTTATAAGAAGCAAATATGCTCGTACCGTTACAATATTATATAGATCTTTAATCATAATAAATTATCCAAAATGGGCATATCAATCCCCTATAGGGGATTATCCTTTACAAATGATTTGTGCTTTACATGGGAATATCGGGTATATCGGCGGCCTCCCTATGGCAGTTTACAGAGTTGGAGTTTCGGGTTCTTCTAATCATGGAAGATTTGGTACTAAGGAAGAACGAAAACAATGGATAAAAAAACGATTATACAATTATAAAATAAGCCGGGATTTATTTAATAAAAATTCTGATTATAAATACGATGCGATTATCCAAAAACAAAAACAAATGTTCAGTTTGGGAATGCTACTTCACGGCTTGAATTGCTTTAAAAAAGCGGAAATATTTGAGCTTTATCGGGAATACATTCCAGAGCCATTAAAAATAAATAAACCAATTTTAAAATTCTGGTTTCATTTTTTTCAATACAAAAAGCAGTCTATATGATTTTTAGGTATTGTTAAATAAATATACATTATGTATATTTGCACAATGAAATGTATAAAATGTAATTCGGAAGAACGGGTAAAACGTGGTATAGTAAAGGGAATACAGCGATATATGTGCAAAAGCTGTGGTTATAATTACACGGTAGAGCATAAATCTACGTCACAGCCCAATAGCGTTAAGCGGCAAGCACTTCAATTGTATTTGGAAGGCTTAGGGTTTCGTTCTATCGGTCGCATCTTGAAAGTGAGCCACGTTGCCGTATATAATTGGATAAAATCTTTTGGGAGTAAAATAGATGAAATAAAAAGCACTACAGAAGTAGAAGTAGTAGAAATAGATGAGATGCACAGTTATATCGGGGATAAAAAAACTATTGTTGGATATGGATTGCTGTTGATAGATATGGCAAAAGATTCATCAACTTCGTTGTTGGCGACAGGTCGGCAGCCACAGGAACAAAACTTTGGGATAAAATAAAGGATAAAGATATTGGGATGGTTGCAACAGATTATTGGAAAGCTTATAGTCAGTTTGTACCAAATGAAATTCATACACAAAGCAAGGCAGAAACTTTTACTGTTGAAGGATACAATAGTTTATTCAGACATTTTTTAGCAAGAATGAGAAGAAAGTCAAAATGCTATTCCAAAAGCGTTGAAAGATTAAAAGAAGCAGTAGCTATGCTTATATTAAACAGAAATAATCAATTAGATATACTTTATTAACAATGCCGATTTTTTAAGCCCTCATCAAAAAACAAAACAAATCATGAACACCGAATTTAAAAATAAATTTAAAATTAATGAGCTGAGTTTAATCAGGTTTGAATATTGGATAGTGAGTGTTCGACCTGCACAAGTCAACATTGGTTCATTGGTTATTTCTTTAAAAAGAAATTGTTCGGAACTGAATCAAATGACCTCAGAAGAAACAGCAGAATTATCACTTGTATTCAACAAAACCGAAAAATTATTAAAATCTGCTTTTCAATATGATAAAATCAATTATTTAGCCTTGATGATGGTGGATGGTCAGGTTCATTTTCATGTGATTCCCAGATATGAAAAGCCGGTAACATTTAAAAACAAAAGCTATAATGATGAAGCTTGGCCGGGTCCCATAGAGATATTACACGCTATTGACGACAAAGAACTCACAACAAAAGTTTATGATTTTCTAAAAGAAAAAGCCAAACTGCAAAAACCCATTATAGGCTATACTACCGGAGTTTATGATTTATTCCATGTGGGACATCTCAATATTTTGAAAAAAGCTAAAGAATATTGCGATTATCTCATTGTGGGTATAACTACCGATGAGTTAGTTTCTTATAAAAACACGAGATCGGTAATTCCTTTTGAAGAACGCTTAAAAATAATAGAAGGTATAAAATATGTGGACAGAGTGGTATCTCAAAACAGTATGGACAAAATGGCTGCTTGGCATGAATTAAAATTTGACCGGATGTTTGTAGGTTCTGACTGGCAAGGGACCGAGAAATGGGATAAGTTTGAGGAAGATTTTGCGAAAGTAAACGTAGAAGTTATTTATTTTCCATACACTCATGGTACTTCTTCTACTCACTTAAAACAAGTATTGAATAAAATCCAAAATCAATCGGGGCATAATGATTAAAAAAACACATAAAATAATATTAAATTTTTATGAAAAATTCATCAGCTTCTTATCTTATATTGTTCCTAAAAAGAAAGGTTTATATGTATTTCAACCCTGGCATAACCCGAAACAATTTTCGGGTAATATTAGAGGTTTAATTTTATATATTCGCAGAAATCATCCAGAAATTCAACCAGTTTTAGTAGCAGTAGATAAAACTCTATACCAAGAAGCACAAAAGGAAGGAATTGAAGTGGAACACAGAAAATTGGCATCTTCTTGGGTTAGAATTCGGGCAGAACACATTATTACAGATGCTTCATATCGGTTTAATACTATTGGCAGGTTTTCAGTTATCCAGTTATGGCATGGAACCGGATTTAAGAATATTGGCCTTTTGAATGAAAATAATCTTCAAAAAAAGGAGCAAAAACGACTCAGCAAACAATATAAAAGTTATCGTTTTGTTGTCGCCACTTCAGAAGATGATGCACAAAGAAAAAATGATTCGTTCAATATCAATAAATCAATTATTACCGGCTCGCCCCGTAATGATCTTTTTTTTACAGATGAAAACTATAAAGACGAAATTCGTAGAAGATTAAAAATTAAAAAAGGGCAAAAAGTAATTTCATATACTCCGACGTTTCGTGATTTTATTACTTCGCCGCCTTTTACCTCTGATTTCTGGGGTAAACTTAATACCGAACTCCAAAAACAGAATGCTGTTTTTATTGTTAAAAAGCACCCTTGGGAGAAATATTTAAGTGTTCCCAATGAATTTTCCAATATTAAAGATTTGTCAAGAGAAATAACAGATGTACAGGATTTATTAATAATTACGGATCTTTTAATTTCAGATTATAGCGGGATTATTGCGGACTTCGCCATCACAGACAGACCCATCTTGCTGTATATGTATGACCTGGATATTTATAAAGAAATATGTAGAGATTTTTATTATGATATTGATGAAATTTTACCCAAACCTTTTGTATATACCCAGGAAGATTTATTAAATAAAATAAAAGACGATGTTTGGAGAGATGAAAAATTATACATAGATAGTTGTGCTAAGTATAAAAATATGTTCCATAAATATATTGATGGAAATTCATCCCAACGGGTAATGCGAGAAATTTTGAATCTTGATTAAGGCTGATAGAGTGGTGTTCTTGGGTATTTTTCTTTAAATAAACAGATTCTTGTAAGCAATTGTATATAGTTTATATAAACTATATACAGTTAATAATAAATATTGTTATATTGATATGCTTTCATTTAAAAGGTCAATCTTCAGGCTGCTCAATAAGCTTCTGCCTAAATTAGGCCGGATAGTGGTATTAGGTAGTGAAAATGCAGAAAGCAATGCGGTAGAAATGGCCAATTCTTTAGCAATACATGTTAATGATAAGGTGTTTTTTATTGTCCCCAAAAATCTGAAGCCGTATTTTAAGCAATTGCTTAACAGGAATGTAAGATTAACAACGCGAAATAGCATTATTTATTATTATTTGTATCTGACTGCAAAATACGTATTTAGTACTCATGGAGGCAGCCCTTTGATCGGATCTTCAAAAAGACAAAAAGAGATCAATATCTGGCATGGAGTTTTATATAAGAATATAAGAATGTTAAGAGGTAAGGGAGAGGAGGGTATTCATGCCGATATTACGGTAGGCACCTCTCCCTTGTCTCAAAAAATGTTTTCGGAAGCCTTTGGGGTTCGGGAAAGTTCCGTATTTATATCGGGTTATCCCAGGAACGATTTGATGCTTCGCGCTCAAAAAGATAAGAAGGCAATAATCTCTACGCTCCGTCCTGATTTAAGGAGTTATAATAAGATACTTTTCTGGATGCCCACGTATAGGAGAGTACCCGGACAGGCGGAGTCTAACTGGCGGTTTGGACTGGAATTGACTAATCCTTTCCAGGTCAGAGATTTTGATGTGGAGCGGTTCAATGATTTACTGAAAGCCCAAAATACATTATGTCTGCTTAAGCCTCATTATTTTTATGTGTCAGATAAAAACGTAAAAAAATATAGCAATATTCTGATGATTGATGACGAGTGGATATTAAAGCAGGGAATTACCTTATATCATCTTTTGGGCTGTGTGGATATTTTGATCTCAGATTTTTCTTCAGTAATTATAGATTATATTTTAACGGATCGGCCTGTTGTTTGTTTCTGTTCTGATTTAGAGGAGTATAAACAGCGTCAGGGGCTTTATTTTGAAGATTTTGAACAATGGCTACCCACTAAGCTTATTCAGGATCAGGAAGCCTTTTTTCAATTTCTATATCTATTATTAACATCGGAGACAGATCCTTTTAAAGAGAAACGGATGCAGCTTAAAAAGGAATTTTTTACCTATCATGATGACCGTAGCGCGGAAAGACTTATAAAGCATATTTTTGGAGATAAAAATTATAATACATGAAGATAATTATATTAGGAGGTGGGGCTTTCGGAACGGCAATAGCCCACCAGTTAGCGGGCAATTCATCGAATGAGATCATGCTTTTGCTTCGCAATGAGGAAAGGGCGAAAGAGTTGAACGAATTGAATACGAATGCTTTTTATTTCGCAAACCGGAAAATAGACTCCAAAATACATGCAACAACAGACCTAACGGTTATTACCCATGCTGATGCCGTGTTGCTGGCGGTTCCTACCAAAAGTATTTTAACTGTAATCCGGGACATCAGGCCATACCTGAATGCCAAAACGCTTTTAGTGAATTTAGCCAAAGGCATTTATGAGAATGGACAGACTGTAGTAGAGTTATTAGAGGAGCAGTTAGGTCATACGAATACCGTGACGCTAAAAGGCGCCTCTTTTGGCACGGAAATGCTTGATTGCAGCGCAACTTTATTAACGCTGGGCTTTCAAAAAAGGAGTCAGTTAGACCTCATTATAGAAATTACACGGGGTACCAATATTTACTTAGATTATACTACGGATGTAAAAGGCGTAGAATTATTAAGCGCATTAAAAAACATATACGCAATCTTATTAGGCAATGTGGACGCTAAATATAATGCCGCCAACACCCGCTTTATGTTCTTAACGAAAGCTGTTTCCGAAATCAAATTAATATTAAAAAATTTAGGAGGGCGCGAAGAAACCATTTTTTTAAGCTGCGGCATAGGAGATATAGCATTAACTGCTCTGAACGACCTGAGCCGTAACCGTACGCTTGGCTTGCTTATCGGTAAAGGCTTTTATAATTCGTCTTTCCAGGATAATTCCGTGGTATTGGAAGGGATTAAAACCCTGAAGCTTATAGATGCTATGCTTGATCATAGTTTAAAGAAAAAACTACCATTATTTACGGAGCTGGCTGCATTGCTGGTAAGGCAGGATAAAGCTGCGCTTGATTTTGATTTCGACAAGCTGCTTAGGAAAAGCTATACCACCGTTTTAACTTATGGAACCTTTGATTTAGTGCATTTTGGCCATCTTGAAATCCTTCGCCGGGCCAAGAGCTTAGGCGACCGGCTTATTGTGGGGCTGTCCACGGATGAATTTAATGCCGGGAAGGGGAAGATTTGTGAAATGCCTTTCGAAAAAAGAAAAGAATTTTTGGAATCCATTGATTATGTGGACCTGGTTATCCCGGAAAACAACTGGGAGCAAAAGCGGCAGGATATTGCCAATTATCATGTGGATATCTTTGTGATGGGTGATGACTGGAAAGGAAAATTCGATTTTTTAAACGAACTTTGCGAAGTAATTTATTTTCCCAGGACAAAAGGTATTTCTACTACAGTATTAAAAAATATTATCAAAGCTGGCTAATTTTTATCGGTATTGTTAAACTAAGATAGACTTACATTATTATTAAAATATAAAAACATGTCTTATGCTGATTTCTAAGTTTGACAACTTTTCTAAAGTTGTCAAACTTTCTAAAGGCTATAATACCCCAAAAAGTATATGAACGCTTAGAAAAGAGCAACCGGAACTACCCGATTAAAATTAAAATAATTTTTTAACATGTTAATACATAATGAATGGCTAAAGATTCGATTAATGACAGGCATGATATTCGTCCCTGGGGCCAGTATTGGGTGCTGGAAGATGTTGAAACCCACAAGTTAAAGCGTATTGAAGTAAACCCGGGCGGGCGTCTCAGTTACCAATACCATCACCACCGTTCTGAAATTTGGATCGTTGTGGCCGGTGAGGCGACTGTGACGCTTGAAGAAGTCGTACAGGTTTATAAGAAGGGAGAAGTGATCATGATTCCGCAGGGAGCCAGGCATAGGGTGCAGAATGCCGGTGCCGAACTGCTGACATTTATTGAAGTGCAATTAGGCGCCTATTTTGGTGAAGATGATATTGTGCGGATTGAGGATGATTACGCGCGAACATGATGCATATATTATAATATCAAACAGGTTGCGGTATAGCGGGAAAAATTATAAAAATGTATGGCAGGGTCGTTATCGTGTTTTATAAGTATAAATCATAATAAGAGGAATAAACTCAAGCGGTCTGTAATTTTTTGCTTTTAAATTAATTATTTATAAAAATGAATATTGACAGTAAGGTTTATATAGCAGGTCATAGGGGTATGGTTGGCGGGGCTATTTTGCGTCACCTCCAAAAAAAAAGCTACTCTAACTTATGCACAACAACTTCTGCTGCTTTAGACCTGCGGAACCAGCAGGCTGTATTTGATTTCTTTGAAGCAGAAAAGCCGGAGTATGTGTTTATAGCAGCGGCAAAAGTGGGTGGTATTGTTGCTAATAATACTTATCGCGCAGCGTTTTTGTATGATAATCTGATGATAGAAGCTAATATAATTGAGGCAGCTTATCGTAGCCGGGTGACAAAATTAATGTTTTTGGGTAGTTCCTGCATCTATCCAAAAATGGCAGAGCAACCTTTGAAAGAAGAAAGCCTTTTGTCAGGCTTCTTAGAGCCGACTAACGAACCTTATGCTGTTGCAAAGATTGCAGGTATCAAGTTATGCGAGGCATACAGGGATCAATATGGGTGTAATTATATCAGCGTAATGCCAACCAATCTGTATGGAATAGGGGATAATTATCATCCGGAAAATGCCCATGTACTACCTGCATTGATACGCCGTTTCCATGAGGCAAAAGAAGAAGGGCGGGAATCGGTTGTGATTTGGGGCAGCGGCGCTCCATTACGTGAATTTTTATTTGCTGATGATTTGGCAGACGCCTGTGTGTTCCTGATGAATCATTACGATAAGCGACAGTTTATAAATATTGGAACAGGCGTAGATTTAAGCATTAAAGAATTGGCATTACTGATAAAAGAAATTGTAGGCTTTCGGGGAACAATAACATTCGATGCTACCCGTCCGGATGGAACACCGCGAAAATTAATGGATGTGTCCCGTTTACATGCGTTAGGGTGGAGACACCGCGTTGAACTAAAAGACGGCATAGCACTGGCGTATGAGGATTTCCTGAAAAATGCTTATGCTGAACGATAAATATTCGAGTGAGCAGTTTTAAAGTTTTTCATATAATCCGGATAAAAAATAACAATATATATTAATATAAAAATAAAATTAGGTAATGAAAACAGCATTGATAACCGGAGTAAACGGACAAGACGGAGCTTATTTAGCTGAATTGTTATTAGAGAAAGGCTATATGGTACATGGCATCAAGCGCCGTTCTTCTCTGATTAATACGGAGCGAATAGATCATTTATACCAGGATCCTCATAACGGAAATGTACGGTTTAAACTACATTATGGTGATATGACCGACAGTACCAACCTGATCCGCATTATTCAGGAAACGCAGCCCGATGAGATCTATAACCTGGCGGCAATGAGCCATGTAAAAGTGAGCTTTGACACGCCTGAATATACTGCTAATGCAGATGGGATAGGAACTTTACGTTTACTTGAGGCAATACGTATATTAGGATTGGAGAACAAAACAAAAATATACCAGGCATCTACCTCTGAGTTGTATGGATTAGTGCAGGAAGTGCCTCAAAAGGAAACAACTCCGTTTTATCCCCGAAGCCCGTATGCAGTGGCTAAATTATATGCTTATTGGATCACCGTGAACTATCGGGAAGCTTACGGCATGTATGCATGTAATGGAATACTCTTCAATCATGAAAGCCCTTTACGTGGCGAAACTTTTGTGACCCGAAAAATAACACGCGGTGTGGCAGCGATTGCTTTAGGGTTACAGAAAACACTTTATCTGGGAAATTTGAATGCCAGACGGGATTGGGGTCATGCCAAAGATTATGTGCGGGCTATGTGGCTCATTTTACAACAAGATCAACCGGAGGATTTTGTGATTGCCACAGGAACTACCACCCCTGTAAGGGATTTTGTGAAAATGGCTTTTGCGGAAGTAGGGATTGAACTGGCATTTAAAGGAGAAGGCATACAAGAAACAGGGTATATAGTAAATTGTACTAACCCCGATTATCAATTAGAAATAGGAAAAGAAGTAGTAGCGGTTGATTCTGCTTATTTCCGTCCCACTGAGGTAGAATTATTAATAGGCGACCCTGCAAAAGCTCAAACAAAATTAGGCTGGAAGCCGGAATATGACTTAGCGGCACTTTGCAGTGAAATGGTAGCCGCTGATATAGATTCATTTAAGAGAAGTAATAAGATACAATGGGAACACCTGGCCGGCTAACCATATCTGTCTGTTCTTTTTATTATGTGCTTTTATTCCCGTTATCAAGTTTTTCTATCCTGCATATTGGCTTCTGTTATTCTATTAAATTTTATTAATATAAGATGATTCAAAAAAAAATAGTCATTAAAGGAACTGATTTCTATTACTATGAAAGAGATTTAGCCCATGGTCAAAAAAGAATTAATATGGATATCTCCAGAAATAATCTGGAGTTGCTTTGTAACATACTGAACAAAACAGATATCAAATACGGTCTTATTTTCGGCACTCTTTTAGGAGCTGTCAGAGAAAAAAGTTTTATTCCTTATGATGAAGATTCTGACATGTTTATTTTAAGCGAATACCGGGATTCTTTTTTAGAGTTGTTATTTGAAATAAAAGCATCAGGCTTAGAATTAGTAAGAATAAACGAAGGTTATTTGTCATTAATGAAAGATGAGGAGTATATAGATATATATTTCTTTGAACTTAAAAAGAAGTATCTTTTTTATAAAGTAAGACATCTTTTACACAGACACGAGGTTGCAGCTAAATATATGGATAATCCTATTCCTTATACTTTTCTTGGCATAAATTTGTTTGTTCCTAACCATCCCGAAATAGTTTTGAAAAAACTTTATGGTAAAACATGGAAAATACCATTAGAAAATAGTTTTGCTATCCCAAATACTTTTTGGAGGAAATTAATATATAAATATCCATTTTTAAAAAAAAACCTATTTTATCGCTTCATAAAAATGATAAAATAGGTTACTATGTGAATAGAAGATCGTGCATAGGAAACCGCTTTTATTATGCGGGAATTTTTTCCTCTGTCGCCGCTGTATTTCAAAATCCATTATGCTTGAGAAAGTTATTTTTGTATTCTATTCAAATTAATTTATAAAAAATAGCTTTAAGCAAACTTCCCTATAATGAGAATATCAAATATTGCTGCTTCCATAATATTACTTACCAGCTATTTTCTGCTTTTCCACCTGTTTTCTATTCCGGAAAAAAGCGTAGCTAAACTTTTTGTCGTAATCTTACTATGGGGTTCATTATATTTTATTTTTAAAGAAGTAGTAGTAAATAGGAAGATGGTTAAGGATAGATACACATCTTATTCTATAATCGTATTTTATCTTTTAATGCTTTGGAATCTCATTTTGATTATGAGAAGTATATTTACGACAAAGAGCTATCTTACATTAATTGCAAATATTTACTTTGCATCCTCTTTTTTAGTTCCGTTAACTTTCTATTTTGCCACAAATATTAAAAATATTTTACGGGTAAACCTTTTTTATAAAAAATATAATATTGTTATTATTTTCACCTCTTTATTTCTTATTTATTTTTCAACAACCTATTTTTCAACCAGCACTTCTATTTTTTGGGTAGGTCTTTTTGCAATTTCTGTTATACATTACTATTCAACTAAGGATAAAATCATTTTTACTCTTTCCTTAGTTTTTATTTTTCTGGCTGCGGTATGGAGCGGCAGCCGTGCAATGATGCTTCGTTTACCCTTGATATTGATACTCATATTAAGTAATGTTCATTTCCCAAAGAGATATGCTCCAGTTTTTTTTAAGTTGTTGTTTACCTCGCTTTTAATTCCTCTTTATATTGTAGGCTATTCCTTAATTGTAGGTGTTTCACCCTTTCAAAAATTAGCTTCTAATTATGAAAATGAACCTGGAGATACCAGAGATACCAGAACCTTTTTATATACTGAAGTGCTGAGTGATTTAAACAGTACAAACGATTTGTTTTTTGGAAGGGGAGCCGACGGTACATATTATAGTTCATTTTTTGCTGACCTTAATACTGACAGCGGAGAAAGGCCAAGTGTAGAAGTTGGTGTATTAGCTATGATGGTAAAAGGTGGAATATGTATGGTTATATTTCATTTGCTTTTTTTTGGACTTGCTATATATTATGCGCTCTTTAAATCCAACAATTTATTTGTTAAAAATCTGGGAATTATTCTTATTGTACACGTAATTTTTCTGTTTATTGAGGAGTTCTACTCGTTTAATTTGAATAATTTCTTTTGTTATTTTATAGCGGGTATTTGTTTATCTAAAGAAGCGAGAGTGTTTAGTGATACATTTTATAAAAGTTTTTTTATAAAAAAATCTATTTGATATAATTTATTTTGTTAAATATTATTCGTAAAATAACGTAAGGAATATCAATAAGAAATGTATGGAACCTGAAATACTAATTAGCATTGTCACCGTTGTATAATGAAGCTGAAACACTCGAACAAGCAATCAAAAGTGTATTGACCTAAACGTACAACAACATAGAATATATAATAATTGATGGTAGTTCTATAGACGACATTGAATATCATCAAAAAATATGAAGATAAACGGGCGTTTTGGGTAAGCGAAAAAGACAAGGGTCTGTATGATGCCATGAACAAGGGTATTTTGGTCATGCAAAAGGTGAAATCATTGGAATGGTTAACAGTGATAATTGGTACGAACCCAATGCTGTTGAATTAATCGTGAATGCATACAAAAGTAATCCGGACAAACGCATTTTTCATGGTAATCGTTTTGATGCATTGGAAAATGGCACAAAGAAACTTAGAAAATTCCTCATCCTTCAATATATACTATATGTTTGTTTGATTGTTTGTCGGAATAGTTTTTTTATTTAACAAATTTGCATAAGAGAGAAAATGGATACAGAGCAGCAATTAATAGGACATAAAATTTCAATCGTTACCCCGTCTTATAATCAGGGACAGTTTATAGAAAGAACCATTCTTTCGGTTATTAATCAGAATTATCCCAATCTTGAGTATATTGTGATAGACGGTGGCTCGACCGATAATACGGTCGATATTATTAAAAAATATGAGGATAAAATAACCTATTGGGTAAGCGAAAAAGACGAAGGACAGACGGATGCCATAAACAAGGGAATGCAGAAGGCAACGGGAGATATTATTTGTTGGATAAATAGTGACGATGTATTGTTGCCGAGGTCATTAAGTTTTATAGATAATTATTTTCGAGAAAATAAGGATGTTGAACTTGTCAATGGTTCTGTTATTGAAATCAATAAAGATGATAAGTGTTTGAAAATTATTTATGGAATTTTCTCAAAATGGTTTGCACAGCGTGGGTGTTATAATATATTGCAACCTTCAATGGTTTGGCGATATTCGATAATGGAAAAGATAGGATATTTAAGCAAAGATTACCATGCTTGTATGGATTTGGAGTTTCTGATCCGAGCGTACGAAAATAATATTGTTATTAGGCAGGTTGATAAGACAATAGGAGCTATAAGGGTATATGAAAATACTAAAACAGCACTTGGTGGAGATATATGGATAAATGATTATAAGAAAATTGAAGAAAAATACAACGGCAGGTATATTAAAAATAATCATTCATTTAATTATTTGCTGTATATAATATGCAAAATGCTGAATGGTTATTATTTAAAAATGCTGTTGTTCATTATCAAATATAAAGGGAAAGACATTTTAAATGCAAGAAATCAATGAAGTACTTTTCTGCTGATTATAAACGTTACAAACAGGCAGTCGGACGCGTCTTTTATGAACCCTCAATAATAATTGTGTTTATATACAGGTTACGAAAGGGTATATACAGATGTCCATTTATAGTGAAAATTATACCTGCTTTGTTTATTGAGCCACTGTATTTCTTTTTGACCCTTTTGTTTGGAATACAGCTTCCAAAGTCATGCGAAATAGGCCCTGGACTATTGATTCACCATTTTGGCGGTATTATTCTTAACCCAACAGTGAAAATTGGTAATAATTGCACACTCCGCCAAAATGTAACGATAGGAAGTAGATATGCTAGTACTGATGCCCCCCAAATAGGGAACAATGTTAATATAGGCTGCGGAGCAATCATTCTTGGTAATATTAAGATAGGGAACAATGTAAATATCGGTGCCGGCTCCATTGTATTAACAGATATTCCCGATAATTGTACTGCTGTTGGTAATCCTGCTAAAATAATAAAAAAGAATTCTTGATAGGGCCTATGTGAAAAAATGTATTATATTAGGAATCCCTTTATTCTTTATGGATTTTTATCAATATTCTCAATAAAGAGGGGAAAGCTATTTAGAATAACTCTATGAAAAAAATACTCGTTTTAGGACAAACGCCACCACCTTATGGTGGACAGGCTTTGATGATTGATTATATGCTAAAAGCTGAATATAACAATGTTAAGCTATATCATGTTAGAATGGCATTTTCTCGAGAAATGAATGAGAGGGGAAAGTTTTCTTTTTATAAGTTTTGGCATTTGTTATATGTTATATATAAAACAATTTACATTAGAATAAAATATGGCATTGATATTTTATATTATCCGCCAAGCAACGACCCCAAAAGTGCAATATATAGGGATGTTATAGTTTTGTTTTTTACGCGTTGGTGCTTTAAAAAAGTAATATTCCATTTTCATGCAGCTGGATTAAGCACTGTATTATCATCAATGAATAAATGGGAGCGGGAAATGGTTTATTTTGTTTTTAAAAAACCGGAGATATCTATAACCAGTTCTCCATATAATCCAAAGGATGGTGAATATTTAATGGCAAATCGTAGCTATATAATTCCTCTGGGAATTCCTGACTCTGTTCAAAAGAATATTGAGCGGGATTATGAAAAAAAAGATCGTGTTATTAAACTATTGTTTGTAGGTTTAATGAATTCAACGAAAGGAGAAATGTATTTGTTGCATGCCCTTGCTCAGTTGATAGGTAAAGGGTATAATATTCAATTATTACTTGCCGGTAAATTTCAGTCTGTGGAATATGAAAAACAGTTCTTTCATAAGGCTGAAGAGCTAAATGTATCGAATTACGTGATGTATTTAGGAGTAATAACTGGCGAGAATAAGAAAAATGCTTTCAAGAGTGCGGACATATTTTGCTTTCCAAGTTTTTTTGCGTCAGAATCTTTTGGCATTGTGCTATTAGAAGCAATGCAATATAGTCTTCCCTTAATTGCGACTCAATGGAGAGGTATTCAAAGTATAGTTGAAGATGGCATAAATGGCTATTTAGTTCCTTTCAAAGATTCCCTAATATTGGCTAATAAAATTGAATTTTTAATCAATAATCCGAAGGTGATGCAAGAAATGGGCAAAAATTCGAGAAGGCTTTATTTAGAGAAATATACCATCCAAAAATATTTATCAAATCTTAATGAGTTATTTTTATCAATATGAATACAAAAATATTTATAACCGGTGCGTCCGGTTTTATAGGGACGAATTTGGTAGAATTATTTGAGAAGAAAGGATATGGCTTTGTCAATTTCGATAGATCAAAATCCATTAAGGAGGGGCAAGAGAAATATTGGTTGCAGGGTAACTTGTTGGATTATGCCGTGTTAAGACAGGCCATTGAAAAGTACAAGCCTGATGTAATTATCCATTTGGCAGCCAAAGCGGATTGCGACAGCAATAAATTGGAGGATTATATTGATAATACGGAGGGTACACGAAATTTGATAAACTGTATTAAGGAATTTGATTTCGTAGAGAGAGTTATCGTTACTTCAACGCAATATGTCTATAAATCGCATAAGCTGCCTTTCGCATTGCACGATGATGACTATCGGCCTCACACGACGTACGGAAAGAGCAAGGTGATAACTGAGAAAATCACACGAGAAGCAAATTTAACTCCTTGTTGGACAATTGTTCGACCAACCAATGTGTGGGGGCCGTGGCACATGCGCTACCCGAACGAATTGTGGAAGATGATTGCGAAGGGATTCTATTTTCAGCCGGGAAAGAAGGAGATTATACGTACTTATGCCTATGTGAAAAATGTCGTGCACCAGATAGACACTATAATGAATGCTCCTAAAGAAAGAGTGGATAAGCAGACTTTCTACTTGGGCGATCTTCCTATTGATTCATACGAATGGTTGAATCAGCTTTCATTACAATTCAGAAGTAAATTGATAAAGAGAATCCCCATTATTGTATTTGCCATACCTGCACTTTTAGGTACCGTACTGAGAAAAATCGGCATTCCTTTCCCGCTGTACAATACGCGATTCAAAAATATGATTGAGGATTATTATGCGCCTACTAATGTTACTATTCGAGAATTTGGTTCATACAATGATGAGCTTAAGGATAATGTAAAGGAAACGTTAGATTGGCTACAAGGAGAAGGAAAACAATATTTTGATTATTGGAAAAACAGAAAATGAAATTACAATCCTACAACATATTCGATGGCGAATTGTCGGCACTTGATAACAAAAAACAGCTGATATCCACTATCAACGCTCACTCCTATAATATTTCCCGTAAGGATAAATACTTTCAGGAAGCATTAAACAACAGTGATGTGTTGATTCCCGATGGAGTAAGTGTTGTGTGGGCCATAAAACGGCTAAGGGGACAAAAACTGAAAAAAATAGCCGGAGCCGATTTGTTTTTTTATGAAATGAAACGTTTGCAGCAATGCGTGGGAAAGGCTTTCTTTTTGGGGAGCAGTGAAGCTACGCTGTCAAAAATCAGGGAAAGGGCTGAAAAAGAGTTTCCCCGCGTAAAAATATTTACCTATTCACCACCGTATAAACCCGAGTTTACTGAAAAAGAGAACAATGAAATGATAGTCGCTGTAAACGCAGTTCAGCCCGATGTGTTGTTCGTTGGCATGACAGCTCCCCGAAATTAGGAGAAACAGAAATGTGCGGGTTTTTCAAAGAACTTTAGAAATCAATAATGACGAGTAAAGTAATTAGTTTAAATATAACAAGAGGTCTCTATGTCAGCTTTATAGAGCGTGTCATGGAGCTGGGAACAAAAAGAATATCTTCCTATGTCTGTGTAGCCAATGTACACATGTGCATTGAAGCATACCAGGATCAACAATTTGTCCAAATTGTTAATCATGCAAATGTGGTAACACCTGATGGTATGCCCTTAGTAAAAGCATTAAAGCTTTTATATGGTATCCGGCAGGACAGGGTAGCTGGCATGGATTTACTACCGGATTTGCTAAAAGAGTCAGAAGAGAAACAGGTAAAAGTTTTTTTTTATGGTGGAACGCAGACTATGTTGGACAAGACAGAGGAATATTGCAGGCAATATTACCCGCAGTTGAATATTGCCGGGATGATAAGCCCTCCTTTTCGTTCGCTAACACAAGAAGAAGATCAGGAGTATATTAATATTATTAATGAGTGTAGCGCTGGTTTTGTATTTGTCGCACTAGGCTGTCCTAAACAGGAAAAATGGATGGCATCCATGAAAGGAAGAATCAATGCTTGTATGATAGGAATAGGTGGTGCTCTTCCGGTGATGATTGGTATGCAAAAAAGAGCACCGGGATGGATGCAGAGGGCTAGTCTTGAATGGTTATTCAGATTAGCACAGGAACCTAAAAGGTTATTTAAACGATATGCTGTAACCAACACTATTTTCCTGTATTTATTGTTTAAACAATGGGCTAAGCAAGGGTTTAAACCAATTAAGCCAAATTTCGATTGATTGAAACAACTTATTATTTATTACCTGCTAATTTTATTAGTCGCAAATTTATATAATTCATTATGTCCCTCATTAACGTAATTCTTTCCGGTGGGGTAGGGAGTCGGCTTTGGCCATTGTCACGCAAATCAAGACCTAAGCAATATATACCCCTGTTTGAAGGCCAGACTTTGTTTCAAATGTGTGTGCAAAGGAATGCCTTGGTTGCAGACCTAATTATGGTAGTGGGCAGTATTGATAATTATAAATTGTCTCGGGAAGGTTTTGAGCAATGTGGTATTTCCGGTTTTGGGGAAATTATCGAAGCTGCTCCGCGCAATACGGCTGTTTCCATAGCTTTTGCCGCTTTTACCGTTGATACTGATGATGTGCTGTTTGTAACGCCGTCTGATCATATTATTATCGGGCAGGATGTCTATAATGCAACGGTTAACCGGGCCGCAGCATTAGCCGCAGAGGGTTATATCGTTACTTTGGGCGCTGTTCCAACCCGTCCCGAAACAGGTTACGGGTATATTGAGCATGATGAGGCCTGTAATGTGCTGTCCTTTAAAGAAAAGCCGGATATTGAGCAAGCCAAAAAATATGTGGAAAGCAAACATTACTTGTGGAACAGCGGGATGTTTTGCTTTAAAGCTTCCGTTTACCTTGAAGAACTGAAAACATTCGCTCCTGAAATATATAGAACAGCTAAAGCGGCTTATGATAAAATAGCCGATGGTTTTTTACCGGGTAAAGAAACCATGGAAATTCCGGCTTTGAGTGTGGATTATGCCGTAATGGAACATTCGCAGAAAATAAAGGTGGTGCCTTTTGATTTCGACTGGAGCGATCTCGGCTCTTTTGAATCAATATGGGCTTATCTGGAAAAGGATCCCAAATATACGCATCAGAAGAATCTGATATTAGGCAATACCCATAAGCACATTGAATTTATCGGTATAGAAGACCTGATTTATGTAGAGACCGAGGATGCCGTGCTAATTGTACCAAGAGATAAAACCCAACAGGTGAAGCAGGTATATGATCGTTTGGAAAAGGAAAAGCCGGAATTGTTGCGATAAAAGCAGCTTGAAATATAGTAAGTGCAATTGCTACTTTATCATAGAGTTAAGGATATGATTGATATCATTAGTCCGGAGGTTATAAATCCGGGTCGCCGTAATCTTCAAGCAGGTGTTCGGTGTAGTTTTCCGGCTACGTCGTAGCGGTAAGCAGCTTCTGACTGTAGGAGTTCATTGAAATAAAAGCTCCGGACTACGAGCTTCCGGAGCCTATATCCACCGGATCAGAAACCAAAGTACCCGGTTATTATATCGTCACATCCAGCCAAATGCCGTGGTGGGTGGGAACACCGCAGCAGAGCATAAATCAGTATCCCGGAGGCCTAAAGATAAAAGTCTTCGGGGTATTGATGTACGGCCTTGGGGTTCCTGATTTCATAAATGAGCCATATCCAGCTTGCTGCTATAAGAATTGCTATCATCATTTTTTCTGTAAAATTATGCCGCAGATATTGATGGGATATGAACATAGCGTTATCTTAAGTTTAATATTTCCAATACGTTTCCGCCAACTTGGGGGTTGTTGCACCGCAAAAAAGTCATTGGCAAACAGTTGAGTATGCCATTCCGCCACACGGTTTGTCGCTTGAAAAGGTGTTAGACGAACTTCATTTAGCCTGTCAAACATTATTGTTGATTTTTTGAACATTTTAGAATGACAAATAACGAACTGCGTATTGGCGATGGGCGGGAATTTTAGCACTGCACTTCAATCGAAGTACAAAAAAAGCTGAATTTTGCATTTCGGCTCCGCTTTCGGCAACCTTGTAGCAAAAGTGAATTTTACCAACTAATATTTCTCTTAATTACTTTTGCAGGATTGCCGGCAATTAACACATTTTCTTCTTCAAATCCTCCTTTTACTACCGAGTTTGATGCAATTACACATCCGTTTGGAATAAATGTCCCTTTATAGACACATACATTCGAACCAATCCAAACTTTATTTCCTATTATAATTTCTTCAGGGGTTTCCTTTTTGCCCTGATATTTTATTTCGTGAAAATCTTCGTCTAAAAATTGACAATTCCAAGATATAGCACAATTGTCACCTATTTTAAGTTTGTGCATAATAATTAAGTTTGTAAATGGATTTATGTAACTGTCTTTTCCGAAAAAAACATTTGCATTTTTGCCTATGTCAAACCGGCAACCTTTGCCTATAGAAAAGTTTCCTGCAAATTCAGCTTGTCCCTTAATGTTTAAAAAAGTAATGTCTTTTTTGTGAACAAATCCAACATAATTAACTCCAATTTTAAGAAGTCCGCCTGTTCGTATATTTTTAAGCCCATTTATAATTGTGTTATGAGAAATTATTTTCTTTCTATTAGCAACATAAAATAAATATTGAAATAGAACTGTCAGAAAATTTAAGTTTGATTTTCTGCATAACTTGTATAGCGATTTAATTTTTTTCATTTCTGCTAACCGTTCGGCAACTTGGCAAAGGAGCGGAAAATTGAAGCCGAAAACTTGAATTTTGCACTGCCGTAAGCAAAACCGCTTGACGCTGCGAACTTACAAATTTTGTCACAAAAACCAAGCGGTTTTTGCGACAAGCGAAGACGAAACTTTCAACTTTGACGGAAATCCGCTCTTTCGCCAAACTGCTTATTTAGCGGTTCGCCACCGGATGCTATCATTCTCACTTAGCAGCGAAATCGCATGCGGGTCGTTCTATCAGCATCCCCTTGGAGTTTGTAATGACCAATGTTGCGGGAACTGTATGCCTGTTGAATGCCGCCCATCAGCAATGGAAAGACGACCTGAAGGTGCATCGCTTTTATCATGTCAGTACGGATGGCGGCGTAATATTCGCTTATCGGGTAAGTAATCCGGAGCGTTATGGCGTAGTGGAGTTTGAAGATCAGTTCAATGCCGTTTCCTTAGCGGAAAAGCCACAGGCGCCTAAATCGAACTATGCGATTCCCGGCTTATATTTTTATGATAATTCCGTAATTGATATTGCCAAAAACCTGTCTTCTTCCGCTCGTGGAGAATATGAAATAACGGATGTAAATATTGAATATCTCGGTCAGGGTCGCCTGAAGGTAGGGGTATTAAACCGTGGAACGGCCTGGTTGGATACCGGTACGCATGATTCGCTGATACAGGCCAGCCAGTTTGTGCAGATCATAGAGCAGCGTCAGGGCTTAAAGATCGGTTGCCCGGAAGAAATAGCCTAACCTACCGAAATAATGGCATCTAAGTTGTAAAACTTAGCTTCTTTATTTTGTGTTTTATCAGCGATAGCACCGTGCGGAGTGGTTATTTCCAAAATGGAAACAACCACTTTTCTTCCAATTTATTCTCCTGGAAAATATTTTTTAAATGCTTGCTTATTGCAGGAATTTGCACACCAAACAACTCGGACATTGCTTTTTGGGTAAGCCATATCGTTTCATCTTTTATAACCACATCTACTTTGATGTCTTCCTGTGGTGTGTTGTATATTAAAAACTGCAATTCTTTCATAGACACGAATTTCAGACACGAATTTCACGAATTAGCACGAATAATTATAGAACAACCCGTTTATAATTTTAAGGAATCTTCGCCGAAGTTTACCAATAAACCTAATTTCAGACGGCTTGCTGCCAGGTAATTTAGTGTTTGTTTTAAATTACCTGAAGTGAGCATTTCAATTGCTTTGGTTTCAAAAATAATGCAGTTGTATAAAACAAAATCCGCGTTATAAAAATGTGGCAGTTTTATGCCTTTGTATAAAATATCAAACCTTCTTTCCCGATCATATGGTACGCCATTATTCCTGAATTCAATTTCCAGAGCATCTTTATATACCGATTCGCTAAACCCTTTCCCAAGTATATTATGCACCTCCATACACAAACCGATTATTTTATAAGACTCCTCTTTATAAAAGATATTTTCCATAACTGAGTAACCAGGTTGGTTTTTCATTTAAGGCTTTCGTTCTACAAACAGCGGAATTGATAGCAAATACCACACGGGAGCATCTCCAGGAACCGTTAAGGGTGGAGTTTCCAAAAGCTTGTCATTCCGTAGGAATCTAAGAATGCTTTGAGCGAGTGTAGGGATGTGTAGATGCTTACAGCATGACAATGTTTGGAACAACCTGCTGTCATTCCGTAGGAATCTAAAAGCGCTTTGAACGAATGTAGGAGTGTAGATGCTTACAGCCTGACAATGTTTGGAACAACCTTCCGTCATTCCGTAGGAATCTAAACACGAACGGTGCAACAATTACATTCATAATCCATAATTCATAATTAAAAAAGATGCTTACAGCATGACCGCATAGTAGATGTGACAGTAAAAGTTCCCTGTCCGGCATTTATGGAGAAATGCCGGACGGGAGACCCCGTAGAACGTCCCGGAATGACCCCAGAAACCTTCCGTCATTCCGTAGGAATCTAAACACGAACGGTACAACAATTACATCCATAATCCATAATTAAAAAAGATGCTTACAGCATGACCGTATAATAGTCGTGACGGCAAATGCCCCCTGTCCGGCATTTATGGAGAAATGCCGGACGGGAGACCCCGGAGAAGGTTCCGGAATGACCCCAGAAACCTTCCGTCATTCCGTAGGAATCTAAACACGAATAGTACAACCGAACTACTGATAAAACAGGATTTGAAATCCTGATGCTCCATAGCGTATTTATGTTGTCCAATCCAGTGAGTTTCTGTTCATTCGGATATAATCGTCTGAATGGAGCGTAGGGGAATTTGGCTCTTTTTGTTTTTGCCGAATGGCAGGTGTGCCGGGGTAAAACAAAAAGTATCAAGTGCGCAAGCACTGCACTCTTTTGGCTTTGCCTGTGGGTTGGGTTTTCGGGCAGGGGCAAAGACAAATGGGTGCAGGCTGAAAGGCTAATCGGTTGTCTGTCTGTTATGGTTTCTTGTTAGAAACGTTGCCGAGCCGTCTGCATAAAGGAAAAATTACAATAATTTTTTTCGTTCAAAACGTTCTCTTGCTTCTATGAGGGCTAAATGCAATTTCTTTTCCAATTCTTTTTTAGGTGGTAATTCTGTCCAATACTCAGCTACCATAATGCCGTCTTTGTGCATTTCTAACAGTTCAATTTGTTCCCTGCTGCTTTCTGCACAAAGTATCAGCCCGATTGGGAGTTCTTCTCCCTCTTTACGCTCGTTTTTGTTGAGCCATTTCAGATAGAGTTCCATTTGTCCTTTATATTTTGCCTGAAACTTCCCCAATTTTAATTCAATGACAACTAATCGTCTCAATGAACGGTGATAAAACAATAAATCAAGATAAAAATCTTCCCCGTCTATTATCATTCTTTTTTGCCGTTCTACAAAAGCAAAGCCTTTTCCCAACTCAAGAATAAATTTTTCCAGCTCGTTCAGGATAGCCGTTTCAATATCTTTTTCCAAATAACCGTTTTGCAGCCCAAGAAAATCTAAAAGATAAGGGTCTTTGAATGTGTTGATTGGAATATTATCGTTTTGCGTTGCTTGTATATTGGCAATAGTGGTACGTTCAAAGGTTTTACCCGCAATTTCCTTTCTTAGTTCTCTTATACCAAGTGTTCCGTTTATGGCTAATTGTGCATAGAACTGTTTTGCTTCGTAAGTTTTAAGAGGTAAGAGTTCTATAAAATGCGACCAACTTAATTGTCGTGACAGTGTAACGACAATTTGAAAATCGGAAAATTGTTGAGCAAATTTTATCATTCTCCTTACGTTCTTTAAAGTAAAGTTCCGTCCGTGGTGACTTTCCAATTGTGCCGACACCGTCGGCACAATCTTTTCCCCATAATCAGCTCTCTGGTTTTGCAGTATTTCGTCATTGATACGTTTGCCCACCTGCCAAAACAAAATAGTAAGGGTACTGTTAGCATACATTGCCAACTGATAGCGGCTTTGCTCTATCAGTTGCGATAATTCGGTAAACAACTTTTCGTCAGAAAAAACTGTTTTAGCATTTGATAATCCTGTATTGTTTGTTCTTTTAGCCATATTTTTTTCTGATTACAAAGATAGAAATAATGTTACCTATTTTACTTAGTGGGCTGAATCAGCTCTTTTGGTTTTGTGAAGCGTTGGCTTGCGTGTCGGGCAAAACCAAATGTGCCAATAGCGCTGGCTAAAGCTTCAATTTTTTCCTGCGGTGGGAAAAAATAAAAATACAGAAGAGTCGGCTGTCGGGTCGGAAAGTTGGTTAGATTGTTGTCTGTACGGTGGTTTGTCAGGGTTGCCGCTAACGGTTCCGGGCTTGGCGTAGTAGCGGCTTTTTAGCACTGCACTTGATACGACACACTTCACCCGCCATTCCCGCTGTTAGCGCAGCGCATCATGAACTACTGATAAAACAGGATTTGAAATCCTGATGCTCAAGCGCTGTTATTCTGCAGGAGCCTGTAATTGCTGTGATGAGGTGCTTACACCATGACATCATAACAGGCGTGACGGCAAATGCTCCTGTCCGGCATTTCTGGAGAAACTCCGGACAGGAGACCCCGGAGAAGGTCCCGGAATGACCCCAGAAACCATGCCGTCATTCCATAGGAATCTAAACACGAACAGTACAACAATTACATCCATAATTCATAATTAAAAAAGATGCTTACAGCATGACCGCATAGTAGATGTGACGGCAAATGCTCCTGTCCGTCATTTCTGGATAAACCCCGGACAGGAGACACCGGAAAAGGTCCCGGAATGACTCCAGAAACCTGCCGTCATTCCGTAGGAATCTAAACACGAACAGTACAACAATCACATCCATAATCCATAATTTAAAAAGATGCTTACAGCATGACCGTATAATAGTCGTGACGGCAAATGCCGCCTGTCCGGCATTTCTGGAGAAACCCCGGACAGGAGACACCGGAGAAGGTCCCGGAATGACCCCAGAAACCATGCCGTCATTCCATAGGAATCTAAACACGAACAGAACAACAATCACATCCATAATTCATAATCCGCTGCTTCAAGGTATTCCTGCTTTGTCATGACTTATAAAATTCCATCCGGAGTTAATTCATTTTAAATAAATAAAAATGCGAAAAATTGAAATGCATCCTTCGGCATTTTGAGTAGTTTTTTAGGAATCAAAATCTTACCTTTGCTGCCCGGAATTTAACCCGGCTCCGTAGTTTAATGGATAGAACGAGAGTTTCCGGTACTCTTGGTCGCGGTTCGATTCCGTGCGGAGCTACAAAGTGAAATATAAAATCCTTGCTACGCTTATGTTTGCAAGGGTTTTTTTATTGAGATACAACATAGGTGCAGCATTTCAAATAGATTATTTCCTATTGCTCTAAAGGTCTGTTTTTTTGTTCCGGTAAACATACAATATCATATTGAAATACGTCTGAACGTAAAAAATCGGGTGCATTTCAAATTGTCGTTTTATTAGGCAGACCTTTTAAAATCTCGTTTAGTCAATTCTACAACCTTACTCCATTGCCCATTCTTTTTGGTTACCCTTAAGCACCACATGTTTTGGGTTCCTTGCCGGCTCCACTTTTGTCCCGATTATTTCATTCTCTTTTCCACCACGTCACAAAGATGGATTTTGCCGGCGCATGAATATGAGTACCATGAAAGTAGCCATGACCCTAAACGGAAGCCGTCTCCCCTCCTTCGGAGGAGTCGGGAGGAGGCTTTAAAGGTGGCACACCTTTCATCAAATCGTTAATGACATGAAAATTCCCCCGTTTTGTTTGTTAGTGCTGATGAAGATGCTAACAATGGTGGAAGGGATTGCAAATCCTGTTGTATCAACACTTCGGGATACGCTTCGCTAACATCTCGAAGATCAACGGTTGCATCCCGAAGATCAACACCTGATGCAGGGCGCAAACTTCAACAGTTCAATCCTCCAATTCCTCAATCCGTATGTCCTTGTTTTTGAAAGGATATTCGCTAAGGCGGCGCATCATTCTCTTATCCTTACTTAATGCCGTTAAGCCGCTTATATGGCGGAGATGATGGGTATCCGTGCCGGCATAATCATACCGTCCTGCTTTTAAAAGATACAGCGCTTTATCCCGGACCATCGGGCCGTAATAGTCAGTCAGCGACAGCAGGTTCAGTTGGAACAGGCAGTTGAGGTCTTTCAATTCCTCCCATACCTTGGATTGTGTCGGGTAGAAATTATATCGTTCCGGATGTGCCAGAAGCGGCTGATGGCCTTTCGTCTGCATCTCAAAGATGGCCTGTTTTAAATAGCGGCTTTCCTGCATATAGCTTTGTTCTATCAAAACAACATTGCCGAAAAGAGGCATCAACTGATCCTCCCGGACAAGGCGCATAAAGTTTTCATCTAACATATATTCAGCAGCAGCGGCTATTGGAATCTTGCCTGTAAACTGTGAACGAAGCTGTTGAAAGGGGGGGCGGATAGTATCAGGTGTATTCCTGTGAACCTCAGCCATAATATGCGGCGTGCCGATCATGCCGGAAAATCCCAGTTCATGCATAGCCTTCACGAGTTCGGACGCCGCCGCCATATCCTGGGCGCCATCGTCAATGCCAGGGATGATATGGGAGTGAATATCTGTTGCTAAGAAGGAAAAGTTATCAATAACCGGTTTCCCTTTCTGAAATAATCTGAACATTTTTTGGTTAGAGTGCTGATTCGTTAAGCGAGGGTGGTATTAATGATTTATGTCACCAAGCCATTGTTAATGTGAGTGTAAAATATATCGTAAAGTTAAAGAAAATATTCAGTACAGCAAACTTTCAATTCGAAATTTATGGCACATGTATGCGTCAACTCAAAAATCATAACTAATATTAAATTAAGTATATCTTGTCTGTATTGCGAATTCTATTAAATGATTGACATGTATTTTAATGTTTTGACTTTTTACTTAACACTAATCACATCCTGTCCTGTTTTTTCCGGGAACCCACAGTAATCCATATCAGTCCTGCCGCTATTATAATGGCACAATAAAAAAGCAGCATCGGGGCATAACGCAGCGGCTTCACTTCAAGCGCTTCCAATCCCTGCAACATGAGAATCAGTTCCTGAAGCAATACACCCAATACAAAGACTAATACTCCTCCGGAAGGTAATTTTCTGTCGTGTTTTCTCAAAATAATATCCATATAGCCTAATATAAAAAAGCTGATGATGCTCAGGAAAGAGAGGTGTAAATAACCAATTACAATAGGCCGGTAACCGAAGGCATATTGACTGAAAAAGGGGAGGATGGAAAACAGTTGTAAGACAATTTTCAGCAGGAATGCCATTGCGCTTAAGGACCAGAGCCGGCGGGTAACGACCGATAAATTACGCATCATACCTTTTCTCAATCCCGACACCAGGCCGGCAAAATATATTAATACCAATAACTGTAGTATGCCGGCAATATTGCCCGTCCAGCGCAACCAGGGCGGAAGCTTAAGCCACAATACAGACAGGACGAAGGTGGGAATTACGGTAATTGTCATAACATAAAAAAGCGAAGCGCCACGCCTCAGGGAGCCATAAGCCTGTATATTTATCCGGCTGAAAAGCAAAGCAAAACAGGCAAACAGAAACCAGCCGTTATACTGAAAATGCAAAAAGCAATAAACCGCCCCGAAATAAAAATCGGGGATCATTATTTTATTGTACATCAGATAGGCCAGCGCTATGGCACCCAATGACGAAATGACCCAGATGACCAGCGCAGCCCGCAGCCATTTTGATACAAGCGCTTCCTGCTTTATTTTATTCAGGTCGCGCCAGTAACGAACGATGAATACATAGGAGATCAGAATATTTGTTGAACAAAGACCAATAGACAAAATATCATAGCCCTGAAGCAGAAATGCGATAAACAGACCGTACGAAACCAGGCAGGAGCTTAGGAGCAGCAGGTGGTAAACCCTAAGATTAAGCGCAGGTATTTTTTGCTGAAGATAATGAACCATTAAAGCCATCAGCGCTATAGTGACCCATCCGGAAAAGGCAAAATAGGAATGGGCCTCCAGCAGATATTTCTGATCGACAAAGGGCAGTCTGAAATTGATTTTATAACGCAGGGTAACGCCCGCCAGCGCAACTAAACAAAAATTGACAAGCGCTATCGTGATCCATTGTGCTACTTTAAATCCGTTGCCTTTTGTATTCATAAAGGGTGAATGATTAGACTTTTTAATGCAGGTGTCAATATTTGTTTTCAATGAATTTCGGCAAAACTAATTATTTCATGGATTAGGTATCCTCCCGCGCCGGATTGTTTTTTCGGGAGGGGAGGTATTGTTTTTTCTGGAAAAGAAGGGGGCGATATGAAATACGATGCCATTGCGAATACAATCGGATATTGCTCCACGTGGCAATTCTTATCAAATTGCTTTGCAGTTTCTTTGGTTGTATGACGAAATCCGGGAAGAATGACAACAAAAAAAGTGGTGTCACGACCGAAATCAAAATCGTTCCGCTGCGCTACATAATTTTAACGGAGTGGAGCAATCTCCCGGACGGGTTGCGAGATGGCTATGTAAGCTGTGGCACATTGGGCGCACGAAAGGATTCATGCGCCGTCCGGGGACATTATTCCATGCGCGATCGGAAATTTTACTTCGCAAGAGAGAATTTCCTTAGTGCCGGAATGACGATGTTTTGATGACCCCGAGGGGAATACTCCAAAAACGTGACCCATTTTCGCGTATGATGCAAATCATAAAAATTTAATGATATAGGTGATTATTGTCATAATTTTTTTTACATTGGTCTGATAATTTTGCTATTCAATTACGAGTTAAAAAGAAGCCTTATGAAAAAAATGATGATTATCGGCGTAGTAGCCACCGTTTTTGCTGCCTGTGGCGGCAATGCCGGGCAGTCTGCATCTGATTCGGCCGATGGTGCCGGAAATGCTGCCGCATCCGTATCTGATTACGATCCTAACCGGGGTGAAGGGAAATTCGATCATGTGGATCTGGGCAGCGGATTAAATCAGGCTATGGCAGATGCGGGGAAAAGCGCCGCAGAGATGAAGTGCCTGTCTTGTCACAAACTGACGGATGAGAAGCTTGTTGGTCCGGGTTGGTCCGGCGTTACCGAGCGTCACAGACCGGAATGGATAATGAACTTTATGACCAATACCGATGCGATGATTGATAAGGATCCCAAGGTTCAGGCCATGCTGGAAATCTGCCTGGTGCGTATGCCGAATCAAAACCTGAGCGATGAAGAGGCGCGTTCCATTTTAGAATTTATGCGGCAGAATGATGGTGTTAAATAAGTGTGGTTATTGCTATTCCATTGAAGCACATCTGGATAAAATCAACTGAACAGCGCATTATTAAACGGGAATTGCATACCAGGGAACAGGAACAGTCATTGCTACGATTATTTATCAGGTGATTTTGTTTAAAACGGACAGGAGCACAGGCAATCATCCGAAAGCAGAAAAACAAGATGCTGTCATATTTGCTCCGTCTGGTTCATAAAAACAAATCAATATTTTCAGATGAACCAAACATGATGGCAGAAATCGCAGGAAGCGGGAAAAACAATTTGCTTTCTGTGCGCTCCATCCTACCGATAAAACAAATAAATATTTTCAAATGAAAAAAGTAATCATTCCGGCCCTTGCCCTTGCATCAGTCCTGCTGATAGGCGCAACCGGCTGCAAGCCCAAAAATGCAGGTGATGCTACAGGTAGCGATGCTGCTGCAAAAGTGTATGTCCCACCGGGGAAATACGATGAGTTTTACAATTTTGTATCGGGAGGATTCAGCGGACAGGTTTCCGTTTATGGCATCCCTTCCGGCCGGTTGCTCCGCGTAATTCCCGTTTTTTCCGTTGACCCTGAAAAAGGCTGGGGTTATAGTGAAGAAACCAAGCCCATGCTGAATACCTCACACGGCGAAGTGCCCTGGGATGATCAGCACCACCTGGCGCTGTCCCAAACCGATGGCCTCATTGACGGACGATGGCTGTTTGCCAATGCCAACAATACGCCCCGCGTGGCGCGTATAGACCTTACAACTTTCCGTACCGCTGAGATTCTTGAGATTCCCAATACCGCCGGAAACCACTCCTCTCCTTTCATTACGGAAAATTCCGAATACCTGGTAACCGGCACACGCTTCAGCGTTCCGCTGGATTATGAGCAGGGCGACGTACCTATCGAGTCTTATAAAAAGAATTTCAAAGGCACGATCAGCTTTGTAAGCGTTGCTCAGGAAACGGGTGAAATGAACGTAGCTTTTCAATTGTTGCTCCCGGGGATGAACTTCGACCTGAGCCATACCGGGAAAGGCCCCAGCAGCGGATGGTTCTTCTTTAGCTGCTACAATTCCGAACAGGCGCATACCCTGCTGGAAGTAAACGCCTCCAAGCGGGATAAAGATTATATCCTTGCCGTAAACTGGAAAAAAGCGGAAGAATATTTCAAAGCCGGAAAAGGCACGAAACGCCCGGCAAAATATGCACACAATATTTACGACGAGCATACGCATACGGCAAGCTCCACGATGAACAATGAAGTAACCGTGCTGGACATCAAAGATTTTCCTGATATCGTCTATATGATTCCCTGCCCGAAATCTCCGCACGGCTGTGATGTGGATCCAACCGGCGAATATATTGTGGGCAGCGGAAAATTAGCCGCGCTCATTCCGGTTTTCTCTTTCAGCAAAATTCAGAAAGCCATTGCGGATAAAACCTTTGACGGCGATTATGAAGGCATCCCGGTGATTAAATACGAAGCCGCGCTGCATGGAGAAGTGGCTAAGCCCGGCCTGGGGCCTTTGCATACGGAATTTGATGAAAAGGGAAATGCTTACACGACTTTCTTCATCTCTTCTGAAATTGTAAAATGGAATGTGAAAAACCTGAAGATCATTGACCGGATACCAACCTATTATTCTCCGGGACACCTTTCCATACCGGGCGGTGATACGAAAAAACCGTACGGTAAATACCTGATCGCCTATAATAAAATCACGAAGGATCGTTATCTGCCTACGGGTCCGGAACTTTCACAAAGTGCACAGCTTATTGATATCAGTGGTGAAAAGATGAAATTGCTGGCGGATTATCCCAGCATCGGCGAACCGCACTATGCGCAATCGCTTCCGGCCGATCTGATCAAGGACAAGAGTGTCAAGATGTTTAAATTAGATGAGAACAAGCATCCGTATGCGACCAAAGGTGAAAAAGAATCGAAGGTAGTGCGCGAAGGTAACAAGGTACATGTATATGCTACCATGATCCGCTCGCACTTCAACCCGGATAATATTGAAGGCATAAAAGAAGGCGATGAAGTTTATTTCCACGTAACCAACCTGGAGCAGGACTGGGATGTTCCTCACGGGTTTGCCATCAAAGGGGCAATCAATGCGGAACTACTGGTCATGCCCGGAGAAACTTCCACTTTCAAATGGATCGCACCCAAAGCTGGTATTTATCCATTCTACTGTACAGATTTCTGTAGCGCGCTGCATCAGGAAATGTCGGGCTACATCAGGGTTTCCCCCCGAAATTCCAATGTGCCGATATCATTCAGCCTGGGTAAAAATTCTGACCCGGAAGCCGCAGCAGGAGGCTCTCGGACACCTTAAAATTCCAATTGCAAACAGGCCTCAGGCCTGTTTGCAATTTACAGGCTTTTCAAAAAATCTACACAATTATGCACGACTCAACCAAACCAGCTCAACTACCCATCCTTTCAAAAGCCCTTGTTTTTATCTGCTGTCTGCTGCTGATCATCGTACTGCTTGTGCCGCTGTGGCAGATACAATTAGACGCCCCGCAATATCCCGAAGGACTGGTGCTGAAAATGTATCCACACAAATTAGCCGGCGATGTGGATATCATTAACGGCCTCAACCATTATATCGGGATGAAGGAACTTTATACCAAAGATTTTATGGAGTTTACCGTTCTACCTTATATCATCGGCTTTTTTGCATTTTTCTGCCTGCTGGTAACCTTTATGAAACACCGGGGCTGGCTGCTCGGACTCTTTACCGCTTTCGCGGCTTTCGGGGTTATTGCCATGATTGATTTTTACCGCTGGGAATATGCTTATGGTCATAACCTGAATCCGAATGCAGCCATCCAGGTTCCGGGAATGAGCTATCAGCCGCCGCTGATCGGATTCAGGCAACTGCTCAATTTTGGCGCATACTCCATTCCTGATATCGGTGGTATCCTGTTTATCGTTGTGGGCGTATTACTACTCTTTGCATTAATCATCTCTTATAAAAAAAGAAAACAATGACCAGGTTTTGTTTATGGTTCGCAACCCTACTGTTTTTGATTCCCTTTGCATCCTGCAGCTCTGGCCCGCAGCCTATAAAACCGGGGCAGGACGGCTGTGCTTCCTGTAAGATGACAATCAGCGATGTTAAATTTGGCGCGGAGATCATCACGCAAAAAGGTAAGGCGTTCAAGTTTGATGACGTACATTGTATGCTGGCTTTTATCCGGGAAGAAAAAATGTCTTTCGGAGATATCCGGGAAGTATATTTTACCAATTTTGATGATCCTCATCAGTTAATTCCCTCAGCTAAAGCGCTTTTAATACACAGTGAGGAGCTGCGATCTCCAATGGGCGGCAATATTGCCGCGTTCGACAATCCGGAAACAATGGATGCCGTTTCCCGAAAAGTAAACGGAGAAACAAAGCAATGGGAAGATCTCAAAAATCAACAATAAGCAATGAAGAATAAAAAGGTGGTTTTGCTGAAGGTATGGCTCACCTGTTTATTCCTGCTACCGGGTTTTGCTGGGTACGCTGCAACTATCCCTGTAGGAAAAAATCATGTGATGCGCAGTATCCGTGAAGCGATAGCCCGTGCAAAGTCCGGCGATACCGTGCTGGTCTATCCCGGAGTTTATAAAGAAGGCGAGCTCTTACTGGATAAATCCATCGTGTTGAAGGGTATTGATTACCCGGTACTGGATGGGGAAAACAAACATGAAATCCTTACCGTAAATACCCGAAATGCTACCGTGGAAGGTTTTAAGATTCAAAACGGTGGCCGTTCCGAAATCAAAGATATTGCCGGCATTCTGATATTCGACAGCGACCATATCCGTATCCGAAATAACATTTTAGACAATACCAATTTCGGCATCTTTACCCAGCACAGTAAAAACTGTTTTATCGAAAACAACCGCATAACCGCATATGGCAAAAATGAAGTGCAGAGCGGAAACGGTATTAATTGCTGGCGTTCCGACAGCATGTATATTATCGGCAATGCCATTCAGGGACACCGCGACGGACTCTATTTCGAGTTTGTGACCCACTCGCTGATATGGAGAAATATCAGCACTAAAAATATCCGCTACGGCATTCATTTTATGTTTTCGCATTATGATACCTATATTGGTAATATATTTGAAGAAAATGAGTCGGGGGTAGCGGTGATGTACACCTCCAATGTCCACATGTATAACAATTATTTTTTGAACAACTGGGGCGATGCGGCTTACGGCATTCTGCTCAAAGATATCTCGGACAGCGATATCTCCGGGAATGTCTTTTCGGAAAATACGGTTGGTATTGCTATGGAGGGCTGTAGCCGGATAAATCTTCATAAAAATACCTTTCACAATAACGGATGGGCGCTGAAGATCTCCACCAGCAGCGATGACAATGTGATCTCCGGGAATAACTTTATCGGCAATACCTTTGACGTCAGCACCAGCGGAACTCTTGTGCTCAACAGCTTTAACGGGAATTACTGGGACAAATACGAAGGATACGATCTGAACAGGGACAAAACCGGGGATGTGCCCTACCGGCCGGTAAGTATGTATTCGATGATCATTGACAATAATCCGGCGGCGTTGATGCTTTTCCGGAGTCTGATCGTCACCCTATTGGATAAAAGTGAAAAAATACTACCGGGGGTTACCCCGGAGCAGTTAAAGGATGAAAGCCCATTGGTGGTACCGTTGAAATTATGATAACAGCAGAAAGAATTGCAAAAAAATTCGGCAGGTTAAAAGTGTTGAACGACATCTCCTTTCAGTTCGATAAAGGCGCCTGCATTGCCTTGCTCGGCCCGAACGGATGCGGTAAAACCACCCTCATTAAGATCATCCTCGGCATGGTAGTGCCGGATAGCGGAACTTTGCTTTTTGACGGGGAGGCGATTGCTGATAACTGGCAGTATCGCAAACGCATCGGCTATATGCCGCAGATCGGGCGATACCCTGAAAATATGACCATCGCCCAGATTATTGATATGATGAAAGACATCCGTCAGTCGGAAAACATTCAACCCGATGAGGAGCTGATTGAGGAATTCGGACTGAACCGGATACTGAACAAGAAGATGCGCACCCTTTCCGGCGGAACTACGCAGAAGGTGAGCGCTGCCGTAGCTTTTATGTTCCATGCCGATGTGCTGATCCTTGATGAGCCTACCGCAGGGCTCGATCCTGTTTCTTCCGAAATATTGAAACAAAAGATTATCCATGAAAAAGAAAGCGGCAAGCTGATTTTAATCACCTCTCACATCCTGAGCGAGCTGGACGATCTCATCACGGAGGTCATGTATATGCAGGAAGGTTATTTGCTTTTTCATAAAGAATTATCGGATCTGAAAGCGGAAACTCATGAACAAAAACTCTCCCATGCTATCCGGAAAGTAATGGCGGAATCTTTAATCGTAGGAGAGAAATGATCCATTGCGGTTAACTCCGGGAATTCAACAGATACAATGAAAAAACTATTAAAATACGTTATTGCCGATATCATCCAGAACAAGATTGTGCTGGTATATACCTTTTTGTTATTGCTAATTTCCTTAAGCGTCTTTAACCTGGAAAGTAATGCAGCCAAAGGATTGCTGAGCCTGCTTAATATCATCCTGATTCTGATACCGCTGATTTGCATCATCTTTTCTGCAATTTATATTTATAACAGTTCGGAATTTATAGAATTATTAGTCAGTCAGCCATTAAAGCGACGCACAATATGGCTGTCCGTTTTTTTAGGTTTATGTATCAGCCTTACGCTTGCTTTTCTCGTGGGAATCGGCATCCCGATTTTATTGTATCATGCTGATGCTACCGGAGTAATGATGATACTCAGCGGCGTTTTTCTTACCCTGGTTTTTGTAAGCCTTGCCACACTTGCAGCAGGATTTACACGGGACAAGGCTAAAGGTGTCGGGCTGGCTATTGCGCTCTGGCTTTTCTTTTCATTGATTTTTGATGGTCTGATTCTGTTCCTGTTGTTCCAGTTCCAGGATTATCCGCTGGAGCGGTTTATGGTCTTCGTCAGTTTTTTGAATCCCATTGATCTCAGTCGGACTCAAATCCTGTTACAGCTCGATATATCCGCTTTGATGGGTTATACGGGAGCCATCTTCCGGGAGTTCTTCGGCAACCGCACGGGGATTATACTTTCCTTTGCCGGCCTTGCTTTGTGGGTGGTTTTCCCACTAATGTTCAGTCTTAGAAAATTTCGTAAGAAGGATTTGTAGCAGGAAATTCACGGCGTATCCCGGATTTCGATGACATCATATTTTTTCGTCCTTTGTCAATCTCTTTCAATCCCCATCAATTTCCCTCAATATTGTGATTCCTGTTTTCCCCGAACCATTTCCCATAAGGCAACGCCTACGCTAACCGCGATATTCAGCGAATGCTTGGCGCCCCATTGTGGTATTTCGATACAGCCATCGCAAAGGGCTAAGGCGGATTCGCTCACCCCGCCTGCTTCATTACCGAATATCAATACGGTTTTGTTTGCTTCGTCTGGAGAAAATTCCGGCAGGGGAATACTGCCGTGCGCCTGCTCCAGTGCATAGATTTTACATCCTTCCGCTTTAAGGCGCTGCAGTAAGGCTATAGTATCTTTTTCATAATGCCAGGTGACGCTTTCCGTGGCGCCTAAGGCAGTTTTATGAATGTCCCGGTGTGGCGGGACCGGTGTGTATCCGCAGAGATAGATGCCGCTCATGTTAAAGGCATCGGCGGTACGAAAAACGGAGCCAACATTGTGCATGCTGCGTACGTCCTCCAGCAGCAGCCATAGCGGAAAGTGGCCGGCCGCCTTGTGTTCGGTAGCAGAATGCCTGTTGAGCTCATCCATCGATTTTTTGATAAAGGAATGCTTTGTCATGGGAATGCAAAGAAACAAAATTACACAGGCTACACAATGTATTATGTCGTATTTTTGCAGCCTATATGCAATCATACATCCTGCGCTCCTAAAAGTTAACAGCGATGAACGAACATCCTATTTTTTCCACTTACCATCCTGACTATAAAGAACAGCAGGATACAGATACTCTCGAAGACCGGTATTGCCATCTCGTTGTTTGGAATGATGAGGTCAATACCTTCGACTGGGTGATTGAGAGTCTGATTGATATCTGCCATCATACCTGCGAACAGGCGGAACAATGCGCATTGCTGATTCATTTTAAAGGAAAATATGCCGTAAAAAAGGGTAGCTTCAACGATTTGAAACCTATGCGCGAAGCTTTAACGGATCGCGGCATTAATGCTACCATTGATTAAGGGCAAAGATTTTTCTCCTCACAAATTGTACGGATTTGCACAAGGTATTTTTGCTGCCACTGATTGGACAAAAAGCACAGGGAAAGAGATTTTGGTCCACAAAACCTTATTGAAAAATGCGGCTGCCTTCACAAAGACAACCGCATTTTTGATTAAAACTGTATTGGATATGCTCTCTTCTCACGTTGTAATGGAATATGCCATTACAACGTTTGGGTGTGGTATACTAAGCCTGACTTTCGGCAAAGTATTTATGAAAATAAGGGATGGTTTCAATACCCTTATAATAGTTGACTACATCATATTTTTCATTGGGAGAATGTATGTTGTCATTGTCCAGTCCAAAGCCCATCAGTACGGTTTTAAGACCTAATACACTTTCGAACAAAGCCACGATCGGGATGCTTCCACCGCCGCGGGTAGGAATGGGATCTTTGCTAAAGGTAGCTTTGATAGCCTTTGCTGCGGCCTGGTAAGCCGGCGAATCCGTAGGAGTCACTACCGGTTCGCCACCATGATGATGCTTCACTTTTACGGTTACACCTTCCGGTGCGATCTTTTCAAAATGCGTCTTGAACAATTTTTCAATTTCTTTGGATTGCTGGTTGGGCACTAAACGCATGGATATTTTGGCAAACGCTTTGGAAGGTAAGACTGTTTTGGCGCCTTCCCCGGTATAGCCGCCCCAGATTCCGTTTACGTCAAGCGTGGGCCTTATACCGGTACGTTCCAGGGTAGTATATCCTTTTTCACCCCATTCTTCCCCGATGTGCAGATCTTTCTTATATTCTTCCAGATCAAAAGGCGCCTTATTCAGATCTTCCCTTTGCTCCGCACTCAACTCAAGCACCTTATCATAAAATCCCGGAATGGTGATGTGATTATTTTCATCGTGCAGCGATGCGATCATTTTACAAAGCTGGTTGACGGGATTGGCTACGGCGCCGCCATACACGCCGCTGTGCAGATCGCGATCCGGGCCGGTCACTTCCACTTCCATATAAGTCAGGCCGCGCAGGCCGCTTTCAATGGAAGGGTGCTCCATGCTGATCATGGAAGTATCTGAAATCAGCACGATATCAGCTTTCAGCTTTTCGGTATTAGCTTCTAAGAATTTGCCGAGATTGTCGGAGCCGACTTCCTCCTCGCCTTCAATCATCAGTTTGACATTACAGGGCAGGGAGTCGGTTTTCACCATAGTTTCCAGCGCCTTGATATGCATATACATCTGGCCCTTGTCGTCGCAGGCGCCGCGGGCAAAGATTTTACCGTCTTTAATGACGGGTTCAAACGGCGGACTGTCCCAGAGATCAAGAGGGTCAGGCGGCTGCACATCATAGTGACCATATACCAGTACGGTAGGGAGGGCAGGGTCTTTAATTTTTTCTCCATACACGATGGGGTGGCCGGCGGTAGGACAAATCTCTGCCTTATCGCAGCCCGCATTAAGCATGGCTTCCTTTACGGCTTCTGCACAACGTGCTACATCCTGTTTGTATTTACTGTCGGCGCTCACTGAAGGGATACGTAACAATTCCAGCAGCTCATCTAAGAAGCGTTGTTTGTTTTGCGCTAAATATTCATTCCAAACTTGCATATTGATTTGATTTTTTGAGTATCAAAAGTATTGAAAATTGCGGAAACTATTCCGGTCGTTTCTCTATAATCCCTCCCGGGCAGGATTTTGTTGTTGCCGGAAACGGGAAATTACACCGGTCTTAGGTATTAGCGATATCAGGTTTGTTGCTTGTTTTTCGTTTCCGTACTCGTTGCTTCCTAAATCATTTTGAGTTTTTGTATTTCCTCTTTAATATTGCATTACCGCCAATTATTGCAGACGGTGTCATGCTTTCATCTGAGCTTATATGAAACGAAGATTATCTTTTACAAAATCCTCGTTAAATACGCTGATTTTCTTTCCGTGTGTGATTAAATTGTTTGGAGTACTATTTGCAACGTCTTTAATACTTACTTCAAATTGTGGATTTTCGTATTTTTCGAAAATGTTTCCCCCAGAATTTCGCAAACAATTTTTCCTGTATTTACGCCAATACCTGTTGGACACGCCTTTCAGCGATTTTGTCTGTCAAATTTTTTCACCTGTTTGAGTGATACATGAAAAATGCGGCTAAAGCTCAATACCATAAATCCTCGCTGCCCTGTCTTAATATTTTAATTCCCAAATTCAGGAAAAGAGTTGCTGCTGTATATGGCAGGGAAATCGCTTTGCTGCTATTTTTGCCGCCTCTGGCTTTATCGGCTTATTTTTGCGAAAAAACAGACCTTGAACAATCTGACAAAAAAAAATAAAGTGGTTGCTTACTGGCTTTTGACCGGCGTAGGGATGATTATTATTCAAATTCTGCTGGGCGGTATTACGCGCCTGACCGGCTCCGGACTGTCCATTACGGAATGGAAGCCCGTCATGGGTGCCTGGCCTCCTTCAAATGCCCATGCATGGCAGGAGGCTTTTGAAAGATACCAGCAGATAGCGCAGTATAAATATGTTAATAATCACTTCACCATTGGTGACTTCAAATTCATATTCTTCTGGGAATGGTTTCACCGGCTTTGGGCTCGCCTGCTGGGTGTGGTCTTTGCTATTCCGTTTATTTATTTCCTGATAAAAAAATATTTTAACCGCGAGATGATTATCCCTTTGGTCATCCTGTTTATACTCGGCGGAATGCAGGGACTGATTGGCTGGATCATGGTGGCCAGTGGTCTGAACGACACCAACCTGTATGTAAACCATATTAAGCTGGCAATCCATTTTATTTCCGCATTAGCGCTTTTGTGCTACACCCTGTGGTTTGCCCTCAAACTCCTAATCCCGGAACGTCAGATCATCCGGGATAAATCCCTGCACAACTTTCTGCTTTTTTCCATAATGCTGCTGACTGTTCAACTGATATACGGCGCCTTCATGGCCGGGCTGAAAGCGGCTATGGCAGCGCCTACCTGGCCGGACATCAACGGTGATATGATACCGCCGGGTCTGATGCAAAACAACTGGTTCAGTTATCCCATTAATGTACATTTTGTACACCGTAGCTTGGCTTATATTTTATTCGCGGTTATTATTATTGGGTTTGTCAGAATGCGTAAAGCCGCAAGGCAGGCTCAGGTGACTACACTGGGAAGCACGGCGCTCTGGACCCTGATTCTTGTAATCTTCCAGGTATTATTGGGTATTTTTACGGTGCTGTCCGCTCCGCAAATTGTTCCGGGTCATTTCGGGCTTTTCGAAATGTTTGCGGAACTGCACCAGCTGGTGGCCATGTCGCTGCTGATGTCGCTGGTATTTTCCCTGTACCTAATCAGGGACAGCAGGTAGTATTAAGCTGCTTTATGGTCAGCAGCGATTCAGGTAGTGGAGATCAATTTTATTTTTGATTTTATACTGAAATTGTTAAGTTTGTTTCAATTTTATAATATGTCAAGAAGAAATACAGCGGTCGTTGCCATTTTATTACTGACAACTTTTATTGTTTGTTGCCGGCCGGATAAGCCGGAAGTGGATCCGGAAGACCCAAAGGATACCGGGGTTTCCGTAGATTTGGATAAGGTGCCTTATGTGAAGCTTTCCGATTATCGTTTTTTTGTAGATGATATTCGTGACCAGCAGCCTAATGCGGGCGTATTGCCCTATAAGCCGATCAGCGCTCTTTTTTCCGATTATGCATCTAAAAAGCGTTTTGTATGGATGCCGGAAGGTAAAAAAGCTACTTATCATGGAGATGGTAAAGTGCTGGACATGCCGGATGGCGCTGTATTGATAAAAACATTTTATTATGACCGGGTGCAGCCTGATAATGCCACGCGACTCATTGAAACGCGGGTGATGATCCGTAAGGATAACGAATGGATTTTTGCAGAATATGTGTGGAATGAAGACCAGACGGATGCGTACCTGGATATGAACGGAAGCTATACGGACATCAACTGGCAAAATGACTCGGGTGAGAACATGCCTGTCCATTATCGGATTCCTTCGGAGACGGAATGCTTTACCTGTCATAAATCCAATGAAAAACCGATTCCCATTGGCCCGAAACCCCAAAATCTGAATAATCCTTACCCTTACGAGGATGGCGCTCAAAACCAGTTACGGCGATGGATCGAAGTCGGGTATCTGGAAGATAACCTCCCGCAGAATATTGTTTCCACCGTTGATTACTACGATGCTACCCAACCTTTGGATCTGAGGATGCGTTCTTATGTAGATATTAACTGTGCACATTGCCATCAGGAAGGCAGCCATTGTGATTACCGGCCGTTAAGATTAGCTTTTTCCGAAACCGGAGATCTGGCCAATCTTGGTGTTTGCGTGCCGCCGGATGAAAATATCGGCAACCAGTTGAAATACATCATTATGCCTAACCGGCCGGAGCGTTCGGTCATGTATTATCGACTGATGGCAACGGACGAAAATGTACGGATGCCGCTTTTGGGCAGAAGTATAGTGCATGAGGAAGGCATTGCCCTGCTGGAAGCATGGATTAATACCCTGGAGCCTTGTAATTAGACTAAATCATGACTGAATTTATTTGCTTAGCAATAATGACAAATAAGCACCCGGTTTAATAATAGCTTTTAACCACATAGATACATGGCAGTTGCATAGGATGAGATTTATAAAATATCAGGCGTGTAGTAACGCATAGTCTTTTCATCTTCGATGAAAATCTTTGTGTTTCTTTTTTTCTGCTATCAAAAGAATTTATCCCGTATTGGCGGGGGAGGATCCGAAAGGTGAGACAGGTTGTGGTAACGAAGAATGTGCAATAATTTGTGGCCACTGAAGCTAAAGCTATTTCAAATTAATAACGCCAAAATAAAGTTACTTTGACAGTCTTGCTTAATCATAATTCAAAAAATCAACAGAATGAAGCAGTTTTATCTACTAATGGCTACGGGTCTCTTTAGCGTGTCCGTATTAGCGCAAAATAACTGTGGCTCCGCATTGCCGGTAATTGCCGGAACTTATACGGTGACTGGAATTGACGGAATGTCTCCTCCAACTATTTGCGCAGTAAGTAACGATCCGGTAACCCATGCAGAATGGTATGTCTATACGCCTGCTCAGGATTATATGGTGACTATTACTACAGATTTGCAGGAGAATATTGGCGGAGATACCGAATTGGGTGTTTATACCGGAAGTTGCGGCAACCTGACCTGTCTGCTCGGCGTTGACGACGGCGGCGTTTTAGGAGCAGGGTATTTAGCCGCTGCTACCTTTGAGGTTACGGCCGGAACTACTTATTATATTGTATTTGATAATAAATGGAACGATGGCGGGTTTATTTTTCAGGTCATGGAGCAGGCCATTATTCCCCCCGGCACACCCCCGGTTACCTTTACCGGAGCCCAGATTCCGACCAGTACCGGCGATATGAAATATTGCATCGTTGATGCCAATGGCGATTATCTCGACGACGTCGTAATGGTCAACGACAACAATATGCATTTCCTTTATCAGCAGGCTGCCGGTGGGCCGTTTACAGAAGCTACCGTGCCTGTTTCCGTTACCCACCTGCCCAGCTGGAGCATTGCGGCCGGCGATCTTGATAAAAACGGCATTAATGATTTTGTACTTGGCGGCGGCACGAGCCCGTCTTTTATGATTGCCAACGATGATGGAACAGCTTACACGGAGACGACTGATGAACATTACATATTCTGCCAGCGCACCAATTTTATCGATATTAATAATGATGGAAATTTAGACATCTTTGTCTGCCATGATGTGGACAGCAATGTCTATTTTCTGGGTAATGGCAGTGGTGCCCTGGAGTATCATAAAGGCGGGTTGGGCAATCATCCGCAAGGCGGCAATTACGGTTCGGTATGGGTTGATTATGATAATGACGGTGATCCCGATTTGTTCATCGCTAAATGCCGCGGGGGGCAGACTACAGCCAATATCAATGAGCTGCATCGCAATGACGGTAACGGTATCTTTACCGATGTATCGGTAATCTCCAATATGGCGGATCCGATTCAGACCTGGTCATCATCCTGGAATGACTTTGATAATGACGGCGACATGGATGCCCTGATAGGAGCCAGTTCCGATGCTAACGGCATGCATAAACTGATGCGGAATAATGGTGATGGAACCTTTACCAATGTTACGGCAGGCAGCGGATGGGATGAAAATACCAGTATGAATATCGAATACCTTACTTACGATTTCGATAATGACGGTTATGCAGATGTGCTGGATGGCGGCAATCATATCATGCGCAATAATGGCGACATGACCTTTACGCCGTTTTCGGTTCCGTTTGTCCCCGGACCTTGCGGTGATTTGAATAATGACGGCTTTATTGATGTGCAAAACGGAAGTGAAATCTTTTTCAGCAATGGCAATAATAATCATTGGGTGAAGCTGACCCTGCAAGGCGTTGCCAGCAATGCCAATGGCATTGGCGCACGTGTGGAGCTTTATGGCTCCTGGGGCAAACAAATCCGGGATGTGCGCAGCGGCGAAGGCTTTCGCTATATGCATTCGCTGAATGTGCATTTCGGAATTGGACAGGCTAATGCCATTGACTCTATCTATATAAAATGGCCTTCGGGAACTATTGACTATATTTACGACCCGGCTATCGACAGCGTGCTGCATGTGGTGGAAGGCGAGCATCCCTTCCCTACCGGCATCCATAATATCAGCAATGCCGGTATTAATATTTATCCCAATCCGGCAAATGATATTTTGTATATTGAAGATGGAGGCGGATTGCATCTGAAGATTGCCCGCATTTACGCGCTTAATGGAAAATTAGTGAAGAATTTGAAGCTAAGCAGCAATTCCTTGGTCATCCGGGATTTGCCGTCCGGCAGCTATTTGCTGAAGCTGGAAAATGAAAAAGGGCAGGAGTTCACGCATACCTTTGTAAAAGCGAAATAAGGCATCCGGCATAATGTCAAAGTCTTATTCCTTGTGCAAAAGCCCCGAAGATTTATCCATATAACTTCTGGTAAATCTTTGGGGTGTTTGGTTAATATTGTTCAGCACGACACCAACTTTGCATGATAAAATACGACAAAAGATGTGTCATCGTTTTTCCACTCCATTAAAACCACTCCACAACGGTACATAATTTTAAATTCGTCTTGGCATCACGCTTCTTGTTGTACTAACAATCTTTGGTGCGACAATTTGGCCTGCACCCTTTTCGGCATTTTGAATTTCATTAAATGGTATATCTACTTTAAAAATCAAAAGTGATGAAGGGATTTTCCTGCGATTTTGGCTTACCGATAGATAAAAAAAGGACAGCTCAAAAGCCGTCCTCTATTGTATAAGCATCGAGCTATATGCTCATAAGTTGCTTCCCACAGCATAGCTTATTACCCTTTCGCTCGACAAGTCAAATTTCAATTAATTTTTGACCCAAAAACCAACTATTTCTGACCACATTACCAATTTTTCCAAGCTTTGTTTTTCATCCCCCCAACTGAACGGCAAGTCTTATCTTTACGGAATGAAAAGTTTTGCAAGCGATAACTATGCCGGGGTGCTGCCTGAAGTGATGCAGGCGCTGCACAAGTCTAATGAAAACCATGCCATTTCCTACGGACATGATCCGCTGACACAGCGTGTTCAGCAGTTGTTCCGGGAGCAATTTGATAAGGACGCGGAAACACTTTTTGTCTTTAACGGCACAGGTGCCAATGTGCTCAGCATCAGCAGCGCTACCCATTCCTTTCATTCTGTATTGTGCGCAGATCTTTCTCACATTTACTGCGATGAATCTTCCGCGCCGGAAACCTTTACCGGGTGCCGGTTCTTCCCGATTCCGATTGATGCTGACGGGAAGTTGACGATTGCGGAAATTGAAAAGAAGCTGATTCGTAAGGGCGATGTGCATTTTGCGCAGCCGGGCCTGATTTCCGTAACACAGGCTACGGAATATGGCACGGTTTATTCGCCGGAACATTTGAAAGCAATCGGAGCGCTTGCTCATCGGCACGGCTTGTACTTTCATATAGACGGTTCCCGGTTTTTTAATGCTGCCGCATCATTAGGGTGTAGCCTGAAAGCGCTGAGCGCTGATGTAGGTGTGGATGTGCTTTCATTAGGCGGTACCAAGCTGGGCATGATGTTTGGCGAAGCGGTTATCGTGTTCAATAAAATGCTGGCCGCATCAATTGGATATAAGCAAAAACAAGCCATGCAGCTAGCCTCGAAGACCCGTTTTATTGCCGCACAGTTTGAAGCCGTTTTGCAGGATGATTTTTGGCGACAGCCGGCTTCACAGGCGAACAGGATGGCGCGCGAGCTGGCAGCAGTATTGCAAAAGCATCCTGAAATTACCGTTACTAAACCGGTGGATGCTAATGCCGTTTTTGCGCTGATGCCTGCTTCCTGGATACCGGAGCTGCAAAAGCATTTTCCATTTTATGTATGGAATGAAATGACGAATGAAGTGCGACTGATGTGTGCATTCGACACCACGGAAGGAGATATATATGCTTTTGCTGACCTGCTGGATCGCTTAGGAAATGCGTCAATTTAAGCTTCATGTTATCTTAGTATTATGTTAAATATATATTGACGGATAAAGTTTTCTTAATTTCACTCTTGTATCAGCTGTGGTAAACGGGTGCATCCCAAATTGTCGCAACTGAGCAATCTGCCGAATCTAAAAGGTATCATCATTCTGGGTGTAGCGCAGTGGAATCGGGGAATCTCCAGGGCGCTCGCCCATCCTCCCGCATGGGAGATTCCTCCACGCGAAAATCCTGATCGGATTGCTGCGCAATCCGGGATTTTCTTTTCGGAAGGACGATAAAAAACCTTACACCACATGCAACATTTGGGATATACCCCTATGTTTTTATGGTATATGCCGGTATAAAAAAATGCGGCTTAATTTAGCAGAAACTGAATTATACGGATAATGAAAAAGGTATTATTTTATACACTTGCGCTAATACTTGGCGCTTCTATGCCGGCAATGGCCCAGGTGACAGTTTCTTTAGGCACTTATACCGGATCGGCCTCAACCAACGCATTGCTTTCCACCAGCACTACCATTAACCGGTACTCCCGAACCATCTCGCTCTATACTGCTTCGGAGATCATTGCGGCCGGTGGTACTGCCGGAGATATTACCAGTCTGGCCTGGGACAAATACGGCACAGGGGAATACACCTTCGGTGATGCTTATATCAAAATCTATATGAAGCATACTTCCAACAATGTGTGGAACAGCTCACCGGTTCCGGACTGGGATACGGAGATTAATGACGCTACAGAGGTGTTCACCGTGTCCACTTACAGCATCCCGACCGGCACTGGCTGGAAAGAAGTACCATTTGACAATCCGTTTTATTGGAATGGTACGGATAATATCGCCATTTGCGTGGAATGGTACCGCCCCGGCATGCTGTCATCCGATATAAATTGGGGGCACTCTTCCGATAATATGACCAATGCCACACGGGTGGGGAGTACCAGCTTAGAAGATTTGGATTTCCTGATCAATGCTAATCGTCCCCTGGTACGGCTCACCTTTAACGGCGTTACCTGGGATCCAATAACTGACCTGACTGTTCAAACAGAAAATAATGTACCTGCATCCATTGCGATTGATGACGGTACTTTGCAAATGGAAGCCATAGTGCTTCCTGCGACAGCCAATCCCAATGTCACCTGGAGCATTGTGCCCGTTACCGGAAGCGCCTCCATTAATCCTTCCGGTTTGGTGACGGCATTTGCAGATGGCACTGTTTGGGCCAAAGCGACCTCTGTTCAGGATGCAACAATTAAGGATTCTTTATTAATTACCATTTCCAACCAAATCATTTTGATTGACAGCATTGTAGTTGCTACTCAAAATAATGTTCCTGCCGTTATCACTACGGACGGCGGCACCCTGCAGATGGAGGCCATTATATTTCCGGCAAATGCCAACCAGGCGGTCTCCTGGACTATTGTGCCGGGAACGGGGAATGCCAGTATCAACGGATCGGGTTTGGTGGCGGCGCAGTCGGACGGAACCGTATGGGCAAAGGCGGTTTCTATACAGAACCCAACGCTGAGCGATTCCCTGGAAATTACAATTAGCAATCAAAATCCGGGAAATATTGACAGCATAGTAATAACTACGGCAGGAAATGTCCCTGCAGAAATTACTGTTCCTAATGGCACTTTGGGCTTACAGGCTACGGTATTCCCGTCATCAGCCAGCCAAAATGTAAGCTGGAGCATAGTATCTGTAAGCGGCGCGGCCACTATTGCCTCTAACGGGGTGGTAACGGCTGTTTCCAATGGTACGGTTTATGCCATAGCGGTTGCCGTTGCAGACCCTACGGCTCAGGATTCTTTACTGGTCACGATTTCCGGACAGAATACAGGCATCGGAAATTTGATATCCGGTAAAGCGCTCAGGCTATTTCCCAATCCGGCAAAAAACCTGATTACGCTTGCAGTGCCGGAATCGGTTTTTAAGCCGGGCGCTACAGTACGAATTATAGATATCAGGGGAAAAGTACTGCGCGAAGTGAAGGCGGCAACTTCGCAATCACAATTTGACATCGCTGCCTTACCTGCCGGAAATTACCTGTTGATCTATCAGCAAAATACAGACCGGGCGACAATCGGATTCTCCGTTGTGAAGTAGTCCGTGACCAAAAACCGTATTGCTCTTTTGGAATACGAAATTTTGCCGGGCAATATCTGATTGCAAAAAACCAGGGAAGACTTCCATGTTTTCCCTAATTTTGCTTCCGGTATTTTTATTTACTCAAAAAGAAAAAGGAAGGTTCACCATGCCAGTGTTACACAACCGGATTTCCAATGAGGAGCTCAAAGCGCGGATGTTAGCGGAAACGACACCGCGTACTACAGTTTCTTTCTACAAGTATTTCCACATTAATGATCCCAAACAATTCCGGGATAATCTGTATCTGAAGTTTTATGAACTGAATGTGTTTGGACGCATTTATGTAGCTACAGAAGGCATTAATGCTCAGATGAGCGTTCCTGAAACGCAGTTTGAGGCTTTCAGGGAAATACTCTTTAATATGCATCCGGCCTTAGACGGCCTCCGGCTTAATATTGCGGTGGATGATGACGGAAAATCGTTTTGGGTTTTGCGGGTCAAAGTAAGGCCGAAAATTGTGGCCGACGGGATCACAGATTCGGGTTTTGATTCTTCAAAGACCGGTAAATACCTGAAAGCGGAAGAATATAACCGTCTGGCGGAAGATCCGGATACTATTATCGTGGATATGCGAAACCACTACGAATATGAAGTGGGGCATTTTGAGCGTGCCATAGAGATTCCTTCGGACACTTTTAAGCAGCAATTGCCAATGGCTGTAGAGATGCTGCAGGACAAAAAAGATAATAATATAGTCATGTACTGCACCGGTGGGATTCGCTGCGAAAAGGCCAGCGCCTGGCTCCTGCATAAAGGATTTAAAAACGTATATCATGTGGAAGGGGGTATTATTGAATATACCCGCCGCGCAAAGGAACAGCAGCTTCCACTGAAGTTTACAGGTAAAAATTTCGTGTTTGATGAACGCCTGGGTGAACGCATTACCGACGACATCATAGCGCATTGCCATCAATGCGGCCAGCCCTGCGATACGCATACCAACTGCAGAAACGATGGCTGTCATCTGTTGTTCATTCAATGCGCATCCTGCGCCGGAAAATATAACGGCTGTTGCAGCGAGGACTGTTATCAAACGACCTTATTGCCTGAAGAGGAACAGGTGCAATTAAGAAAAGGATTAGACCGCGGGCGCATGATTTTCAATAAATCAAAAAACCATCCCCTGCGAAAGCACAGGGACGAATGGAGGATTAATACCTCAAAATAACATAATTCCGCGCTGATGATATGACTGCCTGCATGATAAAAAGAACGCACGCTTAGCGCATTTTATTTACCTTCCGCGGGAAAATCCCGGTATACATGACTGAAAAAATCATGACAGAGGAGTTTTATGAAGGGGAAAAATGGTTATAAGAATACGAAAAAGCCCCGCAAACAGCGGGGCTTTTTCGTATTCAGTGGAGGCACACGGGTTCGAACCGCGGACCCTCTGCTTGTAAGGCAGATGCTCTAAACCAGCTGAGCTATGCCTCCGTTTTATTGTTAAATATCTTCTTCCCTTTCAGAAAGGATTGCAAAGGTAATCATCATTTTGAAAATCCCAAATTTTTTGCTGAAATTTTCTCTCGTTTTTTTTACATAAATAAAAAAGCGCTTCATTAAACTGAAGCGCTTTTTAGAATAAATTCCTTTTACAAAGTTGGATTGGTTGAAGCAGGATTGACGTTTGCCTGCGCGATAATGAATCTTTTTGCTTCCTGGGCAGGCACCTGTTCTATCTTCACCCTGGTAAGACCCCGGTTCACAAATTTCAGTTTCCTTGCTGCATGCTCTGTCAGATCAATTACACGCGAGGGATGCCCCATCCGGTCATTGATTTTTACATAAACTACCTTGCCGTTCTGCAGGTTAGTGACTTTTACAAAAGTACCCAGTTTGAAGAAATTACTTGCCGCAGTAAAATTATCATTGTCAAATACTTCTCCTGTTGCGGTTTTCCTTCCTTCAAACCTGTTGTGATAAAAACTGGCAGTACCCGTTTTATGAGGCTTCTCCTGATTCAGGATTACTTTTGCTTCAGATTGCTGCTGTAGTTGCGAAAACATTTGCTGCTGCATTGGCATCGAAAAAGCCAGCCAGGACCAAAGGACATATACAATACCCATAACACATCAACATTTTGGTTGACCGCAAAGGTAGTTTTTTGCCCTAAAAGGAAGGCATGATTAATGTTAAATTATTTTAATGGCTTCCTTGCGCGTTGAAATTTAACACCTTCCGTATAGCTCCTTTTTTTATTATAATCAGTACGCTTGGGAGGATAATGCGATTCCCGGCTTTTATTATACATCGGCTTCTGATCCGCTTCCTCTATCCGCACTTTACGATTATTGAATTTTTTCTGCCGCAACGCATCTGCAATAAATGCAGAACTTTCAGCAGGTACATTAAAGAAGGTACTCAGTTCCCGAACCGTAATCCGGCTGATGGTAGCGGCATCCAGGTCGGTCATATCCGTAATAAACTGAATTAGCTTTTCCGGGTTCAGGCCATCCTTTGTTCCGACATTCATGAAAAGACGAACCGATCCGCTGTCTAAGGCGCTGTGATGGCTCTCATGACTGATATTCAGGTCGGGTGCATGCTGATAATCGGCAATCGTATCCTTTAACTGAAGCCACAATAAACGGTTAATCAGGTCATCTTTATCTAAGTGTTCAAATCGTTCGCGGATGCTGTCCTGGTATATATCCGTAAAGGACGTTCCGGGTTCTGCTGACTCTATCTTGTCTAAATAGCTGAAGAGTCTTCTGCGCACCACTTCATTGCCATCCGGGATATCACTGCGATGAAAACGGCTCTTTATCATGCGTTCAATTTGTCTGATCTTCCCGATTTCCCGGCTGGTCGTGATGGACATGCAAATGCCTGATTTCCCCGCACGGGCAGTACGGCCGCTTCGGTGGGTATATATTTCGGGGTCTTCGGGCAGTTCATAATTGATGACGTGGGTGATGTCGTTCACGTCAATGCCACGGGCAGCTACATCGGTGGCCACAATGGCCTGAAGCAGCTTGCGCTTGAAGCGATCCATCACCTTCGTACGCATCTTCTGATCCATATCGCCGTGGAGCGGGCTTACGTGATAGCCTTCGCGCATCAGCTTTTCCGAAATATCCTGCGCATCCTGTTTGGTCCGTGTAAAAATAATACCGTAAATATCCGGAGCCATATCCAGCAATCGCTTCAGGGTGTCATACCGCTGGTGGGCGCTGGTAACGAAATACTGATGGTCAATATTTTCATTGGCAATATTTTCCCGGGACACGGCCA
>CAZUSO010000008.1:59504-64807 GCA_964622775.1 uncultured Taibaiella sp. | reverse complement strand
TATTTATTCAAAAAGTCCGTTTCATTATCTTGAAACGGACTTTTTTTTGTTTATTAACATGTCATCCTTTTTTATTATCGATAGAGGAGAGGTGAGTATAAGCAACAGTTTGCAGGGATAAAAACAGGCCGGGCTACATAGCAAAATATGTGTTTTGCAGAAGGCAGGCTTATTAAATTTGGCTGTGGAAATTTGCCTTATTACACCCTACACATGAGTTTGAAGATTTTATAAAATAACTGCTGTGCAGGATGCGCTGTGCTAATATTCCGCACTACAGACAAAGGCAGATTTAATCTGCTGCTATGTTCTGGAATTGCAAATCCGTTTTATTTGTGCTTCGGAATTGCAAATGCCGAAGAGTGGCTAATATTGAAACAATACCTTAACTAAGCAGCATTTATTCTACTGTGATTACATCTCCCTCAGAAGGTAAGGTTTCATGGTAAGTTTCAGACATATAGGGTGTAAAAATCGGAACAGGTTTTAATTTAAGATAATCCACCTGCACTATACCCAATTTGTTAAACTGAGGTATAGTATAGGGTATCCCTTCGAAATAAAGACCGTCAGTATATTGAGTCAAATTCTTTCCCTCAGGGTTTGCCATAATATGAAAATGTAAATGGGGGCAAATGAATTTCCCGAGTTACCCAAACGACCTAATACTTGCCCGGAAACTACTGTTTGGCCTACGCTTACTTCTATAGAATGTGGAACAAGATGGGCATACATTGCAATAGTACCGTCCGAATGTTCTATGTAAACCACATTGCCGCATACATTGGAATGGGTAATCGTATAGTCTATTTCACCAACCATCATATTATCAGGAATATTGTCGGCGGTAAAAATAACTTTCCCGGCTTCCGCTGCTACTACCGGTAAATTATAGCAATACCAATCCGTGATACTTGCTCCGTTGTTTTTATAAGGTTTGCCGTCTATAAAGTTGTTATAGTCAATGGCAAATCGTTGCGGATTATTTCCAATCAGATAGCCCTTTTGTTCTTGGTCGTACTCCGGTTGATCATAAGGGAAAATGGCTCTTGTATGATAGGAAGTACTTGAAGGCGCGCCTTCTGCAAGCCAAACACCTGAAGTGACAGGGAAGTTCATAGTTTTCCCTTTGGCATAATGTTTTTCCGTTTGTAACGTAAAATCGCTTGTTACGACTTCGGGCGAATAAGATAAAGTATGATGCAATTTGTGTTCTATTACGCCACCCCAACCATTTTCAGGATATGGCAGCCATATACTTGCAATATGATAATCTCCTTTTGTAATAAAATCAGTATAAGTCAACAACAGCTTGTCCTCATAGTATATTTCCATAGTATCTAAACATTTGCTTTCAGGTGTATATACATGTAACTCGTAAGCTAACCAATCACCGGAGGTGTTAATTACCCTTACCGGCTGTGAAGGCAGGGCTATATATATATCTGCAGTATCTTGTTGTTTGTTTTGTTTGCAGGAAAAGAGAAATAGAGCGGTAAAGACAATAATAAAGCTGTAGAAAAATTTTTTAATATTCATTTTTTAATATTTTATTTAAATTAGCGTGGAATTTACATAATTAGAAAAAATATTATTGCACATTCTAAGAACCTAATATTATTATATAGGGTGCACAAGTATTATTTCAATATTACTGTAAATATCCATTATATCCAAGATCGCCCTCTCCAGAGTCCCTGCTCGCCGTAGTATTCAGGAGGAGTTTCGGCATTGTTCAGGTTTTCTTATTTCAAATCTACTGAAATTGCTGTTGTGCTTCTTTGATAATATTATTAGTGACTGTGCCTTCGGCAGGCAAATCTTCGGCATCCAGAAAGTTAGTATATAATGTGTAGGAGGCTTTACTGACCGGATCGTAGCGCATGGTAATCATAGTACCTGCCCTTGCACCGTTATGTCCATGCCCTATTTCAGGAGGGCCGCCTTCACAACCAAGCCCGTAAAACTCATGTACGTCATTTGTAGGAACCATTGTGGTCATTTCATTCAGTGTTGCTGCATTTAACACATCATGGGTTCCCCATAAATAATATGCCCAGGTTCCCAAATCTTCAATGGAAGTAATAATATTACCCTCTGCCTGTGCGGAAGATAGATTATCGTAAAAATTGGTAATAATATTTCCATCCACCCAAACATAATGGTCCGTTTTGGGATCAGGAACCTGCGATCGTGCCTCCGTAACAGCCATAAAGGTGTTGTTAAGATGTAGCGGAGCGATCAGATATTCCTGTTGATATTGGTCTAAGGGCATACCACTTACGTTTTCTATAATCATGCCTAATAAACCATAGCCGGTATTAGAGTAATGGAATGCGGTATTAGGTGCAAAAAATTCCAGCTGATGATCTACAACCGGATTAAGCAATTCCAATTTTGTAAAATCGTAATGGCCGCCATGAAGTTCCGTGATGTAGTCAACATAACTCCTCCCTGCATAAGGCGCTGAAACATTTTCCGGAATTACATTATTGGTTACATCAAAAACCCCTGCCCTGTGATTTAACAGCATCCGTATGGTAATGTCAGATTTATGAGGGATAGCATATTCCGGAGTATTCGGCAGATAAGGTATTTGAGTACCGGGAATATAGTCGGTTATTTTATCATCAATATTGAGCTTTCCTTCCTGATACAATTTTAGAATAGCTGCACTGGTAAACGATTTGGTCGTGCTGGCACCCCTGAATAAAAAATCCTTATCATAAGGTTGAGTAAATCCATAAGAGGCAAAAATGGTTTTATCTCCTGACTTTACGAAAAGGGCAACACCTATGTTTTCCTGATTATACTTTTGCACATATTGCTGCCAATGATTTTGTAAGATTTGTTCCAAACATTCCTGCCCGCATTGCTCCTGATTTTTTTTATTACAAGACAGAAATCCCCAAAAGAACAACAGGCAACTTATAACAATTAAAAGGAAGTTTTTTTTATTCATCATATTAAAAAGTATTTTAAAAAGAAACAGCACACGGATCTCCGTATGAGAAAAGATTTCCGGAACCTTAAATATTTATGCGAAGTTAAAACAAAATAAAGGGACTACTGAAAAACGGAATAAAATGTATTTGTTATATTAAAATATTTTCAACTTTAAATGTAAAAATATCATGTATTTTCCATTATTTTTCAGATTTGACAACTTTTCAAAAGTTGTCAAATCTGAAAAAATTTATCATAAATTAACAATGCCTTTTTGATTTGTAGTAAAACCAAAATATGAAAAAGGAAGCGCTTAAATGCTTCCTTTTGGACTATTTTTTTGTCGGTCAGTAGTAGGTAATGTACCTGCCTGAATTGTGCAGGCTTTATCCTAACCCTGCTAATGATTTTATAGCGATTCAATTAAATGAAAATTTACAGGTTGATTACATAACGCTTACCGATATTTTGGGTTGTCAAAGGATAGAGCGTTTCATTCCTTTGGGAAAAACTATTATTATAGATATTCGTGAACTTCCTGTAGGGCTTTACCATGTCGGCCTTTTCGGAAAGAATATTAAGCCAGCCCTGAAATTTGTTAAGCAGTAAAATTTTGAAAGTAATTTTGACACATTGTTCTTGCTTTTTCCCATGCCAAATAGTTAATCCCACTCATGTGTGAGGAAGGCGCCGGTTAACGCTGGAATCCGGCAAATGCCATATTTTTAAGAAGTTCGTTTCAATAATATGGAACGGGCTTTTTTTATTGGACAATGTAAAATTATCATACTCCCGCATTACCACATTTTTATTATATATCCCCCATAATAATCCGTACCTTCGCAGGCTAAAATTTTCCACAGATGAAAAATCTGCGACATGTTTCTTTAGAAGAAATACAAGCCCTGATGGCGGAGTGGGGCGAGCCGAAATTTCGGGCAGCACAGATTTACGAATGGATATGGAAGAAACATGCCGGCTCTGTAGAAGCCATGAGCAATCTCTCTAAACCCTTGCGCGAAAAGCTCCGTGAAGTTTTTTTTATCCCTAAAGCAACCATTGACCACAGCCAGTTTAGTGAAGACGGCACGATTAAAAGCGGACTCAGGCTGCATGATAACCGTCTGATTGAAGGTGTAATTATTCCTACCGAAAAAAGAATGACAGCCTGTGTATCTTCACAGGTTGGTTGTAGCCTGAGCTGCAAATTTTGTGCAACGGGTTATCTGGCCCGCAGCCGCAATTTAGAGTTTGATGAAATAGTGGATGAGGTTACTTTATTGAATGACCAGGCGCTGCAGCATTTCGGCCGGCACCTCAGCAATATCGTTTTTATGGGTATGGGCGAGCCTTTGCTCAATTATAAAAACGTAATGCAATCCATAACGCGCATTACCGCTCCGGACGGACTGGGAATGAGCCCCCGCCGCATTACCGTATCCACTGCAGGTGTTGCCAAAATGATTAAGCAACTGGGTGATGACCAGGTGCGCTTTAAGCTGGCCCTTTCCTTGCATGCCGCTAATGACGGGAAGCGGAATGAAATTATGCCCATCAACGAAAGTAATAATCTGAGGTCATTGACAGAAGCCCTGAATTATTTTTATCTCAAAACCAAAAGTGAAATCACCTTTGAATACATCTTGTTTAAGGATTTTAATGACTCCCTTGCTGATGCAGATGAATTGGTAAAAATTTACCGCCAGGTGCCCGCCGACCTCGTGAATATCATTGAATATAATTCCATCGAACAGGCCGATTTTACCAAACCGGATGAAGATGCTACCCGGCATTTTATGAATTACCTGGAATCGAAACGTGTGAATGCGAGACTGAGGAAAAGCCGTGGTAAAGATATTGATGCCGCCTGCGGTCAACTGGCGAATATAGCGGAGAAAAAACAACATTAATCAACAATCATCATTTATTGTTTCGTTCCAATGAACAAAAAAACATCGCAGTCCGAAGGCCGGACAAAGAGCACGAAGTCTGCCGCCAAACGGGGGAATTATTTTCAGGAAACTTTCGGCAAAAAGATGCCTAAAAAAGGAAGAAATAAATTTGAGGATCGCAATGCCCGCCCGGATTTCCAAGCCGGAGAGGGGGCAGGAAGCAAAAGAAAGCATACGGAAGATTCGGGCGTTTCGTATCCTGTACCGCGTATCAGACGGACGGAAGAACGGAATGACCGTTCAAAGCCTTACCGCGCTGATCGGAACGAAAGCGGATATGCTTCTAAAAGATCAGGGGAAAAACGCCATTTTGGAACATCGGGTAGCGATGGCTTTGAAGATCGGAAACCGTTTAAAAGTAAACAATACGGATCGGAATCGGCAGTATCAAAGGATAGCTATAAA
>CAZUSO010000008.1:0-59404 GCA_964622775.1 uncultured Taibaiella sp. | reverse complement strand
GGCGATCGGAATCGAACAGGAAGTGGTGGTTTTGAAGGCAAAAAACCGTTTAAAAGTAAACAATACGGATCGGAATCGGCAGCATCAAAGGATAGCTATAAAGGCGATCGGAATCGAACAGGAAGTGGTGGTTTTGAAGGCAAAAAACCGTTTAAAAATAAACAATACGGATCGGAGCCGACAGCGCCCAATGACAGATACAGAGGCGACGGGAAGCGTACAGGTAATGATGATTTTGAGGGTAGAAAACCGTTTAAAAACAAACGATACGAATCCGGGCCGGCAACGTCCAACGACAGCTATAAAGGTGATCGGCATCGAACAGGAAGTGGTGGTTTTAAAGACAAAAAACCGTTTAAAAGTAAACAATACGGATCGGAATCGGCAGCATCAAAAGACAGCTATAAAGGCGATCGGAATCGAACAGGAAGTGGTGGCTTTGAAGGTAGAAAGCCGTTTAAAAATAAACAATACGTATCGGAACTGACCGTGTCCAATGACAGATATAAAGGGGACAAGAAGCCAGCGGATTTTCCGAAAAACCGGAACGGAAAAACCGGAGAAAGAAAGCGACAATATTTCGACTCGGAAAATCCATACGAAAAGGCCTATTCTGCTACGGAATATGTGGATCGGAAAAACAGGAGCTTTAATCCTAATCACCCCCGAAATGTGGAGCCTGCACGACCGGAAACGGAACAAATGCCCCTGAATAAATTTATCGCGCATTGCGGTATCTGTAGTCGTCGTGATGCCGTGGCGCTGATTAAAGACGGTAAGGTGAAGGTAAACGGAGAATTGCAGCAGGAACCGGGATTCAAGATATCAGACGAGGATCAGGTGGAGCTGAATGGTAAGCTAATCTATGTTCAGAAAAACTTAGTGTACATTTTACTCAATAAGCCTAAAGGCTATATCACCACTACAGATGATCCTAAGGGAAGAAGAACCGTGATGGATATTTTTGCCAATCATCTGGAAGAACGGATTTTTCCTGTTGGTCGTTTAGACCGCAATACCACAGGTCTGCTGCTGCTGACCAATGACGGGGCACTGGCACAAAAACTCTCGCATCCAAAATATCATATGCGCAAGGTGTATCAGGTGACCTTAGATCGTAATCTTGATTCTAAGGATTATGAACGGATAAAAGAGGGGGTCGTGTTAGAAGATGGTAAGGCCGAAGTAGATCAGGTGGAGTATCTTGATGAGGCCAATAAGTTGGGATTGGAAATTCACAGTGGTAAGAATCGTATCGTACGCCGGATATTCGAATCCTTAGGTTATGTGGTGGATAAGCTGGATCGCGTGATGTATGCTGGCCTGACCAAAAAAAATCTGCTGCGTGGCAAATGGCGCTTTCTCTCCCATCAGGAAGTGATTAATCTGAAGCATATTAACTAAGCTTTTTTGGAGTGCAACGAAACAATAAGAGATCGTTTTGTTACGTTTTATCTATTTTTGGAACAATATTATGGATATGAAAATTACCAGACTCCTGGCTCCTTTTGCAATTTATATTTCCCTTTTTTCGGTCAATGTCTTTGCGCAGGCTAATGAGGGCCCGGCAGTCGGGCAATGGCGTTCCTTTTTTTCCTACTACCAGGGAACGGGTTTAGCTACGGACGGCGGCACGTTGTATTGTGTAACCGAGTCGGGCTTTTTTACTTATGACACAGAAGACCATACAATATCCTCATACAGTAAAGCTACGGGAATGAGCGATGTAGGGCTTACGGCCGTAGCCTCCGATCCGGTTAGTGGTTACACTATTCTTGCTTATGAAAATGCCAATATTGATTTGTTCAAAGATCATACTTTTTATAATATTCCTGACCTGATGATTGCTGCCGTAATCGGCGATAAAAAAGTCAATGACATTGTTGCACATGATGGACTGGCCTATCTCAGTACCAATCTGGGTTTGATAACAGTCAATCTGAAAAAAAGAGAGATCCGGGAAACTATACAGTTTTACGACGGCACTACGGTCGGCCATAATAGCAGTGCCACGATTCGCGGGAATGAAATTTATGTGGCTACCTCCGTTGGTATTTTTAAAACAGAGTTAGACAACCCTTTTATTCAAAACTACCTGACCTGGCAACGGATTACACCTCAGGCTTTCAGTCAGATCAGGGCTTCAGGCGATAACCTGTATGTTGCGGGTAATCATGAATTGTTTCGTATGGATCCGGATAATTCGCTGCATTTGATTCTGGCACGTGAGGAAATCCGTCATTTGGATCCAGGGAAGGATGGCAGTATCTGGATGTGCGTAATCACCCCATCAGGTACCGTATCAAACTTTGGGTTGAGCGTGGATGCAAATGGCATTGTAACCGATTCATTCCGTAATACAGCAGATCCACGTCAGATTTGTCAGTTGCCGGATGGTTCCGTTTGGTTTGTTGATAATTATGATGATCCGGGTTGGGGTGGTTTGCGAAAAGTTACTTCCGAGAGCAGCTCTGATAATTATTCGCCTGCGGGACCTAAAGTGAACTCGGTCTTTGACGTATGGGCAAAAAACGGAGAGCTGTGGGTGGCGCATGGCGGAGTGAGTCAGACCTGGACCTACCAGTATAATTATTCGTTCTTCTCTCACTATCAAAACGGTAGCTGGGTCAATTATGCTAATCAGGTTGCAGAGGCCAGTAATCATAGCCCCTTTACTTCAGACTGTCTCCGGATTATCAAAGATGACCAGTTTACCGGAAATGTATATGCTTCCGCATTTGTGGGTGGACTTTATGAACTGAAGCCTGACGGAAGCCTTACCAATTACCGGGAGGGGTTCCTGGAACGGGCTTTCGGCGACACCGCTACTTATCGTTTGGCGGGCCTGGCTATTGACAATAATGGCGATCTGTGGATGGCAAACTACAGTGCTACCCAGGAACTCAAGGTAAAGACGCGTGATGGCAATTGGTATGAATATCATGTGCTGGCAAACAGTCAGCGTAGTGCCACTGATTTGATTATTGACAATGCGGGTCAAAAATGGTATGTGACTCCCGGTGGTGGAGTTGCCGTGTATAATGATAATGGGACACTGGCCAATAAAACTGATGATGCCTCTATGGTGCTGAAAGCGGGGGAAGGCTTCGGTAATTTGCCGGATAATAATACGCTGTGCATCGCTAAAGATAAAGATGGCGCAATCTGGATCGGTACGACTAACGGGATCGGAATCGTTTCCTGTCCCGAATTGGTATTGCAACATGAATGTGAAAGCGAGCTGCGTATCGTGCAGTATCCGGGTCAGGCTAATGCCGGTTATTTATTTATGAACCAGACGGTGAACTCTATTGCGGTGGATGGTGCTAACCGTAAATGGATCGGCACCTCCCAGGGTGTTTGGTTAGTGTCAGATGATGCGATGGAGGTTATTCATTATTTTACTGCTGAAGACAGTCCTTTGCCTTCCAATTTCATTTACAGGGTACAGATTGACCCGGTAACCGGTGATGTATATATGGCCACGCCAAAAGGTTTGGTATCTTACCGTGGCGGAGCTACAGAGGCTACTGAAGAACAGGAAAAATCATTGTTGATTTATCCGAACCCGGTACCTCCGGGATACACCGGCACGATAGCCATCCGTGGGCTTGCCGAGCAGTCTGATGTGCGGATCACTGATATTCGCGGACAATTGGTTTATCATACCACAGCTTTGGGCGGGCAGGCAACATGGAACGGAAAAGATTATACGGGGCGTAAAGTGCAAACGGGTGTGTACTTGATTTTTGCCATCAACCGTGACGGATCGGAAAAAACTACCGGGAAACTCATCGTGAATGAATAGGCCTTAATATACCTGTTTTAGGCTATTCTGCTACCCTTAATCCTTGTCTTTGCATCCTGGCTTGTTAGTTCTTTGTGGGCTGTTTTATACAAAAGTACCTTTCAAACGGGTCGGTTTATTTTGTGTTTTTTATATACCCTGTACGAATTTTTACGGCTTGTTTTATTGTTCACTTGAATATTAGTCATCTCGATAAGAGGGGCCATTATTAGCGAATATGCTAATATTCCTGATTATTAGCGAATATGCTTATATTTGATTTATGGTAGCAGTAATTACCGGAGATATTATCGGATCAGAACTTATTCCCGCAAAGGAATGGAAGGTCTTACTCAAGCGATATTTCAACAAAATCGGGCGCAGCCCTGTAACCTGGGAGATTTATCGCGGTGATACTTTTCAATTGCTGATCCGCAAGCCGGAACAAGCGTTACAAAAAGCAATCCTGCTCAAATCGATTGTCCGGCAAATAAACGGGCTTGATGTACGCCTCAGTATTGGGCTGGGTGAAATCAGCTATAAAGCCAAGAAAATTACAGAATCTCAGGGAAGTGCTTTTACCCATTCGGGGCGAAAATTTGACACATTGAAGAGTCAGGGCGTCAACCTGGTAATCACTTCCGATGATGAAGAAATGGACAACATGATGAACCTAATCCTTCGCCTGGCACTAACCATCATGGACAACTGGAGTCCTGTGGCCGCAGAGATCGTTCAGTACTTTTTGGAGCGTCCGGACAAAAATCAAAGTGAGGTTGCCGCTGCTTTGCAAATTAATCAGTCGGCAGTCAGCCAACGCCGGAAACGGGCACAATATGACCTTTTATCAGAAGTAATTGATTTTTTTGAAACCTATATCAAACCTGAAAAACCATGATACTCCTTTTTATTAAACTATCGCTGGCTCACTTATTGGGAGACTTTATATTGCAACCCGACCAATGGGTGGCGGAGAAAGAAAGGCGGAAACTCAAAAGCCCCGGGCTATATTTTCATACCGGTATTCATTTTATCCTGTTAATGATAATATTGCATGAGGTTCGCTATATCGGACTGGCATTCATCATTAGTATGCTGCATCTCATCATTGACGGCGGCAAGCTGCTGCTGCAAAATTCAAGGAATAAACGTACCCTTTTCTTCCTTGATCAGACCTTACATTTCCTCGTGATTTCCGTTGCAGCCTGGATATGGGAAAAGCCAGCGTTATATTTAAGCCCGCAGGAAATTCGTCAGCTACTCATTGCCGGCACGGCGATCGTCTGGCTCGGCCCTCCGGTGAGTATTTTTATGAAAACTATTTTATCCAAGTGGGAGCCTTATGCGGGCGCTACTCCAGAGCATATAGAAACACCTTCGCTGCAAAACGCGGGGAAAATAATCGGCATGGCGGAAAGGATATTGGTTTTTATTTTCATCCTTGTCGGGCAATGGGCTGCCGTCGGATTTCTTATCACGGCAAAATCCGTTTTCCGTTTTGGTGATCTGAAAGCAGGCCGCGACCGTAAACTAACTGAGTATATTTTGATCGGAACATTACTGAGTTTTGGCACGGCAATCGTAACCGCAATTATGGTAACAAAGATGCTCTGACCAATTCATGCTTATGTTCATAAACAAACTATATGCAAAGTATCAGGATTCACGATAAAACTTTTGTGCCCTTTATCAGCGCCGAAAACATTCAGAAGAAAGTGGCGGAGATTGGCTATCAGATTAGCAGCGATTATGCAGGGAAACGGCCGCTTATCCTGGCAGTATTGAACGGCTCTTTTATCTTTGCCTCGGATCTGTTCCGATATTTAGAGATTGACGCAGAAATTTCTTTTATCAAGTTGGCATCGTATAAAGGCACTACTTCCACCGGCAATATCATCATGGCTATCGGCTTAGAGGAGCAGGTATTGGAACGCCACGTTATATTGCTGGAAGATATTGTTGATACCGGAAAAACACTCAGCGAATTTGTGCCACAATTAGCCCGTCAAAACCCGGCATCATTAAAAATCGCTGCTTTGCTTACCAAGCCTGAAGCGTTAAGATATCCGGTTCATGCTGATTATGTCGGGTTTGAAATTCCCGATAAATTTGTAGTCGGATATGGATTGGATTTTGATGGACTTGGCAGAAACCTTCACGAGATTTATCAGCTTGTCGCAGACAATGATTTCTGATTTTTTTCCTTTCGAACAGCAACAAGCAATAGCATAAATCCCACTAAAAAAAATACAATCAGGGTGAGAATGGCATTACGCATATCACCGGAAATGTGGTCAATAATGCCAAATGAAAACATGCCGATCACGATAGCCACTTTTTCCGTCACATCATAAAAGCTGAAAAAAGAAGTTGTGTCCCGGGTACCCGGCATCAGCTTGGAATAGGTAGAGCGGCTCAGCGACTGCACGCCACCCATAATCAGACCTACTATTGCAGCCAAAACATAAAATCCGGTGGCTCCGGTAGTATAATAAGCACCAATGCAAACCATAATCCAGATAATTACCACTATGGACAGCACCCGTAGATTTCCTAAAAGCTCAGACAATTTTGACATCAGGTAGGCGCCCGAAATGGCCACTAATTGAATAATCAAAATGGTGGCAATTAATTCAGTTGTTTGCAGTTTCAAAACTTTACTGCCAAAGAGTGTTGCCGCAAGCATTACCGTTTGCACACCCATGCTATAACAAAAAAATGCGGCCAGATAAGTTTTTAACACAGGCAAATGTCGCAACTGCTTCAATACTTTTCCTAATTCAATAAAGCCATTGCTTATAATACTGCGTTTAGGTTGGGTTTGTACCTGAGGCCTGCCTTTGGGTAAGGTACGCAACGGAATATGAGCAAAAGCAAACCACCAAATCCCAACGAATAGAAAGGAAAGGCGTGGTGGAAAAGATGTATCCGAAATGCCGAACCATTCGGGCTTAAAAATAAAAATAAAACAGATGAGCTGAAGCAATACACTCCCGATATAGCCATAAGCAAATCCCTGTGCACTGACTTTGTCCCGCTCATGCTTATAAGCAATTTCCGGGAGATAGGCATTGTAAAAAACCAAACTTCCGCAATAGCCAACAGCCGCCAGCGCAAATAATATGATACCCAATTCCAGGGTATCTGATTTGAAAAAAAAGAGACCTGCACAGGCTGCCGCTCCGAGATAGCAAAACAGGCGCATGAAGCTCTTTTTATTTCCACGCAAATCTGCAATGGAAGATAATATGGGCGACAACAAGGCTATTACCAAATAAGCTGCTGCTACTGTATAATCAAACAGGGAGGAGTTGGATAAATGAAAGCCGAAGAAGCTGACCCGATCACTGACCATAGCGCCGTCATCCGAAGTGATCGTAGTAATGGCAGCGTAATATGCCGGAAAAATAGTTGATGTGATCACCAGATTATACGCTGAATTTGCCCAGTCATACATGGACCATGCGCGATGGATTTTCTTGTTGGATACAATATTTGTGTTGTCTGGCATGTGGGATAATAATTTAAGTAAAATGTTGACTAAAACAATTTCTGCATCGGGGTTCATAGTGATCTTTTCCGCCCAACAGTACGGTATGTTCCTCTGCCGAAAGCCGGTAGGAATAATTGGCTTTATTGCCGCACCTTACACAAATAGCATGCAGCTTAGTGATGTAATCCGCCAGAGCCAGCATGGCCGGAACAGGGCCAAAAGGCCGGCCGGCATAGTCCATATCCAAACCGGAAACAATCACACGGATACCTTTCAGCGCAAGTTGTCCGACCACATCGGGTAAGCTTTCATCGAAAAACTGTGCCTCGTCAATCCCCACTACTTCCGCATTGTCGCTTAACAATAGAATATCCCGTGGGCTCGAAATTGGCGTAGAGTGAATCCGGGCTGCATCATGCGATACAATATCGTGGGTGTCATAACGCGCATCAATTTCCGGCTTGAAGACTTCCACCTTCATATTAGCGATCCGGGCACTGAAGAGCCTGCGGATCAGCTCTTCCGTTTTTCCGGAAAACATGGATCCGCAAATCACTTCGATCCAGCCAATCTTTTTTTGTGTATTATAAGGCTCGATAAACATTTCGCAAAGCAGATTAGAAGCAAAAAATTAAATAATGCCTTCCCGGATTAAATCGTGGAGATGCACCATTCCTTCGTAAACGCCATTTCTGGTCACCAGCACCTGCGTGATATTGTTTTCCCGCATCATGGCCAAAGCATTGACTGCAAGTTCTTCCGCTGCAATAGTTTTAGGGTTCAGACTGCAAATGTCCTGCGCTGTAATGGCTTCGGTATCCTTTTGACTTTCGAGCATACGACGCAAATCGCCATCTGTGATGATGCCGATGAGTTTCCCGTTTTCCGTGACCGCAGTTGCTCCCAGAAGTTTCCCTGATATCTCTAAAATGATTGCCTTCAGGTGGGCTGTTACATCCACTTCCGGTTGTGCATTTTGTTTGCTCAAATCCTGTACGGTCAGGTAAAGCCGTTTGCCCAAAGCGCCGCCGGGATGAAAACGTGCAAAGTCTTTTGCTGAAAATCCCTTCATTTGGAGCAGGCAAACTGCCATAGCATCACCCATCACCAATTGAGCCGTAGTGCTGGTGGTTGGCGCCAGATTATTGGGGCAGGCCTCCTGTGCTATGGTGGAATTGATAAACCAGTCTGCTCCGGTAGCTAAAAACGATTGTTCATTGCCGCAAATAGCAATAACCCTGTTCCCGAAACGTTTCACCATGGGCAACAAAGCCTTAATCTCCGGGCTTTCACCACTTTTTGAAATAATAATTACCATGTCATCAGGTTGCATGATGCCCAGATCGCCATGTAAAGCATCTGCCGCATGCATAAAAACCGAAGGCGTTCCTGTGGAATTCATAGTGGCCACAATTTTGTTGGCAATGAGTGCGCTTTTCCCGATTCCCGATACCACCACCCGGCCATTACTTTGATGGATCGCATTTATGGACTGAATGAAATCATCGTTTATAAATGTGGTCAGATGCTGAATGGCTTTGTATTCATTTTCAATTACCGAAACCGCTAAGGATTTCAGCGCCTGTGTGTCTGTCATGTAGATAACCTGATTTTCAGAAGTCAAAAATAATCAGATTAACGATTATCTGTAAAGAAATGTCTGAATGTCTCCCGATCCGGAGCACTTACTCGCTTCCGAATCGTTATTTTTGCATCATGATCAGGAATTTTTTTATATTTTTTGTGCGCTGTTATCAGAAAGTCATCTCGCCCATTTTTCCGGCAAGTTGCCGCTATACGCCCACCTGCTCGCAATATGCCGTTGAGGCGCTACAGAAACATGGGGTCTTAAAGGGTTCATGGCTGGCGCTGAAAAGGATTTTATCCTGCAATCCCTGGGGCGGCAACGGCTATGATCCTGTCCCCTGAATCAAAAAAATATTGTCAATTAACATAAGCTGTTTCTTTTTACGAGCTTCTATCACTACTTTGCGGCGATGTCGGCAGAACTATTTTCATTAATCACATTTGGCGGTGCGCTTATTGCCGGGCTCTTAGGCTCGCTCACGGGCTTAGGGGGTGGGGTGGTGGTCATCCCGCTGCTGACTTTAGGTTTAGGTGTTGATATTCATTATGCCATTGGCGCCTCTCTTGTTTCGGTCATTGCCACTTCATCCGGCGCAGCAGCAGCTTATGTCAGGGAAGGTATTACTAATATGCGCATCGGTATGTTCCTGGAGGTGGCTACCACAATAGGCGCTGTTGCCGGGGCATTGATTGCGATTTATACGCCAACCAATTTCATTGCCGTGCTGTTCGGGTTGATCCTGCTGTTTTCTGCATTTAGCTCTATTCAGAAAAAAAAGAACCACGGACAAAATACAGCACAAAGTAATTTGGCAATACAACTGAAACTTAACGGCAGCTATCCTGCAAAAGACGAGATGCATCATTATACGGTCAGCCATGTAAAAGGCGGATTTTTTATGATGTTGTTTGCCGGGGTGATGTCAGGTTTGCTGGGAATCGGTTCCGGGGCGCTTAAAGTTTTAGCTATGGATAAAATCATGCGTATTCCCTTTAAGGTGTCCACAACCACCAGTAATTTTATGATTGGAGTGACTGCGGCAGCCAGTGCCGTAGTGTATTTTCAGCAGGGATATATTCTGCCGGAGATTGCGGCTCCCATTATGCTTGGTGTACTTACCGGGGCTATGGTTGGCTCCAGGGTGCTGGTGAAAGCCCGGACACAGTCCCTTCGCTGGATGTTCGCAATCGTTGTTTCCTTTTTATCTTTACAAATGATTTATAAGGGTGTTTTGGGTAAGTTCTGATTTTCGCGTATTTTTACGATAATCATTTTTAAAATCAAAAACAGGATATTATGCTGGCAAAAATAATTCAGGAAGGACTTAACAGGCAGGTGGTCATGGAGGCTGAGTCCTCGCAGGCCTATCTGGCTATGGCTTCCTGGGCAGAGATTCAACCGGGCCTTGACGGCATTACCGATTTTTTCTATCATCAGTCTGATGAAGAGCGCATGCATATGCTGAAACTGATTCGCTATATTAATGAACGCGGAGGTTTTGCTGTGGTACCGGCGCTTCCACAACCCAATATTACCTTTCAGTCGCTTCAACGGGTATTTGAAAATTTCCTGAAGCATGAAATCAAAGTTTCGGAAAGCATCAATGAGCTGGTGGAGCTGACTTTAAAAGAAAAGGATTTCTCCACACATAATTTCCTGCAATGGTATGTCGCCGAGCAGATAGAAGAAGAACGTCTGGCGCGCACGCTAAATGACAAACTGGAATTGGTCGGCGATGACAAGAGCGGCATCTATTTGTTTGACCGGGATATCATGTTATTCCGAAATGTCGGTGCTTCGACCAAAGGCGGTTAAAATGTGTATTATACAACCTATCCTGTATTTTGACTAAAGCCAATATGCAGGCAAGGTGATTTATTATTTTTAAATATAAAACAAATGAAACATTCAAAAATGTTGGCAGTCGCGTTTATGGCTGCCTCGGCAGTATGCTTTACAGCCTGCCAAAATTCAGAAAGTACAAATGAAAATGCCGGGGATGCAGATAGTGCTCAGGCTCCGGTCAGCATTAAAGCAATAGAGGATTCTCCGCAATTTCCCGATGCTACACTCACAATAAAAAATGTCAAAACGGAAATGCAGGGAACCGATTCGGTTAAAATAACCCTGGACTACGATGTGGCCAATTATGAGTTGAAGGGGCAAACGGCTGATGCAGCTACGAAAGCCTGCAATAATTCTAAGGATGGTCAGCATATTCACTTTATCTTAGATAATGCGCCTTATGCAGCATTGTATGAGCCGACCCATAGCTTTGTGGTGCCGGTAAATTCATCACATTACGTCATGTCATTTCTGTCGCGCTCTTATCACGAATCATTAAAAAATCCCGGAGCGGGCGTTTTGTATCATTTCTCAATAGATGAAAAAGGTAAGCTGACCAAGCTGGACAACCCCGAAACTCCGATGATCTTTTACAGCCGCCCTAAAGGGGAATACCTGGGAGATGATACCAAAAATCTTTTGCTGGATTTCTATGTTTACAATACCACATTAAGCCCCGAAGGTAACATGGTGAAGGCTTCCGTTAACGGAGAAGATTTTGCAATTGATAAATGGCAACCCTACTTCATTCAGAATGCGCCAATGGGCGATCTTACGGTTCAGGTGCAGTTAGTAGATAATACCGGTGCCCCGCTTACCGGCGACAATACATCCGTGTCGCGTACCGTGAAACTGGCAGAGAGCGAGCCGATCAAATAATTAAACAATAAAGTCATTTCACTTATGCTGAAATCTGTGCTGATATCATCATTCAATAAGGATATGTACCGTATGTACATATCCTTATTGATTAAACAAGGCCGGTTGAGCGCTTTTTTATTGATCATGGTTATGATGATCGGGAATATAAAATATGCTGCTGCGCAAGATACCTTATGGGCGCAACGGGATAACGGCAATACTCTCGTCTTTACTGTAAAAGCCAGGCTTGGAGACAATCTCCATACAATGGCCGCCCGCTTCCATGTACCCATAATAGAACTCGGCAACAGAAATAATATCAGCTTCCGCTCGGAATTTCAGGAGGGGGCCACCGTTACGGTTCCTGTTGGAAAATATAATCATCAACGAATAGCCGTAGTCAATGCATTGCCGCTATGTTATCGAGTCCGGGAGGGAGATAAGCTGCTGACATTAAGCCGGATGGTCAATGTATCCCAATCCACTGTTCAGGCCTGGAACAACCTGCCCGGCCAGTCTCTGACGCCCGGACAACTGTTGATGATGGGATGGGTTACCGATGAATCCCCGTCTCCTGAGCGGGAAGTAATTTCAGATCAGGTAGCCAAAAAAACGGAAGCAGATCCGTATCGTGTTTCAAATAATGCCTTGACGACTTTATCGGTAAAGGACAGCCTGAGTGTGCCGGTCGTTAAAGACAGTTCGGAAGCGGGAGAAACTGTTCAGGAGCAACTTTTTGACAGCGTAACCACCTCCATGCAGCAGCAGTATGAAGCGCAGACCAACGGCTTGCCTGTTATGCAAGAATCAGGTCCGGCGGTGTTTTTCAATTATAAAAAAGTGAAGCCCGGACTCTTTTATGCCTTTCACAATACCGCGGCTCCGGGTTCAATTATAAAAATATCCAATCCGGCAAGTGAAAGAACCATATATGCAAAGGTGATAGGGTCGATCCCTCAATTGAAGGAATATGATAAATGCATTATCGCCATCAGTGGCAACGCTTCCCGCGCTTTAGGCGCTCAATACAAAAAAGTGTTTTGCCAGACAGAATTTCGATAAGGTTTTTAAGGCGGTGGGTTGTTGATGAAATTTTGCTGCATAGACCGCATATTCAAAATATGCCAAAGGTTTCTATTTAATCAGGCAAAGTGTAGCGTTACGTTAAGTATATTTTGTCTGTATTGACATATTCTATTGTATTAATTAGCCGGTTTTACCGTTTTGACTTTTGACTTAACAGTAGAGCAGGCGCCGGTTTTATTTTCTGAATTTAGCTGCATAGTGTAGCTTTGCCGTTCAACGCAGCGCATGAGATTATTAATGGTATGTCTTGGAAATATTTGCCGTTCGCCGATTGCTGAAGGAGTGATGCGGGCAAAGATTGCTCAGAACGGCCTGTCCTGGGAGGTGAATTCGGCCGGTACGGAAGCGTACCCCGGTCAGCCACCTCATCCTTTTTCCCAGAAGATATGCCGCCAGTATCATATTGATATTTCGGGGCAGAAGGCCAGCAGATTCCGGCGGGATGATTTCCTGTTTCATGATAAAATCTATGCAATGTCGGAAGATGTGCTCGATATAATTAAAGATATTGCCGGCAGCAATTTTGATGGCCGAAAGGCTGTTTTGTTTTTAAATGAATTACGTTCCGGCAGTATGCAATCCGTTCCTGATCCCTGGTATGGCCCGGAGTCTGGCTATGTGCAAGTGTATGACCTGATAGAACGCGGTTGTGAAGCCATTATTCAAAAATACCGATAGGCATATCTTCTATACGGCAGGAAGATTTGTATGTTGATATGGAAAAAGTTCAGAACATTATAATACGATTTATTAAGTGAAATTATCCATCCCACAAGGCACGCGTGACTTCTCACCGGATATGGTGCGACGCCGTCAGTTTATTTTGAATACCATTCGCGACGTATTTGAACGATACGGATACCAACCTTTGGAAACCCCGGTTATGGAAAACCTTTCCACGCTGACGGGCAAATATGGTGATGAAGGCGATCGGCTCATTTTCAAAATTCTCAATAATGGCCTCCATGATCCTAAAAATATCGACAAGTCCAAAGCGGCCTTCGAAAATGTATTAAAGGGAAAAAATGATGCAGGGCTTACGGAACGGGCTTTGCGTTATGATCTCACCATTCCTTTTGCGCGTTATGTAGTGATGCATCAAAATGATATCGCCTTTCCTTTCCGGCGTTACCAGATGCAACCGGTATGGCGTGCCGATCGTCCCCAACGTGGTCGTTACCGCGAGTTCTGGCAATGCGATGCGGATGTGATCGGCAGTAATTCGCTCCTGAATGAAGCCGAGCTGATTGACATTTATCAGTCGGTTTTTCAAAAATTAGGCATAGCAGAAATCCGGGTGAAAATCAATAACCGCAAGATTTTGGCCGGACTGGCTGCCTGCTGTAATGCAGAAGATATGCTGACGGAAATTACCGTGGCCATAGATAAAATGGACAAGATCGGATGGGAAGGTGTGGAAGGTGAATTGCAGCAGCGCGGACTGCAACCGGAACAGATTGCATTCATCCAAAAATATCTTGAGCTGAACCGGGAAGACAATGAGCGGCAATTGGCTGCAATGGAGTCCCTGCTGGCTTCCAGCGACCTGGCTCAAAAAGGTATCGCAGAATTGCGGGAAGTGCTGACCTTTCACCAGGCATTGGCAGATGAACAATGGCACAGCACGGTTCTGGTGGATTTTACTCTGGCACGCGGACTTAATTATTATACGGGTTTCATTGCAGAAGTGACTACCGAAGCGGTTAAGATGGGCAGCATAGGCGGTGGCGGACGTTACGATGATTTGACCGGCTTATTCGGTTTGAAAAATTTATCCGGTGTGGGCATATCTTTTGGCATTGACCGGATATATGATGTCATGGAAGAGCTCGGTTTGTTCCCGGAAAGGTTGCAGTCCGATACCCGAATCTTATTTGTCAATATAGAACCAGAGGCGCAATCTGCCGTGTTGGGATATATTACGGCATTACGCAAGGCTGGAATAGCCGCGGAATATTATGCCGATGGCGGGAAGTTTGATAAGCAAATGAAATACGCTGATAAGCGCCATATTCCTTATGTAGGCATTGTAGGAGCAACCGAGTTTCAGGAGCAAATTATTCAGCTTAAAAATATGGAAACGGGATTCCAGGAAAAAATAAGACCTGATTTGCTTATTGAAAAAGTACGATAGCATTTTTTGGTTTTTATATCCGTTTATTATATTGCATCCGGATTTTTGAATAGCTTTACATCAGAAAAGCCAATTGTAACATGAAAAAACAATTACTTGCACTTGCCTTTGTCTTGCCGGGCATTACACTTTATGCACAAAGACATGCTACCGAAGTTACGCTTAATCAGCATGACACCTTAAACGATAAGGTCTCCGGCAATACGCAGTTCGCCTTCGAAAACTTCATGGATGGTGTGGTGATATATAAGGACGGGAATGCGGGCGGAAAGCTGAACTACAATTATGTATCCGAAGAGATGCAGTTTGTCAATCCAAAAACGAACCAGGTGCAGGCTCTGGCCCATGTCGGGAATATTCTGCTGGTCTATATTGATAAAAGGCGTTTTGTGCCCACAGGAGACCATAATCAATTTGCCGAATTGTTATCGCCTGGTACCAGCGGTCTGGCGGTAAGCCGTAAGGTCAAAGCTGTTGTCATCGGTAAAGAAGGCGCATACGGCATTATCAGCCCTACCTCTTCTATCAGTACTATGGATTCTAAAGTCGGCGGTGGTGAATCCACGGTGAGGTTAAATACCTCACAAACTGCACGTGTCGAATACGATAACCGGTTTTACTGGCAGAACGATGGAAAGCTACAACCCATAAAGAACCGAAGATCATTGGATAAAATTTTCGGACAGGAAAAGGGGGCGCAGATTGATACATACATCCAGGAGCAGCATCTGGATATTCACGACGAAGCGGATTTGCTTAAGCTTTCGGGATTTTGCCTCCAACTGGAATAAAGTTAATTCTAAAGACCTTTTACATTCGGGATATTGCTCAGGTGCGACAACCTCCAACTGAAATAAGGTTAAATCAAAAGCCAAAATAGTCGAGCATCAATATGCAAATAAATTTTGGAGAAAACAGGTAAAATATGCCTGATTTAAAGTAGCGTTGAGATAAGCAAATAATGTAGGCAATCGTCGTAAAATTTTGCCATATTGATTATCACTATTTTTTCTATTTTCTATTTTGGCTTTTTACTTATCACTACTTTTTCTTCCTAACCAAAATATAGGATGCATCAATCATCTCCTTCAATAATTGGTTCGAAAGAGAACCGTTTACTATCACAGTATTCCAGTGCTTTTTGTTCATGTGATATCCCGGCAAAACGGCATCATAAGCTTCCCGCAGCTCAAGGGCTTTTTCGGGGTCACATTTCAGGTTAATGCGATGCGGCACTTCATCCAGCGCCATCAGCATAAAAATCTTTCCCTGCACTTTAAACACCAAGGTGGTTTCACCAAAGGGAAATCCTTCTTCCACCTCCTCTTTTGATAAAGCATATTGCCGTAATTGTTCAATATCCATTATTGCATTTTTTTCAATAAATAATCCAAACCTGTTAATGCGCCGCAGGTGGCAATAGCCGTAATGCTTACGCCCAGAACGCCATGCAGATTCACATTCTGACCGGTAAAAAACAAGTTGGGAATCCTGGTTTTTATCGGAATGCGCGATGCTTCCGGGAAGCTCACATCCGTCATGGTGCCGTACATGCTGCCATCGGCAGTGCCCATATAATCGCGAAAAGTAAGCGGGGTAGCCACTTTAAAGGACTGCACATTTTTACTTATTTCAGGATAACGCTGCCCGACAACTTCCAGTAGGACCGAAGCCTTCTCCATCTTGAAAGTTTCATATTGTTCACAACGCTCCGCAGGCTCCGCACTCCGGTTGTGCGTTTGCCCCCATTGCTGCGTAGCGGATGCATCCATGTAAGTTAATACAGCCAGTGATTCCGCATAACCCGGGCATTTCGGGTCTTCCGTAAAATATAAAGCATAATTGTGCACGTCGCCATCTTGTACGTTCTTTACTGCATCGAAAGGGTCTGTGCTACGGTTCCAATAAATATTATGATTGTGATATCTTACCGTGCCCGGTTTTAATATGAGGTTCAGCATACAGGCGGAAACGGAATTAGGAATCCGCTCCACCCGGTTTTTATATGCCGGCTTTATTTTATCGGAATGCAGCATTTGTAAGAGTTGGGCAGGATGTATATTGGCGATGAAATGTTTTCCGTAATACCGTTCCCCGCTCCGGGTTTGAGCATATTTGATACGGTCGCCGGCCATTCCGATGACTTCCACTTTTTCATTTCTGAAAATAACGCCGCCGTTTTTCTGAATGCGCTTCCAAAGCGCTTTAGCAATCTGTGCGCTACCGCCTGTACATTTGTAGGCGCTGTCTATATAGCTCTTCATTACTAAAGCATGAACGTAAAATGGCGTTTGGTACCTTTGTCCGGCATACAGCAGGTTATTGCCGCACAGCACATGCTGCAACTGCGGAGATACCCCTGCTTTTTGAAAGCCTTCTGCAATACTCCAGCCGCTTATTTTGGTCTTTTCTTCCGGGTTGCCATTGCGCAAATTATAGAGCGGAAAGCAGTTGCCGACATATTGCAGCAAATCTGTGTAATTGCGGAGCGCCGTTTGTTCCTGCGGAAAATAAGGTTGTAAGGATGCAACAAAATGCGTTAAGCCCTGAGCCTGCGGAAAAGCCTGCGGTGCATTGCCGAAGATAATTTCATCAAAACAGTCTTCATCTAATTTACGCAGATTCAGTTGTGCGGAAATACCCGCAAAGTCAAATATCCGGCGCTGTGTCTGGCCTTCGTCCATCGCACCGATATAGTGTACGCAACTGTCAAATACCTTTTTGTCAAAAGAAAAAGTCTGCAGGCAGCCACCGACCTGTTTGTTCTGTTCGATAACCGCCACCCGCATACCTTCCTGCGCAAGCAATGTGGCGCATAACATTCCGCCCAGGCCTGCGCCCAAAATAACAACGTCGTATTGTTCCATGATCTATAGCCTCAGGATGTGCAAGATACAAAAATGGTCTGCAGAAAAAGCTGGTGAGTGTAATTCCGTTTTCAGCTAAAGGTAAGATTCCGGATTATTGCTGTTGAGCGAACCCTTCATACCCTTCTCCCCGATCAAAAAATGTAAATTTGCGTTTCAATCTGCTGTTATCATCTGCTGAAACGCTTACCGCCAGCAGATGAGTGAGAAGTTCATTTATACATCTTCCGGCCTGCCGGTGTTTAACATGGTAAGCATTTTCGTTTCAAAAAATTCCATTACCTGCTCAGGGGAAAAATGGAGTCTCTGTTATCATGATGCCTTTAACCGTTTATCAATAATACCAAGCCCCTGTTGAATACTGTCTTTCAGCGCTTTTATATCCTCTTTGTTTGACAGGTCCATAAGTATCAATGCAGCGGTAAAATAATTCTTTATCTTTTTTAATTCGGCTTTTGTTGATTCTTTGTTATTGATTATTAAAACGCCATAGTTGTAATATGCCGCTATAAGTATATTGGGATTATCCATATTATAGGCGTATGCATGTTGGGCTGTTCGTATAATGCGATCGTCCTCGTTCAATGCCATCAATTGATTTATCGAATCAATGTAATTGCAGTAGGGCATTCGCTCCATGGTCAGGCTGATGCTGTCCTCAAGAGCAGTAAAGGCATTAATTGAAATTGGATAATTGTCGAATTGAAAAATCGGGTCGCAAGGCAAATGATTAATTATGAAATTATTGGGGGGCGATAAAAAATATTTTGTATTAATTCTTCTCACAAAATGAGGAGCAGAAAAATGGCTTGTCCTGAGGGTATTGGTTGACCAGAATAAGTCGCAAAGCATCCACGCAGAATCAATGAATACTGCATTCCATGCGTGATTAGTTTCCTCAAACCGGTCGCCGGGCCGGAAGTTTAAATATTTTACATAACCTTCAATACGAATGGAAGGTATTTTCATTATTTTACAAAAATCACTAAGAATATTTGAGTATTCGTCACAAAGCCCGATGCGTTTCGTCAAGGATTCTCCTGTTGTTAAAGGGTTGCCATTTTGGAAAAACCGGGTTGAATCGGCATACATGTTTTTATGAGTCCAAAGAAGCAACATTTGGAGTTGCTCTGTCTTGTCAGCCGTCAGTTGAGCAATATCCTTTGTCAGTTCCTGCATAGTCTGAACCATGGAAAGATCGGCTGTTTCAAATTTGTCCCATACTGACTGGTCAATATTATTTTCCTGTCCGAACACAAATGCCGGAATTAAAATTATCAATAATAAAAATTGTCTCATGTCTGTTGTTAATTCGCTCCCAACCTCTGAAGGGCATTGGCGGCAGGTCGTATTTTTTTCTAAATTTTAACCGGGGCGCCGGGATTCAAATTTAGAAAAAAGTTTCTTAGCACCTCGTCAGTCGATATTATCCGTACCGGTTCTGTCATGGTGAACAATTATCTTTATAATATTTATACGCTTCTTTATCCAGTGGAGCTGCTTTATACCATTTAGTACATGATGCATCAAGATTGCCGGTTTGATAATAAATCAAGGCCTGATTCATAATGGAATTGATCCATAAGTTTTGAAGACTCAACAAATAGTTGCCTTTTTTTATTGAATAATAATCGCAAGTTTCATAACTGTCGAATATTTTTTCACAATCCAAAAAGTAATTTAGCGCTTCGCTTTGTATGCTGTCCGCAATAAGATCGGCTCCCATGTTAAAGAGTTTTTGACTCAGTTTCAAGGGGTTTGTGATGTTTAATGATTCCTCTCTTTTTGAAGCAATAAAGATGGTCAGTTTTATTTTTGAATCAGTCCTTTTATCATTAAGCCTTGCCATATTCCATTTATTCTTCATTAGAGGGAATATACGGCTTTCGATATATTGCTGATATGATTCCGGAAAAACTTTTATACTGTCCAGTTCTCTGTCCGCTTTCAGAATAAAAGTCAGATTTAGGAGATAAGCCGTGTCTTTGTGCATATCATCCGGAATGTTTTTGACAAAAAAATCATACAGGTTTCCTTTATAACCGGGCGGTATATAATTGAATATTTTTATCGTATCTATAGCCCCGGTAGAAAGGGGTAACGAGTCGTTCGTGAAGATGAAACAGTCCTTTTCGCATCTTAAAAGTTTTTCAAAATAATAATAATTTTCCCCTTTGTTTAATACCATTTCCCTTTCAGACTTTTTGATGATATTATACTTAAACACCTGGTAGTAATCATCAATTATCAATACTGAATCATTGATTGCATATTCATCTGTTCGCTTATCCCTGTCATTTATTACAAAGTTTAAATAGATTTCGACCTTATTTATTGATAAAAATGACAGTGCACTAAAAGGTAAATCATTCCGAACTTTCATTCCTATGGAATTTTCCACTTTTGTAACAAGCCATGCATCGTTGAAATTTTGCCCGGTATCCTGGGAATAGCAAACATTGCCATTCCACAATACGCAAAGGATAAATAATAGCCATAGTAGTTTCATGGCTTGATGATGTTTTTCTCCGAATAAGGGAAATTTATTTTGACAGATTTCCTATTCGCCGGCAACAGCAATCTTTTTCGCAGTATGTTCCAGCGCGCCAAGATAACGCTCTGCATCCAAAGCAGCCATACAGCCGCTTCCGGCAGCCGTCACTGCCTGACGATATATTTTGTCCTGCACATCGCCGCAGGCAAACACGCCTTCCACATTGGTTTTGGATGTGCCAGGCTGCGTGATGATATAATCCTGGCTGTCCAGCGCTAAGTAATCGCGGAACATTTCCGAATTAGGCTGATGACCGATCGCCACAAAGAAAGCGCTCAGAGCAAGATCGGTTTGTTCGCCCGTTTTATTGTTGCGAACCCTTAGTCCCTCTACTTTTTTGTCCCCTAAAACCTCCACGGTATCTGTATTCCACAATATTTCGATATTGTCCGTATTCAGCACGCGCTCCTGCATGATTTTAGAAGCGCGCATTTCATCGCGGCGCACGAGCATGGTTACTTTGCTGCACAATTTAGACAGGTAAAGCGCCTCCTCACAAGCCGTATCACCGGCGCCCACGATGGCCACTTCTTTCTCTTTAAAGAAAAATCCGTCGCAAACCGCACAAGCCGAAACGCCGTACCCGTTCAGTCTTTGCTCCGATTCCAGCCCCAGCCATTTTGCAGAAGCACCGGTAGCAATGATCAGGGCATCGGCCTCTATCCATTTTTCTTCGTCTACTTCCACCTTAAAAGGTCTTTGAGAAAGGTCCACCTGGGAAATGTTCCCCCAGCGCAGATCCGCGCCCATACGACGAGCCTGTTCTTCAAAATCCTTCATCATTTGCGGCCCCATAATTCCTTCGGGATAGCCCGGATAATTCTCCACATCGGTCGTGATGGTCAGTTGTCCGCCGGGCTGAAACCCGGAATATAAAACCGGCTTCAGGTTCGCACGGGAAGCGTAAATGGCGGCGGTATAGCCGGCGGGGCCTGAACCGATGATCAGGCAATGCACTCTTTCTATGGTCTCTGACATATTCAATTATTTTTTTCAGCAGCTCGCAAAGTTATTAAAAGGAAATGAATGAAAAGACACCGGAAAATTTATTAAACTGAAGATGGTATTGAGGATATCAATGTGTACCGGGAAAGCCCTTTGTATCAGGATAACTTCATAACCAGTTGCAGGGTAGTCCGGGTTTTCTGTTCTAATAAAATCGTCCTGTCGCGGGTAAGGCCTGCTACAACAGCGTCATCATAATGCCTGATGGTGAGCAGTTCCACATCTTCATTGCGCAATACTTTATAATATGATTCCAGCGCCTCTATCAGCATAGGCAGCCGGGAAGGGATAGTGTCCATGCAGACCACTAAGCTGATTGCCGCATTCTGAATGACATTGATCTTGATATGGTGATGGTGGAAAATGTTATAAATCTTACTGAGATTATCTTCCGTAATAAAAGAAAAATCACGGCTGGTCATCTGCAGCATCACCTGATCTTTTTTGAGCACAATCAAGGGAGGGTAGGCCAGGGGTTCCGTTTCATTACAGATAACTGTGCCTTTCAGACTGCGATCCAGAAAGCATTTTACATATAAGGGGATACCGGCATTTTGAAGGGGTTTTATCGTTTTGGGATGAATCACCTGTGCCCCATAGTAGGCCATCTCAATCACCTCGTGAAAAGTGATTTTTTCAATATCAACCGTATTGGGGAACAGCTTCGGATCCGCATTTTTCAAGCCTTCCACATCTTTCCATATCGTCAGCGCTTCTACCTTCAATAGTGCAGCCAGCAAAGCAGCGCTGTAGTCGGAGCCTTCGCGACCCAGGGTAACGGAAGCGTTGTCAGCAGTGCTGCCGATAAATCCCTGGGTGATGATGATATCCGATTTTTGAGATGCGGGTATAATCATGTTATTCACCTGCTGTTGTGTCTTGTCCAAGTCCACAAGAGGGTCACAGAACTGCGCATTGGTTTTAATGATATCCCGCGCATCTAACCAGCGGCTAAGATATTGCCGGTCGGATAAGAAAGCCTGAAAGATGGTGGTGGAAAGCAATTCCCCGATGCACACCACCTGGTCATAAACGTATTCCCGGCTTTGCACGCCGGCATCATCCAGCGCCCAGTGGATTTCGGTGTACAGCTCATTGAGCTTATGCCGTACCTGATTCCATGCCGCTGGAGAAAGAATTTCCTGTGCATAAGCATTGTGCGCCTGCTCCAGCAGATGTAGCTTTTCCAGTGCCTGTTCCTGCCGGTTGGAAACGGCGAACGCCACGATTTCTTCTAAGGCATTGGTGGTCTTTCCCAAAGCGGAAACGACCAGCAGCAAGGGCTTTTTGCTTTCATCAATGACAGGCAGTAAGTTGCGCATCCGCTCCGGGGAAGCAATGGATGCACCTCCGAATTTATAAACAACCATAAGCCTGCCTATGCTAAATTATCTGGTGAACACAAAGTGCATTTTTGCAGGGCCGCTTCCAGCTTTGCAAACATATCATCGAGGTCATCCAGAGCGCAGGTGCCCACGCTGATGCGGTACCAGGGAGATTCGGGATCGGCGCCGAAGCAATAAAAAGGCACAATGGCCAGCCCCGCTTCATCCATCAGGAATTGGGTGACATCAGCTTGCGATGGCAGGGATTTTCCCTCGTATTGCCCATGTTTCAAATCAATCTTTACCGTAAGATAAATAGCGGCCTGTGGCTCAATAGCCTCCACCGGGTAGCCTTTTTGTTTCAGAGCATTGAAGCCCTCAAAAATCTTCCAGAGCCGTGCTTCCAAAGCGCCTTTGAAGCGATTCAAAAAAGTGTCAACGGCATCTTCCTGCTGAAGGAAACGGGCTACGCCATATTGCTCTGCCGTGGGCGCCCAGCCTCCGACATGGCTCAGCAGGGCTTTCATTTTTCCAATAACTTTTGCCGGCCCCATAGCCCAGCCTACCCGCACACCGGTTGCTGCAAATGCCTTGGAAACACCGTCCAGCAGGATGGTGTAAGGTTTCATTTCGGGGCGCAGCGATACCGGGTTGTAATGAACCGTATCGCCATAGGTAAGCGTAAAATACATCTGGTCGAACATCAGATAGAGCTTTTTCTCATCCGCACCGCGCCGGTTATTTTCGGCGATAACCAGATCGCAGATGGCGGTTAATTCTGTCTGGCTGAATGTAGTACCGGTTGGGTTTTGAGGTGTACACAGGCAGAGCAGCGTCGCATCGGACAGGTGGGGTTCAATGTCTGCAGCGCGGGGCATAAAATCATGCTCTGGCCGAGCAATGATTTCGCAGGGGACACCGCCATTGAGAAAGGTATAATGATTGTTATTCCAGGATGGAACGGCATAGATCACCTTGTCGCCCGGATCCACTACGGTGCGGAACAGTGAATAGATCAGCGGCCTCCCGCCGCAGGAAATCTGAATTTCATTCAGCTCATAATCCAACCCTTCCCGTTTTTGAATAAAATGACGAACAGCTTCCCTCAGCTCAGGAATGCCGTCCGCCGGCGGATAATTTGTTTTATGCTGCCGGTATGCATTTACGATTTCGTCTTCCAATACATTGGGGATCGGAAAGATGTGCGGCGCAAAATCCCCGATAGTATAATTATACATACTGGCGCCTTTGCTAATGCGGGCGCTGATATCATTTCCCAAACGCACGATTTCAGAACCTACCAAAGATTCCGCCAGTTTGCTGAGTGTGCTCATAATTTATAAATTTATCAGGTCAATTATTGTGTTATTTCAGGATAGTGCTTTTCGCCTGTTTTCCAAGGCAAAAGCATGTAAATGACAGGTAGCGAAATTAATTAGTGTCAGGCGGTTTTCAAAATAAGGATTTTAGGGTGAAATTCCGGGAATACCACTTACTTTTGCATGAAATACCGGTATGAGCATTACAGATTTTTTACGACAAAAAAAACAGGACAATGCAGTCGCGAATCTCCAGGCGGCTATTGATTTTTTACAGGAAAACCAAAAAAATCCAACGGTGCAGATTTCGCCCAGCGGATTGCAGTATGAAGTTTTAATGCACGGTGATCGTAAAAATCAGCCGGCAGCAACCGATACCGTAACTGTCCATTACGAAGGCCGCCTGCTGAACGGTAAGGTGTTCGACAGCTCGGTAAAGCGTAACCGGCCTGCTATTTTCCCGCTGAATGGCGTGATTGCCGGCTGGACGGAAGGGCTTCAACTCATGTCTGTAGGCTGCAAATACCGCTTTTTTATTCCCCCCAACCTGGGCTACGGATCACGACAGCTTGGCAGTGATATCCCGCCTAACAGCCTGCTCATTTTTGAGGTGACCCTGCTGGCGATTCAGTAATTTATACAACTCCTGCAGCATTGAAGCAGATATTGCGCTCCGTTCACCGAAGAAAAACCGGTATTGGTCGATAAAATCCATTTTTTAAAGACTATTACCGAAAACCGTTCGTGTTCCCTGCTTCTGCGATATAATTTTGCATGCAATTATTTAAACCCGGGCATCCTTAATTAATTGTAAAATATTCCAAAATCTATTGAGGAAACTGTGGCAACTAAAATAGTTTCCATAGTTTCGCACCCGAAATGAGTGAGATAACGGAATTAAAAGCCAGGATAAAGCGGGCATCGCAGGAACTGTTTATGCAATATGGAATACGCAGTATAAGTATGGATAATATTGCTGCGGCTATAGGCAGCAGCAAAAAGACAATTTATCAGTACTATGCAGATAAAGACAGCTTAGTATTGGATATTGTATCCTCTATGCTGAAGGCTAATATACAGATATGTGAGACAAGGAAAGCGGCTGCTGAAAATGCCATTCATGAAGGGTTTCTGGCTATTGATATCACCACGGAGCTTTTCAGCAGGATGAATCCCATGCTGGTGAATGACCTGCACAAATACCATCCGCGTGCGTATAAGAAATTTTCAGACTATAAAAACGATTACCTCTACGGCGCATTGAAAGCGAATATAGAAAGAGGAATAGCTGAGGGTTATTTTCGGGATGATATCCAGGTGGATGTGCTGGCGCGTTTCCGGGTGGAAAGCGTAATGATTCCGTTTTTTCCCGATTATTATAACCGGATCAGCAGCAGCTTAGCTGATATTCATAAAGCGCTTTTTTATTTGTTTTTATATGGTATATCTACTCCCGTTGGATATAAGTTAATCACAAAATACAAACAACAAAAAAATAAAACGACACCCCATGCAAAAGGTTAAAAACCTCATAGTATTCTTTGCTGCCCTGTTTTCCGGAACTGTGATGTATGCACAGGAAATACATCGTCTTTCCGTACAGGACGCTTTAGATTATGCACAAAAGAATAATTTACAGGTAAAAAATGCCTTGATTGATATCCTGATCCAGCAGCAAAGCAACCGGGAAATAACGGCTACGGCATTACCCCAGATCAGCGCCAGCGGCAGTCTGGTTGATAATCTGAAGCTTCAGACGCAATTGCTCCCAGGCGAATTTTTCGGGCAACCGGCAGGCACTTTCATTCCCATCACATTTGGTACCAAGTATATTACAACCGGTACGGTCAGTGCTAATCAGCTTTTGTTTGACGGACAGGTTTTTGTCGGTTTGAAAGCCCGTAAATCTTCTATTGCACTTCGGCAAAACATTGCAGACATTACTGCCGAAACCATCCGGGCGAATGTGTATAAGGTATATTACCAGTTGGTTTTAAGTAAAACACAGATTGCCCTGATGGATTCCAATATCACGCTGATCACCAGGATGCGGGATGACGTGCAGGTTATGTATGATAATGGCTTTGCAGAAAAGCTGGATATTGACAAGAATGAAGTGACGCTGGCCAACCTGCACACGGAAAAGGAAAAGGTGTTAGTCGGCATTGCTAACGGCTACAATGCACTGAAACTGTTGTTGGGTATGCCGGTAAATGACCAGCTTGTGCTTACGGATACTATTTCGGAATCTATGCTTACAGAAGATCTGCTCGGTGCGGCCGATTTCAATTATGCCGACCGCCGTGACTTTCAAACGCTGATGATTACCCGGGATTTGAACAAATATAATATTATGCGCTATCAATACAGCAAGCTTCCCACGATTGGTATTGGCTATTCTTATTCCCAGCAATCCCAGCAAAATGAACTGAAATTTAACGGGGACTGGTTTGAATCATCATACCTGGGTTTGAATATTTCCATACCCATTTTCAAGGGCTTCGCTACCGATGCGCAAATTAAGCAGGCACGTTTGGAGTTGCAGAAAACGGAGCACGATATACGCTACAAGAAAGACCAGATCGATAACGATGTGGTATCTGCAAGAAATACCTATCTCAACGCTGTTGAAACCATTACTTATCAGAAGAAAAATATGTCCTTAGCGGGAGATGTCTATCAGCAGACCAGGAAAAAATACGAGATCGGAACCGGCTCACAAACCGAAGTGGATAATGCCCGTACGCAATTACAAACTGCGCAGGCCAATTATTACGAAGCCATGTATGATGCTATCATAGCCCGAACCGATTTTCTACAAGCCATTGGTAAGCTATAAGAATCTTTAACCTCAATAACAAATAAACAATTTCTAAAAACTTTCATCTACAAATATTGCTTTCAATGAAAAGAATACTCACCTCCATAAGCGCTATTTTATTGGCTGCCCTCATCTTTACAGCTTGCAGCCCGGGAAAAAAAGGCGACAATGAACAGCTTGCCCGAAAGAAAACAGAATTGGAAAAACTACAGAAAGAACAGGAAGTGCTGTCGGGAAAAATTCTGAAGCTACAGACCGAAATTGCGGAGATTGATCCCAGTTCGGCGGTAAAACCCAAGTTGGTCGGCGTACAGGTAATCGGGAAAGATACATTCGAACACTATATCGATCTCCAGGGCAAAATTGATGCCCGCAATGTGGCTTATGTATCTCCGCGTGGAGCCGGCGGCATGGTAACGGCGGTAAATGTGAAAGAAGGAGATCATGTTGCTCAGGGTCAAACTATCCTGAAATTAGATGCCACACTATATCGCCAGCAGGTCGTTGCGGCAGAACAACAGTTAGGGGGAATGAAGGCACAATTGGATCAGGCCAGAAGCATCTATGAACGTCAGCAAAACCTCTGGAAAAGCAACATCGGTACCGAGTTGCAGGTGATGAATGCAAAGACCACGGTGGAAAGCCTGCAAAGCCAGTACAATGCTGCATTGGAGAATATCAAATTAGCTAAGGAACAACTGAACACTACGAATGTTACTGCGGCTATTTCGGGTACCATTAATACGATGAATATTAAAATCGGCGAGTTCTTTTCTCCAGGTTCGCAACAGGTGCAGATCGTGAATAGCAATGAGCTGAAAGTGCGTGCGAATGTTCCGGAAAACTACATTGACCGGGTGAATGCCGGCGACAAGATCATGGTTACGCTGCCGGAGCTTAACAATAAGACCATTGCAACAAAAGTAGCAGTACAGGGAAAGATCATTGATCCGGTTACCCGCTCTTTTTATATTGAAGGTGCTATCCCTGCTGACAAATCCATCACGCCTAACCAGGTGGCTCTGGTGCGCATTAATGATTACAGCTCAACGGATGCCCTGACGGTTCCGGTAAACATTATTCAAAATGATGAGCAGGGAAAATATGTCATGCTGGCTGTGAATGAAAACGGAAAATTAATAGCCCGGAAACGTCCGGTAGTGATTGGCGAAATGTATCAGGATAAGATGGAAATAAAATCAGGGTTGTCCGTGGGCGATGCTGTCATCATGAACGGATTCCAGGGATTATATGAAGGACAGGCCATTGAAACGCTCAAAGATCCTTCATAAATAGTAAGGCAAAAGATACAAGCGCAGGCTATTCAAATTTTATCATCCAAAATATTGCATAAAGACAAATCATCGTTATGAGTCTATTAGAAAATCCAAACGGAAAATTCAAACAATTCGGGCCAACCAGCTGGAGCATCCGCAACAAAACATCCATATATCTCATGATGGCATTTGTCAGCCTCTGGGGTATTATACAGTTCGTTACGCTTCCCAAAGAGCAATTTCCCGACATTGTCATTCCTACGATATATGTATCCACAATTTATTTCGGTAATTCTCCTAAGGACATCGAAAATTTGGTGACTCAGCCGATCGAAAAGCAGATCAAAGGTATTACGGGAGCAAAGATCAATAAAGTTACCAGCACTTCTTCTCAGGATTATTCTGCCATTATGGTTGAGTTTGGTACCAATGTAAAAACGGAGGTAGCACTGCAAAAGGTGAAGGATGCTATCGATAAAGCCAGGCAGGATTTGCCTACGGATCTGACCCAGCAGCCTACTGCGCTGGAAGTGAGCTTTTCCGATCAACCCATCATGTATGTCAACCTGAGTGGTAATTACGACATGGTTCGGTTGAAAAAATATGCTGAGGATCTGCAGGACAAGCTGGAAGAGTTGCCGGCTATCAACCGCGTGGATATCGTTGGAGCGCCGGAACGGGAATTTCAGATCAATGTAGACAATGCACGGATGGATGCGGCAGGTGTCACTTTTGATAATATTGCTATGGCGGTAGCCAATGAGAATATGGATATCTCAGGAGGCCTGTTGCGCGTAGGCAATATGAAACGAACCTTGCAGGTAAAGGGTCAGATGAAAACGGCGGCAGACCTTCAGAAAGTGGTTATCCGCACCAATGCGGGAGCGTCCATTTACCTGAAAGACATTGCAGAAGTTGTGGACACGATGAAAGAAAATGAAAGCTATTCGCGCCTGGATGGTAAAAACGTAATTACCCTGAACATCATTAAACGTTCGGGAGAAAACCTGATTGAAACTTCAGATAATGTAAAATCCGCTACGGAAGAACTCCGCCAGGCTCAGTTTCCGCAGGACCTGGATATCCGCATTACGGGCGACCAAAGTAATACCACCCGAACTTCTTTTAAGGACCTGGTTAATTCCATTGTGATTGGCTTTATTCTGGTACTAATCATCCTGATGTTTTTTATGGGGGTTACCAATGCCTTCTTTGTGGCGCTGTCGGTACCGCTCAGTATGTTTGTGGCATTCATGTTCATTCCGGGGGCAGATCTGATTGTCGGGGGGCATGTCACGCTGAATTTTATCGTATTGTTTGCCCTCTTGTTTGGCCTGGGAATTATTGTGGATGACGCTATTGTGGTGATTGAAAATACGCACCGGATATTTATGGAAAACAAAGGGCGGATAAGTTCGGTCAAGTCGGCTATGATGGCGGCAGGTGAAGTTTTTATCCCGGTATTTGCCGGAACCCTTACCACGCTGGCGCCATTCTTCCCTTTGTTATTCTGGCCCGGCATCATTGGTAAATTTATGATTTACCTGCCGACGATGCTTATCTTCACGCTTACGGCGTCCCTGATTGTGGCATTCGTGATGAATCCGGTATTTGCCGTTGATTTTATGAATCACCCCGAAGGAGAAAAACCGCCCAAATCGGCGCTGTTTAAGAAAACAGGATTCTGGCTGGGTGTTGTCGCCGGCGTGATTGCTGATGTGATTGGCATATCCACAGGTATTTCCGGGTTTTTATTTGCCGGTAATCTTATTTTGTTCATCCTGATCCTTTGGGTACTGAATGTGTATTTTATTGATAATATCATTCATAAATTCCAGAATAATATCCTGCCCACAATCATGAACAGTTATGAAAAACTGTTGCGCTGGGCCTTACATGGATGGCGTCCTGTCCATCTGTTGCTTGGAACTTTCGGCCTGCTGATCGTTACGGTTATTTTCTTTGCCATAAGAAAAGTGCCGGTTGTATTCTTCCCTGACGGTGATCCTAACCAGATTTATGTTTACCTGAAATTACCGGCAGGTACGGACGTGGAATATACCGATTCGGTAACCCGGTCTTTAGAACACAAAGTATTTACCGTATTGGGCATGAATCAGGGAAAAGCAAATCCCATTGTGGAAAGTGTAATTTCCAATGTGGCGGTAGGCGCAGCCGACCCGACGAGCGGCGACCGAAGCACCCGGCCGGAACTGGGGCGCATACAGGTTTCCTTTGTGGAATATGAAAAGAGACATGGCGAATCTACAGCACCTTATCTGGATAAAATACGCGCAGAGATGAAAAATATTCCGGGGGCGCAGATCAGCGTGAATAAAGAACAAAAAGGCCCGCCTACCGATCCGCCAATCAATCTTGAAATCGCATCGGAAAATATTGATGATCTGATAAAAACCTCTGTTGCCCTGAAGAATTACCTGGATGAATCTCCGACTCCGGGTGTGGAAGAATTGAAGATGGACGTAGATCTTACCAATCCTGAAATCAGCCTGACGATCGACCGGGAACGGGCTAACTATGAAGGTATCTCTACCGCCCAAATCGGTATGGCGCTGCGTACCTCTCTCTTCGGGCGGGAGATATCCAAAATAAAAGACGGGGAGGATGAATACAAGATTCAGTTGCGTAGCGAATACAGTCAGCGTCATAGCCTGAGCGATCTGCTGAATCAAAAGATCAATGCTAACGGAAAAAGTATTCCAATCAGCTCGTTGGTCAAGCTTGATCTGACCAGCACCCTGGGCAGCGTAAAGCGGAAAGATTACAAACGTGTGATCACCCTTACGTCAAACGTACTACAGGGCTTCACACCAACCCAGGTCAACCTGGAGCTTATGAAAAAGATCAACCGGTTCAACAAACCGGATAATGTTACCATTCAGCAAACCGGCGAAGGAGAGCAGCAGGCGGAGACCGGAGCCTTCCTTGGTAAGGCTTTGTTGATTGCGATGATGATTATCATTTTCATCTTAGTGATTCAGTTTAATTCTATCAGTAAACCGGTGATCATTCTTGCGGAAATTCTGTTTAGCGTGATTGGGGTATTGTTAGGGTTTGCCATCACCGGAATGGAAGTATCCGTTGTGATGACGGGACTGGGAATCGTTGGCCTTGCGGGCATTGTGGTGAAGAACGGCATCCTGGTCATTGAGTTTGCGGATGAATTGAGAATGCGGGGAATGCGCACCAGGGAAGCGGTGATCCAGGCCGGGAAAACACGGATTATTCCCGTGATGCTGACCGCCCTTGCCGCAATCATGGCGCTTATCCCCCTGGCAGTAGGCTTTAATATCAATTTCATTACCTTATTTTCTGAATTGAACCCGCACATCTTCTTTGGCGGAGACAGTGTGGCCTTCTGGAAGCCGCTTTCCTGGACCCTTATATTTGGCCTGGCGTTTGCCTTCTTTATGACCCTGATCATTGTGCCGGCCATGTACCTGATTGCAGAAAGACTGAAACAACCTATGCGGCGTCATTATGGTGGCAAATGGATTTCGTTCCTCGGCATACCGCCTTTTACCATCATATTCCTGGTGCTGATGATCATTACCATGATCCGGCACAATAGGCAGGTTCGACATCGTAAAGCAAACAGGAAGTCTGGAGGAACGGATGATATATTTGCCGGAAGCTGGTTCTAACCATCATTAACCATTAGCGGGACGAAAGACAAAGGCAGCTTTCAACAGAGCAGCCTTTGTCTCGGGATATCGTTATCAGGGTATGTTGCAGCCTGAAAGAGATTCCGGGTAAGGTAAAATAGGTTTTAAAGAGAAAATTCGGACAGACAATACCGCAGCAATTCAACAAATGTGCTGTCATGCAGCGTTGACTTGTTTTATATTGTTCAATTCAGCAACTTTTGAAGTTTGTTCCTCTTCCAGGTCGAAATCATCTTGCAAACCCAGCCAGAATTTAGCGGAAGTTCCAAAATACTTTGCCAGGCGCAAAGCTGTGTCAGCAGTAATTCTGCGATTTCCTTTTAAAATTTCACCAATTCCGGTGTGGGGAATGAAAGTTTCTTTGGAAAGCCTATTTCGAGAGTGTTGCGGTACGGTCTTTTTCCAGCGTACCGGTAGCCGCGTCCGTCACGCTAAAGTGGATCTTCAACGTAGAATCGTTGCTGCGGGTAACGATAGGCACGGCATAAGTCTTTCCGGAAAACGTACCGGGGGTAACGACCATGACATTGTTCTCCACCGTTGCATTGAGGCGAACTATATTTCCCTCATTGGCAATATTATCCACCAATAATTCCGTAGTGGTGCTGGAATTAGCCGCATTGATACTTACTATATATCCGCTTTCCAGCGTATCGTTCGTTCCGGCCAGCGACATATCCTCGGCAACTGTCCAGGCGCCGGTGAATTTACTCAGTATCTTGATCTCGCAGCCGTTGCCTTCATATCCTTCAGGGCATTTGCAGGAACCGTTCACACAGGTCCCTCCGTTTTGACAGGTTGTATTGCAGGTATCGGGAGTTCTTGTTTTGGTACAGGATGCGATTATCCCGGCAGAAAAGACACCTGCTGTTATCAGCGCAGCGGCCAGCATTGAATTTTTCATACTCATGTTTATTTTGTTTTTGTTTTAAAATTGCGGCTGTTTTGCATAGATATCTTTTTTCTTTGATAAAGAATCAATTCAAAAAACAGGCTTCACAAACATAAAAAGTGTTATCTCAAATATAGACGATAAATATGGCCTGCGCTTGGTTTTTGCATTTTTTTTAAACTATAAAACCTGTAAATTCCGGTAGAAATACAGGTTTTATAACGCACAAAAAATTATCAGAGCCGGAGTAGGTAAGCGTTTAGCTTTCCGAAGTGTCATTTTTAGTTTCTGCTTCATCGGAAGTGGGAGTGGTGTCAGGCGGTGGAGGCGTAGCCGGTTCTGTTCCCTCAGGAGTATGTTCAGCGCCATCCGGATCCTGATTTTCATCTTCGCCCGTGTTGTCCTCCTGATCCTGAATACGGGCAATGGCGGCAATAGCGTCCCCCTGATCTACATTGATCAGTTTCACGCCCTGTGTGGCCCGTCCGGTTTCCCGGATATTGGTCACTTCCATGCGAATCGTAATACCCGATTTACAGGTGATCATCAGGTCATCCGTTTCTTCTACGGCCAGCAAGCCAACGAGGCGACCCGTTTTTTCCGTAATATTTATGGTTTTCACACCCTTTCCGCCACGGTTGGTTACCCGGTAAGAAAGCGTATATAATTGATCTTCTCCGTTTTCGTCCGTGATCTTAACGGCTTTATCCTTCTCATCCTGATTTGCAGTGGTTTTATCCAAAGGGCTCAGGAAGGGCGTACGCTTGCCCAGGCCATTTTCCGATACCACCAGAATCTGTTTGCTGATGTCTTTCTTAGGCAGGCATACCATGCCGATTACGGCATCATCTTCGTTTTCCAATTCAATGCCAAACACACCGATTGCACCACGGCCGGTTTCGCGAACCTTATCTTCCGGGAAGGAAATGGCGCGTCCGGAACGAACTGCCATCATAATATAGCTGTTGCCATCGGTCAGGGAAACATCAAGCAGTTGGTCGCCTTCCTGGATGGTGATCGCATTAACGCCGTTCTGGCGGGGACGACTGAAATCTTTCAGGCGGGTTTTCTTAATGATACCTTTTTGGGTACAAAGTACAATGGAGTGGCTCAGTACAAAATCTTCATTTTCCAGATTAGGTACGTCAATTACAGTTCTGACCTTATCATCCTGCGGAATCTGGATCAGGTTTTGAATAGCCCGTCCTTTGGCGCTTTTATCCGTCTCCGGAATTTCATATACTTTCAGCCAGTAGCACCTGCCCTTTTCGGTAAAGAATAATAGAGCATGGTGTGTAGAAGCAATGAACAGGTGCTCGATATAATCTTCTTCACGGGTTCTGGCGCCGCGCGATCCCCGGCCGCCGCGGCGCTGCGCCCGGTAATCGGCCAGTGAGGAGCGTTTGATATAACCCAGGTTGGAAAGCGTGATCACCACATCTTCATCTTCGATCAGGTCTTCGATGCGCATTTCATTGGCCAGGTATTGAATTTCTGATTTGCGCTCATCGCCGAATTTCTTTTTCACTTCCAGCAATTCTTCGCGGATAATTTCATAGCGAATGCCTTCGTTAGCCAGGATTTCTTTTAAATGCGCGATGGTTTTCATTAAGGCTTCATATTCCGATTTGATTTTGTCTAATTCCAGGCCGGTAAGGGTTCTCAATCTTAATTCCAGAATGGCCTTTGCCTGGATCTCGGAAAGTTCAAAAGCTCCCATCAGCCCTTCTTTTGCCAGATCCGGAGTAGCGCTTTCGCGGATGATTTTAATGGCAAGGTCAAGGTCTTCTTTCCGGCCGATCACCTTCATAAACCCTTCTAAGATATGGGCGCGTTTTTCTGCTTCCCGCAATTCAAATTCCGTACGGCGTACTACTACCTCGTGGCGGAAATGTACAAATACCGAAATGAGATCTTTCAGGTTCAGCGTACGCGGGCGTCCGTTAACCAGGGCCACGTTATTAATGCCGTAGGAAGTTTGCAGCTCACTGTATTTATACAACTGGTTGATGACCACTTGTGCAACGGCGTCACGGCGCAGTTCCACGACTACGCGGGTGCCTTCCTTGTTGGATTCATTGGCCACATTGGTAATACCATCAATCACTTTATTATTTACTAAGTGTCCGATCTTTTCCGTCAGTGCATCGCGACTGACCTGGTAAGGCACTTCTGAAATGACAATTTGTTCTTTGCCGCTTTTGGTGGTTTCCACATTCACCTTACCACGCAATACAACCCTGCCTCTGCCGGTATGCATTCCGGCTTTAATACCGTCAATGCCGTATATGATGCCGCCTGTAGGGAAATCCGGCGCCTTCACATACTGCATTAGTTCATCAACGGTAATTTCGTTATTTTCAATATAGGCAATGCAGCCGTCAATCACTTCGTTCAGGTTGTGCGGCATCATATTGGTGGCCATACCTACGGCTATGCCGCTGGAGCCGTTCACTAAGAGCTGAGGAACGCGGGTTGGCAATACTGTGGGTTCCTGGAGGGTATCATCGAAGTTAAGGGTAAAATCTACCGTTTCTTTTTCAATATCTTCCAGCATGCTGTCTGCAAGGCGCTGCAGACGGGCTTCGGTATAACGCATTGCTGCGGGGCCATCTCCATCTTGGGAACCGAAGTTGCCTTGTCCGTCCACCAGCATATAACGCATGCTCCAGGGTTGGGCCATACGCACCATGGCATCATATACAGAGGTGTCTCCGTGCGGGTGATACTTACCTAAAACTTCCCCTACTACCCTGGCAGACTTTTTATAAGTTTTGTTGTACTGCATGCCAAGTTCATTCATGGCAAAAAGTACGCGGCGGTGAACCGGCTTTAAGCCATCCCGCGCATCAGGAAGGGCGCGGCCAACAATAACAGACATTGAATAATCAATGTATGCTGTTTTCATTTGTTCTTCTATATTTACGGGAATGATACGGCTATTTTCACCATTGGCGCCGTCATTTGGCGGCGTCAGACTGTTCGTTTCGTCCATTGTGGAAAATTAAAATTTTGAGGTGTGCAAATATACGAAAAATGCGGTACTTATTTTCAATGATAAAGTACTGGGGTGCATCCCCCATTACCGCACCTGCGAGGCTGCCTGTATGACAAAAAATGTGGCATCATTGCGAACGCTTGAAGCACTCGCCTAATCGTTTGATCATCATGAAGCAATTTCTTTTTACATTGTTGTTTTTTGAGGTTGCTTCGTTCATGCCAACGATAAGTTTTCTAACATACCCGATTCAGGCAACAGTACATTTATTCCGTGTCATTTCCCATGAATAAAAGAGAAGCTTCTAAAGACTCCCATGATGTCATGCGTTTGGTGTTAGTCCTCCACGTAGCATATTGGCACCATAGCAAACGAGTCGAGGTCATACATATTCCGGGATTGCCCCGCGGTAATGCGACAATTTAGGATTGACCCAGGTACTGTGTACAATCGAATTTCTGACATTCAATATAATTTTACAAAGCCGTATCTGCGGTTGCTTGTTAAAAAAATCAAATTTAATTTTTTAAGGGGATAAAAAATTTTAAATTTGTCTTATCGATAATTAATTATTTCTTATTAAAAAGGATTATGACCATACATATATACAATCCCTTTCTCAGGCATCTGACCTTGGCTGTCCCTTTGGTACTGCTTTCCTGGCTTACATTCGGACAACCCAATTGCACTGATCATATCAATAATAATGGTAACGGGTTAATTACATTTAATGTTTCCAATACCAATTCGGACGCCATCGTACTCACCGATGTCAGTACGCTGATCGATAACAGTGGAAGCATTACTTTCACGCTCTACTATAATACTACGCCGATCAATTCCAGCGGCGGCACCTGGACACAGGGGGCGATAGGCGATGGGCAGAACGGGTGGCAGATTGCCGGATCGGCTACCGTTAATCTGACTACAGGCCCCAGCCCTCAAACAGTTATCTCCGGTATGACCTTAGTTATCCCCGGAGGCAGCACTTTCGGCTTTGCACTGTCTGCTACTGTAACTATACCTTATGAAACACTAACCGCAGGTGCGGGAGTAAATAGTTTCGAATCCAACGGTGTCATACTACAGACCGGTGACAATATTGGCTGGGGCGGAGGACAGGTTAATCCCAGTAGTACCCCGGTTAACTATCCGAGAGGATGGCCCGGATGTATTGGCTGGATGCCTGCTACGCCCTGCGATGGTATGCCATTGGGCGGAACAGCCACATCAAGTGTTACGAATGCTTGTCCCACTACGCCATTCACGCTTTCTGTAACAGGAGCTACATTAGGTGCAGGGATCACCTATCAATGGTACAGCAGCCCTGCCGGTATGGGAAATTTTACCGCAATCAGCGGCGCTACATCATTATCTTATTCCACCACCATCACCGAAGCGATGGAGTATTATTGCGAAATTACCTGTACAAATGTCGCAATGACAGCCACTTCCACCACGGTATCGGTGGGCATTAATAACTGGATGGATTGCTACTGTGTTCCGACCTACGTTAATGGAAGCGCTAATGATATGATTACAAATGTCAGTGTCGGCACCTTAAATGACAATCCGCCTACCAATACTGCACCTTTTTATTTTGACAGAACATCCGTACAAAATGCTATTCCCGATTTCTATCAGGGGGAAAGTAATATGGTAAGCATTTCTTTTGGAGGTGATGGAAGTCAGTATAGCGGTGTGTGGGTTGATTTTGACCATAGCGGCTCTTTCGAAACAACGGAATTTTTTACTACCGGCATCAATGCAGGTGGGGGTGGAACGGCCCTGGTTTCCGTGCTGGTGCCTGTTACTGCACTTACCGGCCAAACCCGTATGCGTATTCGCGGAGCGGATGATTCACAACCAAGTGCCACACAACCCTGCGGGCCGTCCAATTCTACCTGGGGAGAGGGGCTGGATTATTATATCAATATCATTCCCATGCCGGACTGTAGCGGCGTTACCTTCCCGACTGCTGCACATGCAACTGCTGCGCCCCAGAACTTATGTATCAGTGGAGATATTCATTTAAATATCGACACACCAATGCCTGTAGCCACAGGGATTACTTACCAATGGCAGACATCCGCCACCGAAACCGGTGGTTATACCAATATCGGCACGGCATCCATAAGCCCGGAATTAACTTATAACACCAGTAATTCGGGATGGTATCATTGTCAGATTTTGTGTAACGGAGCGCCTGTGCTTACTACCGATGCTACCTATGTAGAGGCTGTCGTACCCGCCACTCCGGACTTTACGGACGGCCAGCATTGCGGACCGGGTGAGGTAACGCTTTCCGGAACGGTGAGCTCAGGTACTATTTTCTGGTATGAAAACTCCGCCGGTGGCGCACCAATCGGACAGGGAAATGCCTTTACAACCCCATTATTAACGAATACGACCACTTACTATGCTTCTGCAGGCGCTTCGCCCGCAATCGATACTTTTGTCGGAACCGGTACATCAGCATCTACCGATGCGGTAAGTCCGTTTTATTATGTATGGGGGGGATATAAGCATCAATACCTGATCCTGGCCAGTGAACTACAGGCTTTGGGTGTTCCGGCAGGAAGCATTAACCAGATAGGCGTTTATGTGACTACTGCATCACCCACCACAGTCTATAATAATTTTTCCATTTCCATGGGTAGCACTACCGCAAGCGACATGTCCGCATATCAGCCGGTTTCCGAAGTAATGGCTCCCTCCGGCATATCGTTAGTGAATGGCGTAAATATGTTTGTATTTGATGTGCCTTTCATTTGGGATGGCGTTTCCAATGTAGTGATACAAACCTGTTTTAGCAATGAAACATACGGTGGAACAAGCGTTTCGGTCCATTACAACAATACCCCGTTTATTGCTCACCGTTACAATTATTCAGATAATACACCGGTTGAAACCATCTGCTCCAATCCTTCAGGAACTACCAGTCAGTCTGCTCGTCCGCATTTTTATATCAATATATCGGGTTGCGAATCTGAGCGTCAACCGGTAGTTGCCCATATTCGTGATACACCCGTAGTGGATCTGGGGCCGGATGAGTCCATGTGCGGTGATGCTAATCAATCCATCACGCTGGACGCCGGCAATGCCGGGAGCACTTTTTTATGGGATGACGGAAGTTCGCAGCAAACCAGAACCGTTACGCAGTCCGGTACTTATTTTGTAACCGTTACCAATGAGTTTGGCTGCTTCTCCTCTGATACCACCCATAAGCAAATCCTGTTAGCTCCGGTAGTCAATATCGGGCCTTCCGATACAATTATTTGTAACGGGGTTACCCTCGAATTGGATGCCGGAGATGATGGAACTTCCTATTACTGGAATACGGGTGAAACAGAACCGGTCATAGAAGTTAATGAAACCGGCAGCTATGTAGTTATTGTTACTAATGCATTAGGCTGTACCATCATGGATACGATTAATGTGACGGTCAGTGGCGAAATGCCGACGATTGACGCTATCCTGATTGACAATATTAGTCTTTATACCTTCAGTTTTCAGGCTTTTAATCCTCAGGGCAGCATTGAAGAATATACCTGGGACTTCGGCGACGGGACACCACTGAGCCATACGATCAGTCCAACGCACACTTATACAAGTCCGGGCAGCTATCAGGTAACCCTTACCCTGGGCACTTCCTATTGCGGACTGATTGTTTACACGACCTCTGTACACATTGTCGGCATTAATGATATTACTGTTGATGATGCCCTGCTGAAGGTCTATCCGAATCCGGCTAAAGATATAGTAACAATTGAAAATAACGGGAATCTTCGTATGGAAGAACTGGTTGTAACCAATGTATTAGGTCAGACTGTCTATCGGCAAAAGGCACAAAACAGCATGGTACACCAGATTGACCTGTCCGGATTTACCAGCGGGCTTTATTCCGTTCGGATAAAGACTGATAAGGGATATGTAACCCGGAAATTCGAAGTTGTCAGATAGGATAATAACCATCCTGAGCAGGTATTGGTTTTAGTTTTTTGGCCTAAATTGTAAATAAACGATGCAACATGGATAGGAATAAACGGGACAGAAAAATACGCTCGCTTTTTGAGTTGATAACCGAAGTAATGGGTTGGTTACGTATAGTAGCTTCCCCGGTTTTAATCGGGCTGGGAATTGGTGCCTTCATTTATTTTTCTCATCCGATAACGACACGACTTGTTTTAGGAATCTTTGTTGCGGCGGCAGGATTTGTTACGGGGATAATCTGGGCGACGAAAGTCTGGAAAAGAAAAGGGACGATATGGTTCCTGTCCCGAATAACAACGGCAACGCCGGAACCTGACCATCCTGAAGTGAAGGACAGTCCTGTTGCTACTGAACTGAAGAAAGGTAATTGCTAAGGAGCGACTTCATGCAAGAGCGGCTTGAAGTCAAACATACCCCTTCGGTTTTCCATTTGCCAAAGCCATTTTCAATCGCTTTTTGGGCGCATTTCAGTTTTGCGCCGTGGTGTTTTCACCAGCAACAAAATGGGAAACGGTAATCCTAACCTCCGTGAAAGACGGTTTTGTGCATTTATTTTCCTGCCAAAATTTTTCATAGCACAGTTTTACCTGCTGAACAATATAACATATCACCCAAAAGGTGCATCCCAAATTGTCACAAAAGCATTAAGGCTACAAGATTAATACAGGATTGACACTTTTAATAAGTCCTTCTGACTTCTTAAAAGCAATAAGTTTCGAGCTATGATAACAGAAAGATAATCGTTCGCGATAATTTGAAATACACCCCGCTTTTTACCTTGTCACCAAATAAATTTATATTTTGCGGCAGGATTGTTCTAAATCGGTTTGATAGTATGAATCGTTTAAAATATTGTTGGTCCGTTATCCTGATACTGTTTATCCTGTTGGTATTCCGCCATCAGCCACTAAAGTAAATTGGAAATGGCTATACTCCTGTATTGCTCCCGAAAATGATTCGTTTTTGATTGCTTCGGACAAGGTTGCGGACACCATTGTTTTTCTTGCAGAAAATTTGCATGTGGCCGATAAAATAACATAATACTATTCCTAAAAATAAGATATACAAATGCAGGAAACATACCTACAGGATGAAACTTTTGACAGGACGGATTTGCTGAGGAAAGGCGAATATGAGAACTGTATTTTCAATAATGGCAACCTTGCCGATGGCGACCTTTCGGGATTTAAGTTTATTGACTGCACTTTTAACGGCTGCAATTTAAGCATGACGAAACTCAATAAGACCACATTCCGGGACGTGACATTTAAAGATTGCAAAATGTTAGGGCTCCGCTTCGATACCTCTAATGAATTTGGCCTATCCTTTTCGTTTGACGGCTGCCGGCTTGATCATACTTCGTTTTACAAAACAAAAATCAAAAAGACTCTATTCAAAGATTCCCGGTTGTTGGAGACGGATTTTTCAGAATGTGACCTGGCCGGTTCGTTGTTTCACAACTGCAATCTGGCACAAGCCGTTTTTGACCGTACTATTCTTGAAAAGGCTGATTTTCGTACTGCATATAATTATTCTATTGACCCGGAAATCAACCGGATTAAGAAAGCAAAGTTTTCAATTTTTGGTGTTCCCGGGCTTTTAAACAAGTATGATATTGACATAGAAAAATGAACTCCGGAAAGGAAAACACAAATAAAATGTGGAAGTTATTTTGACATTATTCCATTGAGGGTGATCCTAATTTGACGGATAAAGAAATCCCGGAAAATCCCACTAAATCATACCGTTCTGTACACCCGCTCAGGGTTGTTGGAGAGATAACGGTTTGGCAAGGACATACGCCGGGACAGGTCAGGGCAATGAAAGACAGCTTAGAGCGACTTAAGAAACAGGGTATTGAGGCAGTTGAAGAATAAAATCTTTACAACAGATTTACCATAATTTACAATCTTCTACCGTAGTAATACCGCTTATCTCATTAGTCTCGGAATGATCTAAGCATTTTTGATCTGCATTCTTTTTGGTGTCTGTGATGGTGTATTCCTTAAGGATCGGATCGGGAAGGCCGGGCTGTCCGCTATACGTAATGGTACACTGACAGGTGAAATCCCTGGTACAGGAGGTGAACGCTAATCCTGCGGATAAAAGCGCAACTGCGGAAAACAGGCGTAAAGTATTCTTCATCCCGGTTTGGTGTTTATTGCATTGTTAAGAATGGTCAAAGATAGAGTTCCGCCTGAAAAAAACAAAATTTTTACCCTGATTAAAACACAAATCTTCGTGCTACCTTTACCTCATGCTTACACTTCAACAACATGATATTATTGAAAATCTGGAACTGATAGCCCGCCAGGTGGTCGAAGGTTTTATCATTGGCTTGCATAAAAGTCCTTTTCACGGATTCTCCGTAGAATTTGCGGAGCACCGGCTTTATAATCCCGGAGATAACCTGAAGCATGTGGACTGGAAGGTATACGGGCGGAGTGATAAGATGTTTATCAAGCGGTTTGAGGAAGAGACCAATCTGCGTTGTTGCATTGCCATAGACACTTCTTCCTCCATGCTGTTTCCGGAAAAAGGCGTCAACAAGTTGCAGTTTTCCTGTGTGGCTGCTGCGGCGTTATGTGAGCTGCTGAAGCGTCAGCTTGACGCATTTTCCCTGGCGCTTTTTGATGAGACGCTTTACGAGCTGACCCCGGCGCATTCCGGTCAGCTTCACTTTCGTCGCCTCGTCAATCATCTGGAACAATTGTTGCAGCTCCGTCCACAGCAAAAACATACCAATACGCCTGAAGTATTGCATCAGCTTTCAGAACGCATTCATAAACGTTCCCTGGTAATGGTTTTCAGCGATATGCCGGATCAGGCCGGACAGGCGGATGCGCTGTTTTCTGCATTACAGCATCTTCGCTACAATAAGCACGAGGTTATCTTGTTTCATATTGGAGAAGGTGCAAGAGAATGGGAGTTTGCCTTTGAAAACCGGCCTTATGAATTTGTGGACATGGAAACGGGAGAAAGCCTGAAACTCAATCCGACCGATATAAAAGAGTCGTACATAAAAAAGTACAACGATTACAGGAGGCAATTGGAAGATCAGTGTCATAAATACCATATCGACCTGGTAGCCTGCGATATACGGGAGCCGTTGGAGCAGGTATTGTACCGCTATTTGCTCAAGCGCAATAAGATGATGTAAATATTCAGAATATTATCTTACCTTTGCAGCCCGTTTTTTAGAATGGTGAATTGTTCATGCGTATTTAATCGGGCAAAACCTATGAAGTACAAACGTGAATTTGAGATTGCATATTTGGGTTTAAAAGAAGGCGTCTCGCAATATGAATACATAATTGACAATAACTTTTTTAAACAACTGAATTTTGAGCACCCGGATTTTGAAGCGATCGATGCCGTAGTAAAATTAAATTTTGATAAAAAATCAGGCTTTTTCCTGCTGCATTTTGATATCGATGGCAAAATTAAGGTAGCTTGCGACCGTTGTGGCGATTACTTCGATTTGAAACTGTGGGATGAATTTGATTTGGTGGTGAAACTGACCCATGAACAAGGTAGCGAGGTCAGGTTGAATGATGAAGATGATGTCGTATTTATACCACGAAGTGAAACGGTGATTGACATCTCGGAATGGATTTATGAGTTTATTTTGCTCAGCATCCCGATGCAAAAAGTTCATCCTTTAAAGGATGATGGGAGCGATGGCTGCAATCCTGAAGCGTTGAAGATTCTGAAGCAGATGTCTGAAGAACATAAAGAGCAGAAAAACGATATCTGGAAAGGTCTGGATACTTTTAAAAATAACTGATGCACCTTATCGTCGTATAAGGCGATAAGAATTGATAATAATTTTAATAAATCATACAAAATAAAGAGCAATGCCAAATCCTAAACGCCGCCACTCCGCTCAGCGTGGCGCAAAACGCAGAACCCATTACAAAGCTGAAGCTGCTACAATCAGCACCGATGCGGTAAGCGGTGAGGCACATATCCGCCATCGCGCACATTGGTCTGAAGGCAAAATGTATTATCGTGGAAAAGTAGTGATTGATCAATCCACTACGGAAGAAGCTGAAAATAAGCAATAGCTCCTTGCCGGCTCAAAAGCCTGCTGGCTTTGGGGTCGATGCTTTTAGCTACCCTTTTACATTTTTGCTTTTAGATAAATGAAGATAGGAGTCGATATTATGGGCGGAGATTTCGCCCCCGAGTTGCCGATTAAGGGTGCCGCGTCATACTTAGCCAAATGTCCGCCGCAATCGGATGTTTCCTGCGTATTGATCGGGTCTCAGGAAGCGGCGAAGCCTTATCTTCATTATCTGCAGGATTATCCGCAACAATACACTTTCGTAAATACGACAAGTGTTATTGGTATGCACGAACATCCCACGAAGGCTTTGAAGGAAAAACCCGGTTCGAGCATCGCCGTGGGCTTTGGTCTGCTGCAAAAAGGCAGCATTGATGCATTCATCAGTGCCGGAAATACCGGTGCCATGATGGTTGGGTCAATGTATTCCGTTAAGCCCATTCCCGGCATCTTGCGGCCTACCATTGCTTCTCCCATTCCCAAGATTGACGGGAAATATAATCTCCTCCTGGACGTAGGTGCCAATGCCGATTGTAAAGCGGAAAATTTATTACAGTTTGCCATTATGGGTGTGCTGTATGCCCGCTTAGTGCTCGAGCTGGAAAATCCCCGTGTTGGCCTGCTGAATATCGGAGAGGAAGAAGGTAAAGGCAACCTGCTGGCTCAGGCTGCTTACCCCCTGCTAAAGGAAAATCCCCTCATTAATTTTTCCGGTAATGTGGAAGGCCGCGATCTGTTTCTGGATAATGTGGACGTGATCGTATGTGAAGGATTTACCGGCAATGTGGCTATTAAAATGGCCGAATCCATTTATCATATCTTTAAAGAAAGAAAAGGCTTTCAGGATGATTTTCTGGAAGCCTTTAATTATGAAATCTACGGCGGAACGCCTATCCTGGGCGTGAATGCTCCTGTAATTATCGGGCATGGCATTTCGAATGCACCGGCTATTGACAATATGATTGCCAGTGCCGTAAAGCTTGCCCGATCCGGCATTGTAGATGTCCTGCGCAGCCATTTTGCAGGAGCTGTTGAAAACTGACGGTTCCCGTTTCGGAGTTCATTGTTCATCAGGATTATCTATGGTTTTATTTCCGATTTTGAAAGCGATTGCACCGTTTAGGTTGTATCTTTGCATTCTCAAAATATAAATCGGCTTGCGCTACTTACAAATGCGTTCCCGGCTTTGTGATTATGGAAAATAATACAGATACAGATTTCTTAGACGAGATTACCGACAGAGAATACGAACATGGCTTTGTGACCAATATTGAGATGGAGATTCTTCCGCCCGGACTGAATGAAGATACCGTTCGGTTTATCTCCAAAAAGAAAAACGAACCCGAATGGCTGCTGGAATGGCGCTTAAAAGGATTTCGTGCTTTTCAGAAAATGGAAATGCCGCACTGGCAAAATTTTGAACTGCCTGAAATGGATTTTCAATCCATCTCCTATTATGCCGCTCCGAAAAAGAAAAAGCAATACAACAGCCTTGATGAAATTGATCCCGAATTGCTGGCAACTTTTGAAAAATTAGGTATCCCTTTATCGGAACAAAAAGCACTCTCCGGCGTGGCGGTGGATGCCGTATTTGACAGCGTTTCCGTGGCTACCACCTTTCGCGAAGAGCTGAAAAAGGCCGGCGTAATCTTTTGCTCCTTCGGAGAAGCCGTGCAACATCATCCCGATCTGGTACGCCGGTATCTGGGATCCGTAGTGCCCTACAGCGACAATGTATTTGCCGCATTGAATGCTGCCGTCTTTTCTGACGGTTCTTTTGTATATGTTCCGCCGGGCGTGCGCTGCCCGATGGAGCTTTCCACTTATTTCCGGATCAACGCCGAAAATACCGGGCAGTTTGAACGTACATTGATCATTGCCGATAGTGATGCTTATGTCAGCTATCTGGAAGGCTGTACGGCTCCCAAAAGGGATGAGAATCAATTGCATGCCGCCGTGGTGGAAATCGTAGCGCTGGATCGTGCCAATGTAAAATATTCAACCGTTCAGAACTGGTACCCCGGCGATAAAGACGGAAATGGCGGAGTATATAATTTCGTTACGAAACGCGGCATCTGCAAAGGCGCTCATGCTACTATCAGCTGGACACAGGTGGAAACCGGCTCAGCTATTACCTGGAAATACCCGAGTGTGATCCTGCAGGGTGATAACAGCTATGGCGAGTTTTACAGCGTGGCCGTAGCCAAAGGAAAACAAATTGCGGATACCGGTACAAAAATGATTCACCTGGGTGCAAATACCCGGAGCCGGATTATCTCAAAAGGCATCTCTGCCGGAAACGGGCAAAACAGCTATCGCGGGTTAGTGCGCATGGGGCCAAAAGCAGGCAACGCCCGTAACTTTACCCAATGTGACAGTATGCTCATCGGCGACCGCTGCGGTGCACATACTTTTCCGTATATCGAATCCAGGAACAATACCGCAACAGTGGAACATGAAGCGACAACATCCAAGATAGGGGAAGATCAGATTTTCTACCTGAATCAGCGGGGTATTGATACGGAAAAAGCGGTGGAACTAATCGTGAACGGCTTTGCGAAGGAGGTACTCAATAATCTGCCTATGGAGTTTGCTGTAGAAGCTCAGAAATTATTAGCTATTTCGCTGGAAGGAAGTGTGGGTTAACAGGTATCCGGGAAGTAAACGGGTATTTGGCAGGAAATTATTCTGAAAGTAATTTTTATTATTCTCAAAAATCAAAATTTATATAATCGTGTTATCAATAAAAAATCTGCACGCGCGAGTTGAAGAAAAGGAAATATTGAAGGGCTTGGATCTGGAGGTGAAGGCTGGAGAAGTGCATGCTATCATGGGGCCAAACGGTGCAGGTAAAAGTTCCTTAGCTTCCGTTCTGGCCGGACGGGAAAGTTATGAAGTGACCGGCGGTACGGTAACGCTTGACGGTAAAGACCTGCTGGAATTATCACCCGAAAACCGTGCCCGCGAAGGCGTGTTTCTGGCTTTTCAGTATCCTATTGAAATCCCGGGCGTGTCCAATATCAATTTTTTGAAAACGGCATTGAACGAGATCCGGGAGTACAGGGGTCAGCCGGCGCTGGCGCCAAGGGAGTTTCTGAGCCTTTCCAAGGAAAAGCAAAAGTTGGTGGAATTTGATGCCCGCCTCGTGAATCGTTCTCTCAATGAAGGCTTTTCCGGGGGCGAAAAAAAGCGTAACGAAATTTTTCAGTTGGCGATGCTGGACCCTAAACTGGCTATCCTGGACGAAACCGATTCCGGCCTTGATATTGATGCATTGCGTATAGTCTCGCGGGGTGTTAATAAATTGCGCAGCACGAATAATGCCTTTATCATCATTACGCACTATCAGCGTCTGCTGGACTATATTGTTCCCGATTTTGTGCATGTGCTTAATGACGGCAAAATCGTGAAAACCGGCGATAAAAACCTGGCTTTAGAACTGGAGGAAAAGGGTTACGACTGGCTGAAAGAAGGCTCCGTAGCTTAAATCGTGAATCTGAAATCTGAAACAATGATCAATCAAGTGGAAACTACATTATATGAAAAGCTGAATGCCAAATTCGAACTGGCGCTCATGCAATGTACACAACCGGAATTGCGGAAATTGCGTAGTGATGCATTCGATATATTCCGGAAAACAGGATTTCCGACTATCAAAGACGAAGAGTGGAAATTCACTAACCTGCAACCTTACCTGAAGGATAATTATGAGCTGGAGATTGTGCCGCATGCTATCTCCGCCGAAGAAGCCGGAGCGATTGCAGGCCTCATTGCCCGTCATTCCGAAGCGATTCAGCAATCGCTCAAAGGCGAGCAAAAAGGCGCTTACCGCTTAGTGCTGATGAATGGCGTAATGAGTCCGCAACATTCTTTTCTTCCCGATGAATCCCTGCTCCGTATCCTTCCTTTTGAAGCGGCAAAGGATGTAGAAGGATTCAAAAAGCATTTTGGAAAAATAGCCACGCTGAACAATAGCGGACTGGCTGCACTGAACACGGCGATGTTTACCGACGGCTTATATCTGGAGGCGCCCTGTGGCGCCGTGCTGGACAAACCATTGCATATTATTCATGTGCTGATCACCGGTAATAATGTCTGGATTCATCCGCGCAATCTTTTTGTCATTAACGAAAATGCTTCCATAGAAGTGATTGAAACGGCTATCTCCGACAACCGGGATCAGGCCATCTTTGTGAATGCCGTTTCCGAAGCGGTGCTGGAAGCGCAGGCTCATTTTCATCATTACGAAATACAAACCGGCCGGTTTGCTTCCCGGTTTGTAAAGCGTATGGAAGTGCAACAGGCTACACACAGTAATTACAGCAATTATACCTTCTCATTCCCCGGCGCTGATTTTATCCGGAACAACCTGATTCTGCATCTTAACGATAAGGATTTGGAAAGCCATTTGTACGGCCTGTACCTTTCTGCGGACAAGCAATTAGTGGATAATCATACCGAGGTGCATCATAAATTTCCCAACGGCGAAAGTAATCAGTTGTATAAAGGCATTTTGTTAGACGAGTCCAGAGCCGTATTTAACGGTAAGATTTATGTGTATGAAGATGCTCAAAAAACCAATGCCTTTCAGCAAAGCAACAATTTATTGTTCAGCAACAAAGCAACGGTTAATGCCAAACCACAATTGGAAATCTTTGCTGATGACGTAAAATGCAGTCACGGAACCACTATCGGACAAATGGACAAGGAGGCGCTGTTTTACCTGCAAAGCCGGGGCATCGGCGCCCAAAGTGCCCGTACATTAATGATGGCTGCCTTCGCATTTGACGTGACGGAAAAAGTGAAAAATGCTGCATTGCGCACTTATCTGGAAAAGGAAATCAGTAAGGTCATGAGCGCTGCGTAACGCTTGAGGTACTTCGGGAATTCCTGAATTGCCCGGTTCGTTATGTTATCAGATGACGGCAGTTTTGCTCTTATTTTGCCCTGCTCCGTTGTGATTTCCAGAATATAAATCCCCATGATCAATCCGTTTATGGTAATACTTGTGCGCCTTTGCCGCGGGTATCCTCACTCACCACTCTGGTCGGATTACGTAGTAATTCGGAATTTACTTAGTGCCAATGACAAAAATGTATTATTATTGTAATGCGACAATTTGGGATACATCTGATAAACAAGATTATCACCACTTTTGCCCTGCAAAAGGTATATTTGTTAAAACCATGCGATTGGCTTAAAAGCTTATGAAAAAACTGGTTGTGCTGACCGGTGCAGGGATTAGTGCTGAAAGCGGACTGCGCACTTTCCGGGACAGCGATGGGTTATGGGAAAATTATCGGGTAGAAGATGTGGCTACTCCCGAGGCCTGGAAAAGAGATCCCGAATTGGTGTTGCGTTTTTATGATCAGCGCAGACGTGATGTCGGGAATGCGCAACCCAATGCTGCACATATTGGACTGGCTGGATTGCAGGAGCAATACAGGGTTCAGATCATTACTCAAAATATTGATGATCTACATGAGCGTGCCGGCTCAAAGCATGTATTGCATTTACACGGAGCGATCTTTAAGATGCGCAGTGAAGATGATCCGGATCTGCTTTTCGATATCCGTGGCGATATGTACGGGAATCATAAAACTGCCGAAGGAGGTATCCTGCGACCGCATGTGGTCTGGTTTGGCGAACAGGTTCCGTTAATTGAGCCGGCAGCGGAGATGGTTGCTGCTGCGGATATCTTTGTCATTATCGGGACATCGCTGGCGGTGTATCCCGCCTCAAATCTGCTGCATTATGCGCCATCTCATATTCCTAAGTATATTTTGGATAAAAAAATACCAACCGTCAGTGCTGCAAGATCACTGATCAGGATTGAAGAGCCGCCTGCAAAAGGCATGGAAAAGTTGATCCGGATGTTAGCCGCTTCCGGTACTTAAATGTTCTGATATTTTCTTAGCAACCACTCTGAAGCAGCAAAGAGCAGGATTAAAAAAAACAGCCACTTTTGATTGATCAGCGCTTCATGGCTTTCATGTGTATGGATGACCGGGGCGATAGTCGCATTTTTCCGGATACTGTCCGGTAATGCGGATACAAAATTATTTTGAGTAAAAAATGCGCCACCCGATTTTTGCGCTAACTGGTAAAGCATCCCGTAATCTGCATAGGTACGCAGGCTTTCTAATGGAATGCGCTCTATCATGAACGATCCCATGCTGCTGTATTCACGCCCGTTGAATGACACCGTTCCCCGAAAAGTATAGCCCCCCGGAGCCAGCAGGCCGAGGTTAATCCGGTAGCTGGTGCCGGTTTTCTCGAAGTTGTACACTAAGGTTTTTCCTGTGCTGTCTTTCAGTATTAATTTTGCTTCGGGAGTGTTGACCAGCTCCGCATTGGCATTCCGTAATTCTGCATTAACATAAACCTGTTCGTTGTCGTTCAGTACATATTTATCCAGATAAACATGAAAGGGTTCCCGGTCTTTGTGTACGCTCAGCAGGCTTACGGTCTGGCGAATCAGTTCGTCCACCACCTCATGGCTCCGGAAGTTCTTGTATTCATAGATCCTCCATCGCCATAATCCCTCTCCGGCTAATAATGCCTGAGGCATTGTTCCCGTTTGAACTGCCCAAAGCGGGCTTTTGCCGTCCGATTGTCTTAGCAAAGCCTGAGCGCTGCCGGCCTGCGTATAATTACCGGACAATCTCAGGAGCGGAGGCATCTTGGCCAGCACTTCCCGTATCTGCTGCGGAAGCGTGAAATAGCTGAATCCCGGATTAAGCACTGGCAATACATTACCGCTTGACCCGTTTCCTATGATCTCGCTAATCTGCTGGAGCTGATTGATGACGTTAATATTGCTTTGGCTGCCGGCAATATACCAAACCGGAACCTTAGGCATTGTACCCGGAACAACAGATGGTGTCTGGTGAGCGATTACCACATTATACTGTTCCACATCTTTTGGAAAAGCATTTGCCAGGCGAACATCTATCTTATATTGCGGCACGGTTTCCAGTGCAGTCCGTATGGCAGCAATATCAGGATGCGGCGCATGTGCCAGAATCAGGATTCTGATTTCTTCATCAATTACATTTACGAAGAAATCCATCTTATTATTATGAACATTTGGTTCCCCGTTCGCTTTAGGCACGGCAATACTGAACTGCTGAATACCCTTTCCCGCTGCCTTCACTTCAAAGCGTACGCTACCGGCATAACGATCTTTATCAATTCCGATACTGTATTGCTTTATTGCTTTCCCGTTTTGATACAGGCCTACAGCGGTATTCAGCCCCTGCAATTTATCAGCACGCAGGTCGGCTATTACTTCAAATACACTGCCGCTGGCTACGGTTTTATTGGAAAAAATGCGTGCAACCCGGATATCTTCAGGCTGCGCACTATCGCCGGCAGCAATGGTGTATATCGGGATATTGTTGCTTACCGGAAGGTAAAGCGGGTCAAGTCCCTCATTATAAATGCCGTCTGACGAAAGCATGATGGCGCCGATGTTTCGGTCCTGGTATTGCTCCGAAACAGACTGGATTGCAGCAGCAATATTTGTACTGCGTCCGTTGAAATTGAAAGCCTGATCGAGGGTGACATCACCGGAAAACCCTAAACTTACTACGGTGTAATCCTTACCCAGGTCATTAAGCAAATGATCGACTTTTTGTCGGTATTGCTGCGTGTCATTCCGGAGCGCTCCGGCAAAGGATGTGGATTCATCCTGCAGCCAAATAAGCAGCGGCTTTTCAACCTCGTTTTTTTTTAAGGAAAATGCCGGCGCAAGTAATAGTGCCGCTGTACCGAAAAAAGTGAGAAAGCGCAACGCCGCCGGTAGCCAGCGTGCCGGAATATCTTTATTTCGGTCTTTGCGATAGACTAAATATGCCGGTACAATTCCAATCAGGACACACAGCATCCAATATAATACAACCATTCTTTTTTTCTTGAGCCTGCCCGGTCAGGGAGCGGGTAAAGTTAGGAATTTAATACATTGAGCGGAAAGGAAACCAGGAGGAAAGGAAAGAATGCTTTTGAGTTTACCCGGGATTGCTGCTTTTGTCTAATGAAAGAACGGATTGAGGGAGACTGGTGAGAGATTGATTGGAGATTGAAAAGAAATAATTAGGGCATTTACAGAAATGGTTGCTTCTCCCTGGTCGGTATCAGAAAATTTATTACAGTATTCATCACATACCTTACCAGTCTTTTCGACGCCGTATCTTCTTCTCGGCTTGTTGCTTTTTAGTTTCCAGACGCCGTGCTATCACCGCTGCTGAAGGTTTTGTTTTCAGCCGCTTTTTCTTTTTCAGAATGCTTTGGTTAACCCGGGAAAGTATCTTTGCCAATGCCTTTTTCTTATTGGCCAATTGCGACCGCGACTCCTGCGATTTAATAATCAGCATACCGTCTTTATTGATATTGTTTTTTAATTTTTCAACAATAGCGGCCTTTTGTTCTTCCGTAAAGAACCGGCTGGCATGAACCGGCCACCACGCTTCGACCATCGTTTCCACCTTATTGACATTCTGGCCGCCTTTACCACTGCTTCGTGCTGTTTGAAAAAATATTTCTTCAGAAAAATCAATCATATTCATCTGTCCGTTTACAGAAGACAGGCAGCAAAAATAAGCGGAAAATGGACAGAGCGGGCAATGAATATTGAATGATCCGGTAGCTGCGAAGATAAATAATGAATGACAGGTGACGGCATTGACACATAAATCAATGTCTCATCAGTCTGCTTCAATCGCTCATTAATCTATGCCTTAATCTATAAGCAACCATTTGAAGCTCACCCCCCCGACAGATCCGGAGTAGGCATATTAATTTATTCCGTGTATTTTTGCCGCTTATTGATGTTTATAAATTGTTGTTATGCCCTCATTCGATATTTCCAGTAAAGTGGATATTCAGACACTCGACAATGCTATTAATGTGGTGAAAAAGGAGATTGGTACACGTTACGATTTCAAAGGCTCCCATATAGAAATTGATCTGGATAAAAAATCCCTGCTACTGAAGATAGAAGTGGAAAGTGATATGCAACTGCGGCAGGTAGAAGATGTGCTGATTTCAAAATCAATGCGCCAGGGTCTGGATCCGGATTGCTTTGACCGCAGCAAGGATCATTATGCTTCGGGCAAATATATTCGTAAGGAAATACCGGTTCGGAACGGTCTTAATAAGGACGATGCCAAAAAAATCGTAAAGCTGATCAAGGATAGCGGACTTAAAGTGCAGCCTGCAGTGATGGATGACATTATCCGGGTGACCGGCAAAAAGATTGACGATCTCCAGGAGGTGATTGCCCTGTGCCGTAATGCCGGATTGGGCCTGCCGTTGCAGTATGTCAATATGAAATAGTGCGCTTACTCAATCTTTAATCTTCAAATTCCTGTATATGTTCCCGGATTTTCATTACCTCTTTAAGGGTTTGTTTGGCATCGACATCCCGGTATTAAGCATTATCAAGACCTTCGGCTTTTTGGTGGCGATGGCCTTCATTGCCGGATCCTGGGCTTTGCGCCGGGAGTTATTGCGTAAAAAGGAGCTGGGATATTTCCAGCCTGAAGCTGTGGAGAAACTGAATAAAAAAACCAATCGTAAGGAACGGCTGCTGCTTTATCCGCATGACCGCGTCATTGATATCATTTTTATTGCTGCCATTGCCGGGTTTATCGGAGCTAAGCTATTCAATGCTTTTGAAACCTGGGACGCTTTCGTGGAAGATCCAATGGGCAGCCTGTTTTCTCCGGCGGGCTTAACCTTTTACGGTGGATTGATATGCGCTACCCTGGCGCTGTATATTTATTCCCGTAAAAAGAAATTTTCTTTCCGGGATTTATGTGATGCGGCTGCACCGGCTTTGATACTGGCGTATGGCATTGGGCGATTAGGTTGTCAGTTAGCCGGCGATGGCGATTGGGGAATTTACAACAGCGCCTATATTTCGCAGCCGGATGCTTCCCTCGTTCAGGCAGTACCACATCAGTTTGACAGCATAGCTCAGGCTAATCCGATTTATTTCCAGCAATACGGACACCCGGATGAAAAGATACAGCACCATTATTTCCCTGCACCTTCCGGAATTCCCGTATGGCTCGTGGCAATGAATTATCCCAATAACGTGAACAATGACGGAGTGAAAATTGCTGGTGATGATGGGGAATACAACAGGGTTTTACCAGTATCCGTATTCCCGACACCCATTTACGAGTCGGTTATTTGCATGTTGCTTTTCCTGTTCCTTTGGGGTATCCGAAAAAAAATTACTGCGCCGCTTCAGATGTTTGGCATTTACCTGGTATTAAACGGACTGGAGCGCTTTTTCGTAGAGAAGATCCGGGTAAACTATAAATACGACTGGGGCTTTCTGCACCCGACTCAGGCTGAAATCATATCCATGGGACTGGTTATTGCGGGCATAATCCTGATCCTGTATTCTATGCGTAATAAGCAGCAGGCAACAACTGTTTTAAGTAAAAAGTAAAAATGACAATTGGAAAAGTCCCGATGATCGGTCAAATGAACTTGACAATATAGACAAAATTGTCTTGACTTAATATAATTACTGCATCAACACAATAACATAACAGCAAATCATAACCAATGAACAATCACAATATCAATATTCGTGTCTATTTAGACAATGAGAAAATGCCGGAACACATTCAGTGGGACGCCGGCGAATCGGAAAGCCCGCAACATGCGAAAGCCGTCCTGCTTTCCCTGTGGGATGGTAGTGAAAAAACGGCCTTGCGTATTGACCTTTGGACTAAAAAAATGATGGTTGATGAGATGAATGACTTTTTCTTTCAAACCCTGATGACCCTGGCCGATACTTACGGCCGTGCTACCCGTAACGAAGTGCTCCCGGAAGAAATGAAGGCTTTTGCCCGGGAGTTTAAAACAAAGGCAGATAAAGCCATAAGTGAAGAGTAATAAAGCGCACTTTGGATATTAGGGATGACCACGTCGGCTCCCCTGCTTAGATTTTATTTTTATACAGAAAATGAAAAAGCGGCTGCCCCGTGATCATTCACGGGGCAGCCGCTTGTAGTATTTGGTTTTGTTTAGTCCTGTTCCCTGCCTGATATTTACTACCGGCCCCTGCCTGAGGAAGAGCGGCTACCGCCTCCGAAAGAACTGCTGCTCCGGCTTCCTGATGATGGGCTGATACTGCTGCTCCGCGATGGAGCGCTGCTGCGTTGATAGGTAGCTTCGCTGCTTCGCTGACTGCTTTGGTTATTGTATTGGCGTTGCGGCTGAGGACTTGGTGGCGTTTGCTGATTCATCCTCACTCCGGGGGTACTGCTGCGCTGGCTGTTTTGCCTCATCTGCCGGTTACTGTTTATATTCCGGTTATCCGTACGTTGATTGCTGCTTCTGTCACTATTAATAATGGTTGTTCTCCGGTTATTTCCCAGGTTAACTCTTTCGCTGTTACGGTTGTTGTCAGCCTGAAAACTCCTCCTGTTATCCGTGTTTATTCTTCCGCTTTGCGGCGTAACCATGCGGGTATTCCGGTTGTTAGTTGCAAGGCGGGAATTGCGGTAATTACCCAGCGTTGAACGGCTGCCACGCGGTCCGTAAACGGTACGGCCGGCACCGTAATTATTGTTGTAATTTCCGGCATAATAACCATCATAAAAACCATTCCAATAGCCTAAACCATAGCCCCATGGGTAGCCATAGCCAAAAGAATAATAAGGATAGTATCCTCCATATCCGCACCAGGTGTTGTAAGCCCAGGCAGAGCTCCAGTAAGGGCCTCCATAGCCAAAGCTGAAACTGATTCCGGGACGTCCCCACATGCCATAATTATAGAAGGGGTCGTAATAAAACGGATCGTAATAATAAGGGTTATAAATGCCGCCCCAGTAGCCGGCGCCATAAACCGGATAGTTAAACCGATTGATGCGGCTTGCATAAGAGTCGTCGTCGTAATCAATATATTCGTCATCGCTTACGGAGTTGTCGTAATAGCTGTCGCTGCTGTTGTAGCGGTAGGCATCCTGATTGTCCGGTTGTGTCTTGGCGGCTTCACTGGCTTCCTGTTCTGCCTGAGAGGCCGAGTAGTAACGATCGTCGTAAGCGTTTTGCTGAGCGGTTGCTACTGCGGAACAGTACATCGCAATCAAACTCAATGCCAGCAACTTTTTCATTTTATTTTTCTTTTTAAATTATTGGAATAAATTTCATTTCTTCCTTGTATCTTCTCTGGTTTCTATCCGCTCAAAAATACTACATTTGCGCCGGATTACAAATTCTTACACAAGTCAGGTTTTCTGACTTTAACTTATAGCTAAGGTTTAAAATAATGAGTAAAGAAATTACTACCCGCAGCGCCGATTATTCACAATGGTATAATGATTTGATTCTTAAAGCCCAGTTGGCAGATTATTCTGCGGTAAGAGGCTGTATGGTTATCAGGCCCTACGGATTTGCACTCTGGGAAAATATGCGGGATGTGCTGGACAGGATGTTTAAGGATACCGGTCATCAGAATGCTTATTTCCCCATATTTGTACCTAAAAGTTTATTTGAAGCGGAAGAGAAAAATGCAGAGGGCTTTGCCAAGGAATGTGCCGTTGTAACCCATTATCGTTTAAAGAACGATCCGGAGCGTCAGGGAAAATTAATCGTGGATCCGGAGGCAAAACTGGAAGAAGAGCTCATCGTCCGTCCGACTTCGGAAGCCATCATCTGGAATACCTACCGGAACTGGATTCAGTCCTACCGGGATCTGCCGCTGCTCATTAATCAATGGGCAAATGTAGTGCGCTGGGAAATGCGTACCCGGCTGTTCCTGCGTACGGCGGAGTTTTTGTGGCAGGAAGGCCATACTGCACATGCCACTAAGGAAGAAGCATTAGAAGAAACGGTAAAGATGCTGGACGTATATGCCGATTTTGCGGAAAATTATATGGCGCTCCCGGTTATTAAAGGGGTCAAGTCCGCCAATGAACGTTTCGCCGGTGCGGAAGATACTTATTGTATTGAGGCTTTGATGCAGGATGGCAAGGCGCTACAGGCAGGTACCTCTCATTTTTTGGGGCAGAATTTTGCAAAAGCATTTGATGTAAAATTTGCCGACAAAGACAATAAACTGGAGTATGTCTGGGCCACCAGCTGGGGTGTAAGTACACGCCTTATCGGTGCCCTGGTAATGGCGCACAGCGATGACGACGGTCTCATTCTTCCTCCGAAGATAGCACCGTTGCAGGTCGTGATCGTGCCGATTTATAAGGGAGAAGATTCAAAGGCTAAGATTGATGAACGGGCAGAAGCCTTATTAAAGGAACTGAAGTCGAAAGGCATTTCGGTAAAATACGATCATAGCGATACTTCCCGGCCGGGTTGGAAATTTGCCGAGTATGAAATGAAGGGCGTGCCGGTAAGAGTGGCGCTGGGACTTCGTGATATCGAAAATAATGTGGCCGAAGTAGCCAGGCGTGATACGAAAGAGAAGCAGTCGGTATCTTTGAATGGCCTGGGCGATTATATCGTTAACCTGTTAGACATCATACAGCAAAACATCTTCAACAGGGCAAAGGTTTTCCGGGATTCCAATATCCGCAAAGCGGACACCTGGGATGATTTTGAGAAAATGCTAGATCAGCATGCCGGATTTATTGCTGCACATTGGGATGGTACTCCGGAAACTGAATCGCTCATTAAAGAAAAATCCAAAGCAACCATACGCTGTATTCCGCTGGACGCAGAGCAGGAGGAAGGGCAATGTGTCCTGACCGGAAAGCCCAGTAAACAAAGGGTGTTGTTTGCCAGAGCGTATTAAAATACATAGATGAAGGTTGCAATGCGGCACCGTAGAAAAATATTTAAAATAAAATTTGCGAAGAAAATAAAAACAGCTACCTTTGCCGTCCCAAATTTGAATAGTAATGCCTAAGGTTAAAACACACTCAAGAGCTAAAAAGACATTCACCGTTACCGGAAGCGGCAAGATTAAACGCGCTAATGCCTTCAGAAAGCACTTGTTGAGTAAAAAATCCAATAAGCGTAAGCGCCGTCTGGCTATTCCGTCTATGGTGCATCCGGCAAATCTGCCTTTAGTAAAACGTATGTTGAATCTGCGTTAATCACCCTTGTACTTTATTAATAATTTTTGAAATATAAATTATGCCCCGTTCAGTAAATGCCGTAGCCTCCCACGCGAGAAGAAAGAAGGTTCTGAAGCAGTCCAAAGGCTTCTACGGCAAACGTAAAAATGTCTATACCGTTGCAAAAAACGTGTTGGAAAAAGGACTTGGATATAAATACGTTGGTCGCAAACTGAAAAAGAGAGATTACCGTACTTTATGGATTGCGCGTATCAATGCCGCAGTTCGTGAAGAAGGAATGAGCTATTCCGTATTTATGAATAAACTGAGCCAAAAAGGTATTGACCTGAACCGTAAGGTATTGGCGGATTTGGCGATGAACGAACCGGAAAGCTTTAAAAAATTAGTAGCAGAAGTAAAATAATTTCCAGGCTGCAAAGTATTATCATTAAAAAAACTCATTAGGATGGAAGCGATAGCTTTTGTACACGAACAAATGTCTGCAAAAAAGGAATTACCCCGATTTAAAGCAGGCGATAATATTACGGTAAACTATAAAATCATTGAAGGAAGCAAGGAGCGTATCCAGTCGTTCCGCGGCGATGTTGTCAAGCGTCAGGGAACAGGTGGCACTCAAACCTTCACCGTGCGTAAGATCTCCGATGGAGTAGGCGTAGAACGTTTGTTCCCGCTTTTATCTCCCAATATTGATTCCATCGTTGTGAATAAAATAGGTCGTGTACGTCGTGCAAAATTGTATTATCAACGCGAACGCTTTGGTAAATCTGCCCGTATTAAGGAAAAAAGACAAGCCGTTAAAGTGGCCAGGTAGCCAGATTAAATCTTCTTATAATAATTACCCCGAAATTTTTTCGGGGTTTTTTATATTGGGTAATATCTCCATTTTCAGTTTATATGTATTTTATTAAAACGATCATATAGTTGATTTTCAAATAGTAGTTCAGGTATTAAACATTGTAAATTTATCTGATAATCAGTATAGATACGTGTTTTAGAGGTAGTGTTATTAGATAATAATATTATTTTTATCAATATTATTAATTGATTGATTTTAAGTTATTTGCTGTTACAACAAGTCGCTTAGATGTCTCAGTCCTTTTTTTGAATACTCTCCTGCTGGCGCACGAATCCGTGTGCCCTCCGAAAATAAAAAGAATTGAAGCAGAGGAAGTGATGTACTAATTCTCCCCCTTCGGCACTTTCTGAAATGTGGCTGTGCCAAGCGGTAACATTTATTGTGATAAAACAGTGTTGAAATAAGGGAGATGATATACTATTGCTCCGTATCATCATTTATGGAAAGAGAAATTGTATCCCTCGCTTTTTTAATGTTCAGTCCTTCGTCCTTTGTGCGGCTTCCGCATTGTGCTAATGACTGATTGCGACTCGTTCCCGGCTTGCTATGACTTCTGATGATTTCTACTGATCTTGACGTGGCATTATTCTTTTGTTTTGACATTCGTCCCTGGCTCAACATCACTCATGCCTTTGCCAAAACAACGTCTCAGACCTTTCAGGGAGGAGCGTGTATGCGCTTTCAAACTCCCGCATGGGGGCGGGAGGGGCTTTTTTCAGATTCTGATTCGCAGAACTCCCCTATGATAAAGCGTGTTCATGTCTTGCACTCTATAGCTTACCTAATATGCCTGATACATCATTAAAAAAGCCGCCCCGGATTTCGGGGCGGCTTTTTTTCAAGGAACAGTTTTATCGTTTCAGGATTACTATTTCTTGTTTACCTTGATGGTCT
>CAZUSO010000007.1:0-64982 GCA_964622775.1 uncultured Taibaiella sp. | reverse complement strand
TAAAATCAAGCATTGCAGCCCATAAAAACAAAAAAACGTGTCAAACTTGAGAGATTTTTTCCGATGCTCACGACCGATTTTTGATTATTGACGATACGGAACTCTACCACATTGGGGCATCACTCAAAGACCTCGGCAAGAAATGGTTTTCCTTTTCGAGGATGGATGTTGAAGTGGGCAGGATGCTTGAAACCTTAAGTAGTTGAATTGAAATACGATAGCTGTGTAAAGAATTTTAGCCATGATTACTCTTAATCGTACAGTAGTTGAATTGAAATTCGGTAATGATAATCGGTATGTACGCAATCTCATTACTCTTAATCGTACAATAGAGGAATTGAAACCTTTATTTCATAATCGTTCTAAATGAAACATTATTTTTGGGGGTAATTCTTCGTATCCTTCCAATTTTTTAGCCGGGCAATAGCACTATTTTTATTGTTTTTTTATTATTTTGTTTGTTACCGTTCCTCCATATTCATCGGCAAGCCGGAGCATATATACGCCGTCCGCAAAATTATTAATATCTATTTTCTTTGATCCGGTGAACATTCCAGATTTTAAGATTTTACCTGAAATGTCCATTAAATAATAAGTATAGGCGTTGCTTTTTTCTTTGGCATCAATCGTTAAAATGCCATTTGCCGGGTTGGGGTATATGGTTACATTCTTATTGGCCGGGTTTTCGGCAATTGATGTTGGGGATCCGTGAATTTTATTGAACGGTTTGGAAATATCAAAAAAGATATTGTTTGCGCCTTTTACTTTTATAATTACGCTGTCGCTGTAAATATCCATTACCGTAAAATTGAAGCTCCCATTGTTTGGCACGTTAGAGCCGATAAGATAAGGAAAGGTTCTGCCACCGTCAGGAGATAAATATATGTTTACCATATTACAATTTACAGGGATCAAAGTACTTCCGCCGGGATTCCAGCTAATGGGTACTATAGCCCCAACATTCCACAAAGCCCCATCATTGGGCGCTGTAACCCTGAAGGAATCTAAGGCCGTTACGTGGACTGTTACCTTTTTGTCAGAATTATAGGTGCCCCAGCCGTCTTTCAGGCTACGAGCGGTAAGTCGAAATTTCAAGTCTCTGACTACTCTTGAAAGGCGCTCCCCTGTGACCCCATAATTATTTTCGAGCAGATTGATGATTCTCGGAAAACTTCTCGTTCTGTCGACAGTGGGATCAAAACTTTGGAATGTAGGACCTTCCGTCCAGTTTGGGGCATTAAATTCCAAGTTGCCAAAATTCCCTAAATCCCATTGTTCCCAGCAATAATTAATAGCTGCGCCCACATCTGAGAACTGGGCTTCCGGCGCAGTCAGTTCAAAAGGTGTATTGACCGGAATATAAAATTCCTGCGGTGTGGTATCAATATCAATTGGCGATGCCGCGCCTGACAATATGCCTCCACAAGTAATATTTATAGGGTTATTGATGAATATGGTTATGTTGTCCAGCGAATATACATGATAGTAATCGGTGTTTGCCATCAGTACATTGTCAATCAATCCGCAGACGAAAGGATAGGACATAATGGTAGAGCCGCTTCCCGGTTCATAGGCGGAAGGAGCATAGCCATTGCCATTACAGAACCCTTGATTGGAATTAAAAACATGTTTTGACCCAAACTGATGTCCCATTTCGTGAATGATTTCCCCAAAATCACCTGGCCATAATGATTCGCTCAAGCCCCTTGCCTTAGAGGCATCCCGACAGATTGAAAAAGGGGCCGCTATCCCTCCTCCGGCATTGCTCAGAAGATGTCCGATGTCATAGCCCGAATTGGTAAGAACTGCATCTAGGCTATTCTGGTTTTCATTCAGGAGTATATTTTTATTAGTGGTAGTGGAGTATGGATCTGTGGCAGGATTGATATGTATCAAAGAGGTTTCCTGAGGAACAAACTCAAGTGTTACAGCAAGCTCACGCTCAAACACGCCATTAGCTCCGTTAATAGCAGTGGTGATATGGCTTAACAAGCCCGGAATGGTGGGGGCATTCATAACGTTGTTAGCCCATTCGCCTGTGCAAGCTATAGCACACCGGAATTTCCTGCGTGTCTGCCCGTTGCTTCTCAGCTTTGTGCCTCCATTGTATGATCCTAAACGAATCTGTTTCCCTATAGCATTCAGCTCATCATTAATTTCACAATTGATTTTAGCAAATCCATTCTTATAATCTATTTTATTAAATGCCAGATAATGTGCATCATCGTTATCATTGACAGGGGTAATAAAGTAGGTGGCATTTAAGGAATATACCACGATGTTTATCCCAAGCGTACCCATGGTAATTTTAGCGGTAGTATTTTTATCTTTAATGCAGATAGCTGTATATGTTCGGATTTGAGGATATTCAGCCTGCAACTCCGGAGGTAATACCGGTGTTTCAAATACTTCAAAATCCCTGAAATCCCCTGTGGGATCCGGAAGGGAAAGAACATTATTTTTTGAACGGGTGGTAGAAGTCTGCCGTAAAAAATACGATACTTCGGCTTTATCCAGTTGATATGCCGCAAAAGCATCAGGTTTTTTGTTTAGCTTAAGTTGTTGCATTTCCGTATCCTTTAATCTTTTCCATAAAGGCGGGTTTTGTGCGTATGTTTCTGAATGAAGCAAACACGTTAGGACAATGAGGCCTGATAAGAAGTTCCGTATTTGTTTCATAATTAAACGATTTTTTGTTTTCTGAATGGAGACGGTTTAGTTCGATCGATTAATTCTAATATTTGCAAAAATAGTTTAACGCTTAATAATTTTTTTTACGGATGTTTGGCGTTTTTCATTTTGTACTTGTAAAAAGTATGTTCCTGCCGGAATAGTTTCCATGCTGATATTTTCCCCCGGAGTGATGAACGAACCTGATTTTAATACGCTGCCGGCTACGTCAATAAGCTTGTATTTGTATGCCCCTGTTTCATTTACCCGAATATGCAGATAATTGCTTGCAGGATTGGGATAAATGGAAATGCCTGATAGCTTGCTTTCCCTAATTCCCAGTGCATTATTTTTAAGCTTAAAGACATACCCATCCCATAATCCCCCACCTCCGCTTATTTCATCAGAGCCTGTCATGCTGGCTACTACAAGGCCATTGTCGGTAGTCGGGATAATACTAACCGGATAAGCGCTTCCAGCTTCTGTTCCGCCGCCCCCAAAATTTTTATCCCATTGGATATTCCCCATATTATCAATAGCCACAAGCCATATATCCCATTCGCCAAGAGGTGTGGAAATAGCCCCGTCTGAACTATTAGAAGTGCCTGCCAGGATATATAAACCATTGTGGGCGGTTATGCTTGTTATCCATTCAGATCTGCTGCCGCCTATTGCTTTATGCCAGATAAAATCGCCGGTTGCCCCGTCCAGCTTCGCGATGATGGCATCGGAACCACCTCCGTTAAATTCCGGAAATTCCGTAGAGAGCGTATGGCCCGCAATCAGTATATTGTCGTCATCCGTCGCTGCCAGAGCATAAGCCTCGTCATAGTCCCCATAGCCGAAAACGCTTTCCCAATCTATATGTCCCAAAGAGTCCGTTCTGCATACCCATAGGTCAAACATGCCTGTCGGGGTAGCTTCGGTTCCGGACAGTGTAAACCCCCCATCCGGCATAGCTATAATGTCAAAAGCCGCATCGGATCCCGATCCGCCATACGTTTTTTGCCACAGTATGGCTCCGTCTGCACCTATTTTCATTAGCCAGATATTACCTTCCCCAAAAAAATTAACCGTATTGATCCCTGTCAGGTCCCCGTCATCTGAACTTGTCGATCCTAATATCATAAAAGTATTGTCCGGTAGTTTTAAAATTTTTGACAATGATTCAAAGGAACTCCCACCATAACACCTTTTCCATATTACATTGCCGAAACTGTCTAACTTTAGGATCCAGGCATCATTCCCCCCATGAGCGCCGGTTACGTCACCATCGATTGACATAGCCGTTCCCCCCACCATGTATCCGCCATCGTCCGTTTGAATAATAGCGTTCGCCTGGTCCTGAGCAGTCCCGCCATAGGTCTTACTCCATGCGGCCTCCCCATTACCATTTATTTTTTGTATCCAGTAATCGTAATTCCCATTTAGGCTTCCGCCGTTATATATTCCGGTAGCGACGTATCCGCCGTCTTGCGTTTGTGCGATGGCATTAAAGCCGTCCGTATAAGGCCCGCCCAACCGGGTTTCCCATGAGACTGCCGGAATCTGCGCATTTGCCCCATAGGAAATTAAAATTCCAAAGATCAAACTGCTCCATACCATAAACCGGCGAACGATAAGTTTACTTTTCATAATTGAAGATTTTTTATGATTGATAATTACAAATATCGGGTTACCAATCTTTATGGGAAATAGTCATTATTCGGAAAATGTTGCTTATTTCTTACCTGCCTTTTTTTCTGTATATGGATGGCGCATGTCCTGTTGCTGATTTGAAATATTTGGAAAAACTTGCGGGTGTGTCAAAGTGAAGTTCATAAGCCACTTCTTTTATAGTCTTTTTAGTATAATAGAAAAGCCTTTTAGCTTCAATGATGATGTGTTCCTGGATTAGCTTGAGCGGAGTTTTCCCTGTCTGTGTTTTGCAAAGGTCAATTAAATGTTTGGGAGAAATCCCTGTCAATTCTGCATATTTTTCTACGGTAAAATGTTGCTTAAAGTTTTCTTTAATCAGCTTTCTAAAAGTCTGGATGTACTCTGTTTGGTAGTTTGATTTTTGACAGCCTGTTGAATCTGCCGTGTTTTTAAGAAGTAATAACATTAAAGAATTGGCATAACAATAAATCAGTTTATCAGATACTACGGACTGGCCATCTGTCTCCTCCCTGATTAATTTAACTAACTGCAAAAAGGTTTTAAAAGTTGGTTTATCTAATTGTCTAAATGGTTTTGTTGAATAAAACGGCAATTGTTCAATGATTTCCCCATTGAAGTAATCAGCAGTAAACAAGATACTAAATCCCTGGGAGTTTTCCGCTCTTACTAAAAGATGTACATTGTCCGAATGTACAAAATGTATTTGCCCTTTTTTGCCTTCGAAGGTTTTGAAGTCGATATCGTGCTGGGCTTTCCCTTTTTCAAAAACCAGTATTTCGTGAAAGAAATGCCGGTGTGCTTTCAGAAAGTCATAAGTGGAAACATTGCCCCAATCCTGAATATCAAACCGGACTTTTTGTCCTGATTTGTTCAATAACGGGTGTTGCGAGATTTTTTGTTTGTTCATTCAGGCGTTGTATTCTTTTGCATCACAAAGGAGAATTTCATGGACGGTATTTGTTGTAAAATCATTTTGACTGTCGAAATTAATGCAAAAATTCAATAGTATATGCTTTTGGCGCACTTAGTATGGAAGGACATTATCTTGCTGTAACAGTCATCAAGTAGCATACATATTAATAAGAGCATAAATTAGTATGTAATATAAAAAAATTTGAGTTACCTTTGTAGAATGAAAGGAACACAAACACGCGGCAGCCAAAGTTCACAGGAAAGAGTTCGTCTTTTGGTGGTATATTTTTTGAAAAAGGGGAAAGGCACTCAGCAACAAGCAGCAGATTTATATGGATTAACCTTGAATGGTGTCCAAAAAATATGGAAACGCTACAAGGATAAAGGATTTCGAGGTCTTAATGCGAAGAAACGGGGAGTAAAGCAAGGTAAAAAGATTAACGGAGTGCAAGCTGCGGAAGTGCGCAGGCTCATAAAAGACAAGATGCCTGAGCAATTAAAATTATCATTCGGGTTATGGACACGAGAAGCCGTGCAGCAATTGATAAAAGAAAAATACGGTGTAGAACTTAGCCGTTGGCAAGTAGGCAGATATTTAAACAGTTGGGGTTATACGCCTCAAAAGCCTATCCGAAAGGCGTTTGAGCAGAAGCCGGAACAGGTAAGGCAATGGTTGGATAAAGAATATCCCGCCATTAAAAAGAGAGCAGCTAAAGAAAAAGGAACTATATATTTTGGAGACGAAACCGGTATGCGTAGCGACCACCAGGCAGGCAGGAGCTATGCTCCCAAAGGAGAAACTCCTGTGATAAAAGCAACAGGCAAGCGGTTTTCGTTGAACATGATTTCTGCTATCAGCAACAAAGGGCATTTGCAATTTATGATTATTGAACGGTTTAACGGCGCAGTATTTATCGACTTTCTAAAACGTATGATAAGGTATAGCAAGGAAAAAATATTTTTCATTACGGACGGTCATCCTGCACACAAAACAAAAATGCTCAAAGAATGGTTAGGAGAAAACAAGGATAGGATAGCGGTGTTTTTTATACCACCGTACAGTCCCGAACTTAATGCACAGGAATATCTAAATCAAGATGTGAAGACCAATGTAATAGGCAGGAAACGCCCTGTCAATAAGGAACAGATGAGCAGCAACGTAGAAAATTTTATGAAAAAGAGAAAGGATAATCCAAGGCAGGTGCAAAAATACTATCACGAAAAGCACGTCCAATATGCAGCGTAAAAAATTTATACGTCCTATTTTACTAAACGATTAATATGAATGAAAATACTTGTTATAGAAGATGACCATACGCTAAACCAAAACATCAGCGAAGCATTAAAGACAGAAGCATTTAAAACGGTTTCGCTCTATGATGGTTCACTGGCGGAAAGGGTATTAAAGAAAGAATCTTTTGATTGTATAATAATGGATATAAACCTGCCCGGGAAAAACGGCTTCGATATATGTAAACATTTCCGGCAATACAATACGAATACACCGGTAATCATGCTTACGGCTTTCAGTGAGCTGGAGGATAAGGTTCAGGGATATCATTGCGGAGCTGATGATTATCTGACAAAACCTTTTTATATGCGGGAACTGCTGTTAAGGGTAAATGCATTGCTTAAAAGAAACATAAAGGCAGAAACAAAAACAGCCATCATTGCCTGCGGCGATATGGTAATTAATCATACAACGAAAAAAGTATCCAGACAGGGGAATGAGATCGTATTAACTCCCAGGGAATTTCAGATTCTGGTTAAGCTGATTGAATGTAAAGGCGAGCTGGTTTCAAAAAACCAGTTGATTCGGGAAATATGGGGGAGCATTGTCGATGCAAATACCAATACTATTGAGGTTTACATTAATTTTCTTCGCAATAAAGTGGACAAACCTTTTGGGAAAAACAGCATTAAAACGAAAGTAGGTTACGGATATTATTTTGATGATGGGAATTAGGAAAAAAATATTGTTCTATTTTTCATTAACGACTATTTCATTAATCGGGATAGCCTTATTTTTTATCTACACCCTTTTCGCGGGATACCGGGAAGAAGAATTTCAGCAGCGCCAAAAGGAGAAGATAAAATCCACCCTCTTTTTTCTGACGGAAATAAAGAAAGCGGATAATGAATTAACGGAAGCGATTGACCGCCTTACCATAAATGATCTTTACAACGAAAAACTGCTGATTTTCAACTATAGCAAAGAACTGATTTATTCAAGCATTGACGACACGCCCATACCATACTCCGGAGAAATTTTGCAAAAATTATCAGCTGATAATAGCTGGTACGAAAGTAAAGACGAATTATACGATGTGGTGGGTCTGTATTTTGAAATGGACGGGCGCATTTATTATGGAATCAGTAAAGCGTATGATAAATCCGGATATGCCAAGCTGAATTATCTTAAATATATTCTGTTGGCCAGTTTCCTCATCATCTCGGTGGCTGTAATTCTAACAGCATACTTTTTATCTAAAAAAATTACGCAGCCACTTATTTCCATTACCCAAAAAATCAGCGGTTATAATTTTGAAGGGGAATACAATCCTATTGAATTTAAACAATCCAAAAGCGAAATCACCATACTTGCCCAGCAATTCAATAAATTAATGAAAAGAATGAATGAAGTTTTTTCTTTTCAAAAGCATGCGATCTATCATATTTCCCACGAATTAAAAACTCCCATTGCCGTATTGGTTTCAAATTTTGAAAGAATAGAAAAGGAGACTGATATCGAAACAATACAAACCCTTATTAAAAACCAAAAAGAAGATACCAGGAACCTGAGTGAAATAATTAATTCCCTCCTCGAAATTGCAAAAGCGGAAACAGGAAATACGCTAAAGCAGGATAAGATCAGAATTGATGAATTGATTTTCGATGTTGCCGACGAATTAAAAAATATTTACCCCGACTTTCAGTTTTCCATTGAATATGCTCAAACAGAGGATGAGAATAATTTAATACTTTACGCCAATGCCCGTTTGCTAAAGGCGGCATTTATGAACCTGATGCATAACTGTATTCAATACAGTTGTGATCACAAAGCAAAAATCCGGATTGGAAGCGGGAACGGCGCGATCCAGGTTATTTTTGAAAATAAGGGTGCGGGAATTTCTGAAAGTGAAAATCAATTTCTGTTTCAGCATTTTTTCAGGGGAGCGAACAGCAAGGGGAAAAGAGGATTTGGCTTAGGTTTGGTTTTTGTTTATAAAATTCTCGCTTTACACCATGGCCATATCGCCTATCATACTCCCGTTGCCGGTTGTAATGTGTTTATTATAGCATTGCCTTTAAGCTGATTAGCCTGCAGATATCACGGATAAGAACCTGGGTAAATCCGTATGCTGCCTGAACTTCCTTTAAGCTAAATTTTATCCGCCTTAAGGTCTTTTTAAGGTAGCCGTTTCAATCTTTGCACTTCATTTAAAAGACACGGCAACAATGAACAGGCGCAGGCGCGGAATAGTCCTTATCATGCTGTTTTTAATAACGTATCCGGCACATGGGCAGGACACGCTCAGGATCAATCTTCAACAAGCCGACAGTATTTTTATTTCCAATAATTTTTATCTGCTTGCTTCTTCTATGAACATAGAAGCGCAAAAAGCACAGATCATTCAGGCAAAGCTTTATCCTAACCCGGTTTTTACGGCTGATTTTAATGCTTATGACCCCGATAATAACAAATTCATTCATGTTGGCCAAACAGGACAGAAGTCATTTCAGCTTGAACAACTGATCGTATTGGGAGGGAAAAGGAAACCGGAAATTGAAATGGCAAAAACCAATGCCCTGATTGCCGGGCTGGAATTTCAGCAATTGACAAGGCAACTCAAATTTCGTCTGCACAGCGGTTTGTTTGCCATCGGGCAACAGCAGCTTTTGTTGTCCCGATACAATAGCCAGATGGCATTATTAGACACCTTGCTTGCCGTTTATCAGATTCAGGCAGATAAGGGAAATATTCCGCTTAAAGATGTCGTAAGACTAAAAGGTGCATATTTAAAACTGAATAATGACCGTGCCGAATTATATAAGCAATACTATGAGGCCCAGGCCGGTTTACAAACCCTCCTGCAAACATCTTCATGGATTGAGTTTCAATTTTCAAAACAGGAAATTGAGCAATACATAAAGCCGAACGTTCTCCCTGATCTAAAAAGCGAAGCGCTGCTCAACAGGCCTGAATTACTCCTGACCCAACAGGATAAAATTCTGGCGGAGCAATATCTGAAGTCCCAAAAAAGATCAGCCACGCCGGATATCAATCTGTTCACATCTTATGACCAAAGAAGCGGGCCGTTTAATAACCAGATTAATACGGGTTTAGCCATTCCGCTGCCGTTATGGAACAGAAACCAGGGCAATATTAAATCTGCTCAATTCAGATTAAAAGAAGCGGACTATAACTTACAGGCCATGCAAAACGAAATCATGAGCAGCCTGCAAAACACCTACGCTTTCTACGCTCAAACCGTTTCTGAATATCAGAAAGCAACCGCGCTTTACAACGAGGATTTTGAAGTTACGGTAAAAGGCATGACCGTTAATTTTCAAAAACAAAATGTTTCTATCATTGAGTTTATTGATTTTTTCGAAGCATATAACGAAGTGCTGACCGAGCTTACCCGAATAAGAACCCAGTTGGTGGAATCGGCAGAACAATTAAATCTGTTAATCGGGAAAGATATTTATTAATGGACAATGGACAACAAGCAATATTGAAAAACGAGCAAAATATGAAGAAAGTGAATCAAAGAATTGTCAATGCTCAATGCGCAATGCTCAACTTTATACTTTTCTGCCTGATAATGTCAGGTTGTCAAAATAAACAAGCCAAAGAAACGCTTACCGCTTTTTCCATGAGCGATACGATGATGGCTAAATGTGAATTTTATACGGCTAAGCGGGAAGAAGTAAAAAACGAAATCCGCTTGTTTGGAAAAATAACAGCCGATAATAATAAACTGGCACAGGTCTATCCCATCCTCAGCGGGATTGTGAAATCCATTAATGTAGAGCTTGGCGACTATGTTAAGCAGGGACAGACATTGGTCTCTATTCAAAGCAGCGAAGTGGCTTCTTTTCAAAAAGAAAAATTAGACGCCGTTAATGATGTAGCCATAGCGGAGAAAAACCTGCAGGTAGCTAAAGACCTTTTTGCCGGAAAATTAAATTCCGAAAAAGATGTTGCCGCAGCCGAAAGAGAACTCGAAAAGGCAAAAGCAGAACTGGTAAGGATTAATGAAATATACAGTATTTACAGTTTAAAAGGCGGCTCCCTTTATAATGTAACCGCGCCTATAAGCGGTTTTGTCGTCACAAAAAATATCAATCAGAACGAGCAAATAAAATTAGATAATTCCGATCCCGTTTTTTCCATTGCAGATATAGATGAAGTATGGGCGCTGGCCAATGTAAATGAAAGCGACATTGCAAAGATAAAGGTAGGTTATGACGTCACGGTAAATACCCTGGCTTTCCCGGGCATGCCATTCAAAGGGAAAATAGATAAGATATTCAATGCCATTGACCCCCTTACCAAATCAATGAAAGTAAGGGTGAAAATACCTAATAGTGATTTGAAATTAAAACCGGAAATGACCTGCACTGTAGTGGTCAGCTTTTCGGAAAATCAGTATATGACTGCCATTCCTTCCTCTGCGGTAATTTTTGAAAAAAGCAAATATTGGGTTATGGTATTTAAAGACAAGCACCATATCGAAACCCGTAAAGTAGAGCTATATGGCCAGTTAGGAGCAAGGACCTATATCAGTGCGGGGCTGGAAGACGGGGAAAGGGTGATTGCTAAAAACGGGCTGTTAATATACGATGCGCTCAATGATTAAGAAACTTATACTAATCATTTTCCTACAGCAATGTTCCGGACTGCTGGCATTTGCTCAAAACGGCAGAGAGCAGGATTTTTCATTGTGGTACTGGCTTCAGGTTGAGAAAAAACTGGGGAAAAAACAATACGCAGAATTTCAATACCAGGTAAGGTTTAAGGATAATGCTTCACGGTTCGCCCGAAGCAATATATATTTTATCTACGGAAGAAATTTATTTCCCTTCTTACAGGTAGAAGGCTTGTATCAGCTCAATACAAATCATAAAGCAGACCAACATACCCTTTTTATTGGCTTAACCTATAAGCAACGAATCGTCCGCCGTTTTTCGGCTTTCTACCGGACATCGTTTCAGGCAACCCGGAATTACTTTACCGGCGACCTTGCTGCTGACAAACCCTTTTTTGAATGGAGAAACCGCATCAGAGGCATTTACAGAATAAATAATTTGTTCTCATGCACATTGTCTGCCGAACCTTATGTCCGGTTCTCCTATAGCCGACCCGCTTATCTCAGCAGGATACGTTTTGTTGCTCAATTCAATTACCGATATAATAAGTACCAGTCCTGCTCCCTGTTCTTCCTGACACAGCCGGATGTGGTATCATATTCCAGGCCGGAAACTGATTATGCCTTGGGTATAACGTACCATTTCAGCATTCCTGCCAAGGCAAAAGCAATAAAAAAAATCATTCAACCAAAATCATTCAAAAGAGATAAGGGCAATCATGCAGTAGAAATATTCGAGGATACGTACAATTAATATAAAGATGAACAATTTCATTAAGAATATAATAGTTTTTTCACTCAAAAATAAATTCTTCACTTTTTTTTGGGCAGGTATTTTAGTCATTGCCGGAATGATCAGCTTCCTGAAGATTCCCATTGAAGCATTTCCTGATGTTACCAATACGCAGATTATCATCGTAACCCAATGGAATGGCAGAAGCGCCGAAGAAGTTGAGCGTTTTGTTACCACGCCAATTGAAATTGCCATGAACAGCGTGCAGCGAAAAACCAATGTTCGCAGTATTACCATGTTTGGCTTGTCGGTTGTCAAAATTATTTTTGATGATGATGTGGAAGATTTCTTTGCCAGGCAGCAGGTCAGTAATCAACTGCAAAATGTGGCTTTGCCAGAAGAGGTAGATGCTGAAGTGCAACCACCCTATGGACCCACCGGAGAAATATTCCGCTATGTATTAAAAAGCGATGAGCGGGACACAAGAGATCTGTTGACCATTCAGAACTGGACCATTGACCGTGAACTGAGACGGGTTCCCGGAGTGGCTGATGTGGTAGCTTTTGGCGGGCAGGAAAAAATCTATGAAATATCCGTTGACCCGGTAAAATTGCAGCAATACGATTTAACGCCATTGGAATTGTATGAATCCATAAGCAAATCCAATCTCAATGTTGGCGGAGATGTAATTGAGAAGAACGGGCAGGCCTATGTCGTGCGGGGAATTGGTTTGTTAGACAGTAAAAAAGATATTGAAAATACCATAGTTGACATTTTTAATGGAAATCCCTTATTGGTAAAAAATGTGGCAACCGTTCAGGAGGCAAGCGCACCAAGGGTAGGTCAGGTAGGCCTGAACGATAACGATGATGTGGTGGAAGGTATTATCGTAATGCGGAAAGGTGAGAACCCAAGTGAAGTATTGGCAAGGGTAAAAGAAAAAATTGCAGTGCTGAACACTTCCATTTTACCGGCTGATGTAAAAATGGAAACCTTTTACGACCGCGACAACCTGATGGATTATTGCACCACAACAGTCATGCACAATTTATTGGAAGGAATAGTTTTAGTTACGGTCATTGTATTTCTTTTTATGGGGGATTGGAGAACTACGGTAATTGTTGCCCTGGTTATTCCGCTTGCTTTATTGTTTGCCTTCTTAATGCTGCATTTAAAAGGAATGAGCGCTAATCTTCTTTCATTAGGAGCTATTGATTTCGGAATTATCATTGACGGTGCAGTCGTAATGGTAGAAGGGATTTTTGTTGCCTTAGATCACAAAGCCCGCAGGACCGGTATGGAAAAATTTAATCGTCTCGCTAAAATGGGATTGATCAAAACCACCGGTATTCAAATGGGGAAAGCAATTTTCTTCTCCAAACTGATTATCATTTCAGCTTTGCTTCCTATTTTTTCTTTTGAAAAAGTGGAGGGAAAAATGTTTGCGCCTTTAGCATGGACTTTAGGGTTTGCCCTGTTAGGCGCATTAATTTTCACACTTACTTTAGTTCCGGTTTTAAGCTCAATGCTGCTCGCTAAAAATGTAAAAGAAAAAGAAAACTTCTTTACCCGCCTGGTAAATAAAATTGTTGCGAAAGGATTTGCCTGGACTTATGCCCGAAAAAAATTAACCCTGCTCATAACGATTGGATGTTTTGGGGCAACCCTGTTTTCAACCCGTTGGCTCGGAACGGAATTTTTACCCCAATTGAACGAAGGAGCGTTATGGGTGGAAGCCAAAATGCCTATGAGCTATTCGCTTCCTAAGACCGTAGAAATGGTAAGTGTTCTGCGAAAAGAGCTGATGAGCTTTTCCGAAGTAAACGGCGTGCTTTCGCAAACCGGAAGAAGCAATGACGGAACAGATCCCAGCGGGTTTTATTATGTGCAAATGCAGGTCAACCTGAAACCAAAAGACGAGTGGAAGCGCAAAATATCCATGGATGACCTGGTAGAAGAAATGGACAAAAAATTAAAAAATTATCAGGGCATCAATTACAACTATTCCCAGCCCATTATTGATAATGTTGCCGAAGCCGTTGCCGGGATGAATGCTTCCAATGCCGTAAAAATTTATGGGGACGATTTGGAGAAACTGGATGAATATGCCAACCAGGTGATTGAGCAAATCAAAGATGTGCCGGGCATAAAGGATGTGGGAATTTTAAGAAATATCGGGCAGCCGGAAATAAGCATTATACTGGATGAGGAGAAAATGGCGGTTTACGGCATCACCAAAGCAGAAGCACAAGCGGTAATTGAAATGGCTATCGGAGGAAAAACAGCCACACAGAAATACGAGGGGGAACGGAAATTTGATATTCGCATCCGTTACGATAAAGATTACAGAAAAAATGAGGATGATATTTTAATGCTGATGATACCTTCTATTACAGGTAATCGAATCCCGTTGAAAGAAATTGCAACCGTACAACAAGTAACAGGGCCTGCGTTTATTTACCGGGATAATACCAAAAGATTTATCGGCGTAAAATTTTCCGTACGGGAAAGAGATTTAGGAGGTACGATTGCCGAAGCGCAGCAAAATGTAAATGCACATATCAGGCTCCCTGTTGGTTACAATATGAGCTGGACGGGGGAATTTGAAAACCAGGTGAGAGCCGGCAATCGCTTAACACAGGTGGTTCCCATCAGTTTAATACTGATTTTCATTTTACTGTTTATCATGTTCAACAATGCTAAAGATGCCGGATATGTATTAATTAATGTTCCCTTTGCTTTAATAGGCGGAATATTGGCATTGCATATTACCGGGATTAACTTTGGCATTTCAGCCGGCGTTGGATTTATTGCATTATTTGGTATCTGTGTGCAAAATGGCGTTATTCTCATTTCCGAATTTCATAAGCAGGCAATACGATCCGGCAACCTGAACCAGGCTATCATTCAAGCGGTAAAAGCAAGGACACGACCCGTTGTCATGACCGCTACGATGGCTGCCATCGGGCTTTTCCCGGCAGCTGTCAGCACAGGTATCGGTTCAGAGAGCCAGAAACCTTTAGCCATTGTAATTATCGGAGGCCTGGTAACGGCAACCGTTTTTACCCTTTTGGTTTTCCCGATCATCTACAGCAAAGCATTGCATCTGCGTGAATCAAAAAAAGCCCAAAAAACATGGAAGCACGGAAAAGGATCATCCGGAACCGTATGATTTCTTTATACCGTTTCCGCTTTACCGCAAAAGCACAAACGCTGGATTTTCCATACTAATCGGAAAAATCGTACCAGCTCATAGCTTTATTTGCCTATGGAGACCGTCCGGCGTTCCGCCTATTCGGAAATCAGGGTGTCTAAGGCCGGCAACACGGTGTCCGGTTCTGCGGTATGCTTTAATATGGAATCTACCTTAGGCTTGACCTCAATGCTGAGCCTGCGGTTGAGGTCTTCCTGCGCTTCCTTCCGGAGCGTTTCTTCTTTTATTTTGACGATGGAATCCACCCGCTTTCCGATTTCTTCGGGGCTAAGCTGCCGTTCATCTTTGCGGCAGGAAAAAACCGAACAGGCTACCAGGCTCAGCAGGCTTATTGTTTTTACAGATAGTCGCATAAATTTAAAAAGGATACAAAATTAAGAAACGTAACTTAGTAACCTTTACTTTTGCAAATCCTTACCAGAGGCTCATTGTTCATTATAAAAAATCGGATGCGACAGCTTCGTGCGCTTAATAAATACTTCGTAAAATATAAATGGCGGCTCATACTCGGAATTATCTTCGTGAGCGTATCCAATGTATTTGCCGTGCTTCCTCCAAAAGTAATCAGCGCCGTGCTGGATGAGGTGTATAACAATGTATCCTCCTATAAGCTGCTGGGCGATTCTCCGTTGGCTGCCGACTACCGGGGGGTGGTGCTGAACTTAGTAATGAAAGCCGGATTGCTGCTGCTGCTGTTCGCATTGCTTCGGGGAATTTTTATGTTCTTTATGCGGCAAACCATTATTGTGATGTCGCGGCATATCGAATTTGACCAGAAGAATGAGGTATTCGCCCATTATCAAAAATTAGACACGGCTTTTTTTAAAACCCATGCTACCGGCGACCTGATGAGCCGGATCAGTGAAGATGTGTCCAGGGTACGGATGTACACCGGCCCTGCTATTATGTACACCATCAACCTGGTCGTGCTGATCTTAATGAGCCTTTGGGGAATGCTTAGTGTCAGTCCCATGATGACACTGTATGTAATTGCGCCGCTGCCTTTTTTGGCCGCTACTATTTTTTATGTAAACAAAATAGTTAACCGCAAAAGCGAGCAGATTCAGGCGCAGCTTTCCGGCCTCACTACGCAGGCACAGGAGGCCTATTCCGGCATCCGGGTTATCAAATCTTTCGGCCAGGAAAAAAATATTTTCAATCAGTTTGCACGTGCTTCCCGTCTGTACCGTAAAAGCACCATCAACCTCTCGCTTACAGAAGCCGTATATGCGCCGTCAATGAATATCTTTATTGGACTAAGCACGCTTTCCGCCATATTAATAGGAGGCTGGCAGGCCATAAAAGGCAATATCACCCCGGGCAATATTGCCGAGTTCGTGATATACATCAATATGCTGATGTTCCCGATTATGGCGATTGGCTGGACGGCCAATATGATTCAGCGCGCGGCGGCTTCGCAAAAGCGCATCAATGAGTTCCTGGATACGAAACCGGAAATATACAGCGAAGCCAATGCCGTGGTGAAGCATATTGACGGCGATATTGAATTCCGGGATGTATCCTTCGTGTATCCGCATACCGGGATCAGGGCACTGGATCATTTTTCCCTGAAAATAAAGAGCGGGCAGCGTGTGGCCGTTATCGGACGCACGGGTTCCGGTAAAAGCACCTTAGTGCATTTATTGCTGCGCATGTACGATGTTTCCGAAGGCAGCATCACGATAGACGACCTGCCGGTACAGCAATATGATTTGCACAGCCTCCGCCGCCAGGTCAGTTATGTGCCCCAGGATGTGTTTCTGTTTTCGGATACCATTGCCAATAATATTGCCTTCGGCGCCGATGTGGAAGATCGCCATGCTGTCGAACAGGCGGCGGCAATGGCCTCGGTAGCCGGCGACATTGCCGGTCTGACCCAGGGTTATGATACCGTGGTGGGCGAGCGGGGCGTCATGCTCAGCGGGGGACAAAAGCAAAGAATTTCCATTGCGCGGGCGCTGGTCAGGCACTCTTCCGTATTAATCATGGACGAAAGTCTTTCCGCAGTAGATACCCGCACGGAACAAAGCATCCAGCGTGCCCTGGACACCTATTTGCAGGATAAAACGGCTATCGTGATCACCCATCGCATTTTCCAGAATTGGAATTTTGACCAGATCATTATCCTGGAAAACGGCCGTATAGCGGAACAGGGTACGCACGAAGAGCTGATGGCGTTGAACGGGCAATATGCCGAGCTGTTCCGGTACCAGACCGAAATGCGGGAATCGTAACGCGTCTTTATAAGCAATACTGCCGGTAATTTCCCGGAGTAAAATATCGGAATAGCTCCTGCGTTTGCTGTTCTTTTTTCCTGTTCTTCATTGGAAAATTTTTGAGTGTTTCAAATTTGTGAGTCTTTTCGTTCTGGAACAGAAAAAATTTTCGAGTAAACCATATCTGAATATTTTGGCCTGCTTACTTACTTTTTGTTTGTTGCTATGGGTGTCAGTATATATGCTCTTCAAAACTACCGCAATCTGAACCTGCGATAGGTGGGAGTTCTGAAAATATGTCTGAATATTTTGGTATTCTTACTTACTTTTGAGTGCTTTCGGTATGATATATTTTTACGGAAGATACTTTTCATTTTAATATTCGCACAACTTGATACTCCTTGAACAACGGGTATATAACACCTCAAAAAGGTCAGGAACGTATTAATTACCTGGATGCAGCCCGCGGCATAGCAGCGCTGATGGTTTTGTTTTATCATTATCTGGGCTGGAAATACCCGGACTTGCTGATCATTAAGTTGAGTTGTTTTATTTTTAATGGCAGCGACGCTGTTTCCTTCTTCTTCGTCTTAAGTGGATTTGTATTAGCTTATCCTTATTTACAGTTAGGTAAAGATCTTGATATAGGAAAGTTCTACGTAAACCGTATATTCCGTATATATCCGGCATTTTTAGTTGCATTACTGATAAACACTTTATACGCATTGCGGAGTGATATAGCACAGCATACGCTAAGCACCTTTTACCATGTTTTTGTTTTAAATGACTTTAAATTTTGGGAGGAAGCTTTATTAATAAAAAAAAGACCAAATTTCCTGTTACTTGACTGGACTTTGTCTATTGAAATGACCATGTCATTCTTAATGCCTTTTTTAATCGTTATTGCCTTGAAAGAGAAAAGGCTGACCATCTGGCTGGCACTTTCCTCTTTCCTGTTCAGCTATATCGTAGGTTATTTCTTTATACACTTTGCCTTAGGGTTATTGATATGTGCCTATTATCAGGAGCTTAAAAGGGGAAAATTCAAACAGTCAAAATGGTACCGGTATCGGGTAGGTATACTTATCGCGGCTTTTGCACTTTTTTCTCTGAGGCATATTGACCGCATTTCCCCTTTTGGTCCGACTTATAATTATCTGGCGGAATTGTTGCAATTTGACCTGTTTGTATATACTGCAATAGGCTCTTTTGTGTTTATTGTATATATGATCGTGTCCGGAAAACTACAAAGGTTGCTACAGAACAGTATATTGTTATTTTTGGGCAAGATTTCTTATGGAATATATTTAATGCACTGGGTTTTTGTCTGGTCAATTTTTGATCATTGGAAAGCATTAGCTTATTATTTTCCAAACAACAAGATTGCATTTATATCATTATTAGTGGTGTGCCTGACAGCAACTATTATCAGCGCCTGGATCTTATACTATACCATTGAATTGCCTTTTATAAAATTGGGAAAACGCATTACCAAAAAAATGTCAACAACCTTAATAGTCAACGCATCCCCAAAGTAACATCCCCTCCTTATCTTTGCTTCCGATGTATGCATTAATCAAATCAATACTTTTTCTCAGTGATCCGGAACAGGTTCACTATTGGGTGATGCGGCAACTGAAAAAATGGTTCCGGACGGCTGCCGGGACGGCTTTTGCCCGGAAATTTTTTTTCGTTCATGATCCCGGCCTCTCCAAAACCCTTTGGGGGCTTCGCTTTGACAATCCCGTTGGCCTTGCCGCCGGCTTTGATAAAGATGCTAAATATATTGATGAACTGGCTTTGTTGGGTTTCGGCTTTATTGAAATAGGTACGGTGACGCCCTTACCACAGGATGGCAATGCCAAACCCCGCCTGTTCCGGCTGCCGAAAGACCGGGCGCTCATCAACCGCATGGGCTTCAACAATGAAGGGGTAAGGGCTGCTGCAGAACGGCTGCGAAAAAGAAAAACCAAAATCATTATCGGCGGTAATATCGGAAAAAATAAAATTACCCCTAATGATAAAGCACTGGATGATTATGAAACCTGTTTCCGGGAATTATATGATTACGTGGATTATTTTACGGTAAATGTGAGCAGTCCCAATACGCCCAATCTGCGGGAGCTTCAGGACAGGAAGCCCCTGATGCAGTTGCTGACCCGCCTGCAAATAGTCAACACGCAGCTTGGGAAAGAAAAGCCTATCCTGCTGAAAATTGCGCCCGATCTGACCCGGGAACAATTGGATGACATTATTGAAATCGTCTTTACTACGCGCATTCACGGGATCGTGGCCACTAACACCACCATTAGCCGATCCGGTCTCCGAACGCCAACAGCCGAAGTGGACGCTATGGGTGCAGGTGGACTGAGCGGCCTTCCTGTGAAGGATAAATCAACCGAGGTTATTCGTTACCTGCATCAAAGATCAGCAGGGAAAATTCCCATGATCGCAGCAGGCGGCATCTTTAATGCGGCAGATGCTAAAGAAAAATTAGATGCCGGCGCCGTGCTGGTACAGGTTTACACCGGATTTATTTATGAAGGCCCGGCTATCGTAAAAAAGATTTGTAAGGGATTATAATTTATTTTTGTTGCCGGCTTTTTATCATTCGCCTTTTTTATGGATATCGCCCATCTTCTTACTATTGACAGCCTGATCAGCTTTATAGTGCTGGTTATCCTTGAGATTGTTTTAGGTATTGACAACGTCATTTTTGTCAGTATAATCCTGAACCGGTTACCCAAAGCATTGCAAAAGAGAGGAAGATTTATCTGGATGCTTACGGGCATTACCGTCCGCATTATTTTGCTGCTGGGTCTGAAATGGCTGCTGGAGCAAAAGGGGAAACCCGTTGTTACCATTTGGGACAAAGGCTTTGACCTGGCCAGCTTAGTGATGATCGGAGGAGGTATCTTTTTAATTTACAAAACGGTTATGGAAATCCACCATAAGCTGGAAGGTGAAGACGAAACCGTAAAAGGTGGGAAAAACGGACAGCTTACTCTGGGTAAGGCGGTTTTTCAGATTATCCTGATTGATATGGTGTTCAGCTTTGACAGCATCATCACGGCGGGAGGAACGGCCAAGCATATTGAAATTATGGTGGCTGCGGTAATTATTGCTATGGTGATTATGTTTTTGTTCAGCGCCAATATTGCCGGCTTTATTCATAAGCATCCGACCATAAAAATGCTGGCATTATCTTTCCTGGTGTTGATTGGTTTTATTCTGCTCGTAGAAGGATGGAGCAGCGAAAAAGCGCATGAGCTTCACCTGAAAAATTATGCCTATTTCGCTATGGCTTTTTCTTTCTTCGTGGAGATATTAAATATGCGCCTCCGTAAACGCAATACACCGGTCGAACTTCGGGAGCCCAGGGCGGAAAAAATGGAAGAGCAGGCAAAGGGAAAAACATAGTCCTGTATTTCAGAAAGCAAGTCTGATCACACCCACGTTGTTTTTATTGAAATACGGAATCAGCAATTCCCGGTTACCGGTTTGTATGCTCATCCGGGGCAGCAGATCAATACGGTTGTTTTCAATATCGAGCCGCTGCATTTGCAGTTGTCCGTCCACATCTAATGCGGCAAGTTGAATGCCGCTGTTGTTTTTCAGGTAATCATTGAACACAAACACCAGGGAGCCGCCGCTGTTTAATAAGCCATAAGAAGAAAAGGAGCCTCCGTCATCATGCGATACCTGTTCTTTACGGATAAATTTGTTCCAGGCTATTTCCCCTTCCGCATCATAACTGAGTACCATAATGTCGCCATAATGATATTCCACGGCGCCGGCATCAGGAAGAGTACTGTAGTATAAAGGGGAATAAAATCCGAAATTGGGACTGGTGTATGCAGAACGGGTGATGATGGTATTGTTTTCCGAAATCAGCAACATCCCGCCGTCATTTTTTACAATGATATCGTTTACGTTGAAATTATCGAAGGTCTTTTTCTTTGCAGATCCGGCGGCTTCTTTACGCAATCCGTTATCGAAGGGTATTTTCTGAAAGGTAGCTGGTTCAGGTGAATCATTTTTATACACTGCATACACCGCACCTTCGATATTTCCGGCTTTTTTAGCCGAATAGAAACAGCCCAGGTAGCAGGTATTGTCTTGCTTGCCCAGCTTGATATGTGCGCCGGAGGCGAACTGTCCTTCCAGTGGAATTTGATTTTTTTGGACTTGCTGCCTGCTGCCATCCAGCACCCATAATGCCAGGTTGGAAGCCTTCCCGGCATACCGGTTTTTGGCTTCTGTCAGCAGGTAAACGGAGCCGTTTCCGGTTACCTCCACCTGCCTCGCTGTAAGTTCCTGGTCATTGCTGACACTGAAATTCTTCTTGTACAACCGTTGAAGCTTGTTGTCGAGCACCTGTAGCTCAACATTTTTGATGACGCTGTTATTCCGGAATTTCAGGATGCCGAACCTGCTTTTATCGTCCGACAGCTCAATGACTACCAGGTTCGAGCGGTCGCCTGTCCAGGCTTTCTTTGAGGAGTCAATCACGATAGGCTTCTGAATCAACCGGGCATTTTCATCCAGGATGGCCGCGTATTGCAAGATATTGCCTTTTTCCTCTGCACGGTAAAAAACGATGATATGCTTATCTACCGTAAAAAACTTAATGCCTTCTATTTTTTTAGGAAAAAAATCCAGCGCTATAATAGCGCGAAGTTCCATAGAGTCATTATAGGCATTGAGGAGGTATCCTTCGGAAGTATAAGTGTAAGTATAAAATTTATTGCCGATACGTCCGATCAGGTCGAAGTCGTCCGACTGAAAATTAAATTTAGCAGAGGGGCTTATAAACACGCTTTGTCCTTGTGCGGTAAAGGAACAGCATAGCCACAGCAGGAGAAAGATTCTGATCTTTTGCATCAGCCAAAGTTAATGAAAGCTGGGTTACCAATAATCAACGAACGTTCGTGCCGGGTCGTATAACCCGGTCTTTCTCCTGATGGCTCAGGGCTTTGCCGGAAGAAACATAAAATATACGGCGGCAATGATAAAAACAAAAGCTACAATATAATTCCATCGGAATTCTTCTTTCAGAAAAAACAGGGCAAAGAGAAAAAATACCGTCAGGGAAATGACTTCCTGGATAGTTTTCAGTTGAAATGCGGAAAAACCTTCCATCTTGCCGAAACGGTTATTAGCCGGCACCATGAACAGGTATTCGAAAAATGCAATACCCCAGCTGATCAGAACGAGCCTGAAGATGGACATTTGGCTGGTGTCTTTGCTCCAGTGCCCGTACCAGGCATAAGTCATGAAGCAATTGGAGATACAAAGTAAAAGGATGGTACGCATTGTATTTATTGATAAAAAGTGAACATGGAGCGTAATTGAATGCCACTAATCAGAAGCCGAAAATCTCCCGGCGCTTCAGGTGGGAATATGCTGTCCCGTTATATCAGCCGAATAATTGATGCTTCATAATGCTTACAGGCTTTTCCATTTTGTAGTTAACCAGCCCAGCAAGCGGTCATCGGTGAGGTCAAAGCGAACGGGAACTACGGAAGCATAGCCATTTTGCAGGGCATGAATATCGGTATCTTCGCCGCGGTCGCGATTGACAAACCTGCCGGTCATCCAGTAATAATTCCTGCCGCGCGGATCCTGCCGGGCTTCAAAGTTTTCCGCCCATTTTGCATCGGCCTGCCGGCAGATTTTAATGCCGTTAAATTCTAAGGTATCCACTTTGGGAATATTAACATTCAGTAAAAAATTTTCCGGTAGTCTTAGGTTGAGCATTTGTTGCGTAATGGTTCTGGCCACATTTCTGGCTACGGAAAAATCTGCTTCCAGATTGAAGTCTAATAAGGAAAATCCGGCAGAAGGAATTCCTTCGATAGCCGCTTCCATCGCGGCGCTCATTGTTCCGGAATAGATCACGTTAATGGAGGCATTGGAACCGTGATTGATACCACTCAGGCACAGGTCGGGTTTGTGGTGCAGCACAACGTCGTGTGCCAGCTTCACGCAATCTACAGGCGTGCCGGAGCTTTGCCAGGCTTCTATTCCTATATCATCGAATATATTGATCCGATCCAAACGCAGAGGCTTGTTGATGGACACGGCATGCCCCATCCCCGACTGCGGGCTGTCGGGCGCCACTACCACAATTTTTCCTAAATCCCGAACTGCTTCTATGAGGTTACGGATCCCGGGCGCTGCAACACCGTCATCATTAGTGATCAGGATAACCGGTGTGAAATTATTCGTTGGCATAAGTATATCTGTTGCTGCAAAAATAGGAGGAATGAACGGTTCATCCCACTAAGAAGAAGGTTTCTTCCGCCACAGGTTGCTGATGAAGCTGCCGGCCTTGTCCGCCACTTTTTTACCTTCGGAAAATACGTCGAGAAGTGTGCCTTCCTCCTGATACAGATCTTCCAGCTTAGAGTAAGAAATAACCTGTTCAGGATAGATGACGATATAACTGTTCCGGTCGAAATACCGGCTCAGGTATAAATGCAGTTTATCCATTTTCGGAAGGTAAGAGGCGTAGCCCGGTCGTGAAGACACCACAATCAACAGATCGTTTTGTTCCAGATCGCGGCTGAGCAGTAGGAATTCATCCCAGTCATTCATTTCCTTAAACTGAAGCGTTAACGGCTTGATCATTTGCCGGTTGATTTTTTCAATTTCTACGGCTGTCGTTTTGTTGGTGTGAAAGGCCAATGGTAAGCCGCTTTCCACGGCGATATTAAACACCCTTTTTACCCAGTGTGGAAAGCCTTCTTCTAATTCTGCCAGGGGATTAATGGCAACCCGGATACGCCGTAGCGTGTTGAATGGCTGGCAGGAATGATGGATAAATACGGTGCCGGCGGCGCTCGACAATATCTGCTTAGTCGTATAGCCTATCTTGTTTTTCTTTTCTCCTTCCTGAGTAACGCCGAGGATAATGTCAGTAATATGATGTTCCTTAATGGTGTAAAGAATACCCTTGCTCACATGCTGGTCATAACGTACAATGGGCGTAATTCTGATGTCAAAACCGGCCGCCTGATCCTCGACAGATTTCATCATTTTTTCCACGACTTTTCGCTTTTCCTCACCATCATCACGGTCATCCACCACACTTAATGCAAACATGCCCGTTTTGCTTTTTTTATTATTGAGCATCAGGCCAAGCTCCATCAGGTTGCGAACAGTTTCGGGTTCTGAAATAGCAATCAATACATTGTCTGCTTCGGTCTGATCTTCGGGATCTTCTTCTCCCACGTTTTCTGCGATCTCAGCAGAGGCCCGCTCAACGGTAAATGAACTAATGGCACAGCTGATCAGGATCAGCAAAATGGTTCCGTTAAGCACATCATCATTCAGCAACCGAATCGGCTCACCGCTGATGGTTTCTCCGATGATGATATTATAACCTACCAGAATAATAGCCAGGGTAGCTGCAGCATGTGATGTGCTGAGGCCAAAAAGCAGCCTTCCTTCGGGTGCAGTCATCCTGAAGACTTTTTGTGTGATGAAAGCGGCGAGATATTTGGTAGCAACTGCCACGGTAATGATCACACCCGCAACTTTCAGGGTACCCCAGCCCCGGATGATGATGCTGACATCCACCAGCATTCCGACTCCGATAAGGAAAAAGGGGATAAAGATAGCGTTACCCACAAAATTGATCCGGTTCATCAAAGGGGAAGAGTTGGGTACAAATTTGTTCAATACCAGTCCGGCAAAAAACGCTCCGATAATAGGCTCAAGGCCGGCTATTTCCGCGAGGAAAGCTGCAAGGAAAACCATAGCCAGCACAAAAATATATTGTGACACGCCATCCTCTATCCGTTTGAAAAACCAGCGGGTAATGATCGGAAATATCAGAAACACTATCAATACAAAGATGATGGATGCAATGCCAAGATGCATCCAGAAGGAGGAAGATATTTCTTCCTTAGCGCTGCCGGCAACGCCTGCAAGAATCAGCAGGGCTAATACATCTGTAATCATAGTAGCGCCAATAGTGAGCGTTACAGCCCGGTTACGCGTGATGCCATAGCGGCTTACAATCGGGTAAGCAACCAGAGTATGTGTCGAAAACATACTGGCCAGCAGGATAGAGGATAAGAAATTATACCCCAGGATATAATAGCTTGCCAGTACACCTAAAGTCAATGGCAGTAAAAAGGTGGTAAGCCCGAAAAAAATGATTCTTTTGGTATTCCTTTTAAATTCGGCAAGGTCAATTTCCAGGCCGGCCAGAAACATAATATACAGAATGCCCACCGTTCCGAACAATACGATACTGCTGTCTCTTTGCAGCAGGTTGAACCCGTAAGGGCCGATAATTACCCCGGCAATAATCAAACCGATAATATGCGGAATCTTGATTTTATTTAATAAAATAGGAGCAAACAGGATGATGAATAACATCACCGAAAAGATGATGACCGGATTGGTGAGAGGGAGTGAAAAATGGAGTAATAATGTATCAGTCATAAATTCATTTTAAAAAAATCACTAAGGCTTATTCACTTGTTTTTTCAGGGTGAGACTGTAAATGATATTACAATCGTCCTGCCGGATGATTTCCCTTTCTCCTGTCAGGTTGTTAGGATCCGAAAACCGGATCCGCACCACCATCCGCGTATTCAGATCGGGCTGTGTCTCCACTAATTGTGCATTCATCACCAACTGATCGCCGTTAAAATTACCGGTATAGATACGGGTTACCTTGTTATTACTGATGGCGATGGCCATCACTTCATTCGATTGAATACGAAATTCCCACTGCTCGGATTTGGTATCGCCTATAGCAAAGCCCTGACAGGTAGCCACATTGCAGATCATTTTTACCGACCAGTTGCCTTCCAGCGTCGGGTACAGATTCGCTAAGGTATCCGTATGCTTGCTTTCAACGCTGTCTAATGTTTTTTGACGATCGTTAAGCGTCTGTTCTTTTAAAGCCAGCTCCTGTTCTTTCTGATGCAGCATTTGCATACCCTCCTCTAACTTTTTTTCCCGCTCCTGCAATCCGCAACTGCCCAGCAACAGGCAGGATAAAAGACATAAATAATAGGTTCTGTTCATCATTCAAAACTTTTAAGAAAAGACGGATCAGCAATATGCTGAGCCGTAAATATACAAAAATGAAACCAGAAGGGGCATAGGAGCTTGTCGAAATGAAAGTAGGAGTATATCCGTGTGTTGGTTTCGACAAGCTCAACCAACGAGTTGTTTATTGAGTTTTTCCGCCGAACGGAGGCGCTGCGGGAGGGTCTCACCCGGCATATCATGACCTTTACAAGTAGTGATATGTTTTTGGTGAAAACATCAATGGCGGATGATTGCCTGCCACGGCGGCGTAATCCGGAGAATCGCCGAATTGGGGGCTTTGAAATTGCATTCCCGTAGATAATTCTTTTCCAAATGGTGACGACAAGTTTCTTTTCTGCAAATAAAACATCATTATCTTTGTCCCATAAAATTCTTGAAGCGTTTTGCTTTAAGTCTCGTCCTGAAAACTGGTAATTTTAAGTGACTACGAGACAATAAGTAAGAACGCTCACGCCAAAAGGCGTGGGCGCTCGCTTATTCGTAGTCGGGCATACCAGTGCCTCAGGACGGTAAGTGGAGACTCACGCTCTTTTTGCGCGGTGTCCACAAAACTAAATCTGAGCGTATGGACACCGGACATAATCACTATCCTCATTTTGAGTACCCTGCAACGCAATTATCTGCTTTCAGCTATAGTCTTGGTACGTTTATTATATCCCTAAAAGACGGTATAATCGTTCAGTTTCGTCCCGAAAATATTGAGGATTTTAAATCCTGGCTTATCCGGCACAAGGTAAGAGATATTAATATTGACAGGACTACTTCCGGACGTGCGCCCACTTAGTATTATCGTATCACCCCGAAAAACTAAAAAACATGAATACCCAGACACCAATCTCTATTGCCATGATAGATGATCACAACCAGTTCAGAAACGGCATGTGTGATTTGCTCGAAAATGAAGGCTTTCGCGTAGTGATGCGTGCAGACGATGGAAGCGCGGCACTTGAAATGCTGCAAGGCATAACGGCACATCCCGATGTCTGTATTACGGATGTGAATATGCCGGTAATGAACGGTTTTGAAACGGTCAGAGCGTTACGAAAGCTGTTTCCTGAATTGAAAATATTAGGATACAGCAGTTACCGGGATGCCGAAATCATTGCAGAAATGCTGCGCTGCGGGGCAAATGGCTATGTCGTAAAAGGCGGTAGCTTAGAAGAACTGAAAATAGCAATAACAACAGTGTATAGTGAAGGTGTTTACTTCGATCAGGCAAGCGGAGGAATGCTACTGGAGTATTTGCGCAAAAATATGCTTTAATGATTGCTCCTTCTTGTGTATTAATGCTGTTTAGAAATGGCGCCGCAAGTCACCCGAAATGATGTCAGACCTTGTGACGTCATTACAACGGCATATAGATGTTTACCATATAAAAATGCAATTGCCACGCTAACAACTTTGTATGCGCGGCAATCCGGAGCACACCGTTTTATTTACGGCATTATTTGTTCATTGTGGCCAAAAATTCCTCGTTGCTTTTTGTGCCCCGCATTTGTTGCAGCAGGAAGTTCATAGCTTCATCGGTATTCATTCCGGAAATATGATTGCGCAGCACCCACATCTTGCCTAAGGTGTCTTTATCCAGCAACAAATCATCACGGCGGGTAGAAGAAGACGTAATGTCTATAGCCGGGAAGATGCGTTTGTTGGCGAGCTTGCGATCTAATTGTAATTCCATATTACCGGTACCCTTAAATTCTTCAAAGATCACTTCATCCATCCTGGAGCCGGTATCAATCAGCGCGGTTGCCAGAATAGTGAGCGATCCGCCTTTTTCAATCTTACGGGCAGCCCCGAAAAACTGCTTGGGCTTTTGCATGGCATTAGCTTCCACACCACCGCTCAGCACCTTCCCCGATGCCGGGGCCACCGTGTTATGCGCACGTGCCAGACGGGTGATGGAATCCAGGAGTATGACCACATCATGCCCGACTTCCACTAAGCGTTTTGCTTTCTGAAGCGCAATGCCTGAAACTTTTACGTGCTTATCGGCAGGCTCGTCAAAAGTAGAGGCGATCACTTCCGCCTTCACGCTGCGTTGCATATCGGTTACTTCTTCCGGTCTTTCATCAATCAGCACAATCATCAGGTAACATTCAGGGTGATTGGCTGCAATGGCATTGGCCACTTCTTTCAGCAGCATGGTTTTACCGGTCTTCGGCTGTGCCACGATCAGTCCGCGCTGCCCTTTACCGATAGGGGTAAACAGGTCTATGATGCGGGTGCTGTAATTATTGGCCGTAGAGGTTAAATTGAGTTTTTCCTCAGGAAACAAAGGAGTGAGATAGTCAAACGGTACCCGGTCGCGGATTTCTTCCGGCAGGCGGCCATTGATGGTTTCCACTTTCAGGAGGGCAAAATATTTTTCACCTTCTTTCGGAGGCCGGACATTTCCGGTAACCGTATCCCCGGTTTTAAGCCCGAATAATTTTATTTGTGAAGGAGAAACATAAATATCATCCGGAGAGCTCAGGTAGTTATAATCGCTGCTGCGGAGGAACCCATAGCCATCGGGCATCATTTCCAGTACACCTTCCCCCGGAATGATACCGTCAAATTCGATATTGAAATTCGACTCAGGCTGTGGTTTGTTCTGAAAGTTCCGTTGCTGATTCGGATTGTTGTTTTGGGGCTGATTCGGGTTATTACCCTGATTCGGGTTTCTTTCCCTTGGCGCTTTTGCCAGAAATTCTCCCGAAGCTTCTTCGGCCTGGGAAGGACTGGTTGCTGTATCGGATGGTGACTCGGCCACAGGAACCGATGAGATGTTCTTTTCTTCCCGAATGATTTCTTCGGGATTTTCCGGGGTATTAATTGGTGCAGACACTGCATCCGGTTTGCCGGGGGAGGGCATTTCCTTTGCCTTTCGTTCTCTTTTGATACGGGGCTTATCTTTCTTTGGTGTTTCGGATATCTTTTGAGGTATGCTTTCTTCCGGAGCAACCGGAGTAGGGATTGTGCTTGTTTCAGCAACGGGTGCTGAAGCGGGAGTTGGCTGATCGTTCATCGTTGTTTCTTCCTGATGTGCCGCAACATGATCCTCCTTTGTTCTGCGGGTGCGGCGCTTTTTCTCGGGTTCATCCGTTGTGAGGTTACTTTCAGTGCTCAGCGCCTGTTTGTCTAAGATGCCGTAAACCAATTCCTGTTTACTCATTCTTTTGGGGCTTTTCATGCCCATAGTGTCGGCGATTTGAACCAGTTCTTCAACGGATAAATCGCTCAGTTGCAAAATGTCGTATGCCATTCAGTCTGTATATTTTTAAATGAGATTTTTGTGGTAAAAGACCACAGCTATGTTAATTGAGTTGGCTGATTAATAAGAATAAAATAGATTTCTGTAGGTTTCTAATATAAAATAGAAAGAGGAAGCAGACACGCAAAAATGGAATGACGTAGTATCCGGCTGAATACCTTCTTGGCGCAATGCTGTGCAAAGTTTAGGATTTGTTTTTACATTACAAAAAAAAATTTCAGAAAAAATTTCAGAAAGCAACAGGATTAGCGGCGGTTATCCCTTTTAAAAGCATTTACCATGCGTTCTATCGTGATGTCAATGGGAGTATAGTGGAAATCAGGAAATAATTTCAGAAGCTTTTCATTATCGTATTCACATTTCAACTGTGCGGTTCGGGCGGTCTCTTTACTAATAGTAAGGGGTTTCCCGGCCACGAGGTTTTTCAGGTACTCGATACGCCAAACAACTTCAGTAAGGAATTTTCCGGCCTTCTGATGGGGCGGTTTCCGGTTAAGCGCCTGTGCCATCCGGGTAAATATATCTTTATAGGCATAATTTCCACCGTTCAGAATGAACCGGGATTCGTTAACCGGGCTTTGCATCAGCAGTAGCATAGCCCGAACCACGTCCTTCACATCCACCCAGCCGTTGATCCCCGCAGTGTACCAGGGAAATTCCTCATAGACAATCTGCATCAGGTTTGCAGAGCCTTTGCTCCAGTCGCCCTCGCCTAAAATAACGGATGGATTCAGCACAGCCGCGGACAAACCTTCAGCCATACCGCGCCACACTTCCATCTCCGCCAGATATTTCCCCTGTGCATAACTGCTGTTGTTGGCGCTTTCTTCAAATTCCGTGTTTTCATCACAACGCAGGATACCTCCCTCCTCTGATGGCGTACCCCGACCCAATGCGGCAATAGAACTGATATGAATCATCCTTTCAATATGCTGATCCAATGCGGCATTGACAACATTAGCCGTCATTGCAGTGTTTTCATTGATGACGGACTGCTTTTGTTTCGGATTAAATGACACGATACCGGCACAGTGATAAACCCGGGAGATCCCCTTCATTGCCACAGCCACATCATATATGTCCAGCAGATTACATTGCTGCCAGGTTACATTAGTATATGATACGGAAGGAGCATGGGTATGATAAAGGGCGCGCACCGGCAACAGTTGATGTTGCAATGCTTCCAAAAGATGCCCACCCAAAAGACCACTCGCTCCGGTAACTAATATCAAGAGTTGAGATTTTGAATTACGTTACTGCCGTAAACTGGTTTAAGAATCGAATGTCGTTTTGTGAGTATAGTCGCAGGTCATTTACCTGGTATTTAACCTGGGTGATTCGCTCGACTCCCATTCCGAATGCAAAGCCGGTATATTGTTCCGGGTCGATATTGAAGTTGCGCAATAATTCCGGGTGCACCATGCCGCAACCTAAAATCTCCACCCAGCCGGTATATTTACAAAGGCTGCATCCGCTGCCTTTACATACTGTACAACTGATATCCATCTCTGCACTGGGTTCCGTAAAGGGAAAATAGGAAGGGCGGAAACGTACCCCGGTATCATTACCGAACATTTCGGCCACGAAGTAATACAGCGTTTGCTTTAAGTCTGCAAAGGAAACCTGCTCATCAATGTACAAGCCTTCACATTGATGAAAAAAGCAATGGGCGCGTGCGCTGATTGTTTCGTTACGATATACCCGCCCCGGACAGATTACCCGAACGGGAGGCTTTTCCTTTTCCAGAACGCGGGCTTGTGCGGAAGAAGTATGGGTGCGCAAAAGCCAGTCGGGGTTCCGGGCAATATAAAACGTATCCTGCATGTCACGAGCCGTATGATCTTCCGGCATATTCAATGCCGTGAAATTGTGCCAGTCATCTTCAATCTCCGGCCCTTCGGCTACATGAAAACCGATGCGTCCGAAAATATCGACAATACTGTTTTCTACCATCCTCAAAGGGTGTCGCGTGCCGGTTGGGAAATGTTTACCGGGAAGGCTCAGGTCTTCGCTATGCTCCTGTTGGCTTTCCTTATTTTGTAAGTGTTGAAATTGTGCATAGTGATTCTCCGCCAGTTTTTTAAACGCATTTAAAATCCGGCCAGCCTCCTTTTTTTGATCAGCAGGCACATCTTTCATCATACCCAGCACATCTTTTACAATACCCTTGCTGCCTAAAAACTTAATGCGAAAATTTTCTAAGGATGCTGCATCGGTTAAGGATGTCTGATTAATTTCTTCCGTGAGCGCTGCAATGCGTTTGTTAAGTGATTCCATAATTCAATAGCTTGCAAAAATAAACAAGGGTAGCCAATATTACACAAATATTAAAGATTACCAGGAGAATTGTTTCCCGGTCTTTACTGACCTTCTCCAATCAGCTTCATCAGCTCGTTCAGTTTAGGAGTAAGAATAATTTCCGTACGACGATTGGCAGCCCGGCCTTCTTCCGTAGTGTTATCAGCTATAGGCTCGTACTGGCTGCGTCCGGAAGCCGTGACGCGAACAGGATCAACCTGATGGTCTTCGGTAAGGATGCGCACGATAGCCGTAGATCGGGCTACGCTTAACGCCCAGTTGTCCGGAAATTTAATCCGGATAGGGACGGTATCGGTATGCCCTTCAATGTTCACATTAATGTCTTTGTTTTCATTGAGCGCGGCAGCTAATTGTGCCAACGCCTGCCTGCCCTCCTGGTTCACATCCGCACTACCGGATGGAAAGAGGAGCTTCTCGGAAAGGCTCACATAAACCCGGCCGTTTTTGACGGTTACTTTTAGCTGATCGGAACTGAAATTTCCCATCGCATCGGCCATTTTTTGACGCAGCGCTTCCGTAGCTGCTTTTTGGCGGTCAATCATATTCTGTAGTTGTTGCAGCCTTTCCTGCTGTTCCGCTAAGGTTTCCTGATTGTCATTCAGCAGCCTTTCTTTCTCGTCAAGTTCATCAGCCGCATTTTCATTGGCATCCTCCATGAGTTGGAGCCGGCTTTTCAGACTGGTTACATCGCCTTGCAAGTCCTGGTTTTGACGCCTGAGCGCAGTATTTGACCGTTCCAGAGCTTTCAGTTTTTTATGAGAACAGGAAGGTAAGAACAGTAGCAGACCAAGTGCAATCAGCGGAATTTTTATACAATGATTCATCTTTAAAAGCATTTATCGGAATGAGTAAAAGTAGCCAAAGTTCGTTGTAATTTTAAAAAACAAAACAGGATTCTGGAGCCGAAGCGGGATATATTGTATGGAAATTTCTGCTGCTGATGTTTTCACCAATAACAAATACAGGCAATTGACAATATTCCTTTCATGAATAATGAAGTGGGGCAATAGTGCATTATCTTCTTTGTTTCAGCAATTTTTTCAATAAGTGCTTTGTAGTCTGGGAAAAGACCGAACGGCTCCTTTTTCATCAAAGCAATATTCAACAGGGAGGAAATGCATACCGAAAGCCAGACAGCCCGGATAATATAAAAAAAAGAGCCGTGCGAAAAAGCACGACTCTTAAAAAGCATAATTAGCTTTAAAGCGATTTTATTTAGTCCATTCTGAAGGAGCGCCTCCACGGAATCCAAAATCATCATAAGTGCCGTCAGGATTGCCGATACGATATTTTAAGAGCATCTTACCGTGCAGATCGTAAAACGCTTCCCGAACAATCCAGCCCTTACCTTCCACCGTGTGTGCCACGCTGTCGGTAATGGTTTGATTAGGTATGAGGATGGTGTCACCTTTAATAGTAGCGACTACTCCTTCGTTAAAATTGTTATACACATTGCGGATGATTACCTGATCAATCTCATCTCCGTTTTCAACGGAAACGGCATAGGTGGCCGGGTTGCTGATAGTGCCGTCTTCCAGTACCGTCCAGATGCCCTTGAATTTTTCCCGGCTTATTGTTTCGCAACGTTCTCCTTCATATCCTGTCAGGCAGGTGCAGGAGCCGTCTTCATTGCATTGACCGCCATAAGCGCATACGGTAGATTTGCAATTATCCACTTTGCAGGAGGTGAGCGTGGCCGGAACCGAAAAAGTCATCAACCCCAAAGCAGAAAACAAAAGAGTTTTAAATTTAATGCGCATATCAATAGTTATTTTTAAATGCTATTTATGATGTCTTGAATAAAATTAAGGCTTAAAAGTATAAAAAGAATTTGATTTGCCAAATAAATCCAAACTTCTTTTTTAAGACGGGGGGCGGTCTTTCGCGGGTTGGTTACCGGGAATGCCTCCTTGCCGCCCAGCTTATGACAAATCCTACAAACATGACTATAATACCAATCCACAACACACCGATATAGGGGAAGATCATTGCTTTCACCACAATATAATCATCCTGCTGCGCCCTTTGCCGGATGCCAAATTCTATACTTTCTTCCTGAGGATTGATTTTATTGATGCTGACAGAAACACCTAATGCCCTTAGGGTGTCGGTAATATTGCTGACCTCATTGCCTTTAATCAGATATACCGGGTAGGCTGTACCTACCTTTCCGTCAATGGTATAAGCCGACATGACGGCGTTTACGGCAATCGTTTCGTGGTCCGGCTGATAATTTTTATTGCTGATACTGCTGCTTAAATCGTCAAAAACCAGGTACCCGTTCGTCACAAAAATTGTATCGCCTTTTTTAGCCACATGCGGAATAAAGGATGAGGTGTCCGATTTATTTTCCGGGTCGCTGATAGAGGAAATATATGTGAATATATCGTGGGTGAGATAATGTTTGGCATCCGGATTAGGACTGATTCCTTCCTGTCCCTTGGGGTTTACAAACACATCGGGCGTCAAAACAAAAGTTTCCAGAAGCTGGTTGGTTTCCGGGTCACGACGGTCGAACTTAATTTTGTAATACGTGATTGGCGGGTCATTGTTCACTATGGAATCCCCCAGATAGGTCACCAGGTATTTGTCCATCGGCACAAAAGTGTTGCGGAAAATCAGGACATTTTCCCGGCTTTCTCTGGCATTTTCTTCAAAGGTTTCCATGCCATAATCCATCACTTTCCCACTTTGATCAAGCGAGATCACTCGTTTGCCATAGCCGGAAAGTAATACGCCCAGCAGCATGAGTCCAAAGCCAAAATGTGTCACCGAAGCGCCGGCTTTTTTTATCCGGCCTTTTTGATTTTTAAATAAATAAACCGTGTTGGCGATAATGGTAAAAGTAATGGTGAAAGCAAAAATAATCAGGGGTACAGGCCTGATCTGTTGGGTATAAACGAGACCGGAGCTCAGCGCTAATGCAATCCCGGCCAGCAGGCCTAACTGTTTCCAGGCTTTTGAAGCGGAAGTCTTTTTGTATTTTAAAAACTGGATTGCTCCGCTCAATAAGGCGATGATGATGCCAAACCAAACCTGGATATTATTATACAAACTCACCGGATCTTCCGGTGGAGCAATATGGGAACCGCTGATTTTATTATACAGAGGCGCCCATACTGGAAGCGAAGTGTACATGCTGATGATTAGGGAAGAAATCAGCAGGAAAACGGAACCAATCAGCATCCAGAACTCGCGGGAGTCGGCATCTTCTTCTCCGGCTATTTTCGGCATTTTTTTCCAGGAACGAATCAAAAAGAACAGGCTGATCGCCAGGTAAATGCCCATAACAATCAGCAGATGCCAATACAGGAAATTGGCCGCATCGGTAAAGGCATGCACGGAGGTGTCGCCAAGAATGCCGGTTCGGGTCAGGAAGGTGGAATACCATACGAAAAGGAAGCTCAGGACGAAAAAGATCATCGTGATCCGAAGCGAGCGCCCGGTACTTTTATACACGACCAGTGTGTGCAGTCCGGCCACCAGGATCAGCCATGGCACTAAGGAAGCATTTTCTACCGGATCCCATGCCCAGTAGCCGCCGAAATTCAAAGATTCATACGCCCAGGCGCCTCCCATCATAATTCCCAGCCCTAATACGCCACCGCAGGCCAGCGCCCAGCGTAGTGCGGGCTTCACAAAGGCCTTGTATTCATTTTTCCATATTGCCGCCATGCAATAGGCAAAGGGGAACAGCGTGAGTGCAAAGCCCAGGAACAATACCGGCGGATGGATAACCATCCAGTAATTCTGCAATAAGGGATTCAGCCCGTTGCCATCTGTGATAAAACTCAGATAATCCGGCCGCTGGATAATCGGCGCATTTTGCATTTCGTGGCGTAACAGGGTAAACGGCGTACTGCCTATCTTAATGTCGGGCCCAATATAAAAGCCCAGCAACATGGTGCACAGGAGTGCCTGTACGACAGCTACAATCACCATTACCCGGCTTTCTAATGCATTTCTTTTTCCTAATAAGAATAAACCCAGCAAGGCCTGCCAGATAGTCCACAGCATGAAGCTGCCTTCCGAACCTTCCCAGAAACAGGACAGCAGGTATTTTACCTGAAGCCCTTTCGAGGAATGCCTCCAGGCATAATGGTATTCAAAAAGATGATTGGAAATGATATAATAAAGTGCAGAGAATGAACCAACTATTGCCAGCGCATGTATGATGAAGACCCAGCGCCCGATACGTTTCCAGGTATTTTCCGCATCTGTATTTTCGGTTCTGATAGCGCAGTAATAGCTATAGGCGGTAAATAATGCGCTTACAAACCCCAAAATGATAAGAAACTGTCCAATATATCCCGGAAATAAATGTTCCCCTGCTAACTGTTGATTCAAGACAAGAATTGATTATGGTATTTTATTTTATGCTGCTGCTTAATCCGGTTGTTTTTCATTGCCGACGACAATCTGGTCGTTTTCGTATTTTGAAGGGCATTTCATTTGTATTTTGTTGCAAATAAAATCATCGCCTTTCATAAAGCCCGTCATGACCAATTGCTCCGATCGCTCAAAATCGGTAGGCTTGGTTCCTGAAAATATGATACGGTTGGTTTTATTGCTGTTGTCTTTGGCATAGAACACGAATCGGTTGGCATCTTCCAGAGGGTTATATTCCATGGCGCGGGTTGTGTCTAATTTCCCGATAACCACAAATGATTTCCCTTCTTTTTCCGCAGCCGAAGCAAATGTTTCGTAGGTGCTGAATTTTGAAAAGGAGGAAATAATCACTGCCATTGCAGCAGCAATCAAAACGATGAGAATGATATGTGCTTTCTTCACGGAATTGCTTTTTTCAACCGCAAAGTTAAGCCTAAAAAAGATAGCAGCCGCTTTAAAGCCGACAACTAAATTTTGCCCGAAAACCTAAGCCCGGAAGCAGTATGTTGCAAAGTTTAACATGTCGGCTTTCAGGCTTTCAGGCGCCTCCAGCATACTCAAATGCCCACATTCAGGATAGCAGGCAATATGTGATACGGACGAAAGCGTAACCTGCTCCAGGATATCTTTTTTGGGAATCAGCTTATCATCGTCACCGATTATCCATTGCACGGGAAAACCTGCATTGCGCAGCATTTCAGTACGATCCTGCCGGCCGATCATGGCTTCATAGAATGCCGATAAATTCCTGCCGGGTAATTCCATTCCAAGATTTACAAAATCCGACTGGGCATCCGGATGCTTTTCGATAAAAATGTCTGAAAACATATTGGGCGCCGCACCGCGCAGGAACATTTCCTGTCCGTCACGCCCTCTTTCAATCAGCCGGATGGCTTTCCTGCGGTTTTCTTTTTTCTCCGCATCATCCGCATAAGCGGAGGAATGTATCAAAGAAAGGCCTGCAATGCGTTCCGGAGCCAGATGAGCCAGTTCCAGAGCAGTATAACCACCCATAGAATGTCCTGCAATCAGCGCTTTTTCCGTTTGCTCCTGATCCATCATTTCCAGAACGGACTGCGCCATCAGGCCTATGGTTAACGGCGTTGCGGGCAGAGCGCTTGCACCGGCGCCGGGCAAATCAGGAATCAACAGCCGGAAATGCTCCGACAGTGTGTCCTTTACGGGATTCCACGCTGAACCGTTGCAGGGAAAACCGTGAAGAAGTACCAAAACCTGACCTTTGCCTGCCGTGCTGTAATGAATCATAACGCTTTATTGAATTAAAAACTGATTGGCTTTCTGCAAATCTTCCGGAGTGTCAATTTCAATCCCCATATAACCGGTAATGGCCATCTTCATCCGGATGCCATGCTCAAGATACCGCAGGCATTCTATTTTTTCCGCAGCTTCCAGCGGACCGACCGGCAATTGGGTAAAGGCCGTTAAGGTTTGCCTCCGGAATGCATAAATGCCGATATGTTCATAATAAATGGCGGCAGCTTTCGGGTTTCTGGGATACGGGATCACTGACCGGGAAAAAAACAAGGCATTAGATGCCTGATCCACGGCCACCTTTACATAATTGGGATCACAGATTAACTGCGGATCCTTCAGCTCCTGCATCAGCGAGGCCACCTGAACGGATGCTCCGGCATCGCCTTCAAACAAATTCAGTAATTGTTCTAAAGGCTTTTTTTGTGTGAAAGGCTCGTCGCCCTGCACATTTACAATGATAGATGCATCGGGAAAATGGGGAAGCGCTTCTGCAATCCTGTCCGTACCGCAGATATGCTCCTTTTGGCTCAAGATGGCCTTGCCGCCCTGGCGGATAATCTCTTCCTGAATAATTTCATGATCGCAAACTACTGCTACCTCATCAAACAAGCCCGTATTCAGCGTGGCATGATAAGTATGAGCGATGACACTTTTGTCGCCCAGCGTTTGCATCAGCTTGCCGGGGAAACGCGTAGCACCGTAGCGGGCGGGAATGAGGGCTATCTTTTTCACTAAATATTTTTTTACACTGCTGACCGACAAAGATAACACTTCAAATTTATCCTAAAAAGTACAGGACAATGGTACGGGTGTATCCCGGATTGTGGCACCTGTGAGGTTGTCGGTACGACAAAGCGTGCGTCGTCATTCCGTAGGAATCTAAACACGAACAGCATATCAGGAGAAGAACAGATGCAGCATGACAACGCTCACCGCATGAGCGGGCGAAGGCCAAAAGTGTCGCCACATGCCCTGTCTCACTGTCGCGAATCAGCAGCAGGCTCAGATGACGGCAATTTTTTTTCTTATTTTTCCGTGCTTTGTGCCGATTTCCAAAATATAGCTTCCTTTGGCCAGGCCGTTTATCTTCATGCTCGTATTAAAGGGTAATACACGGATCAGCTTCCCGGTAATATCAAACAGCCTTATGGATTCCGGTTTCAGCGCATCCTGTCCGTTCAGGTACAATGTTCCGTTTTGGGAAACGGGATTGGGAAACACGGATATGCTGTTGCTGCCGGTGGAAATATCGCCCGTTCCTGTCGGCGGCTGATTGATTACAATCGTGGTATCCGAAGTATTCCAGGTCGTATCGGAGAAGGTTTCCCAGTTAGCGAAGGTGTTGCAACTGATATTGATATAGCTGATGCTGTAGGGTACATCCGCATAAGTAATAGTATCCGTTCTTCCACAACCTAATTGTGGCCAAAAGCCGGAAACATTATACAGGCATTGTATAAATAAAGTGTCTCCCGTTGCCGATGTCTGCTCAAGGTCTCCCGTTAAGGGCGGGCAGGTTTCTCCTGCTCCGAAGGGTGCAAAAAAGTCAATTGCAAAGGTGTAATTATTATTTGTGCTGTCTATTATGCTGACATTCGTAATCTGCTGGGCATTGCTGCTGATATTCCCTGCGACTAAAGCCAGGCAGCATAGCCATTTAAAATATTGATTCATCGGAGAATTATTTAAGGTGAATTAGCCCCTTTTTTCAAATAAGTAAAACCCCTTCCAACACCTGCACCATCTTTTCTTTCCTGCTTTCCAGTTCCGCATTGCTCCAGTTAAGATTAACCGGCATGCTGATACAGCGGGACATGACGGCATCGGAATTTGCAAAACTTTGCGTGGCATAGCTTTCTAAGGCTTTTTCCTGTTCTGCCGAAAGGCGGGACAGGGTTTGAGGTTTCCGGAAATGTTCCCAGTTCCGGATATAATGCCAGTTATTGTCATACCAGTAAAAAGCCGGGAATCCTGCCTCTTTCATGGCAGCGGCAACTTCTCGGGTGGTGGCTTCATCCGGCAGGAAGAATGACAAAAAAGTAGCGCTGTCGCCGGCCTCATCAGGCAGTCGCCGGAAGGTGATGCCGGGCAAGGTTGCGAGGGCAGCCTTCAGCGTTTTTTTGTTGTGGCGCTGAATGGACAGGAAACGGTCGATCTTGCGAATCTGCGCCAGACCAACCGCAGCATGCAGCTCGGAGATCCTGAAATTATAGCCGATATAAGGATGCAGATCGGCCCCCCGGTCAGCGCCCCGGTGATCATGTCCATGGTCGCTATAGGCATCGGCACGCAGGTAGGTGTTTTTATCATTGGTCACCACCGCGCCCCCTTCCCCGCAGGTGATGGTCTTTACAAAATCAAAAGAAAAGGCGCCGGCATGACCGATACTGCCTAAGAATCTGCCTTTGTAGCTTGCTCCGAACGATTGACAGGCATCTTCCAGCAACAGGAGATTATGAGCATTGCAGATTTCCATTAAGGCATCCAGATCGGCCATAGCTCCGCACATGTGCACGGGCATGATCGCCCTGGTTTTTGGGCCGATCGCCCGGCTTACTGCTGAAGGATCCAGAGTCAGCGTATCATCCACATCTACCACTACCGGGATGGCTCCCAGAGACAGAATGGCTTCAAAGCTGGCCACGAAGGTGAAGGCAGGCATGATCACCTCATCGCCCGCTCCAATTCCCAGTGCGGCTAATGCAACCGTCAGTGCAGCCGTTCCGCTGGATACTAAATGGGCGTGACCTGACTGAATCTTTTCACAGATTGCAGCCTCTAATTCACGCGATTTCCAAACATGGTTGCGCCGGGCATCAAAGCCGTATCGCATCAGGATTCCTGTGTCCAGCACGTCCTGCACTTCTTTCCGTTCTTCTTCCCCAAAAAATTCAAATCCGGGCATGGTATTAGATTTAAAATTGTTTTTTATTCGGATGGCGGGAATGCAGCCTGTCCCGTCAGGTACTATTCCCAACCCTTTGATGCAAAGGTTTTGTCTGAATGTACAAAATCCCTGCCGGGCATCAAAGGTAAACATCCCGGTAAAAATATTGCCGGTAAAGTTTTTTAAATTGTCCCAGGAAAATTATCTTTGTTTCGATTAAATTTATTTTAATGAAAAAAATATTATGCTTTTTGATGGTTTCGGGGCTGATCGCCAATCTTGCTTACGGGCAATCTGTGGTAAAACTGGGCCCGGAAGCCGGCGTTACTTATATCACCATGCTACAGCATATAGAGGGTAAAGACTATACTACTGCTTTTCAAACCGGAGCGCGGATTGGTGGTGTGGTGGACGTGGAGTTCGGATCCGGTAAATTCTATATTCAGCCGGGGCTTTCGCTGATGTTCAATAATGGCACGAAAAGCACTTACGAAAATTATTTTGAAACAGGAGTTCATATTCCGTCCAGCCTTCATGATATCCGGGAATATCATATCATGACGCTGACCGCACCGGTATATTTTGTGTATAAAACCGGCAACTATTACGATGCCCCGCATTTTATGGTGGGTCTTGGCGGTTATATCGGCGCTAATGTGGGCGGCCGCTACAAACAGGATTATACTACAGTGTTGAATGGAGACCGCCGCACTGCGCATTACGACCGTCCGGCATATATCGGTTATATCCGTACGGATGATGATATTGCCATTTGGGATGCCGGTGTTTCTGCCATGGTCGGATATGAATTTCTGAATGGTTTTTTCCTGCGAGGCTATGGCAATTACGGCCTGATGAATCAGTCGCCTGCACAAAAAAAAGGTGATAATATGTTCCAAAATATTGGCGGAGGTATCAGCATAGGACTCTTGTTCAATACCAAACAGGGGCAGACCTGGGGCTGGAAATAATTTTGGACGGGAGCGCATCTGTACCGGATCACTGTTGTTGAACTGCGGAAATTACCTATTGAAGCATATCCTGTATCGTTATAGGTAGTGATGAACAAGTGTACGAGGTTGCGTGATGGTCTGTATTCTTCTGAATCGCATTTATCTTAAACTCCATAAATTATTTTCTGATGAGAAAGATATTGGTTATAGTTTGCAGTATGGTCGTTATAGCCTTAAGTGGTTGCAGCCTATACATAGAAAAGGGAAGTGGCAATATAACTACCAAAGAATATCCGCTTTCGGGTTTTGACGAAATTGATGTAAGCGGCGCATTTCAAATTCAAATCCGGCAGGATTCCGTTTTTTCCGTAGAGGTGGAAGGAGATGATAATCTGATAGATTTCATTGACGCATACATGAAAGGAAATACCCTGATCATTGACCTGAAGAGCGGCGTCCGTATCAGGCCTTCCAAAAAAATGATCCTTTCTGTCCGTGCTCCCGTATTTAAGGAGATCGAAACATCGGGCGCCTGCAATGTGGAGGCACCGGCATTGCAGGCCAGCCATCTCAAGCTGGATATGAGCGGAGCGTCAGAAGCAAGGATCGGACAGATCACAGCTCAAAAAGTGGAAGTGGATGTGAGCGGGGCTACCTCCGTGATACTGAGTGGCACTACCAATGTTCTGGATATAGATGCAAGCGGCGCATCAGATGTGAAGTGTTTCGGCCTGGCAGCACAGGATGTATCCGTTGACATTTCCGGTGCGGGTGATGCCGAAGTGAATGTTTCCCGAAATCTGAAGGTGGAAATAAGCGGAGGCGCAAGTGTAAAATACCAGGGAAGTCCTGTAACCATTCATAAACAAATTTCCGGAGCCGGTTCTGTTAGTCCGGCTGAATAGACCCCGGCAAACGATAAATAACCGAAATTTCTCCGTTCCGGCATTTCTCCCTACTACGTCGCAGTGGTATCCATTCTCTGAATGGGATATAGCGAACCACCTTCGTTCAGCATTCTAAAGCGTGAGATTCAGCGTTTCTCCCGACTATGATGAATGGATAGCCATGGCTCATCATGGTTCAGAAGTAAACAAAAACGGTAATTATTTTTTCGTAGTAAATGCTTTGACGGTTCAGAGACCGCTGCCGCTACGACGTAGTCGGAAGAAACGTCCAACGGGGAGGAAAACGTGCAGTAATTTTATAGCCCGGCAGTGCCGTTATCAGGGTTTGGCAACAAGGTACAGCAGCAGGTTAGGCATGGCGCCGAACAGGATAACCAATGCAGCCGTCAGTCCGATATAAAACCGGTCGGAAGCGCTAACCGGATGGGACATTACTGCCTCTCCCGGCTTAAAGTACATTGCAATGATCACTTTGAAATAATAAAACACGCTGACTACGGCCATGATCAGTGCGAATATCACCAGCCATAAGAGGCTGCTATCATACTCTAATACCGAGGTCAGCATAAACCACTTTGCAAAGAAGCCTGCCGTAAGCGGAATGCCGGCTAAGGAAAAAATGAAAATAGCTCCGAAAAGCGCCAGCATCGGATCTTTTTTGGCCAGCCCGTTAAAGCCGTCGTAGGTATAATCTTTCATCTTCATCAGGATGGCAAACATACCGATTGTCGCCAGCGTATAAGCCACAGCATAAATAATGATGCTCTTCAGTCCAAAGGCATTATTCGCCAAAACAGCAAAGAGCATGAATCCGGCCTGAGATATGGAGGAATAAGCCAGCATCCGTTTCACGCTTTGCTGGAAGACAGCGGTAATATTGCCAACCAATAGAGTCAGCACCGTAACTACGGAGATCACCGCTTTCCATTCTTCATTTACCATGCCGAACCCATTCATAAATAAACGAATAAAAGCCACAAACAAAGCCACTTTGACGATGGTAGCCATCAGTGCGGTGAAAGGCGTGGGCGCACCATCATAAACATCCGGTGTCCAGAAGTGCATAGGTGCTGCGGATACCTTAAAGCCTAAGGCCACAACCAGGAATATAATACCGGTCAGTGCAAGGATATTAATGCCATTCGCATGTGCCGTAAGATTCAGTGATGCGACATCAAATGTGCCGGTAGCACCGTAAAGCAAGGCAATGCCCATCAGTAAAAATCCGGTGGAGAAAGCGCCCATCAGAAAGTATTTCAGCGAAGCCTCGCTGCTTTTCAGGTTCCGCTTATCGCTGCCTGCCAGCACATATTGCGGAATGGAGATGATCTCAATACCTAAGAATAAGATCAGCAAATTACCATATCCGGCTAATAAATTGATTGCGCTTAAAATAAAAAATATCAGTGCATAATATTCCGCTACATGCTGACCCACCTGTTCAATATGCTTTTTGCAAAGCAATACATACAGCAGGGTGGCGGCAGTCATCAACGTATTGAACCAAAGGGAAAAGGAATCATACACCAGCATACCATTAAACAGGTTTTGTATATTCCCGGAAGGCAATATTTCCGTAAGCGACCAGATATTAATACCCAGCATAATGACCAGCAGGCCCAGTCCGAAGGCACTGGTCTTACTTTTGTCCCTCACCCACAGGGCTATAAACATCATAAGGATGCCGGAAAGAGTAGATGCTATAAGTGGTTTCATTAAAATGAAAATCGTTTATTAAAATATATTTTGCTGATACTATCCGATTATACCCAGCAACAACTTCGGATAAACTCCCAATACAATGATGATGGCAATAATAATGATTAAACAAAAAAGTTCGCCAGGCCGGATTTTCTCAATCTGTTGTTCCGTTTTAGCTGTTCCGTAAGCGACCTTTTGCACCATATTTAAAGTGTAAACAGCTCCGAGGATAATACCCAGGCCGGCTATTACCATAGAGATAATATGGTTGGGACTGGCGCTTTGGAATACGCCCAGGAATAACATAAACTCCCCGATAAATCCATTGGTCAATGGCAATCCTATACTGGCAAAAGCAATAACCACTAAAGCAGTGGCTATCGCCGGAGCCGCTCCGGACATGCCGCCAAGCTCTTTCAGGTTGCGTGTCTTATAACGGTCTTCAATCATGGAAACGATCAGCCACATTCCGGTTATATTAATGCCGTGATTAAACATCTGGAAAATAAAGCCGTTAGTGGCTACGGTTGTATTTGCAAACATGCCTAAGCTCATCAGCCCGACGTGTGCAATGGACGAATAAGCAACGATCCTTTTCAAATCACTTTGTACCATAGCCAGCAGTGATGCATATATAATTCCGGTTACACTCAGGATCATTACCGTATTGCTCCAGTAAGCCGTCCCTTCCGGCAATACGGGCAGCAGCCATTTATAAGCCGCAAACAATCCCATCTTCACCATAATGGCGCTCAGCACAATGGTTACCGGCGTAGCGCTCTGCTCATAAGTATCCGGCTGCCAGGTGTGAAAAGGAAACAAGGGCATCTTAATGGCAAACGCAATAAATAAAAACCAGAAGAAAATCTGCTGGGTACCGAAGCTCAGCGATCGTCCGGTTTGCACGATAACGGCGTAGTCGAAACTGCGATCCGGCGTTTGTACATACAGCCAGATAATGGCGGCCAGCATAATAAGGCTGCCCAGAAAGGTATAGATGAAAAACTTAAAGGTAACCCGGATCCTTTTTTCTCCGCCCCAAAGCGAACAAAGAAAATAAACCGGTATCAGCGCCAGTTCCCAGAAAAAATAAAACAGCAACAGATCGTTGGCCAGAAAAACACCCATGAGGCCGGCCTGCGACAACAGCATCAGGCCATAAAATCGGGATGGGTTTTCTATATTATGCCGCCAGCGGGCAATAAAAATCAAGGGAAATATGGTAGCAGTCAGTAAAACCAGAATAGCCACTGCACTGCCTGCACTTAAATTAAGTGATGCGCCGATTGCCGGAATCCAGGGAACACGCTCTTGTAAAATCAAATCCGGATGTCCGCAAAATTGCAGGATAAGGTATAGCGCCAGTGCCAGGCTAATGCAGCTTCCCAATATCGAAACCTGTCTTGCGCTGCTTCCCGAAAAAAAAGAAAAGATACCAGATATAAAGGGTACAAGAACAAATGAAAACAAAAGTAATATTCCTATTTCCATAAAAAGGTTCGGATAAATAAAAAGATGCTGCTATTTTGCAAAGGAGCAAAAGTAAATAAAATAGCAAATTATTGGAATTAAATGTGCGCCATTCTTACATTAATCGAAAAAATACATTGATAGTAAAAAAACGGCAATGCCTAAAAACAGGCCGGAATTCAGGATAGACACGGCATGCATCCTGTGCCCTTTCCTATCCATCCGCCCCGAAAGAAACAGGCTGAGCGCATATATCAATACAGCCAAAATATAGGGTAAAGCCCTTCCGTCGCCGGGAACCGGTCTTCCGGCATAAATATTGATCAGAAAATATATTCCCGCCAGCATAGCTATTATGGTAATAGCCATCAGGGGAAAAAATAAAAAAGCAGACTCGCTCCGGGGAGACTTTGCCGGATGATTACCTTCCGGTCGTGATTGTAATGGATCAAGATGATCTTCCATATCAGATATTATTTAATTTCCTGGCAAAGCTCAATCAAAACGCCCTGCGTGGATTTTGGATGTAAAAAACAAACGAGTTTATTGTCGGCTCCCCGTTTGGGTTCTTCCTGCAGTAATACAAATCCTTCCTTCCTGAGGCGCTCCATCTCGGCCAGAATATCCTCCGTTTCAAAAGCGATATGATGAATACCCGAACCTTTTTTTTCGAGGTATCTGGCAATTACACCCGAATGTGCAACAGGCTCCAGCAGCTCTATTTTGGTGCTGCCCTGCCGGAAAAAAGCAGTATTCACCTGCTCACTGTCCACGGCTTCCGTTTTATAGCAGTCGGTGTGGAGCAATTTTTCGAACAGGGGAATTGCCTCACTCAAATCCGGAACTGCAATGCCAATATGTTCAACCTGTATCATATTTTAAAAAAATAAAAAGTAATTTCGTCAAAATTCCTGAGTTTATAGCCTGCGCCTATACGAAAATCAACAGGGTTGATACTTTCAAAAGGACGAAAATAAAACAATCCGCTTAATTTTGCCCCACAACCGGTATGCTCAAATCAATATTTTGGAATGATCTATCTCGACTATAATGCAACCACGCCCTGCGATGCTACCGTACTGGAGGCAATGTTACCCTATTTTTCTGAGAATTTTGGTAATGCTGCCAGCCGTACGCATCATTATGGTTGGGTGGCGGATGAAGCCATAAAGACAGCACGTCGGCAGGTAGCTGATTTGACCGGCGCCGAAAGCGGCGAGATTATCTTTACTTCCGGCTCTACGGAAAGCTGTAATCTGGCCATCAAAGGGGTTTTTGAAAATTATGCTTCAAAGGGAAATCATATCATCACTTGTGGCACGGAGCATAAAGCCGTGCTCGATACCTGTATTAATCTCGAAAAAAAAGGGGCGGAAATTACCAGGCTGTCTGTGGACAAAAACGGCATGTTGAATTTAGAAGAGCTGGAAAATGCTATCAGCCCGCGGACTATCCTGATTGCATTGATGCATGCCAATAATGAAACCGGTGTCATCCATCCCGTAGAAGCTATCGGAGCCATTGCCCAAAAGCACGGTATCATTTTTTTTACCGATGCCACACAGGCTGTCGGTAAAATTCCGGTTGATATGCAGAAAAACGGCATAGGGATGATGGCGATGAGTGCGCATAAAATATATGGCCCCAAAGGTGTCGGCGCTTTATTTATCCGGAGAAAAAATCCCAGGGTGAAGCCCAGGCAGCAAATGGATGGGGGCGGACATGAAGACGGCTACCGAAGCGGGACGCTCAATGTGCCCGGTATTGTAGGGCTGGGTGCGGCATGTACACAGGCCGTCGGTATGATGGAGGCGGAAGGTATTCGGTTGTCGGGATTGAGGGATCGCTTAGAAGCCGGACTGAAACAATTCGGATCGCTTCAGGTCAATGGAGTGGGCGCAAATCGTCTGCCGCATGTGAGCAATGTCTCTTTTACCGGCCTGAAATCTGAAAGGCTCATCAGCCTGCTCCAGACGGAAGTTGCCTTTTCTGTAGGCTCTGCATGTACGGCTGCCGCACAGCAGCCTTCGCATGTGCTGGAAGCTATGAGCCTGGATCAGTCCGTAATTGACGGCTCGGTACGGCTGAGCCTGGGACGATATACCACAGCGGATGACATAGAAAAAACCATTCAGGCCTTTGGGGTTGCCCTGTCCTCATTAAAACAGTTTACTGCGTAGAAATGACAAAATACAGGTTTTTTATTATTGCTTTTTTTAAAATAGAATAAAAATATTCCATAGATAGCCGGGAAAAACAACATTATTATTTTATGGTATAAAACCGTACCATTTATGCGAAAAATAAGTTGAAATGATTATTATTTCCTATCCCTGAACCGGAGAATATTTTTAACGCTTTTACTCGAACCATGGGATCACTTAAAAATAAATTTACATTATTATGATATACATTACAGATAAGGCAAAAGGGCGTGTGCTGCAGATACAAACGGCGGAAAACTTAGGCCCTGACAGCTTTTTGCGGGTTAGCGTGGTCGGTGGAGGATGCTCCGGTCTTTCCTACAAATTAGACTTCGATAATCAGCCGCAGGCCGGAGATCAGGTGTTTGAAGATAAGGGTATAAAAATTGTTACGGATATAAAAAGCTTTTTGTATCTTTGCGATACTACGTTGGATTTTTCCGACGGATTAAATGGTAAGGGTTTCCATTTCATTAATCCAAATGCAAGCAGGACTTGCGCTTGTGGGGAAAGTTTTGCAGTGTAGGTGTATAAAATTGAACGTTGGCCATAGCGGAATTAAAGCCTAAACTGCAATGCAAAGCGGGGAAAAATATTCCCCGCTTTTCCGTATCTGCCATTTTATCTTTTACCCTCATTGCATATACAAAAACAAATACGGATTTTTGTAAAAATACATGCCCTTGCAACGATTTTATTCCTTTATCTTTTTCTTGTTGTTATTTATTCCTGTCTCTGGCTCCGCGCAGGAAAACGTACGTTGCGCCAATACCGAACACAGGGCCTGGTGGGATACGCGGCATTATGAATTGCATGTGCAGTTTGATTTGGAAAACAATCAGCTTTCGGGTTATAATATCATCACGGCTAAAACCCTTTTATCCAAACAAAGTGTCATGCAGATTGATCTGCAACTGCCAATGGTTGTGGACAGCGTAAAGCCTGCCGGAGGTGCCTTGCGATCCGGTGACAACCCGATTCCTTTCGTGCAGCAGGATGATGTATGCTATATCATGATTCCCTTTTCGGGCTTTGAGCCTGGGGAACTTTTCAAGGTAAAAGTATTCTTTCACGGTCAACCCCAAACGGCAAGTCGTCCGCCCTGGGATGGCGGCATCGTGATCTCCTCCGATCCCGCCGGCAATCCCTGGTGGGCTATAGCCTGCCAGGGTGCCGGTGCCAGCGTATGGTGGCCATGCAAAGACCTGCGGAGCGATGAGCCGGAAGAGGGTATAGAGGCATTTTACGAAGCTCCGTCAGATTATACCGTGATTGGAAACGGACGTTTACAGGAGATGATCAGTAAGCCAACGACCACTGTATGGTACTGGAAAACCCGGGCGCCTATCAACCTGTATAATGTTACTTTTTATCTTGGAAAATATACACACTGGCAGGAGCAGTATGAAGGGCGGAACGGAACGCTTTCCTTAGATTACTACGCATTGCCGGATCATATTGCCGGGGCAGCAGCGCAATGGAAGCAGGTGCCGCTGATGCTGAACTGTTTTGAAAGCTGGTTCGGCCCTTATCCGTTTTATGACGATGGCTATAAGCTGGTGGAAGCGCCTTATCTCGGTATGGAACACCAAAGCGCCATCGCTTATGGTAACGGTTTTCGAAATGGTTATCTGGGTGCCGATCGAAGCGGTACGGGCTACGGTCTTGATTTTGATTTTATCATCGCACATGAATCTGCCCATGAATGGTTTGGAAACAACATCACTGCTGCCGATCCTGCCGATGACTGGATTCATGAGGGCTTTGCCTCTTATGCGGAAACGCTTTTCGAGGAATGCCTGAAAGGCCGGGAAGCCGCCTTTGCTTACCAAAGCGGAAAACGAAAGACGATTAAAAATGATGTTCCGGTTCAGGGACGATACGGCGTATGTGACGATGGCAGCGGTGACCGGTACGATAAAGCCGGTATGATGATCCACACCATCAGGATAATGATGGACAATGACAGCCTTTTCGGTGGCATGCTCCGGGCCATGAATGATTCCTTTCGCTACAAAATGGTAAGTACGCAGGAAATCTGTAGCTTTATCAACACTTTTTCCGGCATGGATTTCAATCCCCTATTCGAACAGTATTTGCGCCGCACCGATATGCCGGTTTTGGCCTGGAGGACGGTAACAAAAGGAAAGGTGCAATATCGCTGGATGAACTGCGTTTCCGGTTTTAATATGCCGGTAACAATATGGAACAACGATGTAAAAACAACAATACGTCCCGCATTCGAATGGCAGGAGCTGACCGGCAAAGCAGAAAGGAAAAATATCCGGCTTTCGCAGGACGTATATCTGAAAGAGCTGTGGCTGAAATAAGCAATCACGGCAGTTATCTCCCAGGCGAATTATAAATCCTGTTTTATCAGTAGTTCGTGATTACTGCGTTAACACGAACAGTAAAGACTTATTGTAGTGGCGAAGCTATTAAGAAGACACATCAGGAACGTAATCTGACACAAGAAGAATTAGGCAAACTAACCGGTGTGCAGAAAACCCGGATTTCAAGACTTGAAAACAACGCCGGAAACGTAACGATGAACACTTTGTTACGCGGGTTCGCTGCATTGAAGGCTACGGTAAAATTTCAGGTTGAATGCTCCAATATGCAGTTCAACATAGGACGATAATCCCTAATCATTATTCATTATTTTCCGATTCGGTACATTCAGCCAGAACAAGGTGAAGAACAAATAGATCAGTACGCCAAATTGTACTTCTAAGGATGCCTCCACCATTAAGGCGCTGATCATGCACAGGGTAGTGATCACCAGAAAAACCCCTGGCCGCAAGCGGATAAAAAACGGGCTTAGCGTCATTGCGAAGAGCGCCAGCGAAAGCAATCCGCCTATGGCCAGTATAGTAAATAAATACTGGTTGTGCGGGATCAGCATATTTTCTTCGGGCACATCGGGAAACCGCTGCTGGTATTCCGCTGCCATAGCATCCTGTACATCGCCAACCCCGACACCCAGAACGGGATGCCGTTGAATATTATTGATGCATACCCGGTAAGATATGATCCGGCCGATATCGCTGAAGTTGTAATCGCCCCTGCCCTGCTGCACCAATGCAATTTCTTCACCTACATAATCTGCCTTTTTCTGAAAAGTAGGTACTGTCAGGTATGCCAGGTAAAGGAGTACGGGGAAAATAATTATTAGTCCGAAAGCGTACAACTTACGGATCCGGTACAGTTTTACCAGGGCATAAAGTCCCACGACGAGATACAGGCACAGCAGGCCGGTCTTGGCTGCCAGCAAATGCAGATAGCCGGCAAAGAGGAGCGCAAATCCGGCAAAGAGCAGACGCAATCCCCGGTGATTTGCCCGCGTGTCTTTTTCGAAAATAAAATAAAAACAAATCAGTACGAACAAGGCCAGGGACTGGCTGAAACGAATATGATCCCCATATTTGGTAGTAGGGATAGTCTGCGACAAGGTGTAGCCTGCTATATACCGTTCGCTGTCCAGCAAAAAACTTCCGGTACTATACAGTACGGCTCCCCCCAGCACTGTTCCGATACTGATGCAGATTATCAGCAGAAATTTTCGTTTGTGAAAAGGCACGGAGCAAAAAGCAAAAGGCAATAAGGCAAAGGGCAGCTTCATCATCGTGAAATCCTGCCAGGCCGCTTTATCATCGCTCCACAGCCCGGAGATTAAATAGGTGCAAAAAAACAAGAGGCAGAAAAGCCCGTAGGCATTCCGGCGCCAGCGCGCCCAGGCTTCTTTTACTACATCGGGATGAAGCGCATTGGCCACCATCACGATCATGCCAATGGAGACTAATGCCCGGGAAAAAACAAAACCTGAAAACAAGGCAATACAACAAAGCGCGGCAATCCATTGCTGAACATCCTTTGTCCATACTAAGCGCAGGAAATTGTGTTTGTTTACGGCAGCGGCCATGTATTAAGATAAGCTTAATTATCCGTGCAAATTAATTAAAATAAAATGTCGGCAGGGTAAACCATCGCAAATGATTTTATTGCCTCCCGCAAATGCGCTATTTTTGAATCCGGAATGCCAGCACTTCAATCATTGTTTATTAAAAGCCTGCTTTACCTCTTCCCGGGGATTATTGTTCTTATGCTGCTGCAAGGCTGCGCGAACATCGTGCCTCCCGAAGGCGGAGAAAAGGACGAAACCCCGCCGGTGCTGACCTCTATTACACCCGCCGACTCTATGCTGAATACCCGAATTCGTAAGATCACCATGCATTTCAATAAATTCGTAGAAGTGCGGGATTTGGAAAAAAATATGCAGCTTTCTCCCCTGCTTTCGGTAAAACCTTCCGTGATCTCTTACGGAAAAAGGGTAGAAGTAAGAATCGTCGATTCTTTATTGAAAGACAGCACTACCTATATTATCTCCCTGGGAAATGCCATCGTGGATAACCGGGAAAATACGCCTTTCGGGAATTTCCAATATACCTTCAGCACCGGAAATTATTTTGACTCCCTGCAACTTCAGGGGCAGGTTTTTGATGCGGTCACCGGCATGCCGGACTCGGGCGCTACGATAGTACTTTATCCGGCGGAAGAAAATGATTCCGCTATTGTTCGCAAGCGACCGGTTTATGTAGGCAAAACGGGCCAGTCGGGCATTTTTCGGATCAACTCCCTGCCGGGAAAGCCTTTCCGCATGTATGCGCTTACGGACGTTGGTAACAACTATTATTTCAATCCCGAAGAAGACAAGATAGGATTCCTGGATCAGACCTTTACCCCGGCTTCCGTAAACGATACGGCACAATTCGTTTTTTACCTGTTTAAACAATCTATTACAGATACAACAGTGTTAGCCGCAGATTCAACTGTTGCGGGACCCGCTTCGCCGCTCCGAAGCGGAGGCAAAAGGTCAGATGTCGGAAAGGAAAAACCTGCATACCGGGTCAATGTGGACACCTCGAACCAGACGATGCGTACCGTACCAATCAACAAGCCTTTGGAGATCGTTTTAATGAGACCGCTCTCCAGGCTCGACCGGGATAAAATTTATCTCAGCTACGATGAGAATGGCGTGGAAATCGAGGCAGTAACACAAATTACGCAGGATTCTGCCCGGATATTGGTACAGCCGGAATGGCAGCAGGACCGACTTTATACGTTGCGCCTGGTGAAAGGCTGGGCTAAAGACACTTCAGGAACTGAGCTGCTTCCTGAAAAATATTTTTTCCGCACCAAAAGAAATGACGACTATGGCATCATGCGCGTGATCGTAAAGGGACAATACGCTGACGGACATAACCTGCTGGGCATTTATTCCGGTAGCGATACCATATACATGAAGCCCATTACAGACAGTGTCATCACCCTGACATTGCTCAATCCGGGTGATTATACCATGAATATTATTCTGGATGAAAACAGGAACGGGAAATGGGATACCGGCGATTTGTTTAGTAAACTTCAGCCGGAGCGGGTTATTCCCTTTCTTACCACAACCAATGTAAGACCCGGCTGGGAGCATGAAGTGGATTTCATTCCGCCGCAGTTTAGACGCCCGACTCCCCCCGATGAGAAATAAATAATGATTTAAAACCGTTTTATTGTGATTACCATTTACGGCATCCCGAATTGCGATACAATCAGAAAAACCAGAAACTGGTTTGAGCGCCATCATATTCCTTACTGCTTTCACGATTACCGGAAGGATGGTATTACCAAAGAAAAGCTCAGGACATGGTGCCGGGAAGAAAACTGGGAAAAACTGCTCAACAAACAAAGCGTCAGTTGGAGGAAACTCAGCCCGGAAGTGCAGGGTGCAATCATATCGGCTACAAAAGCCATTCCCATTCTGCTACAAAATCCAACCATGATTAAACGACCGGTTATTGAAAAAGACGGAAACATTATACAGGTTGGCTTTAACGAGGAGGATCTGAAAAATTTTTTATAGCCAAATAAAATCTGATACAGGTAACTTTGTTATATATGCTGTGCCGCATAGCTATGGCTTAATATTGTTTGCTATACCTTCTCTTGCCATGCAATAAATATTCCTGCCGCTCTTTAGCAGGACAGATGATTTGTATTAGTAAAAAGAAACTGCGGTTAAGGAAAAATGCACCGTCATGAGCAGCGCATGAAACAATCTCCTAATCGTTTGATTATCAAGAAGCAGCTTTATCACAATTGTCGCTTTTGGAATTGCTTCGTTCCTGCCAATGGCAGGTTTCCTAACACATTGATAATCATGATGCTATTCGACCAAAGAAATTCCAAATTACCAAATAATTTGATTAGAATTTTCGCATGGAGAAATCTCCGATTACGCCTGGAATAGCGTCCTTCATGTCGCCACCTTACAACCTATCCGCGAGATTTCGGTTGAAAAGACGGCACTTTTTTCTTTATTCTCCTGCTATTTTCATTACGGTCATTGTGCATAAAAACAAAAAAAGATGAAGCAAGCTCATTAATTCTCTATTCTTGATACTAACTTTGGAACTTCTTTACGCGTTTTTCAGATTGAATTTTACCCGACAATTTAAAAATGTATGCCTGTGCAAAGCCCTGTATGTTTCGGGGATATTGCAGCAGGTTTTCTTTTTTTCCGCATCTGCACAATATGATTCATTGCTACATAAGTCTTACGGCAAAAACATATATGGTATCCATTCCATGTACCGTGATTTAATCAATATCCCCGACTCGGCATTGCGGGCTGATAAGGCGGAAGCCATAAAACTTTTTGCCCGCAGGCATAAAGACAGGGGTTTAGAACGGAATGTGGATTTTTTCCTGGTTTTCTGGAACGCCTTCTACCAGCGTCAGCCTAAGGGCATTTCACTCAGAAAACTGAAAGATCAGCTGGAGTCGTCCACCAAAGATAATATTGAGTTTTTAAGGGCACGCTCGTTAAGGGCTTTGGCGGAATTTTACTGGAAAATTGAAAAAAACTACGAGCTGGCTTTTGAGCAATACTTATTGCTGGATAAAGAACTGGCGAAAATAGCTCCGGGAGATTACCCCGAAACCGCAAGGGATTTAATGCAGATAGGTGAGGCTTATTATTTTTTTCAGGACTACTCCGTTGCGGAGAAATATTTTAAAAAAGCTATAGCCTTACCCGAAAATGACTTTAATACGATGGTAATAAACGCTGCCCGGAATAACCTGGGCTTATGTTACCAACAGGAAAACAAGCCGGACAGTTCGGATTATTACTTTAATCAGATACTATCCACCCCTTTCCCGCAGGCCGCTGCCTGGAAACGAATCGCTACCGGTAACCTGGGAGTAAACCGGTATCTGCAGCAGGAATATGACAAGGCCATACCTTTATTAGAAACTAATTTTTACGAAGCTGTTGCGGAAAAAGATTATGGCGATGCCGCAGGATCTGCCACAACGCTGGCCGATATATACCGGGAGCAGGGAAAGATGACGGCGGCGGGAAAATTTATTACTCATGCACAGGAGTACATTCTGAAAGCGGAACAGCCGGACCGGCTACGATTGCTGTATCCGGTCATGAGCAAATGGTATGCGGCTACGGGCGACTGGCGCCGGTCTAAGCAATATGTGGACTCTTCCATACTGGCGCTTAACCGGTATAATGAAAAATTCAGTGCGCTTCAGGTATTAAGAGCGCAGCAAAAGCTGGACCGGCAGCAGGAGGAATTGCAAATAGCCGCCTTCACCATAGAAAGAGAACGCAAGGTTGCCGAGCGTAATCTGCTGATTCTGCTGGTGCTGATCCTGTGCATTATACTGGTGCTGACCTATTTTATACAAAAGAAAAGACAGCTCACTAAGGATATGAAATTACAGGCGGCAACACAGGAGCTGGAGATGGCCCGTCTCAATCTGAACAGCTTCACCGAAAGCATCCTGGAAAAAAACAAGCTGATAGCACAATTGCAGAGCCGGGATACGGAAGAAGACCGAGCCGGACTTGTGCAGCAATTGCAACAAAGCACCATCCTTACCGAAGACGACTGGCAGGCTTTCCAGTTGCTGTTTGACAGCGCCTACCCGGGATGGATCCGCCGTTTTAAGGAAAAATATCAGGAGCTTTCCGAAGGCGAGCTGCGGTATTTTGTGCTTTCCCGTTTAAATCTTTCTACTAAGGAAATGGCCGCCATGCTGGGCGTATCGCCCAATGCCGTACAGGTAATGCGTCACCGTATCCGGAAAAAACTGAACCTCTCCGATACTATTTCGCTGGAAGAGATGATAAAAAATACCTGATCTAAGGGATAATACTCCCGATGTCCTAAATTGTCGCAGCTATGCTTATTGGCCGGGCATAAAATGTGACGTCAACCTGTATTGTATTTTTCAGATTGCTTCGGGCGTGGCAAGCCGCCAGCTTTCAAAAGCCTTCTGTGCGGCTTCTGAGGCGACATTCACATCACCGGAGTTGCTGCTGGGTATCCTGCTGTACACCTTGCCGGTAGCCGGGTTGATATTGTCTGTATAATTGCCGGCGGAAGGTGCACAAAATTCCCCGTCAATATAATTGAGTATTGTGCCGGGAGCATTCAGATTCATAGCAAAAAGACAGAATGCTTTTATTCAAAAAAGCAGAGGTGCATTTCAAATCTTCGCAGCTGCGAGATGGTCAGTATGACAAAACTGAGACGTCATTGCGACTGCGAGGAACGAAGCAATCTCAAAAACAGCAATTGTAATGGGATTGCTTTACTATGTTCGCAATGACTCCGCTCTTCGGAATTTGTAATTCCGAAGTACAGATAAAAGGATTTACAATCCGCCCGGTAAAAGCAGATTGCAAATCGGCCTTATCAGTTTTCGTGATGCACTGCGCCCCATCACGAATGGCGGTTAAGAAATCCGAAGAGACCTCGAGGGTTTCTAAAACCTTCGAGGTCTCTCTTCATGCTATCTCCCTCCGGCATAAGTAACCTGAGCCATGAGGAATGCTTATTGCGCAATCACGATACTTTGGGCATAATTTTTTGAGCCTTCGTTGTTCGTTATCCGGAGCGTATAAATTCCTTTTCCGGCAGCCTGGAGGTTCAGCGCCGTTTCAGGTTTAAGAATCTGTTGCTGAAGGATAATTCTTCCGGTCATATCATAAACATTCGCCTGTAGCCCGTCTCTGGTTGCTTCTTCCGGAATATCAACCGTAAATATTCCTGCGGAAGGATTCGGGTATATCCGTACCTCTATATTATTTCTGTCCGTTGCATGAATGGAAGATCCGTCATCATAGGTGGTATAATAAAAATGCTCCCGTGTGGCCGTTTCTTCTTCCGAGCCGGTGATGACACCGCTTCCATTATATTGCTCCGTATAGGTGTAAGTATTTCTTTCATCTAAGTTTTTAAAGGAATTATAGGCAAAGGTTTGTTTGTAGCTGAGCATGCCTCCGGCGACAAGATCGGGAGCAACCGTATTGCCGTAGTTTCCATCATAAACGGCAAAAGTATCTACCAACTGTTGGCTGTTGATATGATAAGTATTTCTGGTAAGGAGTTTCCAGGTGTTATTGTCCCAGATATATTCTGCTTCACTGCTTATTAATCCGGAAGTATATTCGTAGTTCTTTTTGCTTAAATTGACCCAATTGCCTCCGAGTGCAGTCAGCCTGAGGGTCTGGGTCAGGTTACCGGCTCCGTTGTAGGTATAGAACTCTTTAGAGGTGGAGTCGCCCAAAGCATTGAAATCATATCGGATGCTTAATTTCTCTGTAAGACGCCCGTCCGCATCATAATTATAATAATTGACAACGTCCATACTCTCAATATTTCCATTATTCATCACATAATATGTATAGCTGCTGTCTTTATAGTAATTTTCTGAGGTACCATCATAATAAAAATATCCGTTAATATAGTAATAATCCGCCATTGTTTCATCATTACTTAAAATATCCATGTATTTATACCCGGATGTAAGCCGGTTATTATCATCATAAGAATAATTTCTGATCTGATAAAGATAATATATAGTGGATTCTGGCAGATATTGCATTATAGTATCGTAAGTAAGCTTTCCGCTTTGGTTGCTTTCCTGGTGGGTAAAAATATAAGTCGTGTGTTGTTCATCCATATATTGCATCCTGGTATATTCCATTAACGTATTGTCCGGGTAATACTCCTGCGTAAGCCATTCATCATCCTGATCCGTTGTGGTGTTCCGTTTATTCCAGGCAGTAAGCAGGTCGGCATCATTAAATTGCCGGGTGTTGATATATTTTACGGATGCAAAATTATTAGTCGGGTCGTATTGAAATGCGGTATCATACTTGCTAAGCGGAACCGGCATATAGTTTTCCGTGGAGGGCCTAGTGCCTCTGATGCCTCCGTAAACATACGTGGAGGAATCCCGGGCAATTTCCGATCCGTTGGAGGAAGCCGTCCGAATGCCGTAATAGCCGGTCAGGCGTTGTTGCTCGGCAGCAGGCTTCGAAGGAGTCTGACGGATAAAAACGGCAGCAGCGCCGTTCGGCGGTTCGGGATTAACCTTCAAAAAGTCTTCCGCGCTTTTCAACTGAAGCGGGCTGATAAAATCTTGTGCGGTAACTGCGGTTGCGCAGGCCAGGCAGGTGGATACAACCAGGGTTATTTTTTTCATCCGTAAATATTTATTGTGTTAATGACCGAATGGAACTTACCACATTAAAATTTTCATTCCTCTGTGTGATAAAAATGAAAATTTTATAATGGACATTTCATAATAAAAAAATTTTATCAAAGATACACATTATACTGCCCGCCCGATAAAATTGTGCAATCAAAAATCTTTTTGTCTTCGCGTCTTTGCGTGAACCTCTATGCACAAAACTACGCCGCGTGAAGTATAGAATCTTATATGGATTGCTCCTACATGCAGTTTACGTCAGGCGGCACTCATCCGCCCCCTGTTTGTACACTTTTCACTTTTTATGCTCTCCGTTATATCAGTTGCATCCACTGCCCCTGCAATCCTTCCTCCACTTTGCAATCGTTCAGATATTTCAACAAGTACAAGTCCCCGCCTATGGCAGAAGGTGCTGTTATCTCCCAACGAACTGAATCGTTGCTTAAAATAAATCGCTGTGTGACCTGTTCTTGTGAGTGTGATGAGTTTTATGGTTTCATGCTGCTCCCAAATCAATAACCAATCCGGTTGGATATGACATTCCCAAAAACCTTTGTAGTTACCTGTTAATTTATGCGGTTTGTTTTTTGCCGGAAGGGTACCTTTTTCAACCAAACCAGTAACTACTTCATCAAGCAATTGCATATCCAAACCACGTTTTTTAGCGAGCCTGATATCTTTTTTTGAACTGTCCGGTCTGTTCAAGCAGATACATTACGAATAAAGTTGTTTTCTGAAATCGGCAAGAGATACCTGAGTCGTTTTGCCTGATTTTACCTCGTTTATTGCGTTCTCGTTTTCTTTATTGTAACGAGGCTTCTTAAGCTCTACAAAAGGTAATGTTTTAATGTATTCATAAAACGCCCTCGCCTGTTTGCTCCGTTTATCTATCTTTAATGTAATTTCCATGTCCACACGTTTTATTGCTTATCACAAAGTTACATAAATAAAACCTCAACTTAGAAAGTCAACAGGCGCATTTTTTGCCCTTCGCTTGCATTTACCGTTTTTGAGATGGCTCTTTGTGCCCCCGGATTGCGGAAGCCTTCCTGCTGAACCGGGGATGCGCCTGCCCTCATGCTCCCTTTTCTTCATACTTGCTGCGCAGGTTCCGCCTCGTTTCATATCCTAAAGAAATAAAGTTTAAATTAATAACAGTCATTGAATTAATACCTGTAAGTCTAATTGTAAGCATTTTGTAAGCCCCTGTTTCGGGCTTTTTTCTTTCCGGTAAGCTAAGTTTGACCTCCCAAGCCAATATATATGCGATATGCTGATGTGAATGACAGGAAGCTCGTTTTACTAATCGTGTTTTTATTAATATCTATCATTCTTATCGGGCTGATATGGCGGCATTATGATATAGAACTGAAAGCAATAGAACACAAAAAAAACGAATTAAAATCAAAGACCGGTTAAATTATGAGAATGACTTTTTCCTGCTTTATGAATGTGCACGGTGCAAAAATATTATCTGAGGTTAAGAAGCCGCTAACCCTCATGCTGTTATTATGCAGCTTCTTAGTTCATGCTCAAATTTCCCCTACCAACGGTATTGTGTATGTGACGCCGTCCGGTACCGGCAACGGAAGTAGCTGGAGCAGCCCCACCGCCAACCTACAGGGCGCCATCAACGCCGCAGGCGTACAAAAGGTTTTTGTAGCCACCGGCACGTATTACCCTGCCAATTCGGGGTATAACATGAAAAACGGTGTGGCAGTCTATGGCGGCTTCGACCCAAATAATGGAATTGATGACTTGTCGGATACCCGCATTCTGCCTGATCCGTACAATAATAACGGCTCCATTTTGAGCGGCAACTACCAGCGGCCGGTCGTTTTCAATGCCTTTTCGCAATCAGCGCCATTGGACACTACCGCCGTGCTGGACGGATTTACGCTCACCGAAGGTTTCAGTACTAATAGTGCCGGAGCAATATTGAATACATACGCCTCGCCCACATTAAGAAATCTCGCTATAAAAAGCAATGCCGGGGGTGTTTGCGGAGGAATACTCAATTCCGTAGAGGCTTCTCCCCTTATCATCAACTGCTATATCAAAGGCAATACAGGCGGACAGGCAGGTGGTTTGTACAGCACAAGCGGTTCATCGCCGGTGCTTATCAATACCGAAGTCAGCAATAATACCAGCAGCTATACCGGCACGCCGCAGATGCCCGGCGGCATTTTCCAGCAGGGAGGCACAGGCAGCATTAAGCTCCTCAACTGTACCGTTACCGCCAATTCGCCTTACAGTCTTAGAGGCACAAGCACGGCAGGCGCTATCAGCAACAGTATTGTGTATGGCGTACAGGGCGGCACTTTTGCGGTCAATTATTCCATATTGGACAGTACGCTATATACGCTCAACGGGCTTTCCTCCGCTACCAATATCCAACCGGCAGATTTATTTATGGATACGGCGGAAATTTTCAGGCTCAAAGCCGGAGCTGTTGCTATTGATGTGGGCAAGGACAGCCTTTATGACGGTTTGAATGCAAATACTAAAGATTTGGGCGGCAATCCGCGGCTGAAAGGCAATGCCATAGACATCGGCGCATTTGAATATGCCCTCGTTCCCAACGGCGGCATTATCTGCGTAAAGCCCACCGCTACCGGATTTGGCACGGGCAATACATGGGAACATGCCACCGGCGACCTGCAGGGCGCTATCAACACGCCGGGCGTACAGCAGGTGTTTGTTGCCAAAGGCACTTACACCACGCCCTCCACCGCTTTGGTCATGAAAAACGGCGTAGCCGTATATGGCGGCTTCGACCCCGACAACGGCATTGCCACCCTCAGCAACAACCGTATTATGCCCGGCATTTCCCCCTCCTTCGGAGGGGGGCAGGGGGAGGCTGGATCAGTATTAACCGGAAATAACCAGCACCGGGTTATCTGGAATGGTTTTAACGCAGCCAACGCTATGGACAGCACCGCCATTCTGGACGGATTTACCATTACCGGCGGCTATGCGCCCACCGGAGGTGCAGGCATCACCAACAATTACGCCTCGCCCACGCTCCGCAATCTGCTCATTACAGGCAATAACGGATTGGGGGCGGTGTACCTCACCAACTCCGCAGCCAAAATAACCAATACCGCTATTGTGAATAACACCGGGGTGGGTTTGCAACAGACATTGCCCTTAGCCGCTGCGCCCACGTTTACCAATGTTACGTTGGCTAACAACTCCAACGGCGCGGTGTATAACACAAGCGGTACGGTTACGCTGCGCAATACCCTTGCCTTTGGCAGCATGACCGGCGCTTACACGGCTTTTAACTCGCTGGTACAAAACAGCAGCGATGTTACCAATGGCAATATGAACGGTACAGGCGTTACCGTACAGCAACTCTTTGTAAATTCCACCGGAGGCGATTACCGTTTGCTTTATACCGCTCCCGTGATTAACAAAGGCAGCAACAGTTATTTTGCCGGCTTAAACGCAAACTCCAAAGACCTTTACGGAAAACCGAGGCTTTATGCCGATACCATTGATATGGGCGCTTATGAATTTAATATTACTACCGGCGCAGGCAATATTGTATATGTAAAGCCAGCGCCATCCGGTTTGGCAGACGGCTCCTCATGGGCTAATGCCACCGCCGATATACAGGCAGCGGTAAACGTAGCCGGCACGCACAAGGTATTTGCGGCAGTGGGTACTTATTACCGCACAGAGCACAGCCTGATCATGAAAAACAACGTAGAAATTTACGGCGGCTTCGACCCTGCCAACGGTATTGACAGTTTAGACGATGCCCGCATTATGCCCAGCCCTACCGATTTTTCCGTAGGCTCTATTTTGGAAGCCAATCATACCCGACCCGTAATTTTCAATGATTTTACCGCAGCTACCGCCCTCAACAGCTCTGCAAAAATAGACGGCTTTACGGTAGCAGGTGGTTCAGCCTCCGGTAATGGTGGCGGTATATATAATTCTTATTCTTCCGCAGTGTATAACAATCTGGTGATTCGGGATAGTTGGGCTAATAGTTATGGCGGTGGTGGTGGTATTTCCATAGAAAACCACTCCAATCCCACTATTAGCAATTCTTACATCATCAGAAACCAGGGATGGCACACATCCGCCGTATGGATGGATGAATATTGTAGCCCTGTATTTACCAATGTGGAAATAACGAAAAATGCAATGACGGGGAATACAGGTCCTTATATTTCGACTGTGATATACGGTGCTTTTTCAGGAATTACGATGACGAACTGTACGATTGCAGGAAATACGCCTTACCAAATAGTAGGTCTTGCATTAAATTTCATGAATGGATATTCTGCCAACTTAAAAAACTGTATCGTTATGGGCGGTCGGGTAGATGGCGGAGCAGCGCCAGTAATGAATTCTTCCATTATTCAGGGAACTGACGGTGTATTAAATATTTACAATGCAAGTGGTAATATTGTTGATACCGGCACTTATACTTACGAACAAATATTTTCAGACCCTACTAATGGTTTTTTCAGGTTAAGATACGGTTCTCCTGCCATTAATGCGGGCAATAACAGTTTTTTCCCGGGTTTAAATGCCAGTTCCACTGACCTTGATAAGTTGCCCAGAGTTACGGACGGCACGATTGATTTAGGCGCACACGAATACAAAGTTTCCTCCGGCGCTAATGGCATTGCTTACGTAAAAACAAGCGAAACAGGTTTGGGCGATGGTAGCTCATGGGCAAATGCTACGGCTAATTTGCAGGGCGCAATTAATGCCTCAGGTACACAAAAGGTATTTGTAGCCAAAGGTACGTATAAAGTACCCTCGCCCAACAGCTTTGTGATGAAAAACGGCGTGAAGATATACGGCGGCTTCGACCCGGCCAATGGTATCAGCAGCCTGAACGATGCCCGTATTATGCCCGCCACGCCCCCCTCTGCCGGAGGGGGATCGGGGGAGGCCGGTTCCATATTAGACGGCAATAACGAACGCCCCATTATCTGGAATTATTTTACCGCCGCCACCGCTATGGATACCTCCGCCGTGTTAGACGGCTTTACGCTGAAAAACGCCACCGGAGCCGCTAACGAAGGCTGCATTCATAACCGCTATGCCTCACCCACGCTCAGCAACCTGCTCATTACCGGCAACGGCAATACCGGCATTTATAATATCATGTCCTCGCCGCCGGTTACCAATACCGCTATTGTAGGCAATGCGGGCAGGGGCTTGTACCAGACCGGCGGCGGTACTGCCCTGCGCAGCGTTACCATAGCCGGCAACGCCTCCAACGCTATTGCCATCACCCCTTTTGATGCCAACAATCCGGGTGCGGTAACGCTGACCAATTCCGTACTGTTCGGTACAGTATCGGGCTTGAGCGGCAGCAATATAATTTCCACCTTTTCTTTTGTAGAAAACAATGCCCTGCCTTCTTTTGGCGGCAATGCCGACGCCACCGGCTGGAATGTAAACAATGTTTTTGCCGATACGGCAGCTAAAAATTACTCCCTGCGCTGGAATGTGCCTGCCATCAATAGCGGCTACAATAGCGCTTTCCCCGCCCTTTCCACTGCTTCCAGAGATATTATGGGGCATCCGCGGGTAACGGATACGACCATAGATATGGGCGCTTACGAGTTTATGCTGAACCCCAATGCGCAGCCTGTGATGTATGTAAAGCCTGCCTCCACCGGAACAGGCACAGGCGACAGTTGGGCGAATGCCACCCACAAATTGCAAAGGGCTATTGATGCCAACGGTACGCAACAGGTATGGGCAGCCAAAGGCAATTATAATATACCCTCGCCGGACAATAGTTTTGTGATGAAAAACGGCGTGAAAATTTACGGCGGCTTCGACCCCGACAATGGTATCATTAACCTGAGCAATAACAGGATCATGCCCGACACATCGGGAAGTGTAGGCTCTATATTGAATGGCATGAACCTGAAGCCGGTGGTGTGGAACTTCTTTACCGCAGCTAATCCCTTAGACAGTACAGCCCTGTTAGACGGCTTTACCCTCATCAACGGTAACAGCGCCAGCGATGGCGGCGGTATGAACAACCGTTATGCATCACCCACACTCCGCCACCTCGTTTTTAAAAACAATACCGCCAACTATGGCGGCGGCATCTTCAACCGCTATTCCACCGTCAAAATGGACAACATAGCGCTGCAAAACAATACCGCCAATATCAATGGCGGCGGTATCTATAATAATATCGGTAATCCGGTATTTACTAACATCAGCCTTAACAACAATACAGCCGTGAATGGCGGCGGCATGTACAACGATAATGTTTCCGCTACGATGAGTGAAGTAACGGCGACCAATAATACGGCTTCCGGTTCGGGCGGTATGGCGTACAACAACAATGCTACGCTTTCGCTGAGTAAACTAACCGCCACTGATAATACCGCATCGGGTTCGGGAGGCATGGCGTATAATAACAACGCTGTTTATTCCATAAGCACCGCCACCGCCACAGGCAATACCGCAGGCAGCCAGGGCGGCGGCCTGTACAATACAGGCGGTTCGGTAAACCTGTACGCATTGCTGTTTAAAAACAATAATGCAGGCGGTATTGTCAATATGAATACACCGACGATTATCACCAATTCCGCTATCATCAGTAATCCTAATGGCGGTCTGAAACAAAGCGGCGATACCGTAAAATTAGTCAACAGCACCATTGCAGGCAATACCGTTTACGGATTAGACATTACCGCAGGA